>NZ_JBIISA010000033.1:0-43032 GCF_044341265.1 Flavobacterium sp.
CTACAATAAAAAACAGTTGCAAAAAGTAAAACGCTTATAACGGATGTATAAAATCCTACTATAAGCGTTTTTTTATTCTCTAAAAAACGGTGCTAATCAAAATAAACGATGTTTTTCAGTGCCCTCGAATTTCATCGGCTTTTATTATTATTATTTTTTAGACTTAGCTTTCTTTTTAGATTTAGCTTTTTTCTTTGCTTGCTCTTTCTTTTTAGCTTTCGCTTTGTCTTTTGCTTTTTGGTTTTTAGCTTTCTCTTTCTTTTTAGCTTTTTTCTTTTTCTCTTTATCTTTTTCTTTTTGCTTGTCTTTCTTAGCTTTAGCTTTCTTTTTGTCTTTTTCTTTTTTCTCTTTGTCTTTAGCTTTAGATTTTTTTTCTTTTTCTGAGTCTTTCATAATTTCAGTGTTTTCGCTATTTACAGAGACAGTTTCTTCAAGAACTTCTTCTGCTTTAGCTTCTGTTACTGTTGCTTCTTTAACAACTTTTGTTCTTGTTCGAGTTGGAGTTGCTTTAACTGTTGAAGTTCTAGTCGCTCTTGTTCGTGTTTTTGGTTTTTCAGAAACTACTTCTTCTTTAGAATCTACAACAATAGCTGTTGATTCTTGCAAATTTTCATTCGTTTCCAAGTTATTGTCTTCTGTGTTTTCTTTTTTAGTTATCATTGTGAGGTTGTTTTCGTATTTATTAAACGTAAATTCAATGTAAATTTTACGTTAACAAAAATACAATATAAAACAATTGCCCAATGTTAAGTTTTCGATTTTGGTGAAAACTTAACATTGGGCAATAAAACTTAATATTATATTTTAACTAGTAGTATTTGTAAAATAAGTTATTTTAACAATTAAAATAAATTTATAAAATAATAAACTATAGCAGCTAAAACAGCTGAAACAGGAATAGTTAGCACCCAAGCCCATAATAATTTTACAGTTACTCCCCAACGAACAGCAGAAACTCTTTTAGTTACTCCTACTCCAATGATAGATCCTGTAATAGTATGAGTTGTTGATACCGGAATCTTGAAATGCTCTGTTGTAAACAACGTTAATGCACCTGCAGATTCAGCAACAACTCCTTCAAAAGCCGTAACTTTCGTGATTTTTGAACCCATTGTTTTTACAATTTTCCATCCACCACTTAATGTTCCTAATGCAATAACTGTGTAACATGTAAGTGGAATCCATTCTGGCATAACTCCATCAAAATGAACACCATTAGAATCTGAAGGAAGTTTTACATTTAAATCTAACCAAAATCCTGATAAATTAAAATTTGGATTATCTTTTATAAATACAGCAACTGCAGCTGCTATAATTCCCATTACTTTTTGCGAATCATTACCTCCATGTCCTAAACTAAAGGCTGCCGAAGATAAAAGTTGCATTTTCTTTAAAACCTTTTCGGCAGTAGCTGTAGAAAAACTACTGAATAATAAATTAAAAATTGCCAAACTATAAAATATAAAAGCAACTAAAAACCATTTAATATTATGTGGTTCTGTAACTACACTCCAAAAATGACTTTCAAATCTTGGTTTTTTAATATCTTCATAGTTTACCATTACTGATACTAAAAACCAAGCTACTAATAGCATTAAAACAATAGTGAATATTTTTGGATAAATGTTCTTCTTAGAAGAATACATCAACCATAAAGAAATGAAATACGATATTATCATTCCTAACAATGGAGCCAAAACAATAAATAAAATAACTATAAATACACCCGATGGCAATAACTCGCCTTCTTTTGCTGCTTTAAACCAATTTACAATTTTGAATCCTGCATGCTCAATGTCGGTTACACCTGAAAATCCGTGAGCAACAGCTGCACCAGCAAAACCACCAATTAGTGTATGTGAAGATGATGATGGAATTCCTTTTAACCAAGTAATAATATTCCAAATGATTGCAGCAATAACACCGGCTAAAATTACAGTTAAATCAATACTGCTTGTATGTGCTGTTTTTGCAACTGTATCTGCTACTCCAAATCCGAAAACCCAATAAGCAAGAAAGTTAAAAAATGCAGCCCAAAGAACCGCTTGAAAAGGCGTCAAAACTTTAGTGGCAACGATTGTAGCAATAGAATTTGCTGCATCATGGAAACCATTGATATAATCAAATACTAAGGCAAGAAATATGATTACAATAAGTAAAGTAAAATCCATAAATATAGAATTTTAGATAAAATTATTTATGAATGTTTAACAGAGATTTGCTCCATAACGTTAGAAACACTTTTGCATTTATCAGATGCCATTTCTAAAGCTGAAAGTACTTCTTTATATTTAATGATATTTTTAGCATCGGTTTCATTTTCAAAAATATCAGCTACAGCTTTATCAAAAACTACATCAGCTTTACTTTCAAGTTTATTGATTTTTTTGCAAGTTTCCTTAATCATTTTGATATTATTCATATCTTTTAATTGCTTGATACCTTCACCAATTAATTGACATGCTTCCAAGTTTATCTCCGTTAATTTTCTAATTGATTTAGTGATTTTGTCAACTTGATATAATCTGATTCTACTTGCTGCACCATGCATATTATCGGCAACATTATCAATAGATTTAATAAGAGCATGAATATCTTCTCTATCAAATGGAGTAATGAAGTTTTTACTCAATTCTAAGTGTGTCTTGTGTGTGATTTCTTCAATTGTAGCTTCAAGTTCTTCAATTTTTTTAAAATATTCTTCACGTTCTGCTTTTGGTGCATTTACTGCTTCATGTAAAGTGTTGGCAAGAATAATTAAATTTGCAGCTGCTAGTTCAAATAAAGGAAAGAACTTTTTATCTTTCGGTACAAAAAATTGAAAAATACTATTTAGTGTCATTAGGTATAAAATTTTATGCAAATGTATTCAACTAATATTAAGAGAATGTTAAGTTACAAGAAAACTAGGTAAATAAATTTATTTCTGTTTTTTAAAGAACTATTCTGTTTTTTCAAACGTTTTCGTACTTTAGCAAAAACAAAATAAGCATCAAATTTTATGGACTTAAACTTCAACAAAAACGAAGATCATAACAAACTTTTATTATCTGATTTAAAACAAAAATTCGCCAAAGTTAAACTTGGTGGTGGTGAAAAACGAATCGAAAAACTTCATGCAGAAGGTAAAATGACTGCACGAGAACGTATCGATTATTTACTTGATAACAAATCAAATAGCATAGAAATTGGTGCCTTTGTTGGAGACGGAATGTATGCTGAACATGGTGGTTGTCCTTCTGGCGGAGTTGTAGTGAAAATTGGATATATTTCAGGAAAACAATGTATTGTTGTTGCCAATGATGCCACTGTTAAAGCTGGTGCATGGTTTCCAATTACCGGAAAGAAAAACCTTCGTGCACAAGAAATTGCTATGGAAAATCGTCTTCCTATTATCTATTTAGTCGATTCTGCTGGAGTTTATCTGCCAATGCAAGATGAAATTTTTCCAGACAAAGAACATTTTGGTAGAATTTTCAGAAACAATGCTATTATGTCAAGCATGGGAATTACACAAATTGCTGCTATTATGGGAAGTTGTGTTGCTGGTGGTGCATATCTTCCTATTATGAGTGATGAAGCCATGATTGTAGATAAAACTGGAAGTATTTTTCTTGCAGGAAGTTATTTAGTAAAAGCTGCCATTGGTGAAAATATTGATAATGAAACACTTGGTGGCGCAACTACACATTGTGAAATTTCTGGTGTAACCGATTATAAAGCAAAAGATGATAAAGACGCATTAGATAGAATAAAAAGCATCGTTGGAAAAATTGGTGATTATGAAAAAGCTGGTTTCAATAGAGAAAAACCTCAAAAACCTGCCTTAAATGAAGAAGATATTTACGGAATTATTCCAAAATCTCGTTCTGATCAGTATGATATGTTGGAAGTTATCAAACGATTGGTTGATAATTCAGAAATGGATATGTATAAAGAAGATTACGGAAAATCAATCATTACTTGTTATGCAAGAATTGATGGTTGGGCTGTTGGAATTGTAGCTAATCAAAGAACGGTTTCTAAAACCAAAAAAGGTGAAATTGAGTTTGGAGGTGTTATTTATTCAAGTTCTGCAGATAAAGCAACTCGTTTTATTGCCAATTGTAATCAGAAAAAAATACCGTTAGTTTTTCTTCAAGACGTTACTGGATTTATGGTTGGTTCAAAATCAGAACATGGCGGAATTATTAAAGATGGTGCCAAAATGGTAAATGCCGTTTCCAATTCTGTAGTTCCTAAATTTACAGTGGTTGTTGGAAATTCTTATGGCGCAGGAAATTATGCTATGTGTGGAAAAGCTTATGATCCAAGATTAATTTTTGCTTGGCCAAGTGCCGAATTGGCTGTTATGGGTGGAACGCAAGCTGCAAAAGTATTAGCTCAAATTGAAGCTTCATCACTAAAAGCAAAAGGCGAAACCGTTGACGAAAAAGTAGAACAAGAATTATTTGATAAAATCAAAGCAAGATATGATGCTCAAGTTTCTCCTTATTATGCAGCATCACGACTTTGGACTGACGCTATTATTGATCCATTAGAAACTAGAACATGGATTTCTATGGGAATAGAGGCAGCTAACCACGCTCCTATTGAGAAGAAATTTAATTTGGGTGTGATTCAGGTTTAATGTTTTAAACACAAAAGTCACAAAAGTTTTTTTTAGAAATTCTTTTGTGACTTTTGTGTTTATCATTTTTTTAAGTAACAAATCCCAAAAACCTTCTACTAATCAATTATAAATCACATCATCATGAAAAAATTCTTTATCATTGGTTTAACTTTAATTGGTTTTCAAGCAGTATTTTCTCAAAACTTTACGCGTAGAGATTCGCTTCAAGGTGGCTTGCGTCAAGAAAGAACTTGCTATGATGTGCAACGTTATGATTTGAATATCAAAATAAATCCTGATGAAAAAACGATTGTGGGTTACAATGAAATTGCATTTAAAGTAGTTGAGAATTCTTCAAAAATTCAAGTCGATTTGTTTGAAAACATGCAAATTGACAGTATCATTCACAACAATAAGAAACTAGAATACAAACGTGAATTTGACGCCGTTTTTATTGATTTCCCAAGTGGTTTAACTGTAAATTCTTCTGAAAAAATTCGCTTTTATTATTCAGGAAAACCTAAAGTTGCTAAAAATGCACCTTGGGACGGTGGTTTTGTTTTCAAAAAAGACAAACAAGGAAAACATTGGATTGGAGTTGCTGTTCAAGGAACTGGAGCAAGTTTATGGTATCCTGTAAAAGATTCACAAACCGATGAACCTGATTTGGGTTCGACCATAAAAGTTGCTGTTCCAAATGGTTTGATGAATGTTTCTAATGGAAGATTTATCGAAAGTGAAGATTTAAAAAATGGATATACACGATGGGATTGGGAAGTTAAAAATCCGATAAACAATTATGATATTACTGTAAATATTGCCGATTATGCTCATATTCACGACAATCACAATGGTTTAGATTTAGATTATTATGTGTTGCGTGACAATGAAGAAATTGCAAAAAAACATTTTGAAGAAGTAAAACCAATGATGGATTGTTTTCAAACCAAATTTGGGAAATATCCTTTTGCTGAAGATGGCTACAAATTGATTGAAACTCCTTATTTAGGTATGGAGCACCAAAGTGCTGTAGCTTACGGAAATAAGTACAAAAAAGGTTATATGGGAAGTGACTTATCTATGTCTGGCGTAGGTTTACTTTTTGATTATATCACTATTCACGAAAGTGGTCACGAATGGTTTGGAAACAGCATCACATCATCAGATATTGCTGATATGTGGATTCACGAAGGATTCACTCAATATACAGAATTGGTCTATATTGAATGTCAGTTTGGCTATGAAAAAGCCATGAAATATGCCAAAGGTTTAAAACTAAACGTGAGAAACGACCGACCAATTATTGGTACTTGTTGCGTAAATCATGAAGGTTCAGGCGATATGTATCCAAAAGGTGCTTTGCTTTTAAATACTTTGCGTCATGTAATAAATAACGATGAATTATGGTGGAAAATTATCCTAAAATACTCTGAAACGTATCGTCACAAAATTATTGATACACCAACTGTGATTGCCTTTTTCAATCAAGAAAGTAGCATGAATCTTACTCCTATCTTCAATCAATATTTGAGTTACAAAAAGATTCCTGCAATAGAAATAAAACTGAATAAAAAGAAATTGGAATTTCAATGGAAAACCGATGTATCCGATTTCAATATGCCAATAGATATCAAAGTAAACGGTAAAGAAATTAGAATCGAACCAACAAACAAATGGAAAAAATCTAAATTCAAAATCAAATCATTAGATGAAGTTGAAGTTTTGAATAATGAGTTTTTTGTACATGTTTGGAAATTATAAAAAATTTACCTAAATAATTGATTTAATAATCATTACTCCAATTAAAACTGAGAATGGAGAAATCAATTGAAAATAAATTGGCTTTAAAATATCAGCGGCTTTATTTGAAAAACCATGATGCAATTTCTTGGGAACAAAATAAAGTACCAGAGAGGTCGCCAACATAAACCAACCAAATACTTTAAAAACTTCAGGATATTTTGAATAATCTGAATAAATAATCAATGCAGCTGCAGGAATCATTCTAATGGTAATTTCACCATAGTTAATTAAGTTGGTACTTCCTGCTTTTCTTAAAGTTGCTCTAGCTGTTTTTGGTTTAAAAAACATCAAACCTCCAACAAAAATAAAAAAGACTCCAAATACAATTAGAGTCCATTTTGCAATTTCTATAATCATGATTTTATACTTTTTAGTAAATTGCTATTCTCCAAAAATTTCAAAAATATCATTCTCATCTGAATTTATAAACTCTTTAATTTTTATGTTATTAGCAATAATTAAATTAACAAGTTTTTCAGTATTCAAATTATAAGTTTTTAGAAACAATAATTTTGGTGGAGCTTTTCTTAAAAGAACGATTTTCTCAAAATCATCATCTTTACTAACAATTGTATAACCATTTTTCTTAGCAAAATCCCAAATAGAAATATCACTTGCAGGTTGCGAAATATTTAAAGATGTTACATGAACAACTTCTGGGAAAACTACACCTAGTTTATTAACCATTCGCCACGATAGATTTTCATCTAAAAGAAGTTTCACGAGGCAATGGCAATTTTAGTGATGTTTTCTCGGTGTGCAGCAAATGACAAAGCGGCAACAATTTTATCATTATCTAACTGAGGAAAATCTTCTATGATTTCTGAAAATGACATTCCTGATGCCAAATAAGATAGTACATCTGAAATTGTAATGCGAGTACCAATCAAGCATGGCTTTCCACTCCTAATTTCAGGATTAATAAAGATGTATTTTTGCCAATTTTCCATAATTAAATTATTGTAATATCAAAGGTATTGATTTTTTTATAAAATCGGATATAATAATTTAAACCAAACTCTCTTTTCTCAAAATCTTTCCGTTTTCTGTTTCTTTGAATTTAGAAACAAAAACAATTTCTTTTGGACGTTCGTATTTGTCTAAACCTTCAAAAATAGCTTTGTCAATATCAAACGATTCACCTTCAACTATTAAAACTACTTTTTCACCAAGTTCTGCATCATCTTTTGATGCGATGAAAAATCTTCTATCAATTTTTCCGTCAAGTTTTTTCTCTACTTGTTCGGGCATAATTTTAACGCCACCACTATTGATAATATTGTCAATCCTACCTAAAAACAAAAACTGATTTTCGTTTACTAATTCTACCAAATCATTAGTAATAACAGTTTCTTCTGCAATAATTTGTGGTGCGTGAATAACCAAACAATTTCTGTCGTCATAACTAATTGTAACATGTGGTAAAACTGTAAACTCCTTCTCACCAACTTTTTTAGCAGCAATATGCGTTATGGTTTCAGTCATACCATAAGTTTCATAAACTTCAGTTGGAAGCTTCATCAACTCTTTTTCTAAACTTTTACTAATTCTTGCGCCACCAACAATAAGCTTTTTAACATTTTTAAGTTCTTTCAATGAACTTTGTGCTTGCATTGGAACCATTGCTACAAAATCATAATGAGTATCGTCCAAATTTTCCATTGGATTAGAAGTTGGTGCAACATAATCTAAATCCAATCCAAGAATTATAGAACGAATTAACATCATTTTTCCGGCAACATATTTCACTGGAAGACATTGTAAAGCTCTATTTCCAGAATGCAAATCAAAGAAATCTCCTGTCGCTAATGCAGAATTTACCATGGCCTGCTTGTCTACAAGAATGGTTTTTGGTGTTCCTGTTGAACCCGAAGTTTTCATTTCGATATAGGTTTTTCCATCAAACCAATCTAAAAGAAAATCTCCTACAGGCTTTTCCCAATCGTCACCTTCTTTAATAAAACTATAAGCCACACGACACAAATCTTCTTTGTTAAGATGGAAACCATTTAATTTAAAATGATTGTGAACGTTATCGTAAGTTGGATTAATCATTATTTAATTCGTTAATTGTTGTTTTATATTTTATATCTCCAGTCAATTTTTCTTTCCAATCGGACCATTTGTATTTTTTACTAAACAAAAGCAATAGTAAAGGAAAAATCACAAAAACCGGAATAATAATTTCAAGTCCAGCCGATGGATCAGATATATCTTTAAATATGGAATTCGTTTGCAAAGCCGACCAATCTGAAGTAACCAATAATGCAGTCACCAAGTTATTCGCAGCATGAAATCCTAAAGCCAATTCCATTCCTTCATCCATTAGAGTTATGATTCCTAAAAACAAACCAGTACCGATGTAATAAACCAAAACAATATTTCCCATTTTATCAATCTCTGGATTGAAAATATGCATGGTTCCAAAAATTACAGAAGTCATTAGCAATGGGAACCATTTGTTTTTAGAGAGATTAGCAAATCCTTGCATCAAATAACCTCTAAATACATATTCTTCAGTACTTGTTTGAATTGGTATCAAAATGACTCCGATAAGCACTAAAATTGCAAATGGAATAGGTTTGAAATTCCAAATCATTTCTTCAGGACTTAAATAATAAGTCAACAAAACACTCGATATTGTAAAAACAGCCCACAATCCGAAAGAGAAAAACACTCTACTCCAATCTATTTTACTTCTTGATGTAGTTACTTCTAAAATGGTTTGTTTATGAAAATATTTGATTACGATAAAAACGCCTAATAATGCAAAAACAAACGAAAGCATCATCAAAAACAAAGATAAATTAGATTCCAAAACACGTAACATTCCAGCACTATCGGTTGGCATTGTTCCAGATTTCATGGTTTTCATCAAAACGGCAATACCAAAAGGTATTTGACCAATAGTTGAAGCTAAAATGATTAAAATAGATCCTACAATATATTTCCAAAAAGGATTTTCTTTCTTTACGCCTTGTTCTATAAACATAATTCTGTTAAATTTATTTTTTACTAAAATACTATATTTATTGCAATATTCATTTAATTTACAGAAAAAAAAATGATAACAATTTACCATAATCCACGTTGTGGAAAATCTAGAGAATGTTTGGCATTTATAGAAAATTCTAATCATAAATTTGAAGTGATTAAATATCTTGAAAAACCATTAAACTTCAATGAGTTAAGTAATTTAATAAAAAAACTAAAACTCAAACCAATAGAATTAATTAGAACCAAAGAATCTATTTGGATTGAAAACTTCAAAGGAAAAACTTTATCCGATAAAGAAATCATTCAATCTATGGTTGATTTTCCTATTTTAATGGAACGTCCGATTGCTGTAAATGGTGATAAAGCCGTCATCGCTAGACCATTTGAAAAAGTTAAAGAAATTATTTAGATTAATTCAATTTTACTTTTAACAAACCTTTGTGATTTGTTGCTTAAACGAAAGTTTATTTTTGCAGTCAAATGAGAACTGTGAAATATAAACATCAAATCATGAAAAAAATTAAATTCTTTTTAACTTTAGCTTTGTTATTAACGACTCTATTAAATTATTCGCAACAAAAACCTGAAGGTAAAAAGGTAAGAATAACAGGGAAAATTGTTGATAAAGTAAGTAATCAACCATTAGAATATTCTACAATATCATTGGTAAATACTACAACAAACAAAATTACTGCTGGTGGAATTACCGATGCAAAAGGTGATTTTAGTTTTGATGCATCTCCTGGAACATATAATGTAAAAGTAGAGTTTATTTCATTCAAACCGCTTGAAATTAAAGGAAAAGTTATCAAAGAAAACACAAATTTAGGCACAATTTCTCTTGAAGCTGAAGCTACAAAACTAGATGAAGTAGTAATTCGTTCAGAAAAAACATCTGTTGAAATAAAACTAGACAAAAAAGTTTATAATGTCGGACAAGATTTAATGGTAAAAGGAGGAACAGTAAGTGATGTTTTAGACAATATTCCCTCTGTTGCAGTAAGTGCTGAAGGTAATGTAAGTTTAAGAGGAAACGAAAATGTTAGAATTCTTATAGACGGAAAACCTTCTAACGCCATTAATATCAATGATGCTTTAAGAATGATTCCTGCTGATGCCATTGATAAAGTTGAAGTTATTACCAATCCATCAGCAAGATATGACGCTGAAGGTGGTGGAGGTTTATTAAACATCATCCTTAAAAAAGGTAAAACCAACGGATTAAATGGAGTAATAATAGCAACAACAGGTTATCCTGATAATCATGGTTTAAGTGGAAACTTGAATTACAAAACAGGCGAATTCAACTTATTTACAACACAAGGTTATAATTACAGAAATAATCCTGGTAACTCTTTGTTAGAAACTAATTATTTGAATGTTGGTGCATCTTCTCCTAATTTTATTAATGAAACAAGAGATAATGATAGAATAAATAAAGGTTACAACGGAAACTTTGGTGCTGAATGGTTTTTAGACAAAAATACTACTTGGACTAATACGGTTAACTATCGTAAAATATCTGGTGACAACCAAGATAATGTTTTCTTTGATAGACAATATGCTAATTCGAGTTTGAATAACAAACAAATACGTATTAACTTTGAAGATGGGAAAAGTGAAAACATTGAATTTTCATCTAATTTATTGAAAAAATTCAAAAAAGATGGTCATAAATTAACTATAGATACTCAGTTTTCTAAAAACAACGATGACAACATAGCAACAATTATAGATAGTCAAGATGGTACTGATGCAACAGTTAATATTCAAAGACAAAGTCGTAATTTAATTCAAGCAGATTATGTTTTGCCATTAGGTAAGTCAATGCAACTTGAAGCTGGATATCGTGGTGATTTTTTAGAACAAGGTACTGATGTAACTGTTTTTAATGAAGGAGTTGTAAATACCTTTTTCACAAATAATTTAGTTTATAAAGAAAAAGTACATGCTGTTTATTCACAATATGGATTTAAAGTAAAAAAATTATCGGTTTTACTAGGTATGCGTTGGGAAGATTCTAATATTGATGTAAATCAAATTACAACAAGTGATTTTAATAACAAAAGATACAATAATTTCTTTCCAAGTGCTTTCTTTACTTATGAAATATCAGATAAAACAAATGCTTCTATCAGCTATAGCAGAAGAATTCAAAGACCAAGAGGAAGACAAATTAATCCTTTTAGTAACTACTCAAGTAACATCAATATCTTTCAAGGAAATCCTGATTTAGATCCAGCTTTTACAGATGCTATAGATTTAGGATTCTTGAAAAGTTGGGAGAAGTTTACATTAAATACTTCATTATATGTAAATAAAACAACTGATGCATTTCAATTTGTAAGAAAAGAATCTGGTGCTTTTGTAAATGGAATTCCAGTTATCTTAAGTTCACCAATAAACCTTGCTACAGAATATAGAGCTGGTTTTGAATTCACTTTAAATTATTCTCCTTACAAATGGTGGAAATTAAACACCAACTTCAATTTATTTAGAGTAGAAACGCAAGGAGATTTTACTTACACTAATTTCTTAAACAATCAGGTAACTCAAAACTTTGATAACGTTGCAACCGCTTGGACAGCAAGACTAACATCTAAAGTAACTTTGCCTAAAAAGATTGATTGGCAAACCAATGCAACCTATAATGGTCCGCAAACCAATGCTCAAGGTAGAAGTTTAGGTGTTTTTGCTATGAATCTAGCTTTCAGTAAAGATGTTCTTAAAGATAAAGGAACACTTTCTTTAAATGTAAGTGACGTTTTTAATTCTAGAAAAAGAATTATGGAAACTAATATTCCTAATTTTATAAACTCTTATGCTGAAATGCAATGGAGAGTACGTCAAGTAACGCTTTCGTTTACTTACCGTTTCAACAAACCTAAAAATGAAAGAGATAGACAACCTAAGAGAAATCAAGACGAAGGTGGTGGAGATTATCCAGGTTAATAATAACCAAACTGCATAAAAAAAAGTCCCAATTACTTGGGACTTTTTTATTTTTAAAACAAAACAATTAAGCTTGTTCTAATTCTCTGTTAGCTTTTCTTTCTTTCAACAACTCTCTTGTAGCACCAAATATCCAATAGAATACGAAGTGAATTAAGAAAATCATTAACCAAAAACCAATGGTTAAAATGGTTAAGAAAAGTAAGAAGCCTAAATACTGTTGTAAAGTAAACATGTTTTACAGAATTTAATGTATATACAGGTCAAAGGTAATTGATAATTTTCTTATGAGCAATAATTCTCAAATAATTATTAACTACTTTTTAAACAATCAATACCATTTCTTCTTTTTAAAATAATAAATCATTCCCAAAAGCAATAATAACATGAATCCAAGAACAATAAAATAACCATATTCCCAATGCAATTCAGGCATATTGTCAAAGTTCATTCCATAAATTCCAACAATAAAAGTTAGAGGCATGAAAAACACCGAAACCACAGTTAATGTTTTCATTACTTCATTCAACTTGTGATTTTGAGTTGAAAAATAAAAGTTAGAAGCGCTATCTAATGAAGCTGAATCATATTCTATTTGTTCCAAAAGTTCTAAACACTTTTGATGCAAACGATCAAAGAAACTGTAATTTTCTAATTCAATACTATTAAAAACATTGTCGTCTTTCATACTTTTTATAGAATACAAAGAATCTCTTAATGGAATGATAGAACGTTTTAGAAAATTAAAGTTGTCACGATGTTTTTCAATTTGAATTAAAATTTCTGGACTTGTACTTGTTTTAGAAATATTAATCAACTCTTCTACTCTATCTTCTTCGTTTTCTATAGTAATGTAGAAATTTTCCATTACAGCATCTAACAATAAATAAAGTAAATAGTCTGCTTTTTTCTCACGTACAATTCCTGAATGAGTTCGAATGCGTTCACGAATATGAGTAAAAAAATCACTGCGTTTCTCTTGAAAAGAAACCAAAATATCATTTTTTAAAAGGAAACTAATTTGCTCGACATTAATATTATCAGAGTTTTCAACTGGCAACAACGATTTGATATTAAAAAATAACACATCGTGATATTCATCTAGCTTGGTTCGTTTTGTAGTGTTTAAAATATCACCAAGCATAAAATTGTCTACTTTCAAATAGTCTCCAACTGATTTTATAACTTCAATATTATTTAATCCATGAACATTAAGCCAATTTACTTTATTCAAATCTACATTTGAGCCTATTTCATGAACGTTTAATTCTTCAAATTCCGTAATATCGTTAGTATCATAAACAAACAATTGCAATTCTGTTTTTATTTGCTTGTGAACTCCAGTATAGTCAAAAAAACTAGGGATTACTTTTCTGCCTTTTTTATATTTTATTTTTCTCACAAATTCAAATTTTGTCTAAATTTAGAAATTATTATTATTTAAAAAGTAATTTTACGGAAATTTAGTTTCATGACAACACTAATCACCAACATTCAAGAGCTACTTCAAATTAGAGACGCATCCATTAGAAAAGTTTCTGGCAGCGAAATGGCTATTTTACCTTCTATAAAAAACGCTTATTTATTAATAGAAAACGACCTAATTGCCGACTTCGGTTTAATGGAAAATTGCCCAAAGATTAATACTGATGAAACTATCGATGCCACCGGAAAAGTAGTGCTTCCAGCTTGGTGCGACAGTCATACACATATAGTTTATGCTGGCAATCGTATTCAAGAATTTGTAGATAGAATCAATGGATTGAGTTACGAAGAAATAGCCAATCGTGGTGGTGGCATCTTAAACTCAGCCAAAAAACTAAACGAAACTTCAGAAGAAGAACTTTACAACCAATCGAAAGCTCGTCTTGAAGAAGTCATGAAACAAGGAACTGGAGCTGTCGAAATCAAATCGGGATATGGTTTGACTGTTGATGGCGAAATCAAAATGCTTCGAGTGATTAAGAAACTTGCTCAAAATTATCCAATTGCTATAAAAGCTACTTTTCTTGGCGCACATGCATTTCCTGTTGAATACAAAGAAAACCATTCTGGTTATATTGATTTGATTGTTAACGAAATGCTTCCAAAAATTGCTCAAGAAAATCTAGCAGATTATATCGATGCATTCTGCGAAACTGGTTATTTCTCTGTAGCAGAAACCGAAAGAATCATGGAAGCTGGAAAAAAATACGGATTGCGTTCCAAAATACACGTTAACCAATTCAACGCCATTAACGGAATTGCAGCTTGCGTAAAACACAACGCACTTTCGGTAGATCATCTTGAAGTAGTTACCGACGAAGATATTGAAGCTCTAAAAAATACCGAAACCATGCCAGTGGCTTTGCCTTCTTGCTCCTATTTTATCAGCATTCCTTACACGCCAGCACGCCGAATGTTGAAGGCAGGTTTACCTTTAGCTTTAGCCACCGATTTCAATCCAGGAACTACTCCATCTGGTAATATGAATTTTGTAGTTGCTACAGCTTGCATCAAAATGAAAATGACGCCAGAAGAAGCCATAAATGCAGCCACAATAAACGGCGCCTACGCCATGGGATTAGAAAAAACACACGGAAGTATCACTTTAGGTAAAAAAGCCAATGTCATTATAAGTAAAGAAGTTACTTCATTCTACCAACTACCCTATTGCTTCGGAACCGATTTAATTGATAGCGTAATTATTGAAGGAAAAAAGATAGTTTAGTATTTTAATATATACTAATGCTTACTGACGATTACAATCAATTTTATGAATTTACATTATAAACATGCTCCTATTTACAAGTTACTAGTCAGTTTGGCGGAACACAGAAAAAACAAAAACATAAATATGAAAATCATATTTTTAATTTTAGTTTTAGTTACTTACGGTTGTGAAACTAAAACAAAAAATAGAATTTCGAAAAACTCGAAAATAGAAAAACCTGTTCAAAAGAAAATCGAAACCGAGAACAGAAAGTTTTTTGTTGGAGATTTTGATAATGATAAAATTAATGACACTGCATATGTGAATTATAAATGGAATATTGAAACAAATGAAATTGAGTGCGGAAAAAATAATTGCGACATAAATATTGAATTTAAAAAAAATATTCCGAAAATTAGTTTTGCGCAAAGCTTAGGGATTGTTGTTGTGAAAACTGAAGATGTTAATAATGACAACGCAAATGAAATATTAGTTTTTTCCCGAACAAATGAAGGTTGGTGGAATAACATTTCCGTTTGGTCTTATAAAAACAAAACTTGGAAAATGATTGCAGAAACTGATGCATTCATATCAGAAGACAAGGATTTTGAAAATCGAATAATTAAAGAGAAAAAGAAATATTATTTAATCGGAGAAGATAAATGGAATGAAGTTGAAAACGGAAATTTCAAAAAAGTAAAAATTAAATTATAAAACTGATTAAATGAACTTATATAATTTATTACTTGGTCTATTTTTATCGATTGTTTCTTTTTGGCTTTTTGTGAGAGAAATGACAAAAAGTAAGAAACCAATAGATGGTTATAAAATACGAATAATTGGAGGTCTATTTGGACTTTTTCTATTGGGAATCTATCTTGTTTTTTCTGAACTTATGAAATTATAATGATATATATTTTGGATACTACTGAAAGCGAAAAGAAATGGTTGTAAATTATTTTTTACCTCTTTACGGTTTTCCGTAAAATACTAACAAAACACTTTTATATCTTTGAATAAAATAGGTAGTTCTACTTAGTTTTAGAAATAAAAAAAGAAATACTTTAGCGACCTAATCAACTAGAAAAAATCAGTATATGAATAAAATAATTTACCTTAAAGAAGTACCACTTTTAAAAAAGATTCTGGGTTATAGCATTGTTGTGCTTGGATTACTATCTTTTACAGCCAGCATTGTTTTTGGCGCTATTTTTATTGCCATAGGCATTAATTTCTTGTTAACCGAAGGCTCCGAAATTGATTTAGATAATTCCACTTATAGAAGCATTCATTCCCTATTTGGATTTCATTTTGGCAAATGGAAACCTTGTCCTAAGTTTGAGTACGTATCGGTTTTTAAAACTAGCGAAAACCAAACCGTACGCGTGATAACCGCCGAAACCACCTTACAAAACGACATCATTTTGCTCAACCTATTTTACAACAGCAACAAGCACATTACCTTTTACAAAACACAAGATAAAAACGACGCTTTCAAAGTAGCCGAAAAGTTCAAATTAATCTTTAATATCGATGTTTTGGACGCTACTGAAAGCGAAAAAAAATGGTTGTAAATTATTTTTTTACCACTTTACGGTTTTCATTAAAATAAAATTCAACTACGTGTTTACATTTAAAAAGTGTGCTTAACCCTAATCTATATAAAACGAAAAGCACCCAAAAGCAAAATAGCAAAGGCAATACAAGAAAGACTTTTGCACATATAAACATAAATAATAACCTCTAAATAATAACTTTAATTAAAAAAATCTATGAATTTATTAAAATTAACTTTGGGAATGACTCTTGTATTACTAATGAGCAGTTGTGTAAGTCTTATTCCTCTAAAACAAGAATTTTATAACAACAAAAAAGTAGGCATCATCCTGCAAGTAGATAGTATCGGTATGGCGAAGGCTGGAGGACAAGGTTTACTTGATATGGCACTAACACCAGGAAACCGTTTTACCGAGCCCTTGAAGAAAGTGGAACCAAAATTCAATGTAAAAGAAACCTTAAAAGCCGAAATCACGAGTATTTTAAAAGAAAAAAATAAGGATTTTGTCTTCATTGAACAAAGATTAGATTACAAAAACATGATACAATTTAACAAACCCAACTCTGATAAAAAGTACAGTAAAAAGGACTTTAGAGACTTAAAAGCAGCGCTCAATGTAGATGAAGTCATGTACATCAATGTGAAGTACGGTTTACTAGTAAGCTATTATGGTCTTATAGAACTAGAAAAAGACGGCTATGTTAACGTTGTTACAGAAACAGTAGATTTGAGTGACAATTCTTTGTTGCAACAAGACAACTTTCAGACGGTGGCTAAGATGGATGGTAATTGGAAAAAAGGCGAAGACTATGAAAACCTAAGAAATGCTATTCAAGGCGCCATCAACAATGCAGCTACCGCTATAAGAACAAGATTCTAATAGTAAAAATACATAAACCAGAGCTCCTCAAAGTGTTCCCATGAAAAGCTACGCAAATGTCTCCTGACTTTGCGTTTTTTTATTTCAAAAAACCGTCAACTAAATTTCCATTCCAATCACGTCAATCTTACTATTTTATCTTCGTGGACGATAAGCTGGTGATTTCAATTTTATCTTTCAATTTAATTACGTAGTTTTGTTTTGGTCAGTGTTTGCAGCAGACTCAAAGCTATATAATGTTAGCTGTTATTTTGAAAACGTAAATTGTCAAAAGAAAAAAATGGAAGTTCAGATAAAAAAATATTTAAATACAGACAGACTTGGTTGCATAAACGCTTTTAAGAGTAATGTCCCTATTTATTTCACAAATGATGAGATACAAGACTTCGAGGCCTTTTTAACAAGACTTGAAAACATCGATAACAAAGCTCAATTTTATGTAATCTATTATGAAAACAAAATAATTGGTTGTGGTGGGTTTGGAGATAAAGACAATAATGGTATAATTTCATTGGCTTGGGGATTTGTTCACAAAGATTATCATAAAATGGGATATGGCGAAAAGCTATTAAAATATAGAATTGAACAAATAAAACTACTTAACCCTAAGTTTCCAGTAATTATTGATACAACACAATATTCATATGGTTTCTTTGAAAAATATGGATTTAAAGTAACAAAAATAACAAACGATTATTATGAAGTAGGAATGCACAGATACGATATGACCTTAGAAATTTAGTTAACAAATAATGGCTATTAAATTATTGATACTCGGTAAAGTGTTCCCATAAAAAGCTACACAAATGTCTCCTGACTTTGCGTTTTTTTATTTCCAAAAACCCATAAATAAATTTCCATTCCAAGCAATGTCAATTCTACAAAAATCACTATTTTAGCGCCTCAAACATACAAACTAAAATAGGTAATGAAAAATACAGCTTTAACGCACATTCACGAAGAATTAGGAGCAAAAATGGTTCCGTTTGCAGGTTACAATATGCCTGTTTCATACGAAGGAGTCAACGCAGAACACGAAACTGTTAGAAATGGTGTTGGTGTTTTTGACGTGTCTCACATGGGCGAATTTCTAATTTCGGGTGAAAATGCTTTGGCTTTAATCCAAAAAGTTACGTCTAACGATGCTTCAACGCTTGAAAACGGTAAAGCACAATATTCTTGTTTACCAAACAACGATGGCGGAATTGTAGATGATTTAATTGTGTACAAAATCAAAGACGAACAATATTTATTAGTAGTAAACGCATCCAACATCGATAAAGATTGGGATTGGATTTCGTCACACAATACTTTTGGTGCAGAAATGAAAAACCTTTCTGATAACTATTCATTGCTTGCTATTCAAGGTCCAAAAGCGGTTGAAGCTATGCAAAGTTTGACTTCTGTAGATTTGTCTGCTATAAAATACTATCATTTTGAAGTAGCTGATTTTGCTGGAATTGAGCACGTAATCATTTCTGCAACAGGTTACACTGGTTCTGGTGGATTTGAAATTTACTGTAAAAATTCAGAAGTAGAACAAGTTTGGAACAAAGTTTTTGAAGCTGGTGCAGCATTCGGAATCAAACCAATTGGATTAGCTGCAAGAGATACATTGCGTTTAGAAATGGGATTCTGTTTATACGGAAACGACATCAACGATACAACTTCACCATTAGAAGCAGGTTTGGGTTGGATTACAAAATTCACAAAAGAATTCACCAATTCTGAAAACTTAAAAGCTCAAAAAGAAGCTGGAGTTTCTAGAAAATTAGTAGGATTTGAATTAATCGACAGAGGAATTCCAAGACACGATTACGAAATTGTAGATGCAGACGGAAACAACATCGGAATTGTAACTTCAGGAACACAAGCACCAAGTTTAGGAAAAGCCATCGGAATGGGTTACGTAAAAACCGAGTTCGCAGCAGCAGATTCTAAAATTTACATCGTAATTAGAGATAAAAAAATTGCTGCTAAAGTGGTGAAAATGCCGTTTTATAAAAAAGCGTAAGTTTCTTTTGAAATTTTGTTGAAAAAAGTACTTTTGCAATCTGTAAATAATAAGTAAATGTTGAAACGTTGAATATTCAATGTTGAATGTTCAATGTTGAAATAAAAAATAAGAAATGGGAAGAGCGTTCGAATTTAGAAAAGGTAGAAAAATGAAACGTTGGTCAGCAATGGCTAAAGCGTTTACTCGTATCGGAAAAGATATTGTAATGGCTGTAAAAGAAGGTGGTCCAAATCCGGAAGCCAACTCTCGTTTACGTGCTGTTATTCAAAATGCGAAGGCAGCAAACATGCCAAAAGAAAACGTAGAACGTGCCATCAAAAAAGCAACTGACAAAGATACTGCCAACTATAAAGAGCAACTTTTTGAAGGTTATGCACCACACGGAATTGCACTTTTAATTGAAACAGCAACTGACAATAATAATAGAACGGTTGCAAACATTAGAAGTTACTTCAATAAATGCAATGGAACTATGGGAACGCAAGGTTCGGTAGAATTTATGTTTGACCATACATGTAATTTCAGAATTCCAAACAACAATATTGACATTGAAGAAATGGAATTAGAATTCATCGATTTTGGAGCAGAAGAAATCTTTGCTGACGAAGACGGAATTTTAATCTACGCACCTTTTGGAAGTTTTGGAGCCATCCAAAAAGAATTAGAAAACAGAGGAATTGAAATTTTATCTTCTGGTTTTGAAAGAATTCCACAAGTAACTAAAAAATTAACCGCAGCTGAAATTGCTGACGTAGAAAAACTAATCGAAAAGATTGAAGAAGATGATGACGTAATGAACGTTTATCATACTATGGACGAATCGGAATAGATTTAATTTTAGATTTTAGATTTTAGATTTTAGATATTAGATATAAACTTCAGGGAAACTTGGAGTTTTTTTTTTATATTTGAATATCTTTAAAATTAAAAATATGAAGCCATTTAAAACGATTTTCACTTTTCTTTTATTTTTTGTATGCACAAATTCCATTGCACAAAGCACCAATTCACAAAAAATTATTGGCTGTTGGAAAGTAACAAAGTTTGAATTGAAAACAGAAATTGAGAACTCGTCAGAAATTATAAAAGACGCAATTAATAATGAAGTATGTTTTGATGCTAAAGGCAATTTTATCACTACTAATGCTGAAGACAAAACTATTGGTAATGGAACATTTAATTTATCTGAAGATGGTAAAACCATATTTCAAAAATCCAATGATGAAATCAATGATATTGGAGGAAATGCAGAAATCGAATTATTAAATGAAAAAACTATAATTCTTAAAAGTGATTATTTTACTATGAGTTTTGAGAAAAAGTAAATTGTATAACTGAGATAAATTTGTAACTATTCTATTTCAAATTTAACACGTAAACTTCAAGACAACTTGGAGTTTTTTTTTTATTTATAAAATATTGATAATTAATTTATTATACTTTTTATAAAAATAATTGTATCAAAAATTTGTAACTTTTTAACAAGTACATCGTATAATTAGAGATTTAAAAATAGAACTAGAATGACACAATAAAGTGTTGTAATTCAAAAACTAAATTCAAAACCAACTAGTACTTTGAATTTGTGGTAAGCAAACTACCTGATTTACTATTTATTTCCAAATCGGATTCTATCAAAATCAAAAACCTTTTTTTTATTTATTAAATTTTATAACATGACAACATTTTTTACTTTGTGGTGGTTGATACCTATTGTATTATCTATTATTTTTTACAAATTTGTTTTAAGAGTTTTCTTCGGAATGGTCATCGTTCCTGAAGACAAAATTGGTTTGGTTACTAAGAAATTCGTGCTTTTTGGAACAGACAAATCGCTACCTGATGGAAGAATTATTGCTACCAAAGGTGAAGCTGGTTTTCAAGCACAAACACTTGCTCCAGGTTTATATTGGGGAATGTGGATTTGGCAATATTCTGTTGATATGACAGCATTTACAATCATTCCGGAAGGAAAAATTGGATTGGTTTTAAGTAAAGACGGAAAAGAAATTCCAACAGGACGCATCTTAGCAAGAAAAGTGGATAGCGATAACTTTCAAGACGCAACAGCTTTCTTAAACAATGGTGGACAAAAAGGACGTCAATCGGCTTTTATTACAACTGGTTCGTATCGTATTAATACCTTTTTATTTGAAATTGTAATGGCTGACCAAATCAAAATATTTGAAAACATGGTCGGAATTGTAACAGCTCTTGATGGTGATCCAATTCCACAAGGACAAATTGCAGGTAAATATGTAGACGGACACAATAACTTTCAAGACTTTGATTTTTTCTTGGAACAAGGCGGAAACAGAGGTTTGCAACCTCAAGTGATGTTAGCTGGATCCTATTACATCAATTCTTGGGCAATTCAAATTGAACAAAACCCAATGACCGATGTGCCAATTGGTTATGTAGGAGTAGTTATTTCTTATATCGGTGAAGACGGAAAAGACGTAACAGGCGAAACTTTCAAACACGGAAATATTGTTTCTAAAGGACAACGTGGTGTTTGGATGGAACCTTTTGGTCCAGGAAAATATGCCTTGAATAAATACACGACAAAACTTGAACCTGTTCCAACAACAAACTTAGTTTTGAATTGGGCAAATGCTAGAAGTGAATCACATGATTTAGATAAAAACTTATCTACTATCACAGTGCGTTCAAAAGATGGTTTCCCATTTAATTTAGATGTGGCACAAATCATTCACGTTCCGGCAAATGAAGCACCAAAAGTTATTGCACGTTTTGGAAGCATGACCAATTTAGTTTCACAAGTTTTAGAACCAACAATTGGTAACTATTTTAGAAACTCTGCACAAGATAGTGATGTGATTTCGTTCTTAAGTACACGTAAAGAAAGACAAGAATCGGCTAAGAATCATATCAAAGCAGTTTTAGATGAATACAACGTAAATGCAGTAGATACCTTGATTGGAGACATTGTTCCACCAGATTCATTAATGAAAACTTTGACCGATAGAAAAATTGCTGAAGAAGAGCAAAAAACATATCAAACACAAAGAATGGCGCAAGAACAACGTCAAGGTGTAGAAAAAGAAACTGCGATTGCAGATATGCAAAAAGAAATTGTAAAAGCTTCTCAAAGTGTTGAAATTGCTCAAAGAACAGCTGATGCAACCGTTAAAAAAGCAGAAGGTGATGCAACAAGTTTAAAGTTAAACGTAAATGCTGAAGCAGAAGCTACAAAAATGCGTGCAAATGCAGAAGCGGAAGCTACAAAAGCAAGAGCTGGAGCACAAGCAGAAGCTACAAAACTTAATGCAAGTGCAGAAGCTGAAAAAATCTCGAAAACAGGTTTAGCAGAAGCTGAGAAAATTATGGCAATTGGTAAATCAACTGCAGAAGCTTATCAGTTACAAGTTTCAGCAATGGGTGGTGATAACTTTACTAAATACAAAATTACCGAAGAAATTGGTAAAGGAAACATCAAAGTGATTCCAGATGTATTAATTTCAGGTGCAAATGGTTCCGAAGGTGGAATTAGCGGTTTACTTGGAATGAAATTAATGGAAATGATGGATACCAAAAATGATAAAGACGAAACTAAAAAGAAATAAGTAGTTTCTGAGTAAATTCAAATCCGTTTTGTGAAAGCAAAGCGGATTTTTTTTCACAAAATATTAGCATTTGTAAAAAAAAATGGCACAGCAATATTAGTTACTTTTACAAGAAAAAAAATGGCGCGATTTCAAGAAAACGACCTTCCAAAAGCCAAACTCAACGCAAGTACATTAAGTAAAGCTCTTTTAATATTCAAATATGCTGATAACCATAAATGGAAATTCTATTTGGGATTGTTTTTCCTTTTACTAACTGGCGGAACAGCATTAGCATTTCCAAAACTTATGGGAATTTTAATTGATTGTGTAAAAAACAACGATTTATCAAAAGCCAATTCGATAGCTTTAGGATTAGTCGGAATATTATTTCTACAATCTTTTTTCTCCTTTTTTAGAATCTCATTATTTGTAAATTACACCGAAAATACATTAGCAAATTTACGATTGGCTCTTTACAGTAATTTGATAAAACTGCCTATGCCATTCTTTACTCAAAAAAGCGCAGGCGAATTAAACAGCAGAATTAGCACTGACATCAATCAGATTTCAGATACTTTGGCAACTACAATTGCTGAATTTTTAAGACAATTTATTCTAATTATCGGAAGTTTTATTTTATTGGCAAGCATCAATTTAAAATTAACTTTAATGATGATTTCGATTGTGCCTTTAGTTGCTGTAGCTGCAGTAATTTTTGGTAGGTTCATCAGAAAATATTCTAAAAACTTACAAGATCAAGTTGCCGATAGTCAAAATATTGTGGTAGAATCTTTGCAAGCAATTACCGTTGTAAAAGCTTTTGCGAACGAATGGTACGAAATTGCACGCTATAAAAACAAGATTTCAGAAGTTGTAAAAGTTGCTATCAAAGGAGGAAACTATCGCGGATATTTCGCTTCATTCATCATCTTTTGCCTATTCGGGACTATAGTTGCCGTAGTTTGGTATGGAGTTACCTTGAGTATTAAAGGTGAAATGACCGTTGGTGATTTAATTTCCTTCGTATTATATTCCACTTATGTTGGTGCCTCTTCTGGCGGAATTGCGGAATTGTACACTCAAATTCAAAAAGCAGTTGGAGCAACCGAACGTGTTTTTGAGTTGTTAGACGAAACTCCAGAAAAGATAAACTCCAATCAAAATCAATCCACTGAAAAAATAAAAGGAAATGTTTCATTTCAAAATGTACAATTTAGTTATCCATCACGACCAGAAATTCAAGTGTTGAAAGATGTAAATTTTACAGCAAACTATGGTCAGAAAATTGCCATTGTTGGTCCGAGTGGTGCCGGAAAATCAACAATCTCTTCACTCCTATTGCGTTTTTATGATATTGATGCTGGACAAATTTTAATTGACGACAAGAATATCTACGATTATGATTTAGAAAATCTTCGTGGCAATATGAGTATCGTTCCGCAAGATGTGATTTTATTTGGTGGAAGCATTCGTGAAAACATTGCTTACGGAAAACCAAATGCCACCGAAGAAGAAATTATGATTGCAGCCAAACAAGCCAACGCCTTAGATTTCGTAAACGGATTTCCAGAAAAATTCGATACATTGGTTGGAGAACGCGGTATAAAACTTTCTGGTGGACAACGTCAACGTATTGCAATAGCAAGAGCTTTGTTGAAAAATCCAAGTATTCTAATTTTGGACGAAGCAACTTCATCATTAGATAGTGAAAGTGAAAAATTAGTACAAGAAGCTTTAGAAAATTTAATGGAAGGTAGAACGAGTATTATAATTGCACACAGACTTTCAACAATAAGAAGTGCAGACGCAATATTAGTTTTAAACGAAGGAAAAATAGCAGAAAAAGGAACGCACAAAGAACTACTCGAAATTGAAAATGGTATTTATAAGAATTTGAGTAATTTGCAGTTCAGTGAATATTAGAAATAATTAGCAATTAAGAATTATGAAAAGACATTTATATATTTTATTCCTCACAATACTATCAAATACAGTGTTTTCTCAAGAAAATAATAAAAAAATAGATTATGATTGGAATTCAATTAAAAGTATTAAACTAATTGAAGTTGATAAAAAAATTGATTTGAAAAATTATAATGATATCAATAATTTATTTATCAATAAAAAAGAAATTTCTAATAGAGAACTTATTGAATTAAAATCTGTGTTTAAGTATAAAGATGACTGTTGTGATGTTTTTGTAGAAGACAGAAAAATATTGATGAATATTAAGTTTAAAAATGAATCTATAATTTTCCTTGTACATTTAAATCAAGCTGCTCTTTTTGACTTAAGACCAAATAAGTTTAATTTTTTGACAATTATTAATAAAAAAAAGTTTCAGGATATAGTAACTGAATTATTAAATAAATAAACAAATAAAAATCCCAAGCTATTCACTTGGGATTTATTTTTTTTATTTTGATTTTCTTCGTTCTCTTTCTGCTTTCAATAAATTCAACTCTCTACTAGTTTGTCCGGCAACAGAAGTATTTTCTTCGGCACGTCGAATTAAGTAAGGCATCACATCTCGAACTGGTCCAAAAGGTAAATATTTTGCAACATTGTATCCGTGTGAAGCTAAGTTATAACTGATGTTATCACTCATTCCGTAAAGTTGTCCAAACCAAATTCTTTGATCTTTTATTTCAATATTATTGATTTTCAACATTTCCATCAATTTATAAGAGCTTTCTTCATTGTGCGTTCCAGCGAAGATCGCCATTTTATCGATGTGTTTCATCATGTAATCAACAGCAACATTATAGTTATCATCCGTTGCTTGTTTAGAAGCACAAATTGGAGTTGGATAACCATTTTCTTCGGCACGTTTGTGCTCTTTTTCCATATAAGCTCCACGAACTAGTTTCATTCCGATATAAAATCCATCAGCTTTTGCTCTTTCGTGCAATGCTTTTAGATAATCCATTCTGTCCCAACGGTACATTTGTAAAGTATTGAAAACAATCACTTTTTCTTTGTTGTACTTGCGCATCATGTCTTCTACCAAATCATCTGCTGCATCTTGCATCCAACTTTCTTCAGCATCAATTAATAAGGCTACATCTTTACTATGAGCTGTTTTACATATAATTTCAAAACGTTCTTTAACTTTATCCCATTCTGCTTGTTCATCTGCAGAAAGTGGTTGCTTCTCTCCTACTTTTGTATATAAATCTAAACGACCTAAACCAGTTGGTTTAAAAACCGCAAACGGAATCGCCTGACGTTCTTTAGCAAACTCAACTGTTTTTAAAGTCATTTCTAAAGCCGCATCAAATTGCGTTTCTTCTTCTTTACCTTCTACTGAATAATCCAAAACCGATGAAACACCTTTGGTATACATTTTATCAACAACTGAAAGGCAATCGATTTCATTTACACCACCACAAAAATGGTCGAAAACAGTGGCACGTATCAAACCATCCACTGGTAAATGTGCTTTTAAAGCAAAGTTGGTAACTGCAGTTCCAATTCTAACCAATGGTTCATTGGCAATCATTTTGAAAAGAAAATAAGCTCTGTCTAATTCAGTATCACTTTTTAATGAGAAAGCAACTTCAGTATTGTTGAAAATTTTGTCCATCGAAATTTTATTAATTATGCAAATATAAATAGAGTTTTAGAATTAATTTTATGATTTTAACCACAAATTCCTATACTTTTTATCTTTATCATAATCGGAAGCCTGTTTTTCAATATTAAAATAACGATTTCCTCTAGGATCGTTTCCTACTCCAGCCAAATAAGCCCAATTACCCCAATTGCTACAAACATCATAATCAATTAGTTGCTGTTCAAAATAAGCTGCTCCATAACGCCAATCGAGTTTTAAATCATTACATAAATAACTTGCCACATTTTGACGACCACGATTACTCATGAAACCTGTTAACTTTAATTCAATCATATTGGCGTCAACAAAATCGACTCCTGTTTCGCCATCAATCCATTCTTGGAGTTGACTTGTATTGTGTTTGTTTACAGGAATTCCTTTGCTTTGAATTCCAGCTTGTTGAAAGAATTTAGCGTTGTATTTTTTCATCATAAATCTAAAATAATCACGCCACAACAACTCAAAAACCAACCAATAAGTCGATTCATTGGCTCCGAATTCTTTTTCGTATTTTTTCAATTCATCATGAATAAATCTTGGTGAAATACAACCCAAAGCCAACCAAGCCGAAAACTTTGATGAATAATCGGCGCCAACCAATCCGTTTCGAGTTTCTTTATATTCTGAAATGCACTTAGTTTCGAAAAAATAGTGATTTAGTCTAGCTATTGCATCTGTTTCACCACCTTTAAATGGTAAAACTGCTCTTGAATCTATTGGCTGAAAATCCAAACCTAATTCTTCTAAAGTTGGTAATTTTAAAGATTGTATTTCAGGAGATTTTAACTCTTTTGGTTCTTCAAATGATACTCTGATAAAAGAATCTTTCTCTGTTTTTTTTCTGAAATTGGTAAACACATCTGGAATATCTTTTATTGAAAACGGCAAATCTTCAGCATGATATAATGTACTTGTGCTGAATGTTTTAAGTTCACATTTCAATTTGAATAATTCCTCTTGGACTCTAGCTTCTGTCTGCTTTTCTTCATAGGAAACTTCACGTTTTGCAAAAACTTTTGATACTTTGTATTCTTGTACAATTTTCGGAATTTCAACTTCAGGTTTTCCTTTTAAAATCAATAATCCTGAACCAATTGCTCGTAAGTTTTTATCCAAATCAAATAAGGATTCTAATAAAAATTGGGCTCTAAAATTTCCAGTTTTCTTGAAACCAAATTCTGTAGTTTCAAATTGAGAGTCATCAAAACAATATACTGGAATAATTTCATCGCTTTGAGCAATCGCTTTGATAAGTGTTTCATTATCATGTAATCTTAAATCAGTTTTAAACCAAACTATACTCCTTCTCATAATTCATTTATATTTTTCAAATAATAATCAGCTTGTTCTAATAGGGCTGTTTTGTCTTCGGGTTTCATTTTTCGCCAAACGTTGTACATCATTCCGATTCGTGGATTTTTCCCTAATTTATCTTCATTTCTGTCATAAAAATTCCAATACAAACTATTGAATGGACAAGCTTTATCTCCAGTTTTTAATGCTTTTTTGTAGAAACAACTTCCGCAATAATGACTCATTTTATCGATATAACTTGCCGAACTTACATAAGGTTTTGTGCCTACAATTCCGCCATCAGCAAACTGACTCATGCCACGAGTATTAGTAATTTCAACCCATTCGAAGGCATCGATGTAAATTCCGAGATACCATGCATCAACTTCGTCTGGATGAATTCCTGCTAAAAGTGCAAAATTTCCTGTAATCATTAAGCGTTGAATGTGATGAGCATACGCATAATTTAAGGACTGATTTATGGCATCTTTCATGCAATTCATTTTGGTTTTTCCTGTCCAAAACCAATTTGGTAATTTTTCTTGATTGTTGAAGAAATTCATTGAGGCAAATTCAGGCATTTTGTTCCAATAAATGCCTCTCATGTATTCGCGCCAACCAATTATTTGACGCACAAAACCTTCTAACTGATTGAATTCTATTTCATTTGGACGCTTTTTCCATTCTTCGATACATCTATCGATTACTTCTTTAGGTGAAATCATTTTTACGTTCATCGAAAATGAAATTCGAGAATGATATAATGACCATTCGTTTGGCGTCATTGCATCTTGATAACTTCCAAACAATTGCAAACATTCTTCAGCAAAAAAATCTAATAATTGTAATGATTGTTCTCTGTTTATTGGCCAAACAAAGTTTTTAGCATCTATAGTTCCAATGGTTTTGACATCGGTTTTTGTAATCTCATTATAAATTTCAGAAACATCATTATTGAAAACTAAAGGTGCAATTGGTTTATGATTTTTTGGTAATTTCTTTCGGTTTTCTCCATCATAATTCCATTGTCCTGTGAGCGGTTTATCGCCTTCCATCATGACATTGTGTTTTTTTCGCATGGCACGATAAAAACTTTCCATTAGATAGATTTTCTTGCCTTCAAAGAAATCTCCGAGTTCATTTCGAGAAGTAAAAAAATGTTCTGAATCAACTGCAGCACTAGAAATTGAAATAGATTTACAGAGATTTTTTAAATCCAAATCAACGCGATATTCATCTGGTAATTGGTATTCAAAATGTTTAAAATTATGTTTGGAAATTAAGTTTTGAATATTTTTCTCAAAGAATTGGAAGTTGTTTTTATCATTTAGATGAATATAGATAACTTTATGATTGTTAGTTAGTAAATTATTTTTAAAATCTTGCATTGCAGCAAATATCCCAACTACTTTTTGAATGTGATGTTTAGCATAATCGGTTTCGGAACGAATTTCCATCATCACATAAGTAACCGATTCATCTACAGTTTTAAACCAAGAATGATTACTATTTAATTGATCTCCGAGAATTAATCTTAAGGTTTTTGGCATTATCATTTTTATTTGCCACTGATTCACAGATTTTTTTATTTAGTTACTAATCTGTGAATCTGTGGCTATTTTGTTTTATTCATTTTACACTTATCACTACAATACTTTACTTCGTCCCAAACTTTCTCCCACTTTTTGCGCCAATTAAATGGTTTTTGGCAAACAATACATGTTTTACTTGGAAGGTTTTGCTTTTTTACTCCTCGCATTTTTAGGTTTATTTGGGTTACTAACGTGTTTCTTTAAGATTCGTTTTCCTTCTTCTTTGACAGCATCATTTTTACGGAAACTCCAAACGATATCACTAGCTTTTTTTCGAGTTTCATCAATATCCACAATTGGAAATGGATAATCATTACCAATTTCGCAATTGTAAAATTGTTGTTCTATTGCATTTAATTTCCAAGGCTCGTGAATCAATTCTACAGGAACTTCAGCCAATTCTGGAATCCATTTTTTGATAAAAATACCTTCTGAATCGTGTTCTTCGGAGTTTTTAATTGGATTATAAATTCTAATTGTATTAATTCCTGTGGTTCCCGATTGCATCTGAATTTGTGGATAATGAATTCCTGGTTCATAATCTAAAAATTGTCTTGCCAAAAAATGCAATTCACGCCAATCCTGCCAGAGATTAAAAGTAAAAAATGAAACTACCATGGCTCGCATTCTGAAGTTGATATAACCAGTTTGAACCAAACATCGCATACAAGCATCTACGATTGGAACTCCTGTTTTGCCTTCTTGCCAAACTTTTATATAGGTTTCATTTTTAGGTTTTATTAAAGAATCATAAGCTCGATTTGCATTTTCAAATTCCATTTGGCATTCGTCTTCAAATTTTTGCATAAAATGGCAATGCCAATGCAAACGTGAAACAAAATTCAACATAGCTCTTTTGTTTTTGGACACTTCGTAATGCTGATTTGTGTATTGGTAAACCATTCGCATACTGATGTTTCCATAAGTCAAATAAGGTGACAATCGGCTGCAACCTGTTCGACTTAAATTGGGTTTGGAAATGTGTTTGCTATAATTCACATGACGTTCTTTAACAAAACTATCTAAATAACGCCAAGCCCAATATTCACCGCCTTGTTGAAAGTCTTTATTTCGTGTTGTTATTTCTGTTGGAAGTTCATTTCCTTTTAAATTTTGATACAAATTAGCCTCCAAATTTTCGAATAGGAACGAATTCAAATCAATCATTTTGGGTTCTGCTCGCATCACATGTTCCCAACGTTTATCCCAATTGATTCTAGATTTCAACTTGCGAATCACACCATGCATTTGTGATTGTTTCCAATAAATTTCATTAGAATCAAAAAAACGTTGCATTGCGATATCTCTATCGAAAGTGACTTTATTTCCAATTTCTTGATGTGAGAAAACCGATTTGATATCGTATATTTTTGCTAATTCTTCAAAAACCTCATTCACTTCATTATGAAAAAGGTAGATTTCAGTATCAACAGATTTTAATCTGGTTTGCATTTCTTGAATCGATTCGTAAACAAAACGCCAATGACGCACATCAGAATCATCAAATTTCATTACCGAAGGTTCGAAAAAGTAAACAAAAACAACCGGAATTTCCTCTTTTTGAGCCAAATAAAGTGGTTCGTGATCTGTAAAACGTAAATCACGTTTGAACCAAACAATATTTATAGCTTTTTTATTCAATTTTTAGAGTAATGAGGTAATTTCTTTATCTGGTTTTGCGTAGCTTAATCGGTCTAATTGTATGGTTTTATGATAACTATCTAAACCCGAACAGGTGATAGTATTGGCTTTTTCTAAATCAATAAATCCATCTTCTAGCAAACAATTTTCAGGAATATAAATTTGAGTAATTTCTCCTATAATCATAGATGTACTATTTATAGAAATATCAATTATTTCTTTAAATTCTACTCCTAATTGAATATTACTTTCTGCTACAAATGGCGCATGAAAGTTGTTTTTATATTCTGATTTTAAATTAGTTGCATCAAATTCAGAAATTCCTTTATCGTATCGAGCTGAAGTTTGATGTGCTTGCTTGTAAATGGATTCATTAATATGATTGATTGTAAAAAACCCTGTATCCAAAATATTTCGCATCGAATCACGCTCTGGTGGACTTGGTCTAAAAATCAATCCTATCAATGGTGGATTGGCTCCAATGTGAAAAAACGAACTAAAAATCGCTAAGTTTTCGTTACCATTTTCATCAGAAGTTCCAACTAAACTTACACTCTTAAAACCTCCTAAACTATTTATTAGATGAACTCTTTTTTGTTTTTCAAGTTGTTCTATTTGGTCTTTATTGATATGAATTTTACTCATTTGAAATTTAATTTATAAAAGATGAACCCATTTTCTTTCACTATTCAATTTGAAAGTTCCAATATGTTCTTTATTCCATTCGTTTGGAGCTATTAATGAAAGAGAATTTGTTCCGTCATTATTTGCATACAAGTGATAAATCTCACCAATAACTGGTTCAAATGAGAACTTGGAGTTGTAAACCAATTCGTTCCATTCAAATTCTTGCATCAATTTTTCGTATTGGATTTTAAGCTCATTAAACTTATTTTCAAACTCTTTATTTACATTGCTTATTCCTCTACTTTTCCATGATACAACATCGTCCATTTTGATAACTGGCGCGCCAACACTTGTAGAATAAGACAACAAACTCGCATTGTAACCTTCTTCTTCTGAAAAAACTACATTATCTGGTTTCTTACTTTCCATTTTTTAACGTTTAGAAATTTTATTGTTTGAAATTGAACGTTGCAAATTGCATTTAAATCGGTCAATGCCTTCAACACGTTTAGCCACATGTTTTGTTTTGCAATTTTCAACTCTTTCACGCCACAATTTATAGCTGCTAAATTTCAATTCTTTTTTCATTAAAGCCTTTACTTCGGCTTCTGTTAAGCCAAACTGAAACTTAATAGCATCGAATGGTGTTCGGTCTTCCCAAGCCATTTCTATTATTCTATCAATCTGAATATCAGTTAAATTTTCTTTTTCTGAGGTTGCAATTATCGGTTTCAAACTATATTTTGTTTAACTTTTATAAATTTTAATTAAACAAAAGTAATCATTTTACACTAAGCTAAAAGAATTTTAACTAAAAAATAAGTTATCGCTAAAGTTTAAATGGATAAAATATTATCTCTATTTTTGTTCAAAATAAAATTTGTATGCAATCTATCGAAGCCAACGGTTACCAAATATTTTTCAATGAAACTGGATATGAAAAAATAAACCTCGTTATATCTAAAAATAATTATTCCTCTATTTTCATTTTAGTTGACGAGCATACTAATGAGTATTGTCTTCCAAAATTTTTACCCAATTTGGCTACAGAAATTCCGATTGAAATAATTGAAATTGAAGCAGGTGAAGAAATCAAAAATATTACAACTTGTGTTGAAATTTGGTCAATTTTATCTGAACTTGGAGCTGACAGAAAAAGTTTGATAATTAATCTAGGTGGTGGCGTTATCACAGATATTGGCGGTTTTATTGCTTCTACTTTCAAAAGAGGAATTGATTTTATAAACGTTCCAACTACGTTATTAGGAATGGTTGATGCCTCAATTGGTGGAAAAAATGGAGTTGATTTAGGAAATTTAAAAAACCAAATCGGTGTAATTAATGTTCCGAAAATGTTGTTGATTTCTACCGATTTTCTTGAAACTTTGTCTCAAAGAGAAATGCGTTCTGGATTAGCAGAAATGCTAAAGCATGGTTTGATTTATGATAAAAATTATTGGGAACAATTTTTAGATTTAACTAAAGTTGATTTTGCTGATTTTGATGCTTTAATTTACCGTTCTATTGAAATTAAAAACGAAATTGTAAAACAAGATCCTACAGAAAATGGCATTCGAAAAGCATTAAACTTTGGTCACACTCTAGGTCATGCAATTGAAAGTCATTTTTTAGAATCGGAAAGACCGCTTTTACATGGTGAAGCCATAGCTATTGGAATGATTTTAGAAAGTTACCTTTCAAAAGAAAAAGGATTACTTTCTAACGAGGAGTTTCATCAAATTAAATATATTATTTCTAACATTTATGAACCTCATAATTTTAGTGATGAAGACATTATTTCTATCCAAAATTTACTCATTCACGATAAGAAAAATGAGTACGGAAAAGTTCAATTTGCATTAATAAATGGTATTGGAAAAATCATCATAAATCAATCTGTTGAAAATGAATTAATTATTAATAGCTTTCGAGATTATAAATCGTAATATATTTTTATAAAAATTATTGCAATTCGGTAATTTTATTTTTTACATTTGTCCTGATGAAAAACAATACTAACACTACTACCAATAGCACTTTCACGCTAAAAACCAATTCTGGTTTTCAAGTACTATGTGTTGCGTTTTTAACATCTATTCGGACTATTTTAGGCTTGTTTTTAGAATTATTCAAATCTGAAACTGAAAAACTTCCTATAGTTTATGCTAATATTAGGGTTTGAGAAAATTAGATTAACTGTTATTTAAATAATCTAATTAATTTTCAAAATCAAATGAATACAAAATATTTCGACCTAATTAATCAAACTTATTATTTTCCTCAAGAAGAATTTACATTAAATAAAGATAGTGAACTCCTTTTTCATAACATCGATTTAATGAAATTGGTTGAGCAATATGGTACACCATTAAAATTTACTTATTTACCTCAAATTTCTAATAACATTAAAAGAGCTAAAAATTGGTTCCGTAATGCAATGGAAAAAAATAATTATGAAGGTAAATATTACTATTGTTATTGCACTAAGAGCTCTCATTTCGAATACATCATGAGTGAAGCTTTTAAAAATAATATTCATGTTGAAACTTCATCTGCATTTGACATTAACATTGTTGAAAATTTATTAGAGAATGGTAAAATCAACAAAAGCACTTATGTAATTTGCAATGGTTTTAAAAGAGATCAATATGTTACCAATATTGCAAGATTAATCAATAATGGTCATAAAAATACAATTCCAATTATTGATAACTATGAGGAATTGGATTTACTTCAAGCAGAAATTAAAGGAAAATTCAAAATTGGAATTAGAATTGCTGCCGAAGAAGAACCAAAATTTGAGTTTTATACGTCACGTCTTGGAATTGGATATAAAAACATAGTTCAATTTTATAAAAAACAAATTCAAGAAAATGATCGATTGGAGTTGAAAATGCTTCACTTCTTCATTAATACAGGAATAAACGATACTGCTTACTATTGGAATGAATTAGTAAAATGTATTAAGGTTTATATTCAATTAAAAAAAGAATGCCCTTCGTTAGACGGATTAAATATTGGTGGTGGTTTTCCAATCAAAAACTCTCTTGCCTTTGAATATGATTATCAATATATGATTGATGAAATCATAAATCAAATAAAAATTGCTTGTGAAGAAGCTGAAGTTGATGTGCCAAATATTTTTACAGAATTTGGTTCGTTTACCGTTGGTGAATCAGGTGGAGCCATTTATCAAGTTTTGTATCAAAAACAACAAAATGATAGAGAAGCTTGGAACATGATTGACTCTTCATTCATAACTACATTGCCTGATACTTGGGCAATCAACAAACGATTTATCATGCTTGCTGTAAATAGATGGAATGATACTTACGAAAGAGTTTTACTTGGTGGAATGACTTGTGATAGTGATGATTATTACAACTCTGAACAAAATATGAATGCCATTTATTTACCAAAATACAATAAGGAAAAACCATTGTATATAGGTTTCTTCAACACTGGAGCTTATCAAGAAACTATTGGTGGTTTTGGAGGATTGCACCACTGTTTAATTCCACAACCAAAGCATATTTTAATAGACCGAGATAAAAACGGAATTATAGCTACCGAATTATTTTCTGAGCAGCAAACAGCTGAAGATGTAATGAAAATTTTAGGATATAGTAAATAATAAATAAAACAGTTTGAAGTTTTCAAAAAATAGTTTTTCTTTGAGGACCAAACTACAATAATAAACATTAAACACACAAAATGAGCAAAGGACCAATAAGTCAGTTTATTGAGAAGAATTATCTTCACTTCAATGCAGCTGCTTTAGTAGATGCTGCCAAAGGATATGAGCAACATTTACTAGAAAATGGAAAAATGATGATAACTTTAGCTGGTGCCATGAGTACTGCTGAGTTAGGAAAATCGCTAGCAGAAATGATTCGTCAAGATAAAGTACATATTATTTCATGTACTGGAGCCAATCTTGAAGAAGATATCATGAATTTAGTTGCTCACAATTCATACAAAAGAGTTCCAAACTACAGAGATTTATCTCCGCAAGAAGAATGGGATTTGTTAGAAAATCACTACAATAGAGTTACCGATACTTGTATTCCTGAAGAAGAAGCTTTCAGAAGATTACAATCGCACTTATATGATATTTGGAATAATGCCGATTCAAAAGGTGAGCGTTATTTTCCGCATGAATTTATGTATCAAATGATTAACTCTGGAGTTTTAGAGCAATATTATGAAATTGATCCTAAAGATTCTTGGATGGTTGCGGCAGCAGAAAAAAACCTTCCTATTGTAGTTCCAGGTTGGGAAGACAGTACCATGGGTAATATTTTTGCTTCTTATTGTATTAAAGGTGAATTCAAACCAACTACAATGAAAAGTGGAATTGAATACATGATGTGGTTAGCCGATTGGTATCCAAAAAATTCAAGTGGTAAAGGTGTAGGTTTCTTCCAGATTGGTGGAGGAATTGCAGGAGATTTTCCTATTTGCGTAGTACCAATGTTGTACCAAGATATGGAAATGCATGATATTCCGTTTTGGAGTTATTTCTGTCAGATTTCAGATTCAACCACTAGTTATGGTTCGTACTCAGGTGCGGTTCCAAATGAAAAAATCACTTGGGGTAAATTGGATATTCATACTCCAAAGTTCATCATTGAGTCGGATGCAACCATTGTTGCTCCATTAATTTTTGCATATTTATTAGACCAATAAAATACATTTATGAGAAGAGTTATTGTTGATTATGCTAAGCTAACTGGCGATATTTTAAACTTATTAGTAGAGAAATTTCCTGAAGGATATGATGATAGCGATATCATCCGATTTAGAAATGCACAAAACGAATTAGTTGAAGCTGTTGAAGTACGTACAGAAGATACTATTTATTTAGTTAAAGTAAGTACTAAATTGGCGAGCAGAATGGAAAAATTTGATGAAGATGACGATTTAGATTCAGTAATCGAACCAATCATTCCAATTGCAGGAATTGATGAAGATGATGATGCATCAAGCGATGATGATGATATTGAAGAAGATTTGCTAAAAGATAAAGGTGGATCTGACGATGGCGATGACGACGATGACGACGATGACGAACCATCTGACAACTTTGACGATGATGACGACGAAGAATAGTTAAAAAATATTTCAATATTTTAAATCCCAAATTCCAATTGATAACTTTTATTGGAATTTGGGATTTTTTATGGACCAAATTTTGGAATATGGTTTTTATTCTTTTGGAATTTTCCTAAAGATATCTTTCTTCAAAAATTCGTTGGTGGTGATTTTGATGTCCAATTATTATAAAACCTAAAGCTCTAACCGACATTTGATTGTTATTTGCAGTTCCAATTCGAAGTAATTTATCTTCATTGAAAGATTTGAAAAGTAATAATGTTGCGTGTCTTACCGCCGATAATTCGGTTAGCAAGTCCATGATGCTTCTCGAATTTGCATTGGCTTCATCCACATAATCGTTTTCTTCAAAACCAGGTAAATCGGTTTTATCATTTCTTGCAAATCGCAATGCACGATAGGCAAATATTCGTTCGGCATCAATTAGGTGCAAAATAATATCTTTGATAGTCCATTTACCTTCGGCATAACGGTAATCAAATTTATCCATCGGAATATCTTGTACAAATTTGATAAAGCGATGCAAGGAAATTTCTAACTCTTCAACAAGCGTATATTCATCAGAAACTTGTGCGATGTAGTTTGCGTAAAATGGTGCGTATTCGTTGTTGTTTAGTCGGGTTGGTTTCATTTGTTTATTGAGTAAATGATTTGATATGTCAGAAACTTTGGGTTAAGACTTGAAAATCAAAAATACAAAACAAACTTTAAATTGATCCCTTAAAACCGAAATTTCTTATAGGTGCGATCAGCCATTGCCTCATTTATTCACCAGCCCAGTCATCCATGATTACCTGTTTGATATTTGGGTTTGGATATAAAGTTAAAATGATTATAAAAACAGTAATTCCAATCAAAATTTACAAATAAAAGAAGTTTATTTATTCTTTTCTTGACTTCTTTTCCCTCCAAAATGAATAAACAAATTAAATGCAATATTTGTCACTTTTCTATCCGTAGTTTTTAAAATCGAATTTAGTCCCTATTCATATCTTGTCCCTAAACTAATTTTATTACTAATCTGATATCTAAAATCAAAAAATAAGGAAGAAAAATTTGTGGTTTCAGTACTTATATTTTTAGTGCCAGTTGCGGTTTTAAGTTCGGGATTAAACAAATAATTTTGCATGAGCCCTGTACTTAAATTCATACTCTTGCCAATGTCAAACATGGGCCCAATATATAAGGCTAAATTTCCAGTTGTAAATTCTCCGCTTAAGCCTGGACTTATTGCTACATCTCCATAATTACGCCATGAGCCATCAATCTGGGAATAGATAGATAGCCTATTGGTAATTTTTCTGCTAAAATAAAAACCGCCTCCTACGCCAACATGATTAAGATCATCATTCAAGCCAAAAAAATTGGTAGATAATATAGCGCCAAATTTATTTTTTGATGGTGTGATGTCTTGTGCAACTAATGTTGTTATTGTTGCACAAAGTAATGTGAGTGTTAAAAATGATTTCTTCATAAATTGAATCTAAAGATTATTGATTTATTTAGAATTAAACTTTAACTTAAAACGATGCCAACCATTCAGCTGTTTTAGTCACTAATAATGGGTTAAATTTATCTTGCATAATTTGGGCATAGTTGCCTGAATGCTTAAGCTTAATCCCTTCCTCCATAGAACCTACTAAGGCAAATGCATGATCGGTACCTTCTAAAATAATGGCTTTAGAGTGCTTGGCATTTTTTGCGTTTGTCCAACCAAGCATAGCGGTTGCATACTCTTTATCAATCGCCTCAAAATCGGAAGTTCCATATATGGTAAGGATTGGGCAGGTAACTTTTTCCCAGTACTTTTTAGGGTCTATCTTATTCAATTCTCTATTAAAAGCTAATGACCTATAAATAATGATGTTGTCATTTTCATTCCAGCCAAAAACTTGTTGTAGCACGGCATCATATTCTGGTTTATCTTTAATGATTTGCTGTGGTGTTTTATTCTCGTCAAAAATTGCTGTAATCACTTCTTTAGTGTAATTTTTATATTCTAAAGCTACTTCTGGACTATTGCCAGATTGCAACAAACTTCTGTTTATAATTTCGGGATAATAGCTTCCAAAATTGGTAGTTAATGTGCCATAAACCATTGCCCCTTTAACAGTAGGATTAGTACTTGCAAGTATTGGTGTAATCATACCGCCCATACTGTGTCCAAAGAGGTAGATTTTTTTGGAATCGATGGTTTTGTTTTTCATTAAAGATTCTAAACCTGTTTGAAATTGCTCAAGTTCTTGATTAAAAGTCATTTGATCGCAGGTAGTAAATTTTCCCTCACTATCACCTGCTCCTGGTTTGTCAATTCGCATAACGGCATAACCTTGCAATGTCATTTCGTTGCAAAATTGTTCATAAGGGTCTTTTTCTGGTACTTCAATCACCGATTCGCACATATTTCCTTGAATAAAAAGGATAGCTGGTAATTTACCCGAAGCATTAACCGGTTTTGAGAGTAAGGTTCTTAAATAACCGAATGATGTTTTAATTTCACCATATTCATAATGAATACCTTGTTTAGTTTTGCTTACTTTTGCTTTTGCAATTGTTTGTAACTGAACAAAAGCTTTATTTCTCCAAATTTTATATACAACAGAAGTACCTTCCGTTATTTCTGATAATGGTGACTTGGTAAATGCACTTACATCAGAAATAGCAGTTCCGTTGATTTCTACAATGATATCTCCTTCTTTTATTCCTGCAGTTTCAGAAGTAGAGTTTGGAACAACGCCTTCAACAAAAACTCCTTGATCACCGTTAAAAGATTTTTCTTGCTTTATTTCAGTAGTTAAGATTTGGTAACGAAACCCATTTGAATATTTTCTTTTTAGAACTTGCGCATTTAGAGAATTCGTAATTGAGCAAAGTAGAAGTAGTATATAAATTGTTTTTTTCATAATTTTTTTTAAGATTATTAATTCATTTTTTTGATCTTAACCTTTTAAATTTGTTATTTTGTTTTTACGGTTGTGTCATCTAGACTTTGGTTGTTAGCGGTTGTTTTTTTCAGTAGTCATTATTTAGTTTGATATAATGCAATTCTGTTTCCTTCTGTATCTTCAAATTCGGCAACAAGTCCAATTCCATTGTCTGTTTTGGGATATAAAATTTGTCCACCATTTGAGGTAGCTAATTTGAGTGTTTCATCAATATTTTCTGTTTTGAAGTAAATCACAACTCCATCTTTTGTCGGTTTATAGATTTCTCCTTTTGCTAACGCACCTGAAATTCCTGAATTTTCGACAGCAAATGGAAACAATGCCATTTCATTATTGTCAATGGTTTCTTTGTCAAAGTCAAAGTGGAATACAGCATTGTAAAACTTTATTGCTCTTTGAATGTCAGTCACTGGGATTTCAAAATAAACAACTGGGTTTGATTTTTTTTTCATAAGATTTTTGTCAGTTTGTTTAATTGTTGTTTTTGGATTGACGCCACAAGAAGTTAGAAGTTGCATTAACACTCCAAAAATTATTGTTGTCAATATGTTTTTATTTCTGTTCATTTAACTTATTCTGTCCATTTACAGGTCGTTTTAAAATTCACCTTTCAACACATCTACACCAATTGCATAACCATAAATTTTTCCATTGGCATCTTTGTAAATTCTGATTTTATTGCAAGCCATTCCTAAATTGACCTTAGTCCAGGTTTTACCACCGTCTTTGGTTTCGTAGCCTGTATTCATGGTGCCTACAAAGCCGTGGTTTTCGTCTATAAAACCAATACCAAATTCTCTTGATCCAGCATCTTCCACTAAGTTGATTTCATTCCAAGTTTCACCGCCATCGGTTGTTTTGGCAATACGTTGTTGTTTTACGTTTGGATCTGGATTATAGGATTGTATGGTTACATAGCCAACTTCTTTTGTTGGAAAAGAGGCTTTCCAAGTACCTTCAAACGGTCGATTGGATTGGTACACCTTTTTCCAGGTTTTTCCGCCATCGCTGGTTTTTAAAATTAAGGCGTTGGATTTTTCCATATCTTCATCAGAGGCAGCACAAACAAATCCGTTGTTTTTATCAAACATTTTGATATCGAATAGCATTTTACAGTCGTTGTTCATGCTATTGGAAGTCCAAGTTTCGCCACCATCGTGTGATACCATCATGTTTGCAGGAGAACCTACACGACCAACTGCATAAATATGTATTTTGTAGTCTATTTTTCCGTGATTAATGTATTGTTCTTTAACAATATCAATGGCACAAAGTCCTTTAACATAAGGTCCTTTATAGTCAACCGGCTTCCAAGTTTTACCACCATCTCTCGTTCCATACAAAGGAATTGAGTCGGTAACATTAGGAAAATAATCTGTTCCAACCGTACCCGCAAAACCAACTAAATTATCCACAAAGGCAATGGTTCGGAAAAAAGTTCCTTTTTTTTCCAATTGTTTTTCCCAAGTTTCGCCGCCATTTTTTGTGTTATAAATGCTTCCGTAACCGTTTACATACCAGCCTTCTTTTTCATTAATGAAAGTGATATCGTCTTGTTTCCCAGGATAGCGCTCTGTATTCAATTTTTTCCATCCTTTTTCGGGAAGTGTCGTTACATCCTTTTTGGAAAGTACTTCGTTGCTCCATTTTACTGCCGAAAGACCTACTTCTTGATTGTATTCATCAAATAATTGTTGAATCTGACCATTTGAAAATTTGTTGTATGCTTCTTGCATTGTACCCGATTTTGCGAAATAATGATCCGTTGAAGGATAAGTCATTAACGTTGCATTACCAGGGTTGAAGAAATTAACGGTATTCACAATTTGCTGATGATCTGCTTTAGAAAATGCTTCAAAATCAGATTCTCCATATTGTACTAATACTTTTGCAGTTGTATTTTTCCAATTTTCTAAATGAGGGTAATCCTGAATTTGTCTCCAGTACTCTGCATTCCTCGAATAAATTTTTCCTTTGCCATCGTATTGCCAACTTGTGCGTAAAATACTGTCGGCCTTAGTGTCTTTAGCAATATCTTCTAGTTTTTCTTTCTTAACGAAATAACGATAGTTTAAATCATATTGAGCAATTACAGATTGTTCTACTTCAATCGGGTTCATGCCTGCCAATGCATTTTGAACGCGATACATTTCGATTTGATACTCAAACCAAGATTTAGCAGTAGTTCCATATACTACAACACCCGCAACCTTATTTTTTGCACTAATTGCTGGCGCAACAATTCCACCCATAGAGTGACCAACAATGATAATTTGGTTGGGATCTACATAAGGAAGTGACTTCAACTTTTTTAAACCTGCCTCAAAATTTTCAATTTCATCTAGCAAATCACAAGACTCGCAAGGAGGTGTATTTTTGCTGTCACCCAAGCCACTTTTCTCGACGCGAAGCGTCACATAACCAGCATCTACATAAGCATCCACAATGCGTTTGTAGGGATGATAATTTGGTAAATCATCAATACTGCTGCAGGTATATCCCGGAATGAACAACATGGCCGGCATTTTATTTTCTTTAAAGGGCTTGTTAATGATAACGCGCAATTGTCCGCCTTTGTAGGCTACCTCGTCGTAAATAACGCTCGCGTTGTCGTCTGTTTCGTAACGACGGGCAACAGCTTTTGCTTTTAACACAAGTTTCTTTTTGCCACGCAAGACCGTTAATTGAACTTCTTGATCGGGGGAATAACCGGTAAACAGACGGGTGAATTCGTCTGTTGAAGCGAAGGTGGAATTACCAATTTTTAAGATCAAATCCTTTTCTTGCAATTTAAGTGCAACACTGGTGCCGCGAACAACTTGCAACACTTTACAACCAGAACTTCCATTTTCGGTGACATATTCAACTCGTGCACCGAATTGCACTTTACGCTGAAGTTGGGAATACCCATTAAAACTAATAAAGAATAGAAAACAAAGAAAAATTAATCGTATCATAGCTTTTTTATAACAAAAAAAGACATAGTCAGTAACTTTTTCTTGTCAAAAATTGCTTATTTCATAAATTGACTTGGGGCTTGCCCAAACGCTTGTTTGAAAGCTTTAGAGAAAGAAGCTAAATCAGCATAGCCATAAGCAAAAGCAGCATCAAGAATAGAAACAC
>NZ_JBIISA010000053.1:0-11363 GCF_044341265.1 Flavobacterium sp.
AAATTTACCGATACAAATAACTGTGGTGTAAATGTCTTTTTTCCTTGCATGAGTAAATTTAAAAAAAATCAAATTTATTTACAAGGTTTTGTATATTTGAGTTGTGCAACATGCACAACCGTTTTGCCCAATTGCTGGGCTTGGGACTTATCAGCTGGCTTTTGGCTTTAATTTTTTTTGGCTCTTGGAAAGTTTTCCGTTTCAAACTTTTCGGTATATTTGTTTACGCCTGTGATAAAAGCAGCAACTGTCGCAAAGCGGCATTACGTTAGTGGCAACCCGAGAGCGACGGAACGCTTAAAGCAGAATCGACAAAAAAAACACCAAAATATAAACTAAAAAATTCATTACTTTAGCGTTTTGAAAAAGTAAAATTATGGCATTAAGTTGGAACGAAATTAAAGAACGAGCTGTAAAGTTTTCTAAAGAATGGGCAGAATATTCTAACGAAGAAGCAGACGCAAAACCATTTTTAGTAGAATTCTTTAACATCTTTGGAGTTTACAGCAAGAAAGTTGCAACTTTTGAACATCGAGTTAAAAAACTTGATGAACGTGATGGCTATATTGATTTACTTTGGAAAGGAACAATTTTAATAGAAATGAAAAGTCGAGGAAAAAATCTTGACAAAGCGTTTCAACAAGCTAAAGATTATTTGCACGGTTTAAAACAACACGAATTACCAAAATACATTTTAGTTTCAGATTTTGAAATCTTCAAACTTTACGATTTAGAAGAAGAAAACATTGTAGAATTTAAAATTTTAGATTTAGTAAACAACGTTCAAAGTTTTGGTTTTTTACTTGGCTATCAGAAAAAAGTGTACAAAGAACAAGATCCAGCCAACATAAAAGCGGCTGAATTAATGGGTAAACTTCACGACCGATTAAAAGAAATTGGTTATGATGGTCATCCGTTAGAAGTATATTTGGTTCGCCTACTCTTTTGTCTTTTTGCCGAAGACACAACAATTTTCAACAAACAACAATTTCAAGATTATATAGAATTTCGCACCAACGAAGACGGAAGCGATTTAGCACCAAAATTACAAGAACTTTTTCAAGTTCTAGACACGCCAAGTGAAAAACGTTTCAAAAATCTTGACGAACAATTAGCTGAATTTCCATATGTAAACGGAAAACTATTTCAAGAAATCTTGCCAATGGCAAGTTTCGATACCAAAATGCGAAAAGCATTATTAGATTGTTGTTACATCGATTGGAGCAAAATTTCTCCAGCAATTTTTGGTTCAATGTTTCAAAGCGTAATGAATCCAAAAGAACGCAGAAATCTTGGGGCACATTATACAAGCGAAACCAACATTCTCAAACTAATAAAACCTCTATTTCTTGACGAACTTTGGGCTGAATTTGAAAAATTTAAACACGACCCAAATTCATTAACACGTTTTCATAATAAAATTTCTAATCTAAAATTTCTAGACCCAGCTTGTGGATGCGGAAACTTTTTGATAATTACATACAGAGAGATAAGAATACTAGAGTTGCAAGTGATTTTAACTTTACAAAAATTGAACAAGAGAATTCATCAAATGGAATTTTTAGATATTTCGCTATTTTTCAAAGTAAATGTTGATCAATTCCACGGTATTGAATACGAAGAATTTCCTTCAAAAATTGCAGAAGTTGCTATGTGGCTTATAGATCATCAAATGAATATGTTTGCAAGTATTGAAACCGGCGACAGATTATTCAGAATACCTCTAACCAAATCAGCAAATATTGTTCACGGAGATGCACTGCAAGTAGATTGGCAAAGTTTATTAAACCCAGTAAATACAATTGATGTTAATGTACAACACACCAATATTTACATAGTTGCAGAGCCAACACCAAAATACGGAACAGCAAATATTCAAACCAAAACGTTTAGTGTTTACGGCAATGAAAAACGAGAAATTGCGAACGAAATAAAGTTTGATTACATAATTGGAAATCCACCGTTTATTGGTTCTAAAATAATGACTCAATTTCAAAGAAATCAAATTGTAAAAGAATTTGATAACATTGCTGGAAGTGGAACTTTAGATTATGTGACTGGTTGGTACATAAAAGCGGCAAAATACATTCAAAACACAAAGATAAAAGTTGCATTTGTTTCAACAAATTCAATTGTTCAAGGCGAACAAACGTCTATACTTTGGGGACAAATGTTAAATAAATTTGGCATAAAAATTCATTTTGCGCACCGAACCTTTCGTTGGAGCAACGAAGCAAAAGGAAATGCAGCCGTTTATTGTGTAATAGTTGGTTTTGCTAATTTCGATACAAATAATAAAAGTATTTTTGATTATGAAAACATTAAAGGAGATGCACACGAAATTAAGGCAAAAAACATTAACGCTTATTTAGTAGATGCAAAAGATATTTTTATAGAAAAAAGAAGGAAGTCAATTTGTAATATACCTGAAATTAAATTTGGAAGCATGCCAAATGACGGAGGATTTTTGATATTGACAGATAATGAAAAAATCGAATTTCTTAAAAAAGAGCCAAATGCTGAAAAATATATTAAACCACTTTTAAGTGCCAAAGAATTCCTAAACAATGAAAAAAGATGGTGCTTTTGGTTAAAAGATATTAATCCTTCGGATTTAAAATCTTTGCCAGAAACGTCTAAAAGAATTCAAAACGTAAAAGATTACAGAAATAAAAGCACGAGAGAAGCAACTAGAAAATTAGCCGATTTTCCTACTTTATTTGGAGAAAACAGACAGCCAAATTCAGATTTTATTTTAATACCATTACATTCGTCAGAAAACAGGAGATATATACCTTTAGGTTTTTTTAATTCAGAATATATTCCGAGTAATAGTTGCTCGTTTGTTTCAAATGCAAGTCTTTTACATTTTGGTATTTTGATGTCAACAATGCATATGGCTTGGGTTAAAACCATTTGTGGACGATTAGAAAGTCGTTACAGATATTCAAATGAATTGGTTTATAATAATTATCCATTTCCAGAAAATCCAAGTGAAAAACAAATAAAACAAATTGAAGAAAAAGCACAAAAAGTTTTAGAAGTTCGTTCAAATTTTCCTAAAAGTTCATTGGCTGATTTATACAATCCGTTAACAATGCCACCAACATTAATAAAAGCACATAACGACTTAGACAAAGCTGTAGATGCTGCGTACAGAACTGCACCTTTTACAAGCGAAGCCAACAGAATGGTTTACTTATTTGAGTTATACGAAAAATATACAGCCGATTTATTTACAAAAGAAAAACCGAAGAAAAAAAATAACAAAACATAAAAAAGAAATGTTTCCTCCGCAAACAAACTAATTGCGGTAGCAATTAGTTTTCTTATTACCGCTTTTGTATTTATTGCATCCGCAAAAAGAATTATTGTGTCCGCATTTGTATTTATTACTTCCGCAATTGTATTTATTAAATCCTCAGAAAGAATTATTACTTTCGCAATTGTATTTATTGTATCCGCAAAAAGAATTATAACAACTACATTGAAAATGACGTTTAGTAATCAGAATAAAGGGCAGTCAATAGCAGCAGTTTCAAGAAATGGCGAGGCACAGGATTTATTTAGAATAAACGCTGTTTGATTAAAACTTATTTTTGTAATGGTCAGTGTTAAGTTAATGTCACTTAATAGGGCCGCCAAACGATGATCATTTTTATTTCAGAAATTACCAATCCTAAGAAGGGGTTTAAATTTGTTGTCCCAACAGGAAAAATGCATATAAATTAGATTGAAAAAATGACATGTTAGTGTATTATATTGAAGAATAAAAAATGTTTAAAAAGAAATAAAATGGAAGTATTTGAGTTGACTTGGAATTTTCTGAGGGAGTTCTTTAATTATGAACATTATACCAATGCTATTCAAAAATCGAGAAATGCCATAGAAAATAAAGGTAATTATCAAGAAAATTGGCAAAAAATAGCTATAGCTATTAAGGAACGAAAATTTCAACCTGATGAACCATTAAATTTGGTAAATCAAGCAGCTAATCAAGTGTTAGATGAAAATTCAGATAATGAAGCATATTTTTGGCTGGATAAACTAGTTTATAATATTGAAAGTCAAAATGCTCAGATTGATGAATATTAATTCAACACACTAATTTGCTAAATAGTCAAATTACTTCTTTGGAAACTTTTAATGCTTCTACATCCACCGTTCAAAATGCTACTGTGTGTACAACCATTGCTTTAGGAGTTTCAAACAACGGTTCTTATTTAGTTACTTTAACTGATCTTCCTTTAACCAAAACAATTTGCAGGTTTAGAAAAACAGGTGTTTCTTCTCAAGAAATTCAAATGAATAACATTCTGGCAGGAATTTATTTAGTAACTGTTAAAGATGGTACCAGAAAAGAAGTAAAGAAAATTATGGTAAACTAATTAAAAGTTATAGTTTATCGAATAGTTTTACCACATAAAAAGCATATTTATAACAAGTTATAATAGCGATCTAAAAAAAGATATAGCAAGACAACTTTTTATCTTCAGCAACATGCTTATTGCATTGGTGTTATATTTAGTAATCCAAAATCAATCAATAGCCTATAAGAAATAAAAAAAAATAGTAATTCTTATAAGAAAATAACATAAAACTTTTGCCTAAAGCATTATACAGGTTAATTAGAATTTAGCAATTCTTTAACCTGTTTTTTATAACATGAAAACTTCAGAGAATAGATAAGTTTCATTCTGCAATAAAAAAATATCTAAAACTAACATATACTGTCATTTATAAGCACTATTAACTTGTAGTAAACAATTAATTTGGCAATCTAATAATTTATAAATATTTTGTATTATGAAAAAAAGAAAAATTTTAACAGTTAGTGTTTTTATCATATTTAACCTCTGCTGGTATAGTTCTATTGGTCAATTTCAAACTACAGCATCATTTCCTGATGCACGCTACGCACACTGTACGGCACAATCATCAAATAACAATATACTGATTTTTGGTGGAACTATTGCAACAGGTGCTAATATCAATAGTGTATATGAATACAACCCTTCATTAAATACTTGGACAGCAAAAGCAAGTATTCCCAATGCAGCAGGACTAAGTAACAGTACATGCGTGAAATTAAACAATGGGAATGTTATACTATTTGGAGGTTGTCAAAATGGTTCTAATTCGCAGTCCAACAAAATATTTCAATACAATACTACAACTGATACTTGGTCTATTCTTTCCGACCTTCCCAACTCATTGGGCAGAGAAAGAATGCGCTCTACTCTCATAAATAATTCTACAGTGCTATTAACAGGAGGTCTTTCTGCGAGTTCTGGGGCATTAAATTACCTAACTACATCTTATTTATATAACGTCAATACCAACACATTTACTCTTGCAGGCAACTTACCAATTGGTTTAATTAATCACACCTCTACATTGCTCCCTAACGGAGAGGTATTAATTACAGGCGGGTTTGATGGATATGCTGCTAGAAATGAAGCTTATATTTTTAATTTACAAAATGGATGGAGAACAGTAACTTCAACATTAAGCTTAGCAGTAAGTGCACATAGTGCATTATTATTAAATGGTAAAGTTTATATATATGGAGGATTCAGTATTCCTCTTTTTCAATATTCAAATAAATTAGATGTTTATGATCCAACAATTGATGCAATTATTCCAGTAAACACAGGTCCAATTGCATGTTCAGAATTCGCAATGGTACCATATAATTCATCCATATTAATAGCTGGAGGAAATAAGATTTTACCCAACTTTACTGCAGGAGTGACTAATGAGAGCTATTTATATAATATAAATAACAATACTTTTTCAACGTTTTCTAATTTGCCATCGTCAAGAAGCGGAATGGAAATTACTGAATTAGGAAATTCAGGAAAGTTTATTTTTAGTGGTGGGCACATTGAGTTAACAGCACCATTTAATGATGCAATTATTTATGATGCAACACTTAGCACAAATCAAAACAATTTGCTTCATCAAATTCAATTATATCCTAATCCAGCGCCATCTGGTAGCTATGTTTCCATTTCATTAGAAAAAATTCCAAATAAAGTAATTAAAGCCGAACTTTTATCCGTTGATGGAAAATTAACTTGGCTGCTTTTCAATTCCAATTTGGCACAAGCTAGCGAATCACCTTTTCAATTTAAACTGCCCAATGTAGCCTCAGGAAATTATATCATTCAATTTACTGGCGAGAATGGACAAATCTTTACCAATAAAATAATCATTACAAATTAATAAAACAAACAATTACTTATGAATACTTCAATTAAAATGCTAATTATTTTTATGATTTCAATAATTAGTTCAAAATTATTTGCTCAAGAGCAAAGTTGGAAAAAACTAACCACCGCAACTTATGCAGGAAAGCAAGACGATATCAGTTTTGTTGATAAAGACAACGGTTGGTATGTAAATGGTTTCGGAAAAATATATCATACAAGCAATGGAGGCGAAACTTGGGAAAAACAATTAGAACAAAAAGGAACTTTCTTTAGAACAATAGCATTTATTGACAAAAACACGGGTTTTGCAGGCACCGTCGGAACAGATTATTTTCCCAACGTAACCGACTCTATTCCACTGTATGGAACCAGAGATGGTGGCAAAACTTGGAAGCCGGTTGACTATAAAGGTCCTTATGTTAAAGGCCTTTGTGCAATTGATGTTGTAAAAGAACAATACATTAATCACGGAAAAATAGACTACAAAATACATATTTATGCAGTAGGTCGTGTAGGTTCTCCTGCTAACATGATGGTATCACACGATGGTGGTGCTACTTGGACATCAAACAGTATGAATAAAGATTGTAAGATGCTACTCGATATTAAAATGTTTGATAAGAATAACGGTTTTGTTTGTGCCGCTACCGATGAAGATATAGAAAAATCGAATGCTTTAATTTTAAAAACCAGCGATGCAGGTAAAACCTGGAAAAAAGTGTACCAATCCAATCGACTATTTGAAGGTACTTGGAAGGCATCCTTTCCAACAAAGCAAGTTGGCTATGTAACCATACAATCTTACAATCCAGATACAAAGGTGAAACAACAACGCATTGCCAAAACAACCGATGGCGGTGAAACCTGGAAGGAAATCAATCTAGTTGAAGATGCCAATGCAAGAGAATTTGGCATTGGGTTTATTGACGAAAACCACGGCTTTGTTGGCACCATGAATACAGGATACGAAACCAAAGACGGGGGTAAAACATGGAAGAAAGTCAATTTAGGAATGGCTTGCAATAAAATTAAAATTTACAAAGATGCCAATGGAAAATTTTATGGGTACGCAATTGGTGTGGATGTGATGAAGGGTGAATTTTAAATGGTATTACCCTGAGTGTAAATTTAAAAAGAGTTATAAAAAAAGAATTTAAACATTTAAAAAGAATTTAAAATGAAGAAAATCAAACTTTTATTTGTGATTGCCACAATTGCATTTACAACGAGTATAAACGCTCAAACATACTCTTATGACTTTATAACTGGTTATGATGGTTGGATTGGAGATTTTGCAGACTATCCTCCTGCGGATTCTATTTTATATGATCTTGAATATACAAGGACAACTTTACCTGCACCTCTTAACACAAATAAATACGCGTTGAAGATAGCAGGTACTAACCGAAGTGATGATTTATTTATGTTTATAAAACGTAAAATAACGGGTCTAATTCCAAACACAACTTATCAGCTTCAAATTCAAGTTAATTTTGCATCAAATGCTCCAACCAATACTGTTGGAGTTGGCGGTGCTCCTGGAGAAGGAGTAACAATGAAAGCCGGAGCTTCAATAATTGAACCCGATAAAATAATCATTGGAGGAGACTACAGAATGAATATCGACAAGGGAAACCAATCAGTCCCTGGAGTTGATATGGGTACAATTGGACACATTGGTGTTTCTGACACAACCACACAATTCACACTAATAAACAGAAACAACACTACTAATTTGTTTACTATTACAACTGATGCAAATGGCGAAGTATGGGTATGTATTGGGACAGATTCTGGGTTTGAAGGTAGAACAACGCTTTACTATGATCAGATTACTCTAATATTTACCAATCTTTTGGGATTAGATGATTTTATTCTCACAAAAGGAATAATAGTATATCCTAATCCTGCAAGTGATATCATTTCTGTAAAAATAAATCCTCTTTTGTTAGGACAAAATTACAAAATCATAGACCAGGTCGGTAGAATCGTGTTGACAGATAAATTGCAGTCAGAAATCACAAGTATTAACATAAATGAGCTTCCATTTGGAATCTATTTTTTAACAATTGGGGAAAATAGAATCCAGTCATTTAAAGTCATGAAGAATTAAAAACGAATAACAATCATACAAATGAAATTTTTTATGAAAAAAATTAAACCAATTTTATTAGTTTCGTTTTTTTTATGTTTTGGTTTTTTATATAGTCAAAAGCAAAACAACCAATGGCGTTTTGGTACAGGTCAAGGTATAAATTTTAATACTAATCCTCCAAGTATTTTTAATGGGGTACCCATTTCTACTTATGAAGGAAGTGCATCTATCGCTGACAAAACAACTGGAGCACTATTGTTTTATACAGATGGTGTCACTGTTTGGAATACTAACAACCAAGTAATGCCCAACGGAACAGGTTTGCTAGGTGGATCTACATACTTATCTTCAATAACAGCGGCCGTAATTATTCCTAAACCTTCTAGTGCCAATTTATTTTATATTGTAACAGTTCAAGAGAATGAGACATTATCTGGAGGTGTATTTTATAGTCTTGTTGATATGAATTTAAATGGGGGATTGGGTGATATTGTTTCTGGTCAAAAAAATATTCCATTATACCAAAATACCTTCGAAAAACTCGAAGTAGTTCCAGCATCGGATGGCTTGAGTTATTGGTTGGTTACCCATAAAGATAATCAATTTATCAGTTTTCAAATTACTAATTCAGGAGTTCAAACCACACCAGTAATTAGTACAGTGGGTAGTTTTGCAGGATATGGATCAGGACACTTAAAAATAAATAAACAATTCAATAAAATAGTGCTCGGTTTTGTCCTAAACAGTAATTTTACTTTAACAAATGTTGAATTGTTTGATTTTAATAATTTAACTGGAGAGGTTTCAAATCCAGTAATGTGGAATTTTATTTATGGTGGACAAGTATACGGATTGGAGTTTTCTCCAAATGGTAAGTTTCTATACGCAGCTAATGTTGATAAAATTATTCAATACGACCTTACCCAAACTACTGCTCAAGGCATACAAAACTCGGCATTTGAATTATCATCATTTGCCCCTCATGGCTCTTTACAATTGGGTATTGATAATAAAATTTATGTTAATAGTGCAAATTTTGGTCTTGGTATAATTAACTGTCCTAATAAACAAGGTAACGCTTGTAATTTCAATCCGAATCTTTTTAATGGCGGTCAAGGACTTGGTTTACCCAAGTGGGTGTATTATCCAGATGATCCTCCATACCCAGTAAACAACTCTATTCTATATACAGGAACATGCTTAGGAACACCAACAACTTTTACTTTACAAAGCACAGTTGGAATAAACAGTCTCTCATGGAATTTTGATGATCCAAATAGCGGAATCGATAATACATCAACCTTACTTAATCCAACACATACATTTACGAGTACAGGAACTTATAATGTTTCGGTTATTGATCAATGTGATACCATTGCAACTATAATAGTTACAATAAACTCCTCAACACCACCTACATTTGCATTTGGTACTACACTTAGTATTTGCTCTGGTGACACCGTGCCTGTATTACCTACAACTTCATTAAATGGAATAGCTGGAACGTGGTCGCCAGCAACAGTAAGTAATACAACAAGCGGAACTTATACTTTTACACCTGATGCTGGACAATGTGCAACAACCACAACTTTTGCAGTTACGATAACTCCACAAACAACACCAACATTTAGTTTTGGAACTTCATTAAGTATTTGTTCAGGTGGAATAGTTCCAACATTGCCAAATACATCAATTAATTCTATCACAGGGACATGGACGCCTGCTATAGTTGACAATTCCAATAACGGAACTTACACTTTTACACCTGATGCTGGACAATGTGCAACTATAACAACTTTTGTAGTTACGATAACTCCACAAACAATACCAACATTTAGTTTTGGAACTTCATTAAGTATTTGTTCAGGTGGAGCGGTGCCTACATTACCAAATACATCGTCAAACTCTGTAACAGGTACATGGTCGCCAAGTTCAGTAAGCAATACTGCAAGCGGAACTTATACTTTTACTCCGAATGCAGGACAATGTGTAACTTCAACTCCAGTTCAAATAACAATAACTGTCAATCCTTCAGTCACTCCAGCTTTTGATCCTATTCCAGCTTTTTGTGCTGGAAACACAGCGCCTGTATTGCCTTCAACTTCATTAAATGGAATAGTTGGAACATGGTCGCCTGCAACAGTAAGCAATACTACAAGCGGAACTTATACGTTTACTCCGAATGCAGGACAATGTGGTACTATAACAACAATTTCAATAACTGTTAACCCATTAGTTACACCAACATTCAATGCAGTGCCTGCTTTTTGTGCAGGAACCACAGCACCAGAATTACCTACAACTTCATTAAATGGAATAGTTGGAACATGGTCGCCTGCAACAGTAAGCAATACTACAAGCGGAACTTATACTTTTACTCCTAATGCAGGACAATGTGTAACTTCAACTCCAGTTCAAATAATAATAACTGTCAATCCTTCAGTCACTCCAGCTTTTGATCCTATTCCAGCTTTTTGTGCTGGAACCACAGCACCAGTATTACCTACAACTTCTTTAAATGGAATAGTTGGAACATGGTCGCCAGCAACAGTAAGTAATACAACAAGCGGTACTTATACTTTTACTCCTAATGCAGGACAATGTGGAGCCATAACGACAATTTCAATAACCGTTAACCCATTAGTTACACCAACATTCAATACAATACCTGCTTTTTGTGCAGGAACCACAGCACCAGTATTACCTACAACTTCATTAAATGGAATAGTTGGAACGTGGTCGCCTGCAACAGTAAGCAATACTACAAGCGGAACTTATACTTTTACTCCTACTGCAGGACAATGTGCCTCAACCCAAACAATAGTAACTACCATAAATCCAAGCAGCTTAACGGATTTTCAATGGATAGTGAGTGACCGTTTTCAAGTAATCCGACCATCACTATTATTCCAAATAGCCCTGGTAATTATTTATACCAATTGGATTCTGGTACTCCACAAACGTCCAATGTTTTTTATAATGTAAGTTCAGGTTTGCATACCGTTCAGGTGACGGATATAAATGGATGTTCAGATACAATAGTAAAGAACGAT
>NZ_JBIISA010000054.1:0-11289 GCF_044341265.1 Flavobacterium sp.
TTACAGCTAAATATACAAAAAAAAGAGCAGAAAAACTAAGTTTTCTACTCCTTAAATTATTATACTTATTACTTAAAGGACTTTTTCAGTGCCCTCCTACAATAGTGGTGCTTTTTTTTGTTCTTATATTTCTGTTAATGTGTGAATTATGTAATTTATGGTTGTAACCTTATAACACTTTTATAGAATAAGTATCGCACCTTTGATATATCAAAAAGAAACAATTTAATCTATAACAATCATGGAAGCAAAAAACAACAAAAGTACCGAAGCACTAAAAATTTCAGGAGATTGGAGTCAACAAGCAGACGATTTGAAAGAGAAGTTTCCACAACTTACAGATTCTGATTTAAAATTTGAAAGAGGTAGAGAAGATGATTTGATTAAAAGAATGGAATTACGCCTTCACAAAAAAAGAGAAGAAGTAATTAATATTATTAGAAAAGTACAACCTGTAACAACATAATTAGGCTTGATTATATGGGCAACGTAGAGTTTACGAGATACTACGAATACATGTAAGAGCCAATAAAAAGGTGCAGCGTTTCTAATGTTGCACTTTTTTTATACTAAAAAATAAAGTCATGATTGAAGTAAAAAAACACGGAATTGTTTTAAAGAAAACAGACTTAGCATTTGAAAATGATAGTGTTCTAAATCCTGCAATTATGCAAGAAGGAACTACAATTCATATGTTGTATAGAGCGGTTAGAAATGGAAATTATTCAACAGTTGGTTATTGCAAATTAGATGGACCATTAAAAGTTGTTGAGCGAAGTAATACGCCATTACTAATTCCACTAACAGATGATGCATCAAAAGGTGTTGAAGATCCTAGAATTGTAAAAATTGATGGTGTTTATTATATCACCTATACGGCTTACAACGGAATAAATGCGCTTGGAGCCTTAGTAACTTCAACTGATTTAAAAACGTTTGAAAGACAAGGAATTATAGTGCCGAAATACACTTTTGATGAATTCAAACGATTGGCAGAATGTAATAACTTGGTGAACGTTAAATATTTTAGACACGTTCGACATTTTGAACCTAACGAACAAATCTATTTATGGGATAAAGATGTTACGTTTTTTCCAAGAAGGATTGATGGTAAATTGGCTTTTTTGCACCGCATTCGACCAGGAATTCAATTGGTTATGGTGAATGATTTGAAAGAGTTAACTAAAGATTTTTGGGATCACTATTTCTTACATTTCAATAAACATATTATTCTTGATCCTGTTGGTGTCAATCATGAGTCAGGATATATAGGAGCAGGTGCGCCACCAATTGAAACCGAACTAGGTTGGCTTCTAATTTATCACGGAGTTTATGATACATCCGAAGGCTATATTTATTCTGCAGCAGCTGCATTATTGGATATCAATGACCCAACAAAAGTTATTGCAAGATTAGTAAACCCACTATTCATTCCTGAATTTGATTATGAATTAAATGGAGTTGTCAACAATGTAGTTTTTCCAACAGGAACAGCACTATTTGAAGATGAATTATACATTTATTATGGTGCCGCAGACAATTGTATTGTTTGTGCATCAGTGAGTTTAAAAGAATTATTAAAAGAATTATTATTAAATAAAGTTAATCATGAGAGCTAATATTTTTCCAATTTACAACAACAGCCTGATAGTTTATAAAGAAGCATTGAATAACGTTAGAGGCATTAATTTTTTCAAAATGCCAATAGTAGAAAAGTCTAATCTTGCATTATTAGCTAAAAAAGAACTGCCAGAAATATTATTTATTACAACCTATCCACCAAGAGAATGTGGAATAGCAACCTATACGCAAGATTTAAGAAATGCTATCCAAGAAAAATTCGGACATAGTTTTTCATTAAAGGTTTGTGCTTTAAACGCAAAAGAAACAGAGTATAATTATCCTGACGAAGTAAAATATACTGTTCAAACCGATGAGAAAGAGCAGTTTATTCAGATGGCAAATCGCATAAACTCTGATAAAAATATAGCCATGATTTTCTTGCAACACGAGTTTGGTTTGTTTGGAGGAGAAAATGGTAATTATTTATTGAAATTAATGGCACATTTAAAAAGACCAATAACCACAACTTTTCATACGGTTTTGCCAAATCCAAATCCAAAATTAAAAAAAGTGGTTCGCAAGATTGTGGATTGTTCTGATTCGGTTATTGTAATGACTAAAACTTCTGCTGCAATATTGAAAAGCGACTATGGAATTGCAAATCAAAAAATTGCTGTAATTGCTCATGGAACGCATTTGGTTACATCAGATGAAACTGCTCAAAATAAATCTAAAATTCATTTGGCTGACAGAATTATCCTTTCCACTTTTGGTTTATTAAGTGAAGGAAAAAGTATTGAAACTGCCATTGAAGCTTTACCTAAAATCATTGAAAGATTTCCAAATGTTATCTATTTAGTTATTGGAAAAACACATCCAGAAGTTCTTAAACGTGATGGTGAAAAATATAGAAATTCGCTATACGAAAAAGTATTTGAATTGGGATTGCAAAATAACGTTCGTTTCATAAACCGTTATTTATCACTACAAGAATTAATGGATTATTTGCAACGAACCAAGATTTATCTTTTCACTTCAAAAGATCCCAATCAAGCGGTGAGCGGAACTTTAGCTTATGCTTTAGCTTGTGGTTGTCCAGTCATTTCAACACCAATTCCTCATGCTAAAGAATTATTAGATGGTGCCGGAATCAACTTTGATTTTCAAAATTCAGAGCAGTTGGCAGAAGCAACTATTAAATTGCTTTTTGATCCTAAGTTATTAAAACAAATGCGACTTAATGCGTTGCATACCATAAGTTCAACTTCTTGGCAAAATGCCGCTATTGCTCATGTTGAATTAACAAAAAGTAGTTTAGCAAGACACAAAGTGGAATTGAAATATGAGTTACCTAAAATTTCATTAGACCACATTAAAAGATTGACAACTAGTGACGGAATGATTCAGTTTTCACAAATTTCAGTGCCTGATTTAGATTCTGGATACACTCTAGATGATAATGCACGTGCTTTGATTGCTGTATCAAAACACTATGAGCTAACAGGAGACGTTGCCGATTTAGAATTAATTACAACCTATCTTGATTTCATTATTTTTTGTCAGCAAGAAGATGGAAGTTTTTTAAATTATGTCGATAGAGAAGGAAATTTCTTCCTGAAAAACCAAAACGAAAACCTGGAAGATTCTAATGGTAGAGCGATTTGGGCCTTGGGAGAATTTAGTTCGTATCAGCATTTGTTTAGCGAAAAACTATTAAATGTGGCTAAAATTGGTTTGGAAAAAGCATTGCGAAATGCAGCAACTTTTCATTCACCAAGAGCTGTTGCCTTTACTATTAAAGGACTTTATTTTTATAATCTAGAGAAAGATAATGAGATTATAAGAATCATGATTACTCAGTTGGCTGATAATTTAGTTTCAAAATTCAGAGGTGTTTCCGATAAAAATTGGAAGTGGTTTGAAAACTATTTAACCTATGCCAACAGCCTTTTACCTGAAGCAATGTTATATGCATCAATGAGTTCAGGAAGTTTATTATATCGAAAAATAGCCAAAACATCTTTCGATTTTTTACTCTCAATTATTTTTAGAGACAATCAAATCAAAGTCATTTCTAATCAAGGTTGGCATCATAAAGATAAAAGAGCTAATGATTTTGGCGAACAACCCATTGATGTTACCTATACTATATTGGCTTTAAATACTTTTTATAATTCTTATGGTGAAGAAAGTTATTTAGAAAAAATGGAAATAGCTTTTAATTGGTTTTTAGGAAAAAATCATTTACATCAAATAGTGTATAATCCAGCAACAGGCGGATGTTATGATGGATTGGAAGAACATCATGTGAATTTGAATCAAGGTGCCGAATCAACAGTAAGTTACTTAATGGCGCGATTGGTTTTTGAAGAAATTCTAAATTCAAAAGTTGAAGTGCAATTGTATGATGAGGTATTTCAAACTTCTTAACTATAAATTTTAATTATTAATAAATATAAAAATGAAAGCACATATCGGAATTACAGAAAAAAATGGTCAATCGGTTGTTGATGAATTGTCAAAAATTTTAGCCGACGAGTTTGTACTTTATACCAAAACAAGAAAAGCGCATTGGAATTTAGAAGGTCCTGATTTTTTTGAAAAACACACCTTCTTCGAATTACAATACAGACAATTAGAAGAATTTATTGATGAAGTAGCAGAGCGCATTCGCAAATTAGGGTTTTATACACCTGCAAGTTTAACTGATTTTTTGAGTTTAACACAGCTTACAGAAGTTACTAGTGAGAAAAACGATAGTAAAGGTTTTATAAAAGAGTTATTGATAGATCATGAAAGTGTGATTATAAACTTGAGAGAGAATATCTCCAAATTTGATAAAGAATTTCACGATGCTGGTTCAACCGATTTTATAACTGGATTGATGAAAGAGCATGAAAAAATGGCTTGGATTTTACGTTCTCACTTATAAATAAAATAAAAATGGACACAATGAAAAAAGTATTAATGGCATTGGATTATAATCCAACAGCAACAAGAATGGCAGAAATTGGTTTTTCATTTGCAAAAGCTATGCATGCCGAGGTGACTTTACTTCATGTGGTTGAAAATGAAGTCTATTATACCTCTTTTTTGACCTCACCTTTTACAGGAATAGGCGATTTTGATAGTGCCACTTTCTATCAATATATGAATGCTGATGGTATGAGTGATGCAGCAAGTTATTATTTAGATAAAATCAAAAAACATCTAGGCGATTCAAAAATTAAAACCTTAGTTGAGAATGGTGAGTTTGCTGAAGTAATTCTTAAAACAGCTAAGCATTTGAAAGTAGATATGATAGTTATGGGTTCGCATAGTCAAAAATGGTTGGAGCAAGTTTTAATTGGAAGCACAACCGAAAATGTTTTGAATCAAACTTCTATTCCATTACTTATCATTCCAACAAAGCACAAGCACAATTAATGTGGTAAATGTGTAAAACGTATAGTTGATAATGTAACACGAAACCTTTATCACCACAGTACCTTTGATGTATAATAAAAGAGTTGAATAGTAACTAAAAACAATCAAACATCATGAACAATTTACTGTATTTAATAGCGGTGGTTTTAATTATTTCTTGGGCTTTAGGATTCTTTGTTTACAACACAGGAAGTCTAATACATATTTTACTAGTAATAGCAATTGTAGCTATTCTACTTAGAATAATTAGCGGCAGAAAGGTTTTATAATAGCATGAATAATACGCATAACATAATGAATAATACGCATATAACTTAAATAAAAAAAAATGAAAAAAGCAATCATAATGATCGCATTAGTTGCCTTTGCAACGACAAGTTTGAACGCACAAACAACTACTACAACAGACAATCGAGGTAAATTGACTTTCGGTGTAAAAGCAGGAACCAATTACTCCAATGTATATGATTCAGAAGGAGAAGATTTCGTAGCAGATGGAAAATTCGGATTAGCAGCAGGAGCATTCGTAGTAGTTCCTTTGGGAAAAATATTTGGTATTCAACCAGAAGTTTTGTATTCTCAAAAAGGATTCAAATCTACAGGTACTTTTTTAGGAACCAGTTATGAGATGACTAGAACAACAGATTTTATTGATGTGCCAATTTTAATTTCTATAAAACCAGTTGAATATGTTTCTCTATTGTTCGGTCCTCAATTTTCTTTCTTAATGAAACAAACTGATGATTTTACTGGTGGTTCTTTATCTACATCGCAACAAGATGAATTTGATAACAGTAATTTACGTAAAAACATCTTTGGTTTAACAGGTGGTGTCGATTTTAATATTGACCATTTAGTTATCGGATTAAGAGGAGGATGGGATGTTAAGAATAATGACGGTGATGGAAATTCTACAACACCACGTTACAAAAACATGTGGTATCAAGCTACAATTGGTTACAAATTTTAAAAAATAACATTAAATAATATAAAAATGGACAATTCAAATAACACAGGAAAAATTGTTGGTTCTTTAGTAGTTGGAGCATTAGTTGGAGTAACTCTTGGAGTTTTATTTGCTCCACATAAAGGAACAAGAACAAGAAGCATGATTGCTGGTGGTGCAGAAGATATGGCTAAAGATTTCAAGAAAAAAATGAGTCGTGAAGCCAAAGATTTCAAAAAAATGGTTTCTAAAGATGCTAAAATGTTGAAAGACAAAGCAGCCGAATTAGAAGGTATGGTTGAAGGAAAATTTGAAAGCGTTTCTTCTAGTTTGAAAGAAAAAGCCAACGCTCTTTTGCAAATGAATTCGGATCACGTTACTAAATAATATTTTTTGCGGTGGACTTTAGAGTTGGTTAGTATAAAGGCCATTGCAAAATTTTTAAATCTCAAAAAAAATGAAAAAACATATTTTAAAATTAGTGGTTTTAATGAGTTTTATGGGCTTACTTTTAGTAAGTTGTAATAATTCTCCAAAAGCTAAAGAAGGCGAACTAGAAAACGCACAAGAAGATGTTGTTGATGCTGAAGCAGCTTTGCAACAATCTAAATTAGATTCTGTTAGCGATTACAATACTTTCAAATCTAGTATCGAATTGAAACTTGATGAAAATCAACGACAAATTGATGAGATGAAAGTAACTATCAATGCTTCAAAAGATTCTAATAAAGCAATGTACACAGAGCAGTTAGCCAAATTAGAAGAGAAAAATGAAGAACTGAAAGCTAAACTTCAAGACTATGATCAACAAGGAACTTCAGAAAAATGGGAATTGTTTAAAGTAGAATTTAACAACGATATGGATGATTTAGGTAAATCTATTTCAAACATGGCGGCGCGTAACATGAAAAAATAACCATCATGAAAACAATAAAATTTTCAATAAGTATCAAACAAGTAATTTTGATTCTTTCGATTTTGTTTTTAATGGTAAGTGTTTCGTGTGCTAAGAAAACAGTTTTTAATAATTCACCTATAACTCCTGCTGCAAGAGGCGAAGTTTCGGTAAAAAAAGATAAAAACAACAATTATAATATTGAATTACAAATTTCGTATTTGGCAGAACCAGAACGATTGAATCCACCAAGAATGACGTATGTTGTTTGGATGCTAACAGAAGATGATAATCACATTAATTTGGGACAAATCATTGGCACATCAAAACTTCATGTAAAATTTGAAACGGTTTCATCCTCTAAACCAAAACTGATTTTTGTAACAGCAGAAGATGACCCAAGTGTTCTTTATCCCGGAAACATGAGGGTTTTGGAAACCGATAAGTTTTAAAAGTTTTTAGTTTTACTTTTTTGTATTGTTGGTTAGTTTAGGAAAACTGCTTTAGGGCAGTTTTTTTTGTTTTTCTTTAGGTGTAAAAATCTTTACTCGTTCACCATTAATAAACATTTTCATTGAGTTTAAATGAATGGAGAATTCTACTTTTTTCCATTCAGAATCATTTTCATCGGAATAAATGTATTTGTAATAAAAAACATATTCGATACTATCAAATCCCTTAACAAACTTTGGAACGCCATCTTTTGAACATTCAAAGCCCCAATTAATAGCTTTTTTTTGTTCACCTTCCGTTTGATAAAAACCACTACCATCTACATTTAATTCAACTATGGGTTCCTTACCTTTATATTGATAAACTCCTGTAACAGAATAATTAATGTCTGTTGTTAAATAGGTTATACCATTTTTTGTATTTATTTCAGTAACCGAATTTTGAGCAAATGAGGAACCGATTACAAACAAAAAAATCCCAAGAACTATTTTTTTTACTTTCATTTTTATCATTTTAAATTATCAATTTACTACAAAGTTGCAAACTTGCTAAATAGCTGTTAGCTACCGTTGCTTTCCCATTTCCTATTTTCAATGTACCAATTTATATAGCTTTCAATTAAATTTTCAAATTCTATTTCTTTAATCAATAGAGATTCTTTTGGTAATATTTTTAATAGAATAAGATTGACGTTTAAATTAATTATTTGTTTCCAATTATCAGAGTTGTTATTTTTCATTATTGGTTGCCCCAAGACTGAATGAAAATCCAATCTGTAAACTGAGTTTAAATTTGAAAAACCTAATTCCGCAAAATTCCAAGCATCTGATACCATTTTGAATTCATCTATTTTTGGCGTGACACTTTGCATATATTCTCCAAAATATCTAAAATTTCGAATGTCTTTCATTTTTTCCTTTCCAAATTCATCTACTTTTCCGTTTTCATCATCTACAAACCAATATGTTTGTTCTCGTTTCTCAGCAATTTTTAAAATATCTTTTTGCGATATTTTTTTTGACAAATTTGAGCTGAAGAAATCAACATTAAAATTATTTTCGTTAATATTTAATTGATTTATGAGGTTTTCAATCTCTCTTTTCTCAATTTTTTTATTAAGGAATTTAGTTACGGTATCGGCAACTTTTTTATCGTTTTTTAATGATTCAGAGTTATAAACATATTTGTTTGAAATAGATTGAAATTCTGTTAAAACAAAATTCTTTTCGTTGACTTTAAATTTAAAAATTTCCATTCTTTCAAATTCTCCAGTATTCCCAAAGTTGTAGTGACCAATACAATACTTTATGATGTATTCGTTCTGGGATTGTCCAATTGAATAGTGCGAACAAAGTAATAATAAAAATATGAGTCTCATCATAATCGGTTTTCGACAATGGCAGCTAACATTCCTACCTAACGCCCGAATCCTCTCGCGTGTCATGTTTTGTAAATATAGTATTTTTTGATAAAAATTTTTAATATGGTTTTTATTTCTCAATTACTGTTTTAGATTATTTAGTTACCACTAAAAGTGATTTGTTCGGTATCGTCGTTGTACACCGTTTTATTCTTAGTTTAATTTATAATCAGGTATTGATATGTTTTTTACAAAAATTAAACCATCATAAGTTTCTGCATATATTCTACCAACTATAATCTTATGCATTGGTTTAGGTTGATAACCGCCTGCAGCAATCAATAAATGATTCAATTTTTTTTCAAAGAATTTTGTTGGCTCATTTTTATTTGCATTTTCCATATCTACAAAATAAATGTCTTTGTCAACAGACATCAATGTGTAAGCATATGTTTTTTGAAATGGCTGCTCTATATTATAAGTTTTCCAATAAATTCCATCCTTTTTATCAACAACATTTCCATTTATACTTCCTGTTCCAAAGTCAAAACCTACACTGTAATAATCATCTTTATAATAATCCTTTAAATGACGACCTAAATTAATAATATTACTACCAGTATAATACATCTCACTTTTGTTGATATGTTCATTATGAGCCCAAATGAATGCTTTTCCATTTTTTGATTCCTCTTCCATAATGTATTTTACATTTTCAAACATTTTTAAATCCCTAAATTCGGTACTTGTTGGATATTTTTCCCCAACCAATGAGGCATATTCAGTATAACCTATCAAATGAACTAAGCTTCTTATTACAGAACTATATTCTTTACCTTCTTTTTTTGATTGTAGTAATTGTCTTTTTAGTTCTTTCAATTTTGGAATCTGGGTTTGCCACCAACTTTCTTTTTTACTAAAGTCAATTGTTTTATTGGCACAACTATCAGCGGCTGTTAACAAGGATTCTTCAATGATGATATTGTTAAGATTGATAAATTTTCGTATCTCTTGGTTAATTTTTTCACCTCCTTTAGGATCCATCCCATAAAAACGAATTTGTTCATCTATTGATTTACCTACATTATATTCTCGCATCCATTCCAACAGATTCACAATTTCTTTAGTATACCAAAATACAGTTTTAAAATTATTAGCAATTGTTTTTACATCACCTTTACCGCCACTTATCCATTCATTTATTCCGGATTCAGCTTGGTAAGATTCTTCCATTATAAAAATTTTTAAACCATGATTTTTTACTAAATACTTAAAATACTTGGCTTTTAAATCAAAAAATTCCTTAGTGTTGTGTGATGCTTCTCCGAACCCATAAATCCTTGCCTTAGCAAATTTACTGGGTTCGTTTTGTTTAAAAAGTAACATTTCTGAATTAGGATTAGCATCTTCAATTTCTATAGAATTTTGATATAACCATTTTATTGTTTCTTTATTCTGAGAATAAAGATTTAGGGTTATAATACAGCTAAAGATTATAAGTGTTTTTTTAATCATAAATTAATGATATCTATACGGTTTTAAAATAGCCTCTATCTAACGCGCGAATCCTTTCGCGTGTCATATATTGTAAATATAGTATTTTTTTGTAAAATATTTTAATATGGTTTTTACTTTTTAATTACTGTTTTAGCTTATTTAGTTACCATGCGAAGGGATTTTAGCGGTAGCGTGTGGAATTTACTACATAATTCGCAATCTTGCCAAACGCCTTTTAGCCGTTGCTTTTTTTGGTATTAAAATATTTTTTAATTACATCTTTTTCCACTTGGAAATGTTTATTCTTGAATGCGCCAAACATAATTCCGTTTGACAAAATACTATCTTTTTTTATTCCATTTTTTTCAAATATGATTTTATATTTTTTATCGTACTTCCATATTCCTCTTTTATATTTTGCACGACCAATTTCATTTAGAAAAATATCTTGAGCTTTAATAATTATCGTGTCGTTTTGTTTTATGACTATAATATTTTCAATTTCATTCTTTTCGATAAAGTGTCCAAGTTTTGTTGTTCCATTTTGATAATCTAAAAACGATTTTTTAGAGTTTAAATAAAATGGAAAGAAAATTAGAATTCCGATAATGATTAATGCTAAACTAAATAGAAAATTCCGTTTGGTTAATATTAATTTTTTGAAAATTAAGTAATTAATTGATAATACGAATACACTCAAAAGCAAGACGAACAAAATAGTTTCTCGTGTTATTTTTGTCTCAATTACTTTTCCTTGAACTTCTCCAATCTCAGCAACTACTAGGCCAAAACTTAAAATTGGATAAATGCATATTAGGTATATAAAAATTAAATTAATAATTATTAAAAGTAGAATTCCAATGATACTTTTCTTTTTCATAGTTTTCGGGTAAAGTAACGGCTAACGTTCCCACTCTTGGCGTCAGTTGTGAACTTCGTAACTGATTATTTTCTGTTAATGATAATATATCTTGCGAAACGTGAACCTGAATTTACCAAAAATTCGCATTTGCGCCAAACGTTTGTGCATGTTGCACAACTCAAATATACAAAACCTTGTAAATAAATTTGATTTTTTTTAAATTTACTCATGCAAGGAAAAAAGACATTTACACCACAGTTATTTGTATCGGTAAATTTGTTGGAATT
>NZ_JBIISA010000034.1:0-40269 GCF_044341265.1 Flavobacterium sp.
ACTACAATAAAAAACAGTTGCAAAAAGTAAAACGCTTATAACGGATGTATAAAATCCTACTATAAGCGTTTTTTTATTCTCTAAAAAACGGTGCTAATCAAAATAAACGATGTTTTTCAGTGCCCTCATATTTTTCGGAGCTTTTTTATTTAACTAAACAATTTTTATTCTTCAGTTGCTATTCTTCTTGATTCTCTTCTGTCTCTAAGTTTATATTTTACTCGTTTTACCAAGTAAAACATTACTGGAACCATAACAAGAGTTAAGACTGTTGCATAAGTCAATCCGAAGATGATGGTCCATGCTAATGGTCCCCAAAAGATTACGTTGTCACCACCAATAAATAAGTGTGGGTTTAAGTCAGTAATTAATCCGAAGAAGTCAAAGTTTAACCCAATTGCTAGTGGAATTAATCCAAGAACAGCTGTTAATGCAGTCAATAATACTGGACGTAAACGCGATTTTCCAGATTCGATGATTACTTCTTTTATTTCTTCTAATGATAAATCGTCGTGACTGTTTAAATGTTTTTCTGCTACTTTTTTGTCTAATAAAAGTACAAAGAAGTCCATTAATACAATTCCGTTTTTCACCACAATTCCGGCAAGGGAAATAATTCCCATCATGGTCATCAGGATTACGAAATCCATTCCAGCTATAACATATCCGTAGAATACACCACTAAAACTCAAGATAACTGTAAATAAAATTACCATTGTTTTAGAAACTGAATTAAATTGTAATACAATAATAATCGTAATTCCTGCTAAAGCTAAGAATAGAGCATACATCAAGAAGCTTTGGTTTTTTCCTTGTTCTTCTTGAACACCAGAAAACGAATAAGAAACTGTTTTTGGTAATTCATATCCTTTTAATTCTGCTTGTATTTGCTTTGTAATTTCATCACCATTAAAACCTGTCAAAACATTAGAATAAACCGTCATGATTCGTTTTTGGTTTTTTCTTTTGATTTGATTGTAAGTAGTCGTTTTCTCTGTTTGTGAAACCGCAGAAATTGGCACTTGCATCATCTGACCATTGTTTTGATTTCTGAACGTTAATGATTGATTGAACAATACATTTTCGTTTTTACGTTGGTCTTCTTGCATACGCATTGTGATGTTATAATCGTCGTCTCCTTCTTTATATGTTGAGATTTCTTGACCATAAACTGAACGACGTAAATTGAATCCTAATTGACCTGTAGAAACTCCTAAACTTCCGGCACTAACTCGGTCAACTTTTACTTCAAGTTCTGGACTTTCTTTATTTACATCAACGCTAAGTCTTTCAATTCCAGGAATGTTTTTAGAATTTATAAAAGCAATCATTTTGTCTGCTTCTTTCAACATAACATCATAGTCAATTCCTGTTAATTGAATACTAATTGGATAACCTGCTGGCGGACCATTTGAGTCTTTTTCCACAGTTACAGTAGCGCCTGCAATACCTTTTACTTTGGCACGAATTTCTTCTAAAACATCGGCTGTATTGACACCTTTTCTAAATTTGAATTCAGAGAAATTCACTGTAACTTTTCCTTTATATGGCGTTTCCGATGCTGAACCTGCATCAACATTTGGATTTCCTGCTCCAACACCTACTTGAGAAACAATAGATTCTGCAAGGTAATTTTCGTTAGTTCCTTCTTCAACATATTTGCTTAAAATATTGATTACTTGTTTTTCTACAAATAAAGTGGCTTTATTAGTTTTAGAAATATCGGTTCCTTGAGGATATTCGATATAAGTAATTACTTGATTTGGAATGTTGTCTGGGAAAAACAATACCTTTCTTGGAAAAATTCCCAATAACATAAATGAGAAAATTAACAACCCAATTATTCCAGCTAAAGCAAGCCATGCTTTTCTACCAGTTAATATTTTAGCCAAGAAGCTTTTGTACTTGTCTTCCATTCTTGGGAAGAAACTGTACTGAAAATCTTGCGTCCATTGGTATAATTTTATTTTGTATAACCACATTAATCCTAGAGAAATTAATGCTAAATGTCCAATTGCTCTTGCAAATTTTGAATCATATATATTTCCAATAAGAACAAAAATTACGGCAATAACTGTAAATATAATTGAATATAATTTTGCCGATTTTTTAGATACATTTTTATCTGTTGTATCCATCGAACCTCCAGTCATGGCAGCATTTACAACCATTGCCACAAATAAGGAAGCTGTTAATGTAACTGTCAATGTAATTGGGAAATACTTCATGAATTTACCCATTGTGCCTGGCCATAATAAGAAAGGTAAAAACGCCATCAAAGTAGTTGCTGTAGATGAAATTACAGGCCAAGCGATTTCACCAATTCCAATTTTGGAAGCCGAAACTCGATCCATTCCTTTTTGCATGTTGGCAAATACGTTGTCGACCACTACAATTCCGTCGTCTACAAGCATTCCTAATCCCATTACTAATCCAAAAAGAACCATAGTATTCAGTGTTAATCCGAATGCTGAAAGAATACTGAACGCCATTAACATTGATAATGGAATTGCCGCACCAACAAATAGTGAATTTCTTAATCCCATAGTGAACATCAATACAATCATTACTAACACAATTCCGAAAATGATGTGGTTAGAAAGTTCGTCTACTTGGTGTTCTACTCTTGATGATTGGTCATTAGTTAACTGTAATTCTAAATTAGATGGTAAATAAGATGCTTTAGCTTTTTCTAATTTTTCTTTAACTTGCTCAATCGCAGAAATCATGTTTTGGTTAGAACGTTTTTTTACGTTAAGCATTACCACTTCTTTACCTGATTCACGAGCGTAAGTAGTTTTTTCTTTCTCTTTAAAACTAATTTTAGCAATATCTTTTAGGTAAACAGCACCTCCATATGATTTGATAATAATATTTTCAAGTTCTTTAGGATCTTTTATTTCACCAACGATTCTAATATTATTTCTTGACCCTTGTGAAATTAAATTTCCACCTGAAAGTGTCATATTTTCATATTTCACCGCATTTTGAATTTCATCAAAAGAAACTTGAGCTGCGGTCATTTTAAAAATATCTACAGCAATTTCAACTTCTTTATCATCAACACCAAGGATATCAACTTTTTTAACTTCAGGAATTTCTTCAATATCATCTTGAAGTAGTTCGCCATATTTTTTAAGTTGTTGTGTAGTATAATTTCCTTTTAAGTTGATGTTCAAAATAGGCACTTCTTCCGAAATGTTTAATTCGAAAACGTTTGGTTCTACTTTACTTCCGTTGTCTAGATTTGGCCAATCGGTATCTGCTTTAGCAAAATCAACTTTGTCTTTGATTTTAACTTTTGCATTCTCAATAGTTACTTTATCAGCAAATTCTACGATAATCATTCCATAATCTTGAAACGAACTAGACGTAATTTTTTCTACTCCTGAAATGTTTTTGAACTCCTTTTCAAGTGGTTTAATCACTAATTTTTCAACATCTTCGGCAGAGTTTCCTGGGAAAACAGACGAAATGTATACTTTGTTCTCGATGATTTCTGGGAAATCTTCACGAGGCATCGTTATGTAGGCAATTACTCCTGTAATAACGATTAATAAGGTCAAGATATAAACAGTAACACGATTGTCTACTGCCCAACTTGATATACTGAATTCTTTATTTGTGTGACTCATATATTTTGTTGTTGGTTGTCGGTTATCAGTTGTCGGTTTAGAACTGACAACAGAAAACTGACAACAATTTTACATTTAGAAATTCAATTTCATTCCGTCTGCAATACTATTTACACCTTCAGTTACGATGATGTCATTAGCTGATAAACCGCTTAAAATTTCGGTAACATTATCTGATGATTTTCCAATTTTCACGAGTACTTTTTTAGCAGTACCTGTTTTACCATTTGAATTAGTTACCGTGAAAACAAACTTGTTTCCAGTTCCGTCTTCTTGTACCACATTTGTTGGAACTACAATTGCATTTTTACTTGTGTAATCAATGATTTTAAGTTTTGCAACTTGGTTTGGGCGCAATAAATTTTCAGGATTTGGCACGCTTACTTCAATTCCGAAACTTCTGTTATTTGGGTTGATGAAATTTCCAACTTGACGTACTTTTCCTTTGTATGTTTTTCCTAAAGAAGTTAAGAAAACATCAACTACAGTTCCTACTTTTAATTTACCAATATAAGTTTCTGGAACAGAAGTAGAAACATACATATTAGATAAGTTTACAATTCTCATAAGACCTTGTGGACTTGGCGAAACAATTTGTCCTTTTTCAACAAAAACTTCGTCTATTGTTCCTGAAAACGGAGCACGAATTAATGTTTTAGATACTTGAGCTCTCATTTGTGCAACTGCTTTTTGAGCAGAAATCATTTGAGTTTGAGCTTGAAGGAATTGAATTTCAGATCCAATTTTTTTATCCCAAAGATTCTTTTGTCTTTCAAATGATGTTTTTGCCAATGCGTATTGGTTTTCCAAACTTGCTAATTGTTGGCTCATTCCAGCATCATCAACTCTACCAAGAATTTGTCCTTTAGAAACTCTTTGTCCTGCTTTTACAGTTAAAGAAGTAAGGTTTCCGCTGAATTCTGGTTGAACAAGGATGTTTTCTTTTGTGTCAACATTACCTTGAATTTCTAAATAGTGACTAAAAGTAGTATCTTTTACTGATAACACAGAAACCAAGGCTTCTTGATTTTTAACTTCTACTAATTTTGAAAGAGCTTCATCAATTTTGGCCAAATCAGCTTGAATAAGACCTTTTTTAGTTTGAAGATCTTTTACATTACCAGCTTTAATTAATTCATCAACAGTTGTAGCATTTTCTTTTTTAGAGCAAGACAATATCGAGAAAGATATTATAGTGATTAAAAGTATTTTTTTACTCATGACTTTTATTTTTTGGAATTCGTGAATCGTCGATTTCATATTATTTTGGGATTAGTTTTTGTTTATTAATTTTTCTAAAGTTGCTTTTTTATTGATTACATCAAGCATTGCTTGAAGATAATTTTGTTGAGCAGAGTATAATTGTTCTTGAGCTTTTGTTAAATCGAAACTACTAGCTAGACCTTCTGTAAATTTGATTTGGTTTTTATTTTCAATTCGTTCTGCCAAATTCAAATTGTTTTTAGATGTTGTTAATTGTTCTAAACTAAATTCGTAATCGCTTTTAGCTTTTTCAAATTGTAATTTCAATTTTTGCTCTGTTTCTGTTAATTGTGTTTTAGATTGTTCTAAAGCAATTTTTGCTTGTTGTGTTCTAGAACTTCTTCCGAAACTACTAAAAATAGGAACGTTTAAATTAATTCCTAGGTTAGAATAATTAAACCATTGCTGGTTTTGATTAAAAAAAGTAAACGAATTTCCAAAGGCATTGGAACCAAAATTTACAGCCGCTCCAAGTGATGGTAATGCTTTACTTTTTTCTAACTTTAAAAGCAATTCTTTACTAGTTTGAAGATTTTGACCTATTTGATAATCAATGTTATTTGTAACATTAAATTCTTCTTTTAAAATAGCTAAGTCAACATTAGATTGTGTTAAGTTGTCTAATTTATCTGTAAGTTTTAACTCTTTATCTAAGTTAATTCCTAACAACAATTTCATCATATCATTTGCAATTGTTTTTTGACGCTTTACATTTTCAAGCGAACTGTTTATTGAAGACAATGTGATTTGTAATTGCTCCACATTTTCTTCTTCAATAAGTCCGTTTTTATAGATTTCTTTGGTGTCGGAAAGTGTTTTTTCTAAAATACCTTTGTTTTTTTGAAGAATCAAAATACTTTCATCTGCCAACAGAACATTTCCATAGGAGTTGATTACTATTTCTTTTATTTCTTGTGCAGTTTTTACTTTTGCGTTTTCAGATATTTTCAAATAGGTTTTTGCTGATTGCAATCCTACTAGATAAGAGCCGTCAAAAATTAACTGACTTAGTGTGGCAGAAGCATTCATAGTGTTGTATGTCCCAAAAGCTATAGTTTGAGATTGTCCATTCACTACTATTACATTTTGTTGAATTCTAAAATTGTTTACATATCCAATGTTACCATTAATTTGAGGTAAACCTATTGTAGTAGTTTCCCATTTTTTTTGTTTTGCGGCTTCAATATCTCTGTTAGCATTTAAAACAGAATAATTGTTTTGAATGGCATGTTCAATTGCTTGTTTCAAAGAGAATGAGTAACTCTCTTTTTGTTCTTGTGCTTGCAAAATTGAAGCAAAGAAAAGTAAGGTTAGAATGATTTTGTTTTTCATATGTAAATATTATTTGTTTGTTGGTGCATATGTATCGCTATTTTCATAGGTGTTTGCATTCGCAAACTTGTGTTTATGGCGATTTCATGGATTGATGATTATATATAGTTTATTAATTGTTTTTCTAATTCTATTATTCCTTTTGGTGTTGCGATGGCTCTTGTATGATATTCTAATGCTTTTCCTTCTAGTTTGGATGCTTCACTTTCTAATTGTGTGTTTTCGTTTATTGAAAAAATAAGCGTGTAATAGAACTTTGTAGCCGATTCAACATCTGTTTCTTGCCTATAAAGTCCTTGTTGAATTCCTTTTACAATATTTTGAGAAAACATTTTATTGCAATCTTCAATTTCATTAGCCATCATTTTTTCATAAATTTCAGGATAATGTTTTTTCAATTGATACGCTGGTGAATGATCAAAAGATTGAAACATTTCTTTGAACATTTTTCGCAATTCAAAATTTTCTTCTATTGCATTAAAGTTTTTGCTAACAACTTCGTCCATTAACGAATGAATTTTTTGATGAATAACTTCAGTTCCTTCTTCAATTAATTTCTCTTTGTTGCTAAAATATTTGTAAATTGTTTTTTTAGAAATGCACATTTCACAAGCAATATCATCCATAGTAACACTCTTGAAACCAAGTTTCAGGAACATGTCTGTTGCTTTTTTGATGATTTTTTCTTTCATTTTTCTTCTAAATTTCGATTGCAAATGTACGTTGGAAACTTTGAATACAAAAATAGTTTCCATAGTATTTACATAAATTTAACATTTGATAAAGAGTAGGTTTTACTCATTAAAGTTTTTTTGACTTACTTTTGTAATCCTGAAACATTAAAAATCAAACTCAGAATTAATGCACGCACTTTCTCACTATCAAGAACTTATTTCAGTTTATTTCACAGAATTGCATTTAAATAAAGAACCAAAAAATCTTTATGAACCAATCGAATACATTCTTCATTTAGGTGGAAAAAGAATGCGACCAATTTTAACATTAATGGCGACAGAGGTTTTTGATGTTGATTGTAAAAATGCTTTGGCAGCAGCAACAGCAATTGAAGTTTTTCATAATTTCTCATTGGTTCATGATGATATTATGGATGATGCGCCATTGAGAAGAGGAAATGAGACGGTTCACGAAAAATGGGATGTTAATACCGGAATTCTTTCTGGTGATGCAATGCTAATTTTGGCTTATCAGCATTTTGAAGAATATGAACCAAAGATTTTCAGAGAATTAGCAAAATTGTTCAGCAAAACTGCTCTTGAAGTTTGCGAAGGACAACAATACGACGTCGATTTTGAAACAAGAGAAGATGTTACCATTCCTGAATATTTAAAAATGATTGAATACAAAACAGCTGTTTTGGTAGGAGCAGCTATGAAAATGGGTGCAATTGTTGCAGAAACATCTGAAGATAATGCTAATTTAATTTATGATTTTGGCTTGAATTTAGGGATAGCTTTTCAATTACAAGATGATTATTTAGACGCTTTTGGTGATCCAGAAACTTTTGGAAAACAAGTTGGTGGCGATATTATTGAAAACAAAAAAACGTATTTGTATTTGAAAGCAATGGAGTTTTCTAATGCTGATGAAAAAGAGCAATTAACACATTTATTTTCGATTCAACCAAGTGATAATTCGGATAAAATAGAATCTGTAAAATCGATATTTAATCAAACAAAGGCATCTGAAGCCACTCAAAAAGCCATTCAAGAGTACACTTTTAAAGCATTTGAAACTTTAGAAAAAATGAATATTTCTAGTGATAAAAAACAAATGTTAAAAGCTTTTGGTGAAAACTTAATGAATAGAAATGTCTAGTTTTATAGCTCCAATATCAACAGACCACTTACTTTCTGAAGCAGAAAAAGAGAATTTGTACCAAAAACTTATTGAGCAATTAAATAAAGATTTCAATTTCGCAAATGAACCTGTAGATTTTCATCCAAGTACTAAACCTGATGAACTAAAAATTCAACTTCACGAAAAAATTTATCGATTAATTCAATACAAATTCGCCGAATACTTAAGTTTACTTTATATAGTTGATGTTCCCGAAGATCAGGTAAAAAAATTAGATGGTTCAGATATTATGGAATTATCCGAACAAGTCTCGTTTTTAATTTTAAAACGCGAATGGATGAAGGTGTGGTTTAGAAGTAAATATTAAAACCCTTTTATAATTTTATTTATAAACCCCATTATTAAAGCACTTTTAAAATCATTTGTTCCACTCGGATTAAATGAATCTATCCTTTGTCCATCTGGCCCAAAAAAAGAAAAGGATTTAGTGTTACTCATATAATACTTTCCACCTACTAAATAGTAATTATCATTCAAATTGGTCGTAGGGTTGTAAATTGAAAGTCGATACAAACTGCTTGGTTTGTTGTAGTTAAAATTTAGTGAGTAAGTGTTGTTAGAAAAATTTACAAAGGTTGATGGTAGCTTTGGCAAACTTTTAAATTGATTCTGACATAATACCGAAGAAGACGCTAATATAAAAATCAAAATGAAAATGTTTTTCATAATGTTAATTGTTTAAATTATTAAAAAATAAATTTTACAAATTGTTGCTTTTAAAAAAACACTCTCACAAAAGGCATAAATGCATCTCCGTAAACTCCATTATCGGTCTTGAAAAATAAATTATATCGTGCTCCAATAGTTACATTATCCATTCGATAACCAGCTCCAACAAAAAGTCCGGTGTTCCAAAAATTATCACTTCCAGATAAAAGTCCTTCAAACGATCTATTTACTCGTAATTGTTCTAATTCTGTAGATAATTGGATTTCTTCAATAGGATTAAAAAGTGCAATAAAACTTGCTCCATAGATATTTGAAGAGTAAAACCCTTTTTGCTTTAAGAAACTATATTGTACTCCAGTTCCTAAAGATACATAGGAATTGATATTGTAAATAGCCGTAGGAGAAACTGCAATGTTAGTAAAACCTGAACCAAATCCAAGGCCTAGTCCACCTCCAAATTGTACTTTACTCCAAAACTCACTTTTTTGAGTTTTTTCTGGGGTTTCTTGCGCCGAAATGGTAAAACTTAACGCAATAAAAAATACAAATGTTAATCTTTTTGTTAAATTGTGTAAGGCATTCTTTTTCATACGTATATATATAGTTAATTAGCGACATAAAAGTAGTAAAAACATTGAAAGATTGTTATAAATATTTTACTTTTGCATAAATTTTTTTAACACAACGATTATTTTATCTTAAATATGGATAGATTTTCCTTCTTAAACGCAGCACATACCGAATTTTTCGCGCAAACATACGATCAATATCTAATTAATCCAGATTCTGTTGAACCTAGTTGGAGAGCATTCTTTCAAGGTTTCGATTTTGGAATGACAACCTACAACGAAGAAAATATTGGACAACAGTTGGCAAATTTTGCTACTGAAAATCAAGATTGTTCTGTTGTTTCAGATAAAATCCAAAAAGAGTTCAATGTTCTTAAATTGATAGATGGCTATAGAACACGCGGACATCTCTTTACAGAAACCAATCCTGTTAGAGAAAGAAGAACTTATGAGCCAAATTTAGATTTAGCAAATTTCGGTCTTTCTGATGCTGATTTGAATACGGTTTTTGATGCTGCTAAAGTTATTGGACAGCAACCTCAAACTTTAAAAGAAATCATAACTCATCTTAAAAATGTGTACTGCCAGCATATTGGTATTGAGTACATGTACATGAGAAAACCAGAGGTTATTCAGTGGATTCAAAATAGAATCAACATTAACGATAACTTACCAAATTTTGATGGTGAACAAAAGAAACACATTTTAGGAAAACTAAACGAAGCGGTTTCTTTTGAAAATTTCCTTCATACAAAATACGTTGGTCAAAAACGTTTTTCTCTTGAAGGTGGCGAAAGTATTATTCCAGCACTAGATGCTTTGATTGAATCTGCTGCTGAAAAAGGTGTTGAACATTTCGTAATGGGAATGGCGCACAGAGGAAGATTAAATATTTTAGCCAATATCTTTGGAAAAGCAACGCAAGATATTTTCTCAGAATTTGACGGAAAAGATTACGATAAAGAATATTTTGATGGTGACGTAAAATATCATTTAGGTTTAACTTCTGAAAGAAAAACCAAATCGGGTAAAAAAATCAACATTAATTTAGCTCCAAATCCTTCGCACCTTGAAACAGTTGGTGCAGTTATTGAAGGAATTGCGCGTGCTAAACAAGATAAATACACTCCAGACGATTTCTCTAAAGTATTACCAATTGCAGTTCATGGTGACGCAGCCGTTGCCGGACAAGGAATTGTTTATGAAATTGTTCAAATGGCGCAACTTGACGGTTACAAAACTGGTGGAACAATTCATATTGTAATCAACAATCAAGTTGGATTTACTACTAATTACCAAGACGCACGTTCATCTACTTATTGCACAGACGTTGCAAAAGTGACACTTTCTCCAGTACTTCATGTTAATTCAGATGATACTGAAGCGGTTGTTCATGCTATGTTATTTGCTTTAGATTTCCGTATGCAGTTTGGACGCGATGTATTTATCGATTTATTAGGATATAGAAAGTATGGCCATAACGAAGGTGATGAACCACGTTTTACACAACCAGTTTTATATAAAATCATTGCTAAGCATAGAAATCCAAGAGATATTTATGCAGAGAAATTGATTACTGCTGGCATTGTTGATGCTGCTTATATTACCAAAATTGAAAACGAATACAAAGATAAATTAGATGAAAATCTTCAAGCATCTCGTAAAAAAGATTTGACGATTATCAAACCATTCTTGCAAGACGAATGGAAAGGATTTGAACAAGTATCGGATGATGTTATGTTGCAAAAATTTGATACTAAATTTGATAAAAAGAAATTAGATCAAATAGCCAATGAAATTTCAACTTTACCATCAGATAAAAAGTTCATAAGCAAAATCACAAAAATTATCACCGATAGAAAAACAATGTATGATAACAATGTTATCGATTGGGGAACAGCTGAATCACTTGCTTACGGTTCACTATTAACAGAAGGCTACGATGTTAGAATTTCTGGTCAAGATGTTGAAAGAGGAACATTTTCTCACCGTCATGCCGTTGTAAAAGTTGAAGACAGTGAAGAAGAAGTAATTCTTTTAAATTCACTTAAAGATAAAAAAGGGAAGTTCAATGTGTTTAATTCCTTCCTTTCAGAATATGGTGTTTTAGGTTTTGATTATGGTTATGCTTTAGCAAATCCAAATGCATTGACTATTTGGGAAGCACAATTTGGAGATTTCTCAAATGGTGCACAAATCATGATTGACCAATACATTTCATGTGGAGAAGACAAATGGAACAACCAAAACGGAATTGTTCTTTTATTACCTCACGGATATGAAGGACAAGGAGCAGAGCACTCTTCGGCTAGAATGGAACGTTATTTACAACTTTGTGCACGCCACAATATGTATGTTGCAGATTGTACAACGCCAGCCAATTTCTATCATTTGTTGAGAAGACAAATGAAAACGAAATTCCGTAAACCATTAATCCATTTTTCACCAAAAAGTTTGTTGCGTCATCCATTGTGTGTTTCAACACAAGAAGAATTATACAACGGACAATTTCAAGAAACAATTGATGACAATTCAGTAGATAAGAAAAAAGTAAAAACAGTTGTTTTCGTTACCGGAAAATTCTACTATGATATTCTTGCCGAAAGAGAAAAATTAGAAAGAAATGATGTAGCTTTGGTTCGTGTAGAGCAATTATTTCCTTTACCAGTAGAACAATTAAAAGCAATTATTGCTAGTTATCCAAACGCAGACGATTATGTTTGGGCACAAGAAGAGCCTAAAAACATGGGAGCTTACAGCTATATGTTGATGAATTTCAATTTAGTGCCTTGGAGATTAGCTTCATTAAAAGCATACGCAGCACCAGCAGCAGGAAGTCATACTAGAGATAGACGTCGTCATGCCGATGCAATTAGAATGGTTTTTGATAAAAATTTATTTAGATAATAACACACATATAAAATTATAAAAGGATGATTTTAGAAATGAAAGTGCCTTCACCAGGCGAATCGATAAAAGAAGTTGAAATTGCTACTTGGTTAGTAAAAGATGGCGATTATGTAGAAAAAGACCAAGCGATTGCTGAAGTAGATTCAGACAAAGCAACTCTTGAATTACCTGCTGAAGCAAGCGGAATTATTACTCTAAAAGCAGAAGAAGGTGATGCGGTTGCTGTTGGTGCAGTTGTTTGTTTGATTGACACAAGTGCAGCTAAACCATCAGGTGATGCTCCAGCACCAGCAAAAGAAGAAGCGAAACCAGTTGTAGAAGCTCCAAAAGCTGAGGTAAAAGCGGCTCCAGTTGCTGAAAAAACATATGCAACTCAAGCTCCATCTCCAGCTGCGAGAAAAATATTAGACGAGAAAAACATCCAACCAACTGAAATCGTTGGAACAGGAAAAGGTGGAAGAATCACTAAAGATGATGCTGTAAATGCGGTACCATCTATGGGAACTCCAACTACCGGAAATCGTGGTTCTGAGAGAACAAAATTATCAATGTTACGTCGTAAAGTAGCCGAAAGATTAGTTTCTGCTAAAAATGAAACAGCAATGTTAACTACGTTCAATGAAGTTGACATGACAGCTATCTATGCTTTAAGAGCCGAATATAAAGATGCATTTAAAGAGAAACACGGATTAGGTTTAGGATTTATGTCGTTCTTTACTAAAGCGGTTACAAGAGCATTACAATTATTCCCAGACGTGAACTCAATGATAGATGGTCAAGAGAAAATTTCTTACGATTTCTGTGATATTTCAGTTGCGGTTTCTGGTCCAAAAGGATTAATGGTTCCAGTTATGAGAAATGCTGAAACATTATCATTTAGAGGAGTTGAAGCTGAAATCAAAAGATTAGCAATTCGTGCTCGTGACGGACAAATTACTGTTGATGAAATGACTGGAGGAACATTCACAATTTCTAATGGTGGTGTTTTTGGAAGTATGTTGTCAACACCAATTATCAATCCTCCGCAATCAGGAATTTTAGGAATGCACAATGTTGTTGATAGAGCTATCGTGAAAAACGGACAAATAGTTATCGCTCCAGTAATGTATGTTGCTTTATCTTATGATCACAGAATCATCGACGGACGTGAGTCAGTTGGTTTCTTGGTTGCTGTAAAAGAAGCATTAGAAAACCCAGTAGAACATTTAATGGGTGGAAATGCTAAAAAAGCATTAGAATTGTAATTAAAATAAATTCCAAAATACAAATCCCAAATTCTATTTAGAGTTTGGGATTTTTTCGTTTATTTGCGTTCACTAACCAATACTTTTTATGGCATCAAACAAAAAATCGGCAGCAATAGGTTTTATTTTTATAACCATGCTTATCGATATTACAGGTTGGGGAATTATTATTCCAGTGATTCCGAAGTTGATTAAAGAACTAATTCATGGAGATATTAGTGAAGCGGCTAAAATTGGTGGTTGGTTAACTTTTGCTTATGCCATAACACAATTTGTTTTTGCACCATTAGTTGGAAATTTAAGTGATAAATTTGGTAGACGACCAATAATTCTAATATCGCTTTTTGCCTTTTCAATGGATTACTTATTGTTAGCTTTTGCTCCTACAATCACATGGATTTTCATTGGAAGAATTATAGCAGGTATTACAGGTGCGAGTATCACAACAGCTTCTGCCTATATTGCTGATGTCAGCACACTAGAAAACAGAGCCAAAAACTTCGGAATGATTGGTGCGGCTTTCGGTTTGGGATTCATAATAGGACCAGTAATCGGTGGACTTTTAGGACAATATGGATCGAGAGTTCCGTTTTATGCAGCTGCGGTTTTATGTTTATTGAACTTCCTTTACGGTTATTTTATTTTACCTGAATCTTTATCAAAAGACAACCGAAGAGAATTTAGTTTGAAAAGAGCTAATCCAATTGGTGCTTTTATGAATTTGAGAAAATATCCAAAGTTAATTGGGCTTGTAGTTTCTATTTTCTTGCTTTACACGGCTTCACATGCTGTTCATAGCAATTGGAGTTATTTTACGATGTACAAATTCAATTGGGATGAAAAAATGGTAGGAATTTCACTTGGAGCTATCGGACTTTTGGTCGGAATAGTTCAAGGTGGTTTGATACGCGTTATAAATCCGAAATTAGGAAACGAAAAAAGTATTTATGTTGGAATGGCACTTTATACTGTTGGAATGTTTCTATTTGCTACAGCGACTGAAAGTTGGATGATGTTCGCATTTTTAATACCTTATTGTCTTGGAGGAATCGCTGGTCCTGCGATGCAAGCCGTTATTTCAAGTCAAGTTCCAGCTAATGAACAAGGAGAAATTCAAGGAACGCTTTCAAGTTTAATGAGTGCTTCTGCAATTGTTGGACCACCAATGATGAGTACAGTTTTTTATTACTTTACTCATAAAGAAGCTCCGTTTCAGTTTGCTGGTGCGCCATTTGTATTAGGTGGAATTTTGATGTTTTTAAGCACCATTATTGCGTATTTTTCTTTTAAAAACAATAATAAGTAGTTAATAAATTCTAAAATAAATCCCAAATTCAAATGTTAAACTTTGGAATTTGGGATTTATTAATTTAGAATAATAACTTTATTCTTTAATTATTTTGATTGTTTTTTCTTGACCTTCACTAATAACTTTTACAAAGTAAACTCCATTTGCAAGTTCACTCAAATTAAGTTCTGTTTGTAATTCATTAATTTTTTTCGTGAGAATTCTTTGCCCAAGTAGTGAAGTAATTTCTATTTCTTCTATTAATGAAGCGTTAGAAATTGATAAACTATTTTTCACTGGATTTGGATAATAATTCAAATTATTGAAAGCAAAGTTTTGATTGGATAAGTTTGCTACAAATTCGGTATTACAAACATCTGTTACAATGGGTGGATTAAAATCGAAATAAATATTAGCGAAATTTGGAATGATGTCACCAATAGCATAACCTGCTTCAGGTTTAATTTGAAAAGTAATATAACCATGACCAATTTGTGTATTTGGAACTGATGGTGGTAAATCGATACCATCGAATTTCCATGACAAATTACTTCCTGTTCTGCTTAGAACATAATTATGTGAGGAAGCAACCATGATAATTGAATTTTCATCAAGATCAGCATCTAAAACATCATCAACTCTAACCGTTATTGCATTAGCATTTCCTGTGTTTTCAAATCGAATGGTATACGTTAAATAATCGTTTGATGTAAATGTAGAATGAAGAATTTTGCCTCCATGATTTTCATGTTTGTCATTTGGATCGTAAGCACCACGAATATCTTGTGTCAAACTTGCATTATTGTTATTCACATTTGCATCACCAGATGGTATTGTTACTGAAACTGTATTTGTTACCAATTGACCAAGAGATACTGTTGGTATTGTTGGAACTTGAAGTGTTACATAAACATAACGAATTTCAAATGGCAGTAAGTTGGTGAAATTATAAGTAAACCCTGTTGCAGTAGCTGTTGCGCCAGATGGAAGAGTAGAAATTGCTAAAGCATTATCTTTTGTGAAAGTTACGGTTCCAGAAGTGATGGTTTGATTACCATTGTTTTTTATTGTAAAATAATTGTAATAGCTAAACCCAGGTCTTGGACCTCCAGAAGGACCCAAATAAACTGCTAAATCAGTATATGGAATAACGGTTATTGGAAAATTATAAGTTGTTATTCCAGAACCATTCGGTACAGTGATATTGGTATAGGTTGTCGGACAAGTATAGTAAGCATTAGGAGTTGTATAACTAAAATTATAAGTTGTAGCTGGATTACTTTCATACAAATAATTTATTCCTGTACTTGAATATAAATTGGTTGTTGCGCCTCCATTTATTGAATAATTGAAGTATCCACCAGAAAAGAAACTTTCCGAAGCGTCTTTTATTCCGTTAGAATTACTGTCAATAAATGCTTGAAGTTTTATACCATTAGATTGGCTTAAAGGTGTGGTGATTCCGTCTAAACAATTTTGTTCTCCTGAACCTGCACAAATACAAATCAATCCAAAAACACTTCCTGCATTTATTTCTGCTTGCGTTATAACATGAACTCCTGTAAAAAAAGTACTATTAGAAGCTCCTGCATTCAAACTTGCAAGTGTTCCGCCACTAACAGTCATTGAATATTGACAGGCAGTAAGATTAGTCATTGTGGTAGTTCCGATATTTGTTAGTGTAATTTGATAGTTAATTACATCACCAACGTTTACAAATCCGTCATTGTTATAATCATTATAAGTAGCAACCATATCAATTTCTAAAGGAATGTAGTTTACCACAATAGTCACTACAGCAGTATCACAATTTATTGGATTTAATGCTTCACAGATTTGGTAAACTACTGGATAGGTTCCACTTGGTAAATTTGGACTTACACTTATGGTTCCATCAGGATTAAATGTCAACCCAGCAGGAACACTTACAGCAGTTGCAAAAACACTATTTGGAACACCAAGTGAGATTAAAGGCAATCCATTAATTGTGTCATTATCTAATACACTTGGTGTTGTTCCACCAAGTGAATCAAAAACAAAAGAATCATCAACGGCATTAATTATACTTGATTGAATAAATACAGTTGCTGTAGCATTATCACAATTATTTGGATTTGCAACTTCACAAATTGAATAAGTTATTGTGTATGTTCCAGGAAGTGTATTCGGTGCAACGGTTAAAATACCATTTGAATCAATACTTAGTTGGCCAATTGTAGTTGGTGTAATATTTACAGTTGACATTGTTGTTGAAACACCATTTAAAGTGTCATTAGAAGTAACCACTGGAGTAAACGGTAGCGGGAACTGATAAAAATCATCATTAGCAACAATTTGCCCAAAAGAGTTTAAAGACATTGTCAATAGAAAAAATAAAAGTATTGAAGTGTAAAGTTTTCTCATAATCAAATAATTAAGTATCAAATGTATTAAAAAAGATGTAAGAATTGTTCTTCTAAATGATATTTAGAATTACTTCAAATACAAACAATGATTATAATAATCTATAATAGCTTTTCCTTGTAATAAAATATCGGCCCCAATAATTCCTTGAACTGGTTTGGCTTTGTATTGTTGTAACGCTATGTTAACATGAGATAAATCAAAAATCACCAAATGAAAATCAGTTTCTTTCCATCTGCCAAGTTGTAAGGTGTTGTTTTTTGCAACTTGCGTAAACATTCCTGTAGCACCAGCACCAGCTGCTCTGGTTTTAGATTTTTTGGCTTTTAGTTGAAATAATTCAACGCTCTCAAATCCAACGCAACTATTACTTGCACCAGTATCTAGAATAAAGTTTCCTTTTACTCCGTTAATACTTGCCTTTATCAGTAAATGCTGAGTTTTGGAAACTTTGAAAGCAATTTTTTTGTAATTGTTTTTCTTTAAAGTCGTTTGGAATTCTTCCATTTTTTTAAAATTTTGAACAGCAAAAGTAAAGCAATTGCACTTCCTAAAATGGAAAACCAAATAAAATAGTTTCCATTAGAGTTGGTTTCTAATGTTCCGTAATATACAAAGGCACTCCAATAATAAGGTGATTTTTTTGCGTTTGGAATCGATTCGTCAGAAAGAAAATCAAGCTTTGCTTTATTGGTAGCTTCATAATAGGATTTGCCAGATTTTATATTGGAGTAGAATTTGTCCATCAAAATTGAAGTCGTAAAATCGTTTACTTTCCATAAGGAGAATAACAGATTTTGAGCTCCAGCAAATTGAAATCCTCTTGCAATACTCATCGCTCCTTCAGCTTTATAAAGTTTACCAATTCCTGTTTCGCAAGCACTCAATACCACTAAATTTGGGTTGATTTCTAAATTATATAACTCAGAATATAAGATTTCGGAGTTATAAAATTTGATATTCGCCTGATCTATAATATCGCCTGAATCGGCATGTGTTGAAAGATGAAGAATGGAATAATTTTGGGCATTTGAACTGAAATTTTTAAATGTTGCTTCGGTTTTTGAAAGATAATTGCCATCAAATTTCTCTTGAATAGCTTCCATTTCTTTTTTGGAAAAAGCTAGTTCTAAATTGGTTTTTTCAAATATTGGAAACACGCCAAGAACAGTTTCTTTATCAAATTTAAAAGGAACGGAGTTCAAATAAAATGAAGCAGAATTGTTGTAGCCAATTGCGAAATCATTTAATAAATAATTCATTTTGGCAAAATTGGTTGTCTTAGACTCTTTTGTAATTAATGCTTCAAAAGGAAGAAAAGTAAGTATTCCATCTGGAATAACGATGAGGTTTTTATAAGTTGATTTTGCTGGAAGTTTCAGCATTTTATAAACTAAAAATCCATCATAATTATAATCAGAAACATGGTTTGCAATCTTTTCACTATCAGAAAAATAATCAATAAATGATCTTATTTTTCTAATGGAATTATCGTCGTTTTTAATAAAATCTAACTTTATATTTCCGTTTTCTAAAGTGAAAACATATATTCTGTTTTGACCATAGAAATATTCAACCAAAGCAGCTTTGTCTTTTTTTAGTTTTGAATACAAATTATTAATAGCAACTATTTTGGATTCATTTGATTTTTCAGACGTTTTCGATTTCAATAATAGCATCAATTCATTTTGCTTTTTGATGGCGTTATTGATTACAGAAATATCGGCTGAATCTAATTTTTGTTGCTCTTTGCTAATTATAGTATTCCAGTTTTGAAGTTGTTCTAAAATTAGTTTTTCTTCTCTTGATATTGTTTTGTTTTTCGAAATAGTTTGACTTAAAACTGCAGATTTTGTTTGTTCTTGCAACACAAAAGCACTTTCGAGATAAATTACTTTTTTCTCTTTTTGATAAAGTGAATAGTAGATGTCAAGACATTTTTCGGTTCGATTTCGGTTTCTAATCTGCGAAATTATTTTAGAGTTTTCATAAACTAAAAGCGATTGAAATAACTCCTCTATATGAAAAGAAAGTTGATAGCTTTCTAATGCTTTTTTTGGTTGATTCTGTGCTAAAAACAGTTCGGCTTGTAAATCTAAAGCATCTAATAAAGTGGTTTCTGCATAAAGAGAATTCTTATTGGGAAGATTGCCTTTTGATTTATTAAAATAAGGAATTAGAATCGTAAAAGCGTCTTTGATTTTGATATCTGCCTCCGATATTTTTCCTTCTTTGAATAACAAATTGGCTTCTTCAATACTAAATTGAGCTTTTTTTCGAGGTTCTAAATTTGATAATTTGTTGAACTCATTTCGTGCTTTTTCTAAATAGGAATCTGCTAATTTTACATCTGAATAAAGGTTTAATTTTGATAAATTTCTATAAGCATTTGATAAAGTTTCAATTTGAGATTTATCTGATTTTAATAAAGAAATAGATTGTAAATAGGAACTTTCTGCTTTGTCAGATTTAGTATTCAGAAAATAATTATTTCCTAAATTATTCAATAGAACACCTTTTTGTGTAGCAGTTAATCTTTCTGTTTTTATTGTTTTTTCAAGTAAATCGATAGCCTCATTAATTCTACCTGAGTTTTGATATACATTGGATAAATTGAGAATTGCCGCATACTTTTGTGCCTGATTTTTTTCAACATTAGCAATGTAAAAGTATTGTTTTATGGTATTTTCTGCATTGTCATAATCCCCAATAATAGTATAAAGATTGCCTAATGGTTTTAAACAGAACTCGGTTATATCATAGTCAGAAAGTTTGTTTTTTTGAAACAACTGCCATGCACTTTCATAACTTGAAATAGCTTTATTGGCTAACCCAAATTGATTTTGATAGTAAGCTTTATTACTTTTTAAAATTACCAAAGCAAGAATTTCAGCTTTTGATTTTGGATGAAATGTTTTTTCTAAAATTTCTAGTTTTTTCAAATTTTCATCACTCGGATTGGCAACAAATACATCTATTGCATAATAGATTTTATCTTCTAAAGTAACCGCATTACTTTGAGAAAATATCATTTGAGTGAATAAGAAAAGAAGAATTATTTTCCGCATAAATTAAAACTTCCAAATACCATAAAACTGCCAGTAATCAAACTCTTTTTCAAAGTTTTTGTAATATCTAATTCCAACACTTGGTCCAATTCTGGCAAAGCCAAAAGTTACATCTGCAAACAAACTAGTCTGGGTTTTTGAGAAATTTTTTGAAGTAGTTTTTGAACTATTAGATTCTTGTAAATCGGTTATTTCATTTCCTTGAATAGGTGGGTTTTGACCAAAATTTACAGCATAATATTTTTTTGAAAAATTATTTTCTACAGTTTCATTCATTATTAAGGATAGTTGAGGTCCAGCGCCAACACCAATATAATTGTTGATGTTATAACGTAAAGAAATAGGTACAATATCAATTAAATTTCTAGTTAATTTTGAGGAATTCGATGTTTGAGTAAATGCGGCATCAACAACAGTTCCATTACTCAATAGGATTGGAGGTGTAAATTGTTGCAAAAGTAGAGGTGAAGTAGTATTTTTTCCGCCAGTTTCAAGATGATTAAAATATAGTTCCGATTGCCAATAAAAGCGATAAGATTTATATGGAGAAATTGTAGCTCCAACAAAAAAACTCTTTGGGTTTTCTTGATCTGGAAAATAATTGTATCCAGCTTTTGCTCCAATTGAAATTCCGGGTTTGAATCTTGTTACAGCATAATTAGTAATTACTGGTTCGTTTTTATCAAAGAAAATTGAAGTTTTACTTTTGGTTTTTATCTTGTGAAAATCTTTGGCAAATTTCAATGAATATTTTACAAATCCTTTAGTCGAATCGCGTTCTTTTACATTCTTTTGTTGACTTCCAGGGAGATAAATATTTTTAAATGTAAAATGAATTTGGCCCTTTTTAATTATCGTATCCAAACAACTGTAATTTACAATTTCATTTTTAGGACATATCGGACATTTGGGATATAAATCAACAATTTGGAGTGTTTTTTTATCAAACATTTCTGGGATATCGGTTTCAAGTCTAATGGTTTTTGCTGGACCTTCACCATCATTTTGAAAACGCGTTTTGAAATTTAGTGTTTTTAATCGAACCAATCTATAATTGATAAGAGTTCCGTTACTAGACATTTTATTAGGATCATGAGAAGTCACAATCTCCATTTCTAATGTTTTCTTTTTATGGTTTTTGTAGTTTCTATCAGGAACATAAACACCACGCATTCTTACAGTCGCACTAGTGTCTTTTATCATATCTGGAGTTGTTTTGAAACTCATAAAAACATTTCGAGTTTCTTTAGCATTCATAGCATCAAATTCTAAAATTTTCACATCAGAAAACAAGGCTTTGCTTTCTGCTAAAGTCATGTCTAAGTTTTCATCTTCAATAGAAAAGGATTTTTTGAAATAAGTATAATCATCAACTGAAGCTACATTTTCATTAGAATTATTTTTGTCGTCAACAGAAGCAATTCCGTTTTCAATAATTTCTCTTTCTCCAAAATGTGTTCGAGTTTCTAATAGTTCGAAGTTTTTATTTTTAAACTCTTTATCGTTGTAAAACAAGTATAATTTTCCGCTAGAAACATAATCAAGAAGATTTTGATAACTCAAAACGATAATCATTTCTTCCTCCGGAACTGGTTCGCGATTGTTGAATATTTTAAATCCATCTTCCGTTTCAATAGAAGCAATATCCTCCGATTTGTCATCAGTAATTTCTGTTATAGCAACAGTTTTTGGTCGAGTAGAAGGTGGTTTTCCATTGTCATAATTATTTGTAACAGCAAGGTTTACTTTGTAATCGCCTTTCTTTTTGTATACTTTTTTAGGTTCTTTAGCTTTGCTATAACTGCCATCGCCAAGTTCCCAAAAGTAACTATAACTTGCTGGTGGCGCACCGGCAATTTGATTTAATGGAGGAGTTTCTGGTTTTAAAGAAACCAAGTTTCCTTTTTTATCAAAGCTAATAGTAGCTTTTCTGGTAACTGTATCTTTTACTTTTGTTTGAGAAAAAGAAAAAAAGGTAGTTAAAAACAGGAGTAAAACTAATTTTTTCATTGTAAAAAGGTTGGTTAGCATTTATAAAAATAACAAAAAGCGATGAATAAATCACCGCTTTTCCAAAAATAAACTTAACCTAACTATTATTGAATTGCATTTATCGCTGCTACAAGTTGTGCTTCAGAACCAACAGTTGTTTCGCTAAGTGTGAATGTATATTCATCGTTTGCTGCAACAGTAACTCCTTTTATGGCATATCTCCATTGACCATTTTCTTCTGTTGCAAAAATTACATGACATTGTAAACCAATTGGAATTTGACCATAATGTTCGCTGAATTTTTTAGTTGTTGGGTTGTAAGTATCCAACTTTGCTAAAGCATTTTGTCCTTCTCCATCATAAGATAAATAAATAGCACAATTGGTATTGTCATATCCGTTTGGAACACTTGCAAGTAAAGTCGTTTTTGGTCTAGGATCACTATAAAATCTATCTACATTTGACCAACCAAAGTTTCCAAAAGTAACATAATAACTATTTTGTTCAAATCCTACTCCACCACCTTGAGGTCCAGCAGGTGTTGTGTTTGCTGCTTCCCAAACTAAATTTTCTGGATTATCCATATTCCCATCCCATAATGTCATGCTAGTATCAATTGCATTTTCAGTAAGATTTGAAGGAACTAGTAAAACCATATTACATGTGATTGCTAATTGTTGTCCACCTTGAGTTGCATTGATATAAAATTCTCCTCCAGAAATTAAAAGGTTTTTGTCTCCGTTTGGCATTAAACCCATTGTAGGTTTGTTGGTAGTTAACATGTGTCCTTTATCAAAAAGTTCTACATATTCTATATCTACAGCACCAGTAACTGGGTTTCCATTTTTTGTTAGACAGTTTCCATTTATCATTATAGTTACTCCTTTTGTAGAGGTCAATGTTACTGTTCCGGTTCCGGCAGTCATTGTAAAATGTTGTGTCAAATTCTCTAAAGCAGTTTCTCTAATGTTTGCAAATTGAGCTGCACTTGGAGGAAGTTGTACTGCTGAATTGTTGTCGTCGTTTGAGCAACTTGTTAGAGCTAATGTTGCTAAAAATAAAAGGCTGATGTTTTTAAGTGATTTCATAATTTCTAATTTTTTTGATGTTTTTAATCTGAACTCGTTTCAGATTCTTTTTGTTTTATATTGTTATATCAACTGGGATCATTATTTGTTACCCCAGTTTTAAAAGTTTTTTTAATCTACTAGTAATAAGCAAAATCGATGTAAGGAATTCCCATATTTACTAACGGACCACCATTTTGGTAAAAATTGGCTCCAGTAATAGTCATTATTCCAAAAGTTTGAGGAAAACTTACTAATGCTCCAGGTTGATGTACAACTCTTCCAATGATGTTTGAAAAATTATTTCCGGCATTTGCTAAAAGCATTGTTCTTCTTATAGTGTAAGATTGATTGGCAATTATTGGTGTTGGAGTTATTGAAACATAACTTGTATTTGCAGAAGAGAACACATGGTTGCCATTATAAATAACAGTATTAGTATTGTTGTCTACAATTTCCATTTTGTAAGGAACAGCTGCAATTGCTAGTTGACTTTGATATCCAATACTACAAATGGTTTTGTTTTGAGATAAAGTAAAAGTGTATTCGTGAATTTCTGTATCAAATGTAATATTGTTTTGATGTCCAGGAAGTGTAACCACATTGGCATACAATTGATTGAAAATGGTGTTTGTAGAACTACAAGGAGGAACTGGAACTGGAGTTGTTCCTGTTGAGCAACTACTGATTATTAATCCTAAGAAGAATAATGTTACGATGTTTTTAAATGTTGTTTTCATGATTTCTAAGTTTTTTAAATGTTGTTTATAGTTTTATATCAATTGGGAAACTAATTTGTTACCCTGTTTTTTAAATTATTTTTCAAAATCGGCACTTTGTATAATTTTATAGCTTAAAATATCGCCTGTGCTTACTAATTCTATCATTCGTTTGGCTTGACTTTCAGAGTTTGAAAACCCTTTTGCTGTTCCAGAATTTGTAGTCACTTCCCAGAAGTACAATCTCACTTTGTTAGACGAAACGGTTTCTTTTACTTGAAAGAAACTTTCAATTTTTCTATCTAAAACTATTTCTCCTACTGATGACAATTCAATCATTCTTTTGGCTTCTTCCAATGAATTTGCTGTTCCAGAATAATTGCCTTGATTTGTTCTTACATTCCAAACATATACTTCTTTAATTTGATCTCTTGTTAGAGTTGAAGTTGCTTCGATTGTATTTGAAGTTGTTGTTACTTCTGTAGCGTTTATATTTGAAAATGATAATGCTACGATTGCTAATGTTAAGATTGATTTTTTCATGATTTCTAAGTTTTAATATTTTTATTAATTGTTTTGATTTTGTTTTCTATTGTTATATCAATAGGTGTTTTAATTTGTTACCCATACAATCTGAATTTATTTCAGATTCTAAAAAAAATTATTTTGACTAACTTTTTAAAACACTATTTCAATGAACTTTATATCACTATATCAACTCGTGTTATAATTTGTTACCTCAATTATTAATTTTTTTCTACATTAGCAGTAAATAAGGTAGTTATGACAGATAAAAACATTCATCCAGACCAATTATATATCGATGGATTGCTTCAGAATAATTCCAGTATTATTCAATCTATATATAAGAAGTTTGCTCCAAAAGTTAAAAACTTCATTCGAACCAATAGTGGTGATGATGATCAAGCGCAAGATGTTATCCAGGAAGTTCTCATTACTATTTACAACCAGGCAAAAACAAATGGCTTGCAATTAAGTTGTCCATTTGATGCGTACTTTTTCTTATTATGTAAAAGGCGCTGGCTCAATGAATTAAAAAAATTATCCAATAAAGAGGTAACATTACAGGATGATAATGTATCTATAGATGAATCGGTTCAAGAAATGACTTTTCAAACCGAAGTTTTTGATGAAAAACAATCGTTATTCGACGAAATGTTTCAAAAGCTAGGCGAGAAATGTCAAGAAGTACTCAAACTAAGTTTTGTAACCAAAACTATGGAAGAAGTAGCCGAAAAACTGAACGTTACGTATGGTTATGTGCGCAAAAAGAAATCGCTTTGCACAGGTCAGTTAACCGAAATGATTCAGCAATCAAACAGATACAAATCATTAAAATACTAAAGTCATGAACGAGCAATTGTACATAACATTCGAAAATTATTTCAATAACGAAATGTCACAAGAGGAAAAATTGGAATTTGAAAACCAACTTCAAAATGACATTGAGCTACAAGAAAAGTTTGAATTATATAAAGAAACAACACAGTTTTTAGCAACTAAATTTGATAAAGAAACTATTGCTTTCAAAGAAAATTTGAAGTCAATTTCTAGAGATAATTTTGCTGAAAAAGAAGTTAAAAAATCAAAAGTCATTGCTTTCAAACCATTCTATTATGCAGTTGCGGCATCTGTTGTTTTTGCTTTTGGAACTTGGTTTATGATGCAAGGAAATCCTGAATATGGCGATTATAATCAACATGAAAATGCCTATTTTATGGAACGAAGCGTTGGAGATGCAACTTTAAATGAAGCTCAAAAAGCATTTAATGATAAAGACTATAAAAAAACAGTTTCAGCATTTGAGAAAGTGCAAAATCTAACCAATCCTGAGTTGCAATATTATTATGCTATAGCATTAATTGAAACTAATGATTATACGAAAGCTGAAATTTTATTGAACAATATTAAATCAGGAACTTCTGTTTATAAAGACAAAGCAATTTGGTATTTGGCATTATCCAATTTAAAGCAAAATAAGTTTGATGAATGCAAAACCTACTTAAATCAAATTCCAGCCGATGCGGAGGATTATGTAAAAGCGCAGAAATTGTTGAAGGATTTGGATTAAATATTTTAAACACAAAAGCCACAAAAGAACTATTTTTTTGTGGCTTTTGTGTTTAATGATTTTCACATTTTCTTTCATTACTTTTGCAACTCGCAACCTTCAACTCGCAACCCGAAAATGATTTTCACTGATACACATACCCATTTATATTCATCCCAATTTCAAGACGATAGAGTAGAAACTATTCAAAGAGCTATTGATGCAGGTGTTTCACGATTTTTTATTCCGTCGATTGATTCTACTTATACACAGAAAATGTATGATTTGGAAGCGTTATTTCCAGATAATATTTTCTTGATGATGGGCTTGCATCCATGTTATGTAAAAGAAAATTATTTGGAGGAGTTAGCTCATGTAGAAGCGGAATTTGCCAAAAGAAAGTTCTATGCCGTTGGTGAAATAGGTGTTGATTTATTTTGGGATAAAACTTTTTTAAAAGAACAACAGTTTGCTTTTCAACAGCAAATTCAATTGGCAAAGAAGCAAGGTTTAGCTATAAATATTCATTGTCGTGATGCTTTTGATGAAACTTTTGAAGTTCTTGAAGGTGAAAAAAGCAATGATTTGTTCGGAATCTTTCATTGTTTTACAGGCGATTTTTCTCAAGCAGAACGTGCCATTTCTTTAGGATTAAAACTTGGAATTGGTGGTGTTGCAACTTTCAAAAACGGAAAGATTGATCAGTTCTTGAAAGATATCGATTTAAAACATATTGTTCTCGAAACCGATTCGCCTTATCTTGCTCCAAATCCTAATAGAGGCAAACGAAATGAAAGCAGTTATACTGTTTTGGTAGCTCAAAAATTGGCTGAAATTTATAATCTTCCCATTGAAGAAATTGCTCGAATTACTACAGAAAATTCCAAGGATATTTTTGGGATTTAACCATTATATAATCAAAAAGTCATAAATTTTTTGTTATTTTGTTTTTCTTAAAAATGAAATTTAAAATGCAAAAATTTGACGCCATTCGTCCGTTTTATGAAACTGAAGTTAATGATGCTATAAAAGCCTCGTTAAATCATCCGATGATGAAAGCGATAATGAATTTTACGTTTCCTGAAGTTGATGATGAGGTATGGAAAGAACAATTGAAACGTACGCATTCTATCAGAGATTTTCAATGCAATTTTATTTATCAAGCGATTCAAAAAGTCTTGCAAAAATCATCGGAAGGATTATCTACTTCTGGATTTGAAAAATTAGAAAAAAACACTTCTTATATGTTTATTTCTAATCATCGTGATATAATTTTAGACACTTCTTTGTTGAACGTTTGTTTGTTTGATCATGGATTAGTGATGACTGCTTCTGCTATTGGTGACAATCTTGTGAAACGAGATTTCATGAATACATTGGCAAAATTAAATCGTAATTTTTTGGTTCAAAGAGGTTTATCGCCAAGAGAATTATTGCAAAGCTCCAAGTTAATGTCAGAATATATTGGTCATTTGCTTTTAAGAGAAAACCGTTCGGTTTGGATTGCTCAACGCGAAGGAAGAACGAAAGATGGAAACGATGCGACACATTCAGGAGTTTTAAAAATGCTCGGAATGGGTTCGGACGAAAAGAATTTAATGGATTATTTTAAGAAATTAAAAATAGTTCCGGTTTCTATTTCTTATGAATATGATCCAACAGATGCTTTGAAAATGCCTCAACTTATGGCAGAAGCTAACGATGAGGTTTACATTAAAGATAAAAACGAAGATTTCGTAAATTTATTAAGTGGAATTATTGGTCAGAAAAAGCGAATTCACATTCACGTTGGAGATGTTTTGGATACTGAATTAGATTTGATTTCGGCTGAAAATGACAATGCAAACAAACAAATTCAGGCATTAGCCCAAGTTATTGATGATTCAATTTTGCAATCTTATAAATTGTGGCCAACTAATTATATCGCCTACGATTTATTGAATAAAACTAACAAATATTCAGACAAATATACAGAAGACGAAAAGTCATTATTTGAAAGACGATTGGAAATGAAGATTGATGTAACCAATGATTTCATGGTAGAAAGTTTTTTAAATATGTATGCCAATCCTGTTGTGAATAAATCAAAATACGAGAATGCAATCTAAACCAAAAATATTTCTGATTTATACCGGTGGAACAATTGGTATGATGAAAGACTTTGAAACAGGTGCTTTAAAGGCTTTTGATTTTAATCAATTGTTAGATAAAATTCCTGAATTGAAACAATTAGATTGTCAAATAGAAACTTTTTCGTTTGAAAAACCTATAGATTCTTCTAATATGAATCCTGAAAAGTGGGTTCAAATTGCTTCTGTTATTGAAGATAATTATGCTCAATTTGATGGATTTGTAGTTTTGCATGGTTCCGATACGATGTCTTATTCTGCTTCTGCATTGAGTTTTATGCTAGAAAATGTTTCTAAACCTATTGTTTTTACAGGTTCGCAATTGCCAATTGGAGATTTAAGAACTGATGCTAAAGAAAATTTAATCACAGCAATTCAAATTGCTTCTTTACAACAAAAAGGAAAACCAGTCGTTCAAGAAGTATGTTTGTATTTTGAGTACAAATTATATCGTGGCAATCGAACAACTAAAATAAATGCAGAACATTTTAATGCGTTTACTTCACCAAATTATCCTGCATTGGCAGAATCAGGAGTTCATTTGAATGTGAATAATTTGTCTTTATTGCCAAAAAACACAAAAAAACTTCTTGTTCACAAAGAATTAGATGATAATGTGGCTGTTGTAAAAATGTTTCCTGGAATCAGTGAATCAGTATTTTCTGCTATTGTTTCTATTCCAAATTTGAAAGGAATAGTTTTAGAAACCTATGGTTCTGGAAATGCTCCTACGGAAGAATGGTTTATTCAAATTTTGAAAAAAGCCATCAAAAATGGCTTGTATATCATCAATGTAACGCAATGTTCTGGCGGAAGTGTAAGCATGGGACAATATGAAACAAGCACACAATTAAAAAAAATCGGATTAATTTCTGGAAAAGATATTACAACGGAAGCAGCAATTACAAAACTAATGTATTTGTTAGGTCAAAAAGTAGCTTCAAATGTTTTTAAAACCATTTTTGAAACGTCATTACGCGGTGAAATGGATTAACCTTTCGCTTTGATTATTGCTAATTTTTATTGTTCTTTGTACAACAATTAGAGAGGTGTCCGAGTGGTTGAAGGAGCAAGCCTGGAAAGTTTGTATATGGGTAACTGTATCGTGGGTTCAAATCCCATCCTCTCTGCAATTAAACACTCAATTCCCACCAAAACCCTTAAAATAGCTTTATTTTAAGGGTTTTTCATTTACAAACATACCAAACAATAGCATTAAATCACAACTGCCTAGGGGTAACATTCGGGGTACATAAAATTAATTAAAAAAAGTACACCGAATTTCATGAAGAACCCAATGAAATAAGCCAGTTCATAAAATGAACATCTTGTTTCATTTTGATATTTAAACTAATTTTTTTATATCAAAAAGTCACCACAAAATGAAAACCACAATTTCAGTTCTCTTTTATTTAAAAAGAGCCAAAGTCAATGCTAAAGGACTAGTGCCAATTTTTCAAAGAATAACTATAGAGGGTAAGCGCATCGATTGGAGTACAGGAAAATACATCAAAGCCGATAAATGGTCTGTTGAAGGAAACAAAATCAAAGGAACATCAGAAGAAGCTCGGACAATAAATAGCCATCTCGATTTATTGAAGTCAAAGGTGTTTTCTGCAGAAAAAATGTTAATTACAAATGACATTCCAATTACTGCTGAAACACTCAAGAATGAACTACTTGGAATCAGAGTCAAAGAGCGTATGCTAATACCAATTTTTGAAGAACACAACAATAGGGTAGAAGCACTAATTAATCAGGAGTTCGCTCCAGGAACATTAGAAAGATACAAAACATCATTAAAACACACACAAGAGTTTATTCAATGGAAATATAACATTTCTGATATTTCCATTAACAAAATAGATCATGCTTTTATTACAGACTATGATTTTTATTTAAGAAGTGTTCGAAAATGTGCTAACAATACAACAGTCAAATATATTAAGAATTTTAAAAAAATAGTTAACATTTGTATTGCAAATGGATGGATAGATAGAGACCCATTCATAAACTACAAGGTAGTACTTAAAGAAGTGGAACGATTCTTTTTGTCAGAAGAGCAGCTTCAAACAATTATATCTAAATGCCTTCATACAGAACGCTTAAGTTTAGTTAGAGATATTTTTGTTTTCAGTTGTTACACCGGACTAGCTTATATAGATGTAAAAAAACTAACAAATGAAAATATCGTAATAGGCATTGATGGAGAAAAGTGGATCTATACTAATAGAACAAAAACCAATACACAATCCAATGTGCCAATACTCCCAGCTGCTGATGAAATTTTAAACAAATACAAATGTCATCCAAAATGCTTAAATGAAAACACACTTTTACCTATATTAAGTAACCAGCGAATGAATAGCTATCTTAAAGAAATAGCTGATTTATGTGGCTTTAATGCAGAGTTAACCTTTCATATTGCACGACACACTTTTGCAACAACTGTTTTATTAAATAATGGAGTGCCAATAGAAAGCGCCAGTAAAATGTTAGGACACACAAATGTAAAAACAACACAACATTATGCGAAAATTTTGAATATAAAGGTCAGCGAGGATATGTCTAAATTAAAATTAAAACTAACAACTAAAATGAATTCTTCTAATGATTTTCAAAACGAAAATCTTATTTTTTAAATAATAAAAATAAGATTATATTTATTTTTGAATTATAATTTTTTATTTTTGTTATAAATAAGGAATACTTACTTTTTTATTTAGAATCTTGGTAAACAAAAACCGCCACTTTTATAACCACAAGATTAATTTGTTTCATCTATGCTTAAAAATTAAGCGTGGGCAACTATTATTCTTGGTTACGGTGCTTGGCGGTACCTTGTTTTCAGAATAATTTGTTTGACCCACGCTGTTTTTTTATGAAAAATATTAGTAAAATTAAGCATTTTAACTCTAAATCTAATTTTATTTATCTATTACTAGCATATCATGTCTAAAACTAGCACATAAAATTTATTTAAAAATAATATTTTTGCTATTATGTTCTTTATTAAACTAAAACCGCCATCAATATGTTAAAATACTTTCAATAAATTTTTTATTTAATAGTTTATCCTTAATAAGATTGAATTGTAAAGGAATTTTTTTGGCTATCAATTATAGTGTTCTTCCTTTTTTAAATGTTGAATTTTAATTTACAAATTAATTAATTTCAATTCAGGGAAAAGATTATATAAATAAGTTCGTAAAAATAAATTTTTAAATTGTAAAATTATTTAAACTCAATGATAAAGTAATTTTAGAATTTTAAGATGATATTGAAAATATATTATAGTAAGTTATAAACATATTTGTAGTGAATTAATATATTTATTATGAAACCACTAATACTTATAGTAGAAGACGAATTAATAATTGCTTTACACATCAAAGAAATCCTTAAAGAAGAAGGATTTGATGAGATTATTAATGTAGATAACGTAAATGATGCAATTACTACTATTGAAAATCTCAATCCCTCACTTGTCTTAATTGATATAAGTCTAAGGCAAGATAAAGATGGGGTACATTTAGGTGCTTTTTTACTTGAAAGAGACAAAATCCCTTTTATTTATATTACGTCTTATTCAGATAAAAGTACATTAGAAAGAGTTAGAGAAACCAGACCTTATGGCTATATCGTAAAACCTTTTAAACCAACTGATCTAAAATCAACAGTTGATATTGTTCTTCATAATTTTAAACACAGAAATATTGATGTTCTTAGACAAGACAAAGAAATAAGTAATGATATACCATTTATACTAAAGCAATCATTAAAATACATTAACGACAATATTAATGAAAAAATTAAGATTTCAGATTTGGCAAACCAAACTAGATGGGAATCCCAACATTTCAATAGATTGTTTACTCAATATATAGGGAGTACTCCATACAAGTACATTATGGATAAAAAAATTGAAAAAGCTAAAACATTACTTATAGAAACTAAAATCCCAATTGTTCAATTATCTTTCGATCTAGGTTTTAAAAGTCATAGTAATTTTTGTTCCATTTTTAAAAAGGCAACAGGTAAAACTCCTGAAAACTTTAGAAAGTGGTACGAGGTAACAAACAAATATCTAAAATAATTCATCTTAATTATTAAAAGGCATTAACCAATTTAGTTAATGCCTTTTTTTATGAAAAAACTTTAAAAATAATTAAGATTTTTCATTAGAATTTTTCTACTGCATCCCAATCTTTTGATTAAAACTTTTTTTTTACCATCTTTGATTAAATAATATCTATTTCTAGCACATCATGATATTTTTAAGCACAAAAAACAAAAACAACAACAATATCTTTGATAAATGTTTGTGACTTAACTAAACATCATGTTTTGTAAGTTGCTTTAAATGAATGTATAAATATAGAAAAAACAAAAGAATGAAAAAAAAGCTACTATTATTCATTGCGGTTTTCACATTTGGCATTAATGCCCCAGTAGTTGCTCAATTTGGTCCAAATCCACCTCCTCCAGTTATTGAAGAAGGACCAGAACCGCCACCACCAGATGGAGGAGAAGGACCAGATCCACCACCATCAGCTCCTATTGACAGTTATATTTCATTACTTATTATAGCTGGTGCGGCTGTAGGATATATGAAATTAAATAATAAAGAGAAATCAATTAATTTTAAATAGGGTTTGTCCATCTGGGATATATATAGACGGTTAACTACATAAAGTAGTAGATAATATTATAAATTTAAAACTATAAATCAATTGAAAACAATTACAATTAAAAACAAAAAGATTTCAGTACTACAAAAGTGGATGATTTTCTCTTTGATTGTTTTTTCTGTTAATACCAGTATAGCACAGTTTCAAAATAATGAACCTTTGTATATTGGAGATAATGGCTACGTTTATATTGGCTCGGATAATTATTATTTCGGAGCTGGTAATGGACAAACAATAACATCGAGAACAAATGCTACTTATGGCAAACTGATATTTGCGTCTGCCGCTTCGACTATTGGAGCATCAGACACTCATTATCTAGATGGATATGCGAGTGTTTTAACTACTACTCCATTTATTTTTCCTATAGGTCAGTCTGGTGTATATGCTCCTGCAAGAATTACACCCTCCAGTACAACTCCTATTGATGCAGCATACTATAGGTCTAGTGCCTCAACAATTGGGAATACTCTTGATCCCACAGTGAGTGCTATTTCCACAATAGAATATTGGAACATTCTTGGAGCTAACTCAGCTGTCTTGTCATTAACTTGGAGAGCAACTAGTTTGTTAACAAACATAGTGTCATCAACATCAGAACTTATTATAGTAGGGTATGATGGTACTAAATGGGTAGAAATTCCATCTACCGTAGATGCAACATCAATATTAGGAGGTAGTAGTTCTTTAACATCTGGTTCTATAACATCTACTGGAACAGTTAATTTAAGTACATATACTTATTTCTCTTTAGGTGCCAAAGGCGATTCTTGTGCTTCTTTAATTGCATCTTCAGGAAATACTAAAACTTGGAATGGTTCTTGGTTACCTTCAGTACCAACATTAGCTGACCCTGTTGTTATTAACACTGCTTATTCTGGGGGTTCATTTTCATGTAATTCATTAGTTTTAAATGCAAATGTTACTTTAACAAATGGGCAAAGCATTGAAATTGTCAATGGTGTTACTGGAACTGGACGTATAATTATGTCAAGTGAAGCGAGTGTAGTACAAAGAGCTTCTGGGGTAAGTGCACCAAACATAGAGCTTACCAAAAAGTCTAGAGATGTTATGCGTCGATTTGACTACATTTATTGGGGAACGCCTATTGCAGGAAACTTCCTGTCTCAATTATCTGGTGCTCAAGCAGGAACAGCTACTTTAGCTAATGCTTTTGATTTGAGATATAAATATGTTTCAGGTGCAGGAGGTGGTTGGCAAAACCTTAACGCAATAGAAACAGGTAAAGGTTATATCACTCGTATTAAATCTCAAGCACCTTTTACAAATGCAACCAATACAGATTATATTAATCTTAAATTTACTGGAGTTGCTAATAATGGTTCTATATCAGTTCCAATTACTAATAATTTAGCTTCTCCTAATGGTGGAACTTCTCACGTTCTTCTTGCGAATCCTTATCCATCTGCAATTGATGCAGAAAAGTTTTTGACTGACAATACTGATATCGATGGTGTACTTTATATATGGACAGCTGGTACTGTAAATAATGGTACAGGTCAATTGTATACACAAGCAGATTATATAGCTTATACTCTTGCTGGTTCAGTTGCTCCTAACGGAATTCCAGCAATTTTCAATGGTAAAATTGCTTCTGGTCAAGGATTCAAAGTTAAGTCGCTTTCTAATGCAGGTTCAGTAACTTTTACAAACTGTATGCGATTAACTTCTGATAATAATCAATTCTATAGATTGAATCCAAGTAACACAATTGCTGCTCCAAGAGATAGATTCAAACTTAATATGACAGGTAGTAACGCAGTATTTAGTCAAATATTGGTTTCTTATATGCCTGAGGCAACTCTTGGTTATGATAGAATGTATGACGCAGGTAGAAATTCAGTTAGTACCGCACAGCTATATTCTGTTTTTGAAGGTGACGGACGAAAGTTAGCAATCAATGCTCGTCCAAGCTTTTTTGTTACAGATGTTGTGCCTTTAGGAGTGTCTAAATCAGACGCTACAAATGAAAACTTTACCATAAGTATTACAGAAAAAGAAGGTATTTTCAACTCGGGTACAGTATCAGTATTCCTTCACGATATTCAACAAGGAACCTATTTTGATTTGTCAAATGGCGATTATACTTTTTCAACTAATACTACTTCGTTGCAAGGGCGTTTTGAAATTGTATATCAAAATGGAGCTTTGGCAAATGTCGAATTCGATAATGCAGCTGTAAATGCAAACATTAAAAATCAAGTACTTACTATCAAAGCAACTGTTGCAATGACTAATGTGCAAATATTTGATATTACAGGTAAAAAAATATACGATTCTAGAATTGAAAATGCTACAGAGTTTACAGCTCCTTTCAATAACCCGCAAGCAGTATATATAGCAAAGGTAAAATTAGACAACGGGAAAATAGCTAACATTAAACTTATTAACGAAAAATAATTCTATGAAAATACCTTTTGTATTTTTCGCAATATCGTCTTTTTTTCTAGTAAATGCTCAAGAAAATAAAAGTAGACAATTCAACCAATGGTCGATTGAGTTAAATATGGGTCAAAATAAACCAATAAGACCTTTTTCTCAAGGTTATTATACTTCTAATCCAGATAAATACTTTAATGTTAACGGATTAGAGCACTTTGATCTTGGTGCAAGATACATGTTTACTACAAGCTTTGGTCTTAAGTTGGACTTTGCTTACGATTTGGTGCAGCAAAATAGCAACACTTCTTTACCTTTTAAAAATGAACAATACCGTGTTGGATTACAAGGTGTGGCCAATCTTGGTAGGATGTTGCAATTTGAATCGTTCACCAAACGCTTTGGTTTAATAGCCCATGCAGGAGTTCAGATAAATTCTTTAAACCCTAAATCGGGTGTTAATGATGGCCATTCAGAACAGAATGGGGGAATCCTATTCGGTTTAACCCCTCAATTCAGAGTAACAAATTATCTTGCAATTACTGCTGATTTTTCAGCTGTAAATAATTTAAGACAACATTTCAATTGGGACGGTTCCTATGCTGCTACAGATAATAACCTAACAGGGTTAATGTACAACTCAACAATTGGCCTTACGCTCTACCTTGGCAAAAATGATAAACATGCTGATTGGTTTATCTTAACTAATCAAGAAGATGATGAAGCCAGAAAACGTCTTGATAAGATTGAAACCTTAATGAATGATACCGATAAAGATGGAGTAGCAGATTATTTAGACCAAGAAAACAATACTCCTGCAGGTATTACAGTAGATACAAGAGGTAAATTTATCGATACCAATAAAAATGGTGTGCCAGATGAGTTAGAAAGAAAAGCCATTGATGCTAAAGAGGGCAAAGATGGTGCAATTGTAATTACTAAAGAAGATGCCATAAAAACACTTTTAGAAAAAGGATATTTAAGTATATTTTTTGATACAAATAAGGATTACCCTAATACTGGATCAACCAGTAATGTTTATCAAATCATTAAATTTCTAAGAAATTATCCTGATGCTACTGCTACATTAGTAGGATATGCTGATTTAAGTGGAAATGAAAATAAAAACATAGAATTGTCTAGTAGAAGAGCCAAAAATGTCTTTGATATAATTGTAGCTTCAGGTATCAATCCTTCAAGATTAAAAGTTACTTCTGAAGGTGTTGATAAATCTTTTTCTACTTCACAAACGGGTCTTTCATTATCAAGAAGAGTCTCAATTTTAATTAAATAGATAGTAAACAATAAATACATTTTATATGAAAAATAATACTAAATTTTTAACAGCTTTTTTGTTCCTTACCATGGGAACAGCTTTTGCACAAACAGGAGTAGGAACAACATCTCCTGATGCCTCGGCAGTGTTAGACGTCTCTAGTACTACCAAAGGGCTTTTATTACCAAGGTTAACAGCAATACAACGTAATGCTATAATCAATCCTGCAAAAGGATTAATCATTTTCAATACAACTGCCAATGAATTGCAAACCAACACGGGTACTCCATCTTCACCAGTTTGGACGTCTTCTGGTTTGGGTCCTCAAGGTCCTCAAGGTTTAACTGGTGCTACAGGACCTGCAGGCGCTAATGGTATTAGTGCTTACCAATCTTGGCTTAATGCTGGTAATACGGGTACAGAAGCGCAATTTTTATCTTCTATAGTTGGTGCTACTGGTGCGACAGGTGCGACAGGACCTGCAGGTGCTAATGGTATTAGTGCTTACCAATCTTGGCTTAATGCTGGTAATACGGGTACAGAAGCGCAATTTTTATCTTCTATAGTTGGCGCTACTGGTGCGACAGGTGCTAATGGTATTAGTGCTTACCAATCTTGGCTTAATGCTGGTAATACGGGTACAGAAGCGCAATTTTTATCTTCTATAGTTGGCGCTACTGGTGCGACAGGTGCTACAGGACCTGCAGGTGCTAATGGTATTAGTGCTTACCAATCTTGGCTTAATGCTGGTAATACGGGTACAGAAGCGCAATTTTTATCTTCTATAGTTGGTGCAGCTGGACCAGCTGGTGCTACAGGTCCACAAGGTCCTGCTGGAGCTGATGGAGTAGGTGGTGTTTCAACTGCTGGTACAAATGTAACTATCACAGGTGCTGGTACTGTAGCTTCTCCTTATGTAATCAATGCAACAGCAACAGCAACAACAGCATCAAATGGTTTAACAGCAACAAGTGGTGATGTAAAATTAGGCGGTACTTTAACTGCAGCAACTACTGTAGAACAAGGTGCTAACAATCTTACATTCTCTGGAACAGGTAGAACAATCGTTTCAGGAAGTTTCCAAACTCAAGGCTTATTATACGCAAAACCACCAAGAGTACATCCTATAGCAAATGCTATTACGTGGCAAGATGATGATGTGGTTATTTTATTACAATCTACTCACACAGGACAGATTGTTTTTCCATCTGCTTCTGCTAATCCAAATCGTTTGATCGGAATAAATAATCGTTCTGGAGCAGGAAGATCAATTACAAATGTAACGGGTGGTGATACTGGAATTTATGCCAATGAGGCATTATCTGCAATAGCTTCTGCTTCGGGTGTGGCATGGTTTATTTCTGATGGTACTTCATGGAGATTATACAGTGGAAGACCATAATTAATTTAGAAATTTACAAATAATCCAAATATGAAAAAGAGTATTTTTATAATAGTATTGTTTTGTTGTTTGTATACATACAAATCTAATGCTCAGGTTAATACCAACAGGCCAGTTAATAATACCATTACAGATGAAAATGCATTTATAGACGCGTCTACCAATTTTAACGATGCGAACTCTTTAGGAAAAGGATTAATATTTCCTAGAACAAACTTAACTACTTGGCAATTTAAAACTGATGCTTTAGACGGAATTAATTTTCCAACAGCCTTTGATGGGATGATTGTTTACAATACGGGTACTGGCTCAACAATTTCAGGTCAAGGCCAAGTAGTTACTGTTACTCCTGGATTTTATTATTTTTCTAACCCCGATGGTAGTAATAATGTTACTAATGGTCAATGGGTTAGATTAGTTTCAGGAAGTTCTGCAAATAATGGAACAGCGCAATTTTCTTCTGTTGCCTGTACAACAGCTTCTTCAGGAACATTAACTGTTGGAACACCTGCATCAGCCGTTACGCAAACAATTACTGTAACCGTTACAACAGCAGGATCTTATAATCTTACTGCAACCGCAAATGGTGTTACTTTTTCAGCGAGTGCTGCCAATATTCCAGTTGGCACACAAAATATTGTTTTAACAGCAAGTGGAACGCCTATCGCACAAGGAAGTTTTTCTTACCAACTAAACACAACACCAATTTGTCCTTTTACTAGAACTGTAAACTCACCAACCTCTAATGGTACCGCAACTTACACCTATACTAACTGTAATTTTGCCAGTTCAGGTGTTTTAACAAATGGCACAGCTGTATCTGGAGTAACACAAACAGTACAAGTTGATGTTACTACAACTGGTACTTATAGTATATCTACTGGCGCGGTTAATGGGGTTACTTTTGTGGGCAGTGGTTCTTTTGCAAGTACAGGCTTACAAACAATAGTATTAAATGCCACTGGTACACCATCGGCTTTTGGTAGTCAAACCTATACTCTAAACACAACCCCTAGTTGTAGTTTTACAAGAAACAACCAAAGTTCAACTACCAACGGTACGGCTCTCTTTACTGTAACTAATTGTAACAATCCTGTAGGAAATTTAACTGTTAATGTAGCTGCTTCTGGTGTCACACAAACTATTCAAATTAACGCAACTGCTCTAGGAACCTATTCGATTAGTGCTACTAACAATGGTTTGACATTTTTGGGTAGTGGAACGATTGGAGTTTTAGGTCCTCAAACTATAGTGCTAACAGCTAGTGGAATCCCAACAAGTTCTGGGAGCTTTGCCTTTTTTCTAAACCTAACTACGCCTAATAATTGTAATTTCACTAGAACAGTAATCAGCCCAACTAGTAATGGTACAGCTACTTTATCGTTTAACAATTGTAGTAAGACAGAAAATGGGACATTAATTGCAGGAACTGCTCCAAACGGAGTCTCACAAGTTATTAACGTAACGATAACAGGTACCCAAACCTATAATCTTAGTACAAATACAGTTAACGGTGTTACTTTTTTTGCTTCGGGATCAGTACCTTTTACTAGTAATGGTACTCTTGATATTACATTAAATGCAATTGGAACACCAATTGAATCAGGAACTTTTTCATACACACTAAACACAACACCAAGTTGTACTTTTACAAGAACTGTAGTTTCTCCAATCTCTAATGGTACCGCAGCTTATACCTATACTAACTGTAATTTTGCCAGTTCAGGTGTTTTAACAAATGGCACTGCTGTATCGGGAGTAACACAAACCGTACAAGTTAATGTTACAACAACAGGTACTTATAGCATATCTACTGGTGCGGTTAATGGTGTTACTTTTGCGGCCAGTGGTTCTTTTGCAAGTACAGGCTTACAAACAATAGTATTAAATGCCACTGGTACACCATCGGCTTTTGGTAGTCAAACTTATATTCTCAACACAAGCCCTAGTTGTAGTTTTACAAGAAACAACCAAAGTTCAACTACCAACGGTACGGCTCTCTTTACTATAACCAATTGTGGTACTTCAACTGGTAATTTATTTGTCGGTGTACCAGCTTCGGGTGTCACACAAATTCTAAACATTAATGCAACTGTTCTAGGTACCTATTCACTCAGTACTATTAACAACAATGGTGTAACATTTTCGGGTAGTGGAACAATTGACGTTTTAGGACCTCAAACTATCGTGCTAACGGCAAGTGGATCAGTAGTTAATATTTCTGGCAATAATTCCTTTACTATAAACGCAGCTTCACCTAATA
>NZ_JBIISA010000069.1:0-3106 GCF_044341265.1 Flavobacterium sp.
CTTTCTCTTTTAGTAAGTATAATGAAGACGCTTTTGGCAAATTATCAAAGTTGATTTGATTGACATTTAATCCGATTCCAATTATAGATTCTATTTTATTGTCAGACTTGAAGCTGTTTTCAATTAAAATGCCACCTATTTTTTTGTTTTCTGCCATAATGTCGTTTGGCCATTTAATAGAAAGTTTTGGTAAGTTTAAAGGTTCTAAAGCTTTAATTACTGAGAGTGCAACAGCAACATTCAAATGAAATATTTCATCAATATCTTTCAACACTTCTTTAACCAAGATACTCATAATTAAGTTTTTACCGCTTTCTGTTTCCCATGTAGCACCCATTTGACCTTTACCTTTTGTTTGATTCTTGGCAGTTACAACGGTAAAGTTTTCTACGATTTGACTTCTTGACATTTCTTTCAAAAAATCGTTTGTAGAATCTATGGCATCGAGTTTGATTAAGTTCATAGGAATTATTTTGATAAAACAGAGTTTAAACTTATGTTAAGCATCAAAAATAATCACAAATTTTGATACCTTTGCAAATTATATAAAATTTAGATGGCAAAAAAGACAATTAGTACCGATGTTTTATTAACAAACATCATTAAAGGAATAGAAGAAGTAAAAGGAAATGATATTGAAATCCTTGATTTAAGAGAAATAGATACCGCTGTTTGCGATTATTTTGTTATTTGCAACGGTTCATCAAATACACAAGTTAACGCTATTGTTAACTCCGTTCAAAAAGTTGTTTCCAAAGAAATAAAAGACAAACCATGGCACGTTGAAGGAACAGACAATGCAGAATGGGTTTTAATGGATTATGTTAGTATTGTAGTACACGTGTTTCAAAAAGAAATTCGTGAATATTATAATATTGAAGGTCTTTGGGGCGATGCCAAAATCACTACTTTAGAAAACAAATACTAAAAGCACTATAAATAATGTCAGAGAACAAAAAGCCAAGCGGTTTAAAATTTAGTCCATGGTGGATTTCAGGAGGAGTTATTCTAATATTTGTTGTATTAAACATATTAGGTGGCTCTTCAATGCAAGATCCGTCAAAAATTTCCTCATCAAAATTTGATGAACTTTTGAATAGCGGTCAGATTGAAAAAGTAATTATTTTTAATAAGAATCAGGCAGAGGCTTATCTAACTGCAGCTGCATTGAAAGCTAAAGCTAATGAAAAAATAGCCAAAGATGTTTTTGGTAATCCAAATAAAGGACCACATTACATTTTTGATCCTGGAAACGACGAACTTTTTCAAAAGAAATTAGTTGATGCTAGAGCTCAGAAAAAAATCAAAGATTTCGATTTTCAAACTAAAAGCGATTGGTCAGAATTCTTAATTGGTTTATTGCCAATGATTATTCTTATTGGAGTTTGGTTATATTTCATGAGAAGAATGTCTGGCGGTGGTGCTGGCGGTGGCGGAGGTCAAATCTTCAACATTGGAAAATCTAGAGCTAAGCTTTTTGATGAAAAATCAGAAGTAAAAACCACTTTCAAAGACGTTGCCGGATTAGAAGGTGCTAAAGAAGAAGTTCAAGAAATTGTAGAATTTCTTAAAAACCCAGAAAAATATACTGTTTTAGGTGGAAAAATTCCAAAAGGAGCTCTTTTAGTTGGACCTCCAGGAACTGGAAAAACATTACTTGCAAAAGCCGTTGCTGGTGAAGCTAAAGTACCTTTCTTCTCACTTTCAGGTTCAGATTTTGTTGAAATGTTTGTTGGAGTTGGTGCTTCTCGTGTAAGAGATTTATTCAAACAAGCAAAAGAAAAATCACCAGCTATCATTTTCATTGATGAGATTGATGCTGTTGGACGTGCAAGAGGTAAAAATAATATGTCAGGCGGAAACGACGAGCGTGAAAATACATTGAACCAATTGCTTACCGAAATGGATGGTTTTGGAACAAACACTCACGTTATTGTATTAGCTGCAACCAATAGAGCTGATGTTTTAGACAAAGCTTTAATGCGTGCTGGACGTTTTGACAGACAAATCTATGTGGATTTACCAGACATTAGAGAACGTAAAGAAATCTTCGAAGTGCATTTAGCACCTTTGAAAAAAGTAGAAGGTTTAGATACTGACTTTTTAGCGAAACAAACTCCAGGTTTTTCTGGTGCAGATATTGCAAATGTTTGTAACGAAGCGGCTTTAATTGCTGCTCGTAATAACAAAACAGCTGTAGATAAACAAGATTTTCTAGACGCAGTTGACAGAATTGTTGGCGGATTGGAAAAGAAAAACAAAATAGTTACGCCTGCAGAAAAGAGAGCTATTGCAGTTCACGAAGCTGGTCATGCTACCGTAAGTTGGATGTTAGAACATGCTGCGCCACTTATTAAGGTCACTATTGTACCTAGAGGTCAAAGTTTAGGTGCTGCATGGTATTTACCAGAAGAAAGACTAATCGTGCGTCCAGATCAAATGCTTGATGAAATGTGCGCTACTATGGGTGGTCGTGCTGCAGAAAAAGTAATCTTTGATACTATTTCAACAGGAGCTTTATCTGATTTAGAAAAAGTTACAAAACAAGCTCGTGCTATGGTAACTATTTATGGTTTGAACGAAAAATTGGGTAACATCACTTATTATGATTCTTCTGGACAAAGCGAATATAGTTTTAGCAAACCTTACTCAGAAGATACTGCAATTACTATTGATAAAGAAATTTCACTTCTTATTGAAGGTCAGTATCAAAGAGCGATTGAAATTCTTAAAGAAAACAAGGATAAATTGTTGCAACTTGCGGATATTTTGATTGAAAAAGAAGTTATTTTCAAAGATGATTTGGAAACTATTTTTGGCAAACGTCCTTATCAAATAGACAGCGAAGAGAACACTGAATTTACTGCTTAAACAACAGTTAAATATAAAAATTTAAAAATCTTAATTCAAAAAATGCTTTTGAATTAAGATTTTTTTATCTTTGAAGGTTTTCAAATGATATTTAAAGAATTTTACACAGCAATATGAGTCTTTTCAGAAAAATATTTGGTTCTAGCAATGATGCTTCCGATGAGGAAAACCAAAGTGAATATAATACTCCCAAACCTTCAAATCTTCCAATTGACGATTTATTTACTTTCAATTT
>NZ_JBIISA010000070.1:0-3083 GCF_044341265.1 Flavobacterium sp.
TTCCTTGCATGAGTAAATTTAAAAAAAATCAAATTTATTTACAAGGTTTTGTATATTTGAGTTGTGCAACATGCACAGCGGTTTCAAGAAATGGCGAGGCACGGGATTTATCAGAAATTGGAAAGGTCTTTAATTAAAAGTTTTTTCTATATTTGTAAAGGCTTGGTCTTGGTTCATCGCCACTTCTTGAAGCCGCGAAACGTTACCAGCCATTTTAGCGCACCGAAATAATGAAAGAATATTTTATTTTACAATACAAAATGCTAAACAGGCAATTAACCGAATGGGGAATTGAACCAGTAATTGGGTATGTTGTTGGTCTATTTGCATTTATTGGTATTTCGATGAAATTATTTGAAAAAACTCAATTTGCTGAATATATCTATATTTTATTGGCTTTAAGTTTAGTAATAAAATTGAATGAAATAAACAGAAACGATTTTTTAAAGCTTTGTTATTCTAAAACGGAGTATTTTAAAATAAGAATAGTTGAAAACCTAATTGTTTCAATAGTATTTATAACCTTTTTGTTATTTCAAGAAAAGTATTTGAGTTCGATTTTACTTTTTATTTCGGTTTGTCTTTTTTCGCTAATAGATTTAAAAAGCAAATCAAGTTTTACATTACCAACTCCTTTTTATAAGTATCCGTTTGAGTTTACAGTAGGTTTTAGGTCAAATTATTTAATCTATTTCTTTGCTTATTTTTTGACATTTATGTCGATTAGTGTTGATAATTTTAATTTGGGGATTTTTTCATTAATTCTGACTTTACTTTCTTGTCTTAATTATTATGCAAATTCTGAAGATGACTATTATGTTTGGGTATTTTCTTTGACTCCAAAAGAATTTTTAAGATATAAGTTAAAAAACATCATCCAATATTCAACTATTTTGTGCCTACCAATAATTGTAAGCTTATCTCTATTTTTCTACACAAAAATAGATATTATATTAGGTTTTCAATTTTTAGGATATTTATTTATTTTTACAACTATGTTAGCGAAATATTCAGTATTTCCTGAAAAATTAAATATTAGATTTGGAATTGTATTTGCATTAACATTGTGGCTTCCGCCATTATTATTGCTAATTATTCCTTATTTATACATTCAATCAACGAAAAAATTAAAAGAGATATTACAATGATTAGGATTGAAAACTTGTCAAAATCATACGGTTCTAAAGTAGTTTTGGAAAATATTAACTTAAACTTTGAAAAAGGAAAAGTTTATGGTATTGTTGGCGAAAATGGAGCAGGAAAAACTACATTGTTCAAATGTATTGCTGGATTAGAAAAACATAACGGAGCAATCATTTGTGAATATGGAAAACCTAAAGATTTTCTGGGCTATTTACAAACAGAACCTTACTTTTTTTCAAAAATAACAGGTAATGAGTATATTCAATTATTATGCAATGCTAGAAATGTAACCAATACCGATTTAAAAGAAAAAAATATTTTTGATTTACCATTGAATGAATATGCAGTAAAATACTCAACGGGAATGAGAAAAAAACTCGCATTTACAGCAATATTATTGCAAGAAAATAAATTATTCATTTTAGACGAGCCATTTAATGGTGTTGATATTCACAGTAATATAATAATTACCGAAATAATTCATAAATTGAAAGAAATGGGAAAATCAATTATAATTTCTTCTCACATTTTTTCGACACTAAACGATACTTGCGATGAAATATTTTTATTGAAAAATGGACAAATTATTAAGAGAGTTTTGAAAGAAGAATTTAGCAATTTAGAAAGTGAAATGAAAGCGTTTACAATCGGAAATAAAATAGAAAAATTAAACTTAAAATAAAAAACGGCTGGTAACAGCGGTTTCAAGAAATGGCGAGGCTCGGGATTTATCAGAAACTGGAAAGGTAATTAATTAAAAGTTTTTTCTATATTTGTAAAGGCTTGGTCTTGGTTCATCGCCACTTCTTGAAGCCGCGAAACGTTAGCAGTAATGCTCTGAAAACTCAACAAATAGACATATTTCAATAAAAAAGAACTTATCAGATTTTGAAAAATAAAGAAGCATGGGTAAATATTTACAACAATTAAGATTTGAAATTCAAAATACTGATTACAAAAAAATCTTAAACGAAAAAGAGAAATTTAATCAAAGTATTTGCAGCTTAATTGATACACTTTACAATTTTTATTTACCCAAAAAAGTTGTAGTTGGAGAAAATATTTGGCAAATAACTGTAAAAATTACAAGTCAAAAAGATTTAGACGAAAAAGTCGATATTTTTGGACTTGGTTATGATAGTTATATATTTTATGATTTGGAAAATCTAAATAGTAAAAGTTTACTCGAACATAAAACTTTACTATTAAATTTATTTCACAAAGGAATCTTGAAGTGTTTAAAAGATGATAATCAAAACTTAAAAATATTTGAAGAAATTTATAACAAAGTTTTGAAAGACAAAATAACATTTGATGACTTTTATAAAGAAAAGAAAATAAGTCCAGACAAAAATAAATATGCACAACTCAAAGGTTTTTTATCTGAAAATTATGAGAAAAAATTGTTTTTAAATATAATTGATAAAACCAACGACGAAATAAAATCCATTTTTATTGGTAATTATAACTTTCAAGCATTTGACAAAATATATTGGAATGATAACAATACAATTTTTGTTTATCATATTAATAACATACAATCATATAAAAGTAAAAAAGTAGCAGAAGATTATTATATTGTGAACATTGAAAATGGAAATGTAACATATAATCCAACAACAAAAGAAAGTATGTTTGATTATGGTGTTCAATTATTAACAGAAACTAATGAATATGAAAAAGCTATTGAATATTTGAAACTTGTTAGAAATTTAGGACATGGAAAAGTTGAAAATATTTTTAAAAATTTAGAACTTAATCCAAAAGAAAGAGATAAAACAATTTTACTACAAACACCTAAAAAGAAATGAAGCACTACTGCTAACAGCGGTAACCGTTGCACAACCACCATTTTTTAAAAATAAAATCGTAAATTATAAAAAAACAACCTCTTTTAAAGCGATTTAATAGAGGTTTGTTTTTTAGCTAAAGTTCAAAAT
>NZ_JBIISA010000035.1:0-39416 GCF_044341265.1 Flavobacterium sp.
AACAAATTTACCGATACAAATAACTGTGGTGTAAATGTCTTTTTTCCTTGCATGAGTAAATTTAAAAAAAATCAAATTTATTTACAAGGTTTTGTATATTTGAGTTGTGCAACATGCACAGCGGTTTAGCACCATTACGCCTGTAAGGTATTGATTTTACTGATATTTTACATCCTCAAAATCCAATAAGTACAACATAAGTACAACAAATTAGAACTTATTTACAAAGCTGTAAATTCCTTTATTATCAAGCTGCGCTTGACGATTAAAATCTAAGAATTCTCCTATCCTACTACAATAATATTGACTTGTTGCTTTTGCATACCCATTGATCAAAAGCAAATCATTTAAACATTCTCCTCCTGGAAGGATCACATATCCTAATTGTCTATTCCAATAGTCGTAATAGTTCTCCTGTTCTGTAATGATTGTAACAATCGTTTTAGGCGGTGCAACCGACAAAACGAACTGTAAGGACTGCAAACCAAATTGAATCAGTAAATGAGCTGGTAAATGGCTTTTCTCTTCGTCCTCAATCATCTTTCTATTAATCTTTACTTCTGGTGCATCCAAACCATAAAGACGGATTTCTTTTTTCATTTGAGTGAAACGATTGCAAATGATGATGCTATCTCCATCAAGCACTTCTTCAATTTGCCAATGGGTTTCCACTATATACGGTGCTTTTGCGTTGTATTGCATTGATTTTCAATGTTTTAAGTTATTGATAATCAAAGATAATCATTGAACTTTGTTAAATCAAAATTCATTAATTATTAACGTTTTAAAATTTAAAAAAATGGCAAGACAAAAAGGCGCTTTAAAGTATGTAGGAACTCTAGGTGATGTTCGACACTTTAAAATTAAAGGACAGGAAGGCTACTTTGCAGGCATGGTAGGCGGACCAACAGGTGACCAAGTTTTAACTGCACCTGAATTTGAGAGAACTCGTGAGAATATGAACGAATTTGGTGCTTGCGCCAAAGCTGGAAAAGCAATTCGCACAGGATTATCTCAATTGATGAAACAAATGGCAGACAGCCAAGTAACTGGAAGATTAACTTCTATTATGAAGAAAATCAACCTTGAAGACCAAACAGAAGCGAGAGGTTATCGTAAAATCGAAATCTCAACACAAAGAAATTACCTTAAAGGTTTTGAATTTGACAAAAACGTTTCTTTCAATGGTATTTTCAATGCACCATTTTCTGTAACTCATGGAGTTGACAGAGAAACAGGTGATTTTGTGGTTCCTGCATTTAATCCATTGAATTTGGTTAATGCTCCTTCAGGTGCAACGCATTTCAGATTAATTACAGCTTTAACAGTTGTAAGTGATTTTGAATACAATGCAACCACAAACAGCTATGATCCAATGGATGCAGCATTGAATGAAGTAAACAACATTCAATATTCTGGGTATTTGGATTTGTTTAGTCCTGTTCCTCTTACAACAATTACAGCAACATTACCAAATGCTGCTGTACCAACTGCAAATACTTCAGTATTGCAATGTATCGGAATAGAATTCTATCAACAAGTTGGAGCAAATTACTACTTGTTTGCAAGTGGCAACTGCTTAAAAGTTGAGGACGTTTTCTAAAAGAAAATCCTAAAGATTCCTCACCAAAAGTGAGGAATTTTTTATTTAACTTCAAATCTATTCATCCAATGAAAAGCAAAATAATAAGAATAGCACAGGGCAAAAATAGCACGTTAAGTCAGTTGTATATCAATGATATTTTTCAATGCTATTTGTTAGAAGATAAAATCAGAGCTGAAAAGGTTCCAACACAAACTGCCATCCCATCTGGAGCTTTTACTTTAAAATTAAATACTCAAGGTGCAAAAAATGTAAACTACAAAAAAGCATTTGGAAAACTTCATCAAGGAATGATTGAAATTACCGGAATTCCAAATTTTAGTTTTGTTTATATCCACACTGGAAACACCATCAAAGAAACTGCTGGATGTCCGCTTTGTGGTTTTGGTTTCACTTTTACTGAAGGTGAATATGTAGTTACTCAAAGTGTTGCAGCTTACAAAATGGTATATCCGAAATTGGTTAACCTGGCCAAAAGCACTTCAAACAAAATCGTAATTGAAAATAATTTTCAATTTTAAAATCAGCTCGCAATGGAAAATATAAATAATATCACGGTGCTTTTTGGCTCTCTAATTAGTGTTCTGCTTTCGGTTGTGGCTTATTTTATCAAGCAATTACACACCGATTTCAAAAGAATGGAGAAAGATTTGGTTGAAGTAAAAACTATGGCTTTAATCATTAAAACCGAGTTCAAAAGTGGCAATGATTTATTAAACCATAAAGTAGAATACCTAGAAAAACGAGTTCAAACATTAGAAATTTCAATTTTTAAAAATCAAGACAATGAAAAATAAAAATATGAGTGTTGTTGAGCGTGTGAAAGCTCCAACACCAAAATGGTTCAAAGTATTAAGAACCATCGGAATCACTTTAGCTTCTGTTGGTGGTGCAATATTAGCTTCTCCTGTTGCTTTACCTGCTGGAATTGTAACCGCAGCAGGTTATTTGTTACTTGGTGGAACTGTTGTTTCAGCAGTTGCACAAACTGGAGTAAAATCGGAAGAAGAACCGAAAATTGCACCTGAAGAAAAAGTAGAATAATAAAAAAGAATTGCTTCAGTAACTAAATTAAGCTCCGTAAAACGGAGCTTTTTTAGTTTATAACCTTGCTTAACTATGCTTTGCATCGTTTTTATCCGATTTATTTAAGCGGTGCGTTTATATTGCTTTTATGTTGCACTCAAATAGCTTACAAAGTGCAAAAAAGTAGATTCAATTCTTTTCAAAATCAAATCATCGGTTGCAGTAGCGGTGTAGAATTACTCTGCGCATATCGTTTATAAGATTTAGATTTTCATGGAAACGTTTTTCGCTTTGTTCCAAAAGCTTTAATGCTTGAACGCTTTTAACGTGTTCTTCGTGGTCTTTTATCTCTTGATTAACTTTCATTGAAAATTCCTTTCTAATGTCTTGTAAGCTCAAAAATGGGATTACTGAACCTTTAAGGAATTGATGCCAAAATTTTGTTTTCCAAAGTGCATAAGCAGTTAAATTTATGGTATCAAAATCAGATTCGTTTTCAAAAATGATAACGAAACTGTTTGTAAATGGCTCTTTTTGTGGCTTTCCGCTGTTCATCCCTTTGTTAAGTAGGAATAAATGCGGTTTTGTGTAAATAGTGTCTTTTCTGTGGGTTTTAATGATAAATTTCAGCATGGCTTCGGCTTTTAAAAATTGATTATATTTTCAATTTTCCTTAGATTTTCTTTTGAAAAGCAGGTGTGCCTCGCTACGCTCCGCCCATTAAATTTTTTCAAAAGAAAAAAAAAAAAAAAAGAAAGCCATTCGTCTAGTGGAAGGTTTCAAAAAAGCAAGTTTTTCGGGTAAAATACTACCTGTCAAGGTGGAGATTTTATCCGAAACCCGTAGGGCTTGAACTTGATTTTTTGTAAACCTGGAACTTATCTTTGCTTCCTTTTTTTTATTTATTTTTTTTTGAAATATCCAATCATAGTTGTTATGTAATCGGATTTGAATCGGAAGAAGTTGTATTTATTGGGATTTTGTTTTGAAATCAGGTCGTCTTCTAAAGGGTATTGAATTTTAAAACAGGATAAATATCCATATGCAAATCAACTACAATGCTTTTATCCTGTTTTAAAATTTAATACTCTTTAGTGGGTTTGTTTTTTGAGGATGCTTTGTGAGTCTATTGTAAGCCAGATTTGTAAATTAGAAGAATATTTGATTTGAAAATGGAAAGCATCTTCAAAAAACAATGCATTATACTACCGAGTGCGGAATGGCAGTAGCGCGAGCAAGTGTATTATTTTTTAATTGCTTATTGGGATGTTCTGATTGGTTTTATGATGGATTGATGCCTGATATATCTTTAATATCAAATAGTTCAATTACTACGAAGTATGATTGAAACGATAAGGCATCAGGCCATCGTGAAACCAATTTATTGGGATTGTTCTGGCAAATAAAAAATAATACTCTTGCTGTCCCTTTTTGATTTTGTGGGTGTATAAAAATGCTTATTCCTTGAAGTTGTTTTTAAAATCAAATGTTGTTAAGCATTTTTACACACTTACAAAGTCAATGAAAAAACTATCCTATATCACCACAAAGTATATAAAATAAAAGCCCAAAACCTAACAGATAAAACACTAACTAAAAATTCAAAAAAAGATTTAAAAACACACACTGCCGATTGGTAGTGGCAGCGGTGAAGGACGGTCTTTTTTATTGCAGGCTGGTGCGAGGAAGCAATAAAAAAAGTTGTCCTGGAGCCGCTGCCTTGCGCGTTGGGTGCGCGGCTTTTTTACATAATGTTATTATAGGGCATTGAAAAACCAAAAAAACAATAACTACGCTTTTAATGCCCTATAATGCCACATTATGTAAAGAAGCTTGGGGAAAAAAAATTACTGGCATGAGTTGCGAAGCGTACGTGTTATTGCACCAATAACCATGACAGTAATTTTTTTTTAGAGCGTTGGGAAGGAGTGTCCTATGAAAGCTAAATGTCTAGCTTAGTTAATTGAGTTAATTGTCCAATATATCATCAGGTTTGTTGATTAATGGATCTAACCAATCTGCTTTATCATTTGCCCAATTTATCCATTCTTGTGTTTCTTGGTCTAGAGTATTTTCGTTTTGTGCTTTCTCTTTTTTTGCTTCAATGTATTTCCTAATTAGAAGTGATTTATTGTATTGTTCCGATAATTTTACGAGTTTATTGAATTTTTCGACCTCTTCGTTTTTTAGTTGTTTTATTTCTTCCTTCCTTTTTAATTCTGCTTGATAGTTTAAGTGCCAAATACGATTTCTTTCTTTCTGGATTTTTTCTTCAGCTGCATAGATTTCAAGCTTAGCCATTATTTTTGCTAACATTTCTTCAACTTTGGTTTTGCCATCACGCCATTCTCTTTCACCAGAGTATTTCCCCATTTTAATAATGAACTCTCCCGTTGGAATGTATTGCGAAGAGCCATATTTTGTTGTTGGAGGAATTCTCTTTGAAGCTTCTCTTAAATCGATTTCAATGAAAACAGTATCTATTAAAACACCAATATAGTTATATTCTTTACTCCAAGTATGTCCTCTATATCGTAATAATTTTGTAAAACTATCCATAAAAAGTAATGCTCTTTTTTCACAATCTTTTCCAACTCTTATGGGATAGACAATTCTATTATCCTCACGATAAGAATTGAATTTTATTTTACCTTTCCAATAATCCTTTGTTTGAATAGTAAGTATATCTGGCTTTGTTATAGTTTCAGGAACTGTCAAAGGAGCGTTGGAATCATTCTCAATTTCTTTGGTTCTTATGGTTAATGGAGTTTGGTCAACATTGATAGTGTTTCCTTCTTCTCTTAATGTCATAACAATTTTATCAATACCTCCAAAAACAGGATTTAGTTTCTCTATTTTAACTTTTTTATTGTATTTGAGTTTTAGCCAATGACCATTTTGTGGCATTGGAATTTCAAATTGTTTGCAAATTTTTTTAATACCTTCGTTCGAAAGTGCATACTGTAATGTCAATTTTGAAATTGGTGTAGACCAAACCAAATCATATAATTGCTTTCTTGATAGTTCAATTGTTTCCATATGTAATAACTATTTAAAAATTACAATTAAAGATACAATTTGTTACTTAAAAAAGGAAATTAGCGAAATGAAACAAACAAAGAATTGATGCTAGGAATACTTGGACTAGGAGCGATTTTTGTGCAGCTGAATGAGATAATGAAATTTCTCTACTTTATTTTAAAAAAAAGACCAGTAAGCTGTTCTAATGGGAAGCATTACTGGTACAATCATTATTTAAAATAATTTTAAAACTATTTTTCAATATTAAATGCCTTAGGATCTATTACAGGTAAAAAGGCATTGTGTAAATAAGTTCCTTTAAATGTAGAAAACATTATGCCACGAATTGTAGAAATCGAAATTGAGTTTATTGCAATAATGATGTCTGATGGTAATTTAACTTCTTTGTCAACGACAAAACTTGCTAAGTTTTCAAATTCAAAAATTAAACTTGATGAAAGTTTTCCCAAAATGAAAGCATTATCTTCTGTAAATATTTCTACGTTAGGCTTTATTGCAATGCAATTTTCATTAATGTTTACCAAATGCTCTATGTTGATATTGAATTTGAAAATGGTATCCATACCAATAGCGTAATCAATAGCGGATAAACTTGATTGTAAAAATTCTATATTTTTTAATCTAAAGCTGATATTTTTTTCTTGTTCCATAATTAAATTGCAGAAAGTGAGTATGTGCTTATATAATCAGGTTTTTTGAAATTAAATATTGCTGATAAATTAAAATTACTCTTTGAAGTACTTGTCGTTTCAGCAACAATATGAATGTCTTTAATCTCAATTTTCTCGATTATTTCGGAATTAACTAAATTGATATCTAGTTCTTTTTGTAAAAGAATTAGAGTGTCGTGTGTAAAATTGTGAGTACCACTTAACCATTTGCTTATTTCGGAATTGTTTTTCTTAATTTTTTTTGCAAATTCAGTTTTTCCATACCCTTTAGCTTTAATTGCATCAGCAATTTTTACAGCAAGACGCATTTTGCTTTCCGTTTTCTCCAGTTCTTCTTGAGAAATGTTTTCAATAAGTTCTGAAAGTATAGGGCTTTTGTATGTTCTAGGTTTGTTATTCATCATCATTAAAATTAAAGTTAATATCTCCTTCAAAATCTAAATAATCGGTAGTGAATTTTAATTCTTTATCTAACATTCTTTGTTTGATTTCTTTTGATAACTCTCTAAGAAAATAATTTTCCTCAGTTAGTTTTTTATCCTCCTGTAATGCACTTATTGATTTTGGTTTGTGACCACCGCCTCCTATTAATACAATACTTGTACCATATCTTATACAATACAGTCGTAAATTAGAATTTGGATTATCATATAAAGCGCATACACCATCACTTGGGTTACCTTCGTTAAGTTTAAAGAAATTTTCTTTCGCACCAATTTTACCAATATTGATAAGTCTTTTATTAATATCTGTTATCTCAGTTAAAAATTGCGCTTTATTTTCAATAATAAATCTGTCGTATAAAGTCATTTCCTCTTCCTCAATATAAATAGAATATACTGAAGCTTCATTACCACTAAACTCTTCTAATTTTACTATCTCGCAATTCATTTCTTTAAAAAGGTGTACAAAGGTAAATAAATATTTCACTTATAAGTGAAATTTTGTAATAATTAACAAAAATATACTTTTTAGGTAAACAAAATATAAAGGCTACTATCTAATTTTACATTAGAATGGTAGATAATTTTAATAATTAATCTACAAACATAGTTATCCTAAAGTCTAGTGCCTTTTCTTTACAACTTGGACAATAATTATTGACCGTATTTAATTTTAGATCAAAATTATTTATTGTGTTATTATCATAATTATTTCCTTTTAATACATCATCAGTGTAGAAGAGATACTTATCTGAATTCTTGTGTTCTAAATAGTTTATGTTTTCAAATTCTAAGGTTTCCTTATTAATTGCAGGAACTGGACAATTGGTTTTATAACTAAATCTTCCTCCACCGTAACTAAATTCGTTTGAAAAACCACAAGATTTACATTTAGTTTCTATTACATTTCCCATTTTTATATTAATATATTTATTTAAGCTTTATTTTAAAAACGTTCTGAAGAATTTAATTTACAATTTTCTTTTTTAGCTCATAAACCTTCCATTTGTCACCTGAAAAAACCACTTTCGCATCTACATCACAATTTCCACCAATTTTAGTGTTTTCAATAATTTCTTTTGGGACATAATAATCTCCTATAAAACCAAATGAAGGAGTTAAACGATTTTCATCACCATAATCTAAATCTTCCCAATCTATGGTTTTGCCATACTGTTTAAATTTAAGTTTTAATAGACCTGAAATGTCTTTTCTTAAAGTAGTCGTAATTTCATCTGTTGGCTTAATTTCAATAGCTTTAAACATTAACTTATTGTGTTTTTTGTCTAATTTATGAACTAATCTAAGTTGAATAAATTCACCCTCAATAGGTCTTAGTTCGGTTTCTTCAAATCTAATTACCCCATGAATTCTATTATTTACTACATAATGGAATAACTGCTTTTCTATATTAATACTATCTATTACAGCTAGAAGAGAAATGAAATTATTAAGAACATCTTCTTTATTGACTTTTGTAATGTTTTTTAAGTCAATCCTTATTTCTTCTCTAACTTTCTTTTGAAGTTTCTTTGCACTAATAAAATCGCCTTTAATCAAGGATAAGTTTTCCATTGGAAAAAACACTTCTTTATTATCACTTGAAATTGCATGCACAATATTTTTTTCAACATTAATATAATCTACAACTGCAATTATATCTTCTAAACAACTCCATTTAGGCTTATCTGAAATTTCGACTAATAAAGGATAATACTCCTGTTTAAATTGATGTAATTTAATTTTATCTTCTACTAACTTATTATGAAGTTTGAACTTAACAACATGACCAACTTGCAAGTCCTTTAAAATTGGAAAACGATTAGCATTTATTGATAAACTTAAATTATTACCATCAGTAAAACTTAATTTTTCTTTGTTTTTATCGTTTTTCCACTTTTCAACAAAAACTAATTCTGTCCACGAAATATCTTGATATGCAAAATTTTCTGCTACAATAATAAATTCATTATATAATTCTAAATTGTCTTTATTATGAGTTTGGATGCCCTTAGTAAATACAGCTAACTCATTGAATTTATCAGATACATTTTTATTATTAGCACTTTTATATTCCTGGTATTTATTTAGCTCTACCAAGGCTTCTTCTAATTTATTTTTCTTAATTAATTTTTCTGCTAAATCTAATCTTGTGCTTCCTAAAAAGTTTTCATCTTTTTGTAGCTTTATCGCTTTAGACAACATTCCAATTGACAAATCTACTTCCTCCACTGAAAACAATAATGCAAACTCATGCCAAACATAAGCTTGATCACCTATTTCAAGCACTAAATTTTTATATATTTTGATTGACTCTTCAGCTTCATTATTTCTTGCTAGTAATGTAGCGTACTCACGCTTCAACCAAATATCTTTTGGAAATTTTGTCACCCCTATTTTATAAGCATTTACAATCTTATCCAAATTATTATAAGCAGTACCAACTTTAATTAAATCAAAAGCTTTTTTAATAGCTTTTATAGCCATTGGAGGATAAATCTTATCGTCTTTTTTAACCTCTCTCCAATCACTTTCAATAAAATTATCCGGATTCCAATTTTCAAAGAAATTCAAAAAACGCCATTCTTCATTTTCTTTCATTGAAAATAAGGCTGAGTTCAATATTTTTGAATGTATATCTGAACCATTTTGATTCTGAAAAAGTGAATTATATTCTTCAAATATTTTCCAAAGGTCCGCTTTTCTATTTTCGTTATCTGCACTATATAGTTTCCAATAATAAGGTTCGCGTAATAATTCTACAATTTTTACTGGTGAGATAAATGGTATTTTTTCAAATAAGATTTTGCTATCAATTTGTGTTTTTTTATCTATAAATTCTCTTAATACTCTTGAAATTAAAGATGGATATGTCGTACCATTATTATGACTTTCCATTGTATCTTCTCTTCTTAATTTAGATGGATCCCAAAGTAAAAAGAAATTATACAGATTAAAGTCGGATTGGTCTTTAGAAAAACCTAATGCGAAATTTAAAATTGTCGAATGTAGCATTGATGGTCTTTCATTGGAAAGATTTATATAATCCATCATTAAAGATTTTAATTCTTTAATTGAACTGTTTTTTTCTTCAGCTTTAATATATCGATAAATTACCCAACCATACGCTTCATGATGAATTTCAAGTAACTGATTATTTGAAAACATAGCTTTCATGTTACTCAAAGCTAATTTATGATTTCCATTTCTGCTTAAATTCTCGGCTTCTTGAATTTTTGAATAATTACTGTCAATTTTAGGTTTTAAAAATGCAATTTGACTTGTAATTATATCATCAATATTAGTAAAATTAATTGCTACTAATTGATTAAAATATTTTTGGGCTTCTGTTAAATTGTTTTGGGTTAAAGCCGCTTTACAAAGGTCAATTAATGGCCATGCTAATGCGTTTTGATTCCAAGCTTCATCAGGGTCAATTTGATACAATTGTAAAGCCATATTCAAAGCTTCTTGTATCTTTCCTTCTCTTCGTAATTCAAAAACTGTTCTACTGTCCATTATAACAACCAAGATTTTAAATTGTTTGCTAAATCATCATTTGATTTTTCAGTTACAATTATTGAATTAATAAAACCTTTCGTTTTTTGAGAAACACTGGTACCATACCAAACTTGAAATTTTATTTTATCCGTGCTATTAGCAGCTATAAAAATATCGTGATTGTTGTGGCTTTTCTCTAATTTAAGATTGAAATTATTATCTTTTAATGTACTGAACCATTTTGAATAAATTTCTTTTCTAAAGTCATTTATACCTTCCAAAGAGTTGTCTTGAATTTGATTTATGTCCGAAGTAAATAAATTTTTAATCAGTTTTTCAATTATGATACTATCATCATTTTCTAACTTATCAATTCTTACATTGCTTACAGCAAATTTGTCTTTTTCTCCTTTATTATCAATATTTAAGATACATTTTTTGTCAGTAGCTTGAGGAATAGAAAAAATGATTTTAGTTAAATAATCTGATTTTTTTTGAACACTTTCAAGTACATAACCTTTTAATTCCAATTGTTTTGTAAGTAAATCAATTGTTCCAATTACATTTTCATTGGTAATACCTTCTAATTTTTCAGAGCCAATATGTTTAAACTCATAGTTTTGAAATCTTAAAAAAGTATTCGTTGCATTATTATTTTGAATCGTATTATTTGATTCGTCTTTAAATTCACAATTTTGGAATGGATTAATTTCCTTTGGATTAACTATGTAAGCGCAATCTTCTGTTGTTGTAATTGCTGTATATAACCATCTAAAATATTCAGCATTGTTGATTCCTTTACTTTCGCCTTGATCAGCGTTAATAATTGTTTCATTGAATGCAGAACCTAATCCTTTGTGAACTGTTAAAGCCCAACCATAATTTATTAATACTGCATTTACTAAAGCATCTTTTTCTCTTAAAAGATTTGAAAGTCTTCTGTTGAATTTAGAGTAATAACGAGGTAATATTATTTTCCTTACTTTATCAGTAGTACTGATTTTTGTCTTTTTATCTGAAGGTAAATTGTATTCATTAGCAATAATTTCTAAAGCTTCTTTTTCATTATCAGTTAAGTTAATGTAGTCGGCATCTTGTTTTAAATTTCTAAATTCCTCGCTTGAATTGAAAGGAAATTTATTCTTAAAATCACTTAGTCTTTTATTTACAAAAACTCGAAAAGCTATCTTTTCATTATTTGAAAGTCCATCATCACTAATGAAATAATTTTCTAAAATCCATATATCAGTGTCTGGAGTTCCTGGCAAACTCAAACACTTCACATTAATATTGATGAAGTTTAAATTAATTGGTAAAGGTGATTGACTGATTGGCTGTGAAACGTTTTTAGGCTCTTTTATTTCATTTAATAAAAAATACATCCCATTAATCACTTTTTTAGGTTGGTTAAATCCTGTATCATCTGGAATTGTAACATTATTATTTGCAACTAATAAATCTCCTTTAGCCAAAGATTGACCATTGTTTAAACAATTGTTCTTTATCCATAAATTAGTGGTTTTTGCGTCTTTTTTAGAGTACATCAAAACCGCTTCTTTAGGTTCAGAAAGTTTAGGTTGGCTGAACCAATGTTTTAATTTATTACCAATTTCAGGTTTACTAATTTGGATTAAGTTATCTTCATTCCAATTGTAATGTAATTGGTTAAAAAGAGTATTTTCAATGCTATTTGCAATTGAATAGCGCATGTTAGAAATACCATTAGTTTTTGTCACTTCTATAGGATTTCTATAATGCTTAATACCACCTTCAAAAAGTTCTGATAAAGTGTTAGTATTTATAGCTGCATCTTCATTTTTACCAAATGACAATGAATATGGATCACCAATACATATAACTTTTCTATTGTTTTTTTCAAGGTTTAAAAACTTAAAAATATCCTCTAATAATCTGCCACTACCAAAACGTAGTAATTCGGACTGGTTTAAACTTCTGTTTACAAGATGGGCTTCATGAATAATTATTAATGCTTTTTCGTCAATATATTCATTTGATTTTATTGGAATTATTTCAAGCAGTTTTGATTCTGCATTGTCTTCTTTTTCTTCCTCCTCTTCAATACTAGTTTGGTTATTTCCACCATAAATAGCTTTATAAATACTATCTGTTTGGACTCTTGTTCTATCTGTAATCTTCTTGCAAATTCTTGCTGAATGTGCCCAAAGTTCTATTTGTGGGATTCCAAAGTTGGTAGCTTCTGTAATTAGATATTTCATCCAATTATCGCGACTTTTAACCTCCATAGATTCTAAAACAAAAACACCGCTATTTTCATCTTGTAAAAAATTAGACAATTCAATTTCTACTTCTTTTTCAATTTCTTGTATGTTTTCTTCTTTTGTAATTACAGGATTTTGTATGTTAACTTCTTCCCATTTATTTGCTGGAAAAACTACTTTTAAAGCATTTGCAACTTCTTGAGAAAACTTATTCTCACTTGCAAAATCATACAAAAAAGTAGTCAATTCTGATTCTTGTACTAACTTATAATATCTTAAACTTCCTGGTATATTGTTTACAACTTCTACTGGACCTGAAAAAATATTTGCTATTGCAACCTTTGAAGCTTTAACACTACCATTTAGATAAATATTCTTTTCTATAATTTCATAAAAAGCTTCACGATATGCCTTTAACTGCCTAAAAGGATTAATGAACCGTGAACCTGCTTTTATTTCGATTCTGCTTTTATCTTTACTACTTTCTGAATACCACTTTGTATTTTGAAACTCTTCATCATTTGGAGGTAGATTAATAGTACCCTGATAATCTTTAAAATCTATTAAAATTAAACCGTGATTATAGCATAAAATAGCATCTGCTCTAAACCTATGATAATTATCGTTGAACGGATTACCAATAAATAAACCATCCCAATTTCTTTGAGAAAAAATAGTTTGCAATTCTAATGCACATCTTCTGAATTGCTCATTCTCGTGTGTGTGCTCTGCTCTGTTATGTAGTATTTCTAAACTCATTACTATTTGGCTTAAAAATTATGTTTTTAGTAGTTTTTCTAACTTATTCCAATGTCTTTTAGTTTGCGATTTTATCTTGTTTGGAAACTTAATTTTCTGTGCTTTTTTTGCATAAGAAATAAAATTACCCCAATCAAAATGCTGTGTTATCTCAAAATAAGACTTAGATGCGTTCCAAAGATATTTGTTTCTTCTATCTGCTCCTTTGTATGAAAACCTCTTTAGAAGTCTTGCTTTGAATAATTCACCTGAATATTTATTTAGTGGCTTATTTGAAAAATATTTTCCTCTTTTGATGGTGCGTTTCATTTTTCGGTAATATCCTGAGATACTTGCCGATTTTATTTTCGCATCAACACCATCAAATTCTAACCCTAAATAGATGAAGTTTTTATTGTAGTTTATCCCATTTGGAAATTCCTGACCGCATTTCAAAACCCTTGCATTTCTTTCAAAATGAAAAATTTGTGTTTTTTTATCTTGAATGGTTAAACAACTATTTTTAATTTTTTCTGCAAACTCCTTAATTACCTCGTCTTTTTTATTTAATGGACAAATTGCTACCATATCATCAGAATACCTGCGGTAAACACCACCAATACTTTCAAGATATTTGTTTATTTCATAATCAAAATCAAGCATATAAATATTTGCTAACACCGCACTTATTGGAGAACCTTGTGGAATTCCAAAATTTTTTGTAACCGTATTTTCTGCTTCGTCTTTAATGAATCTTTGTTTTTTGACAAGACCTTTTCTTTTTGATAAATATTCCTCCTTTGTACAAAAAGCAATTGCTTCTGCTTTTTTTAGGTATTTGATTTTAGAAACTCTCTTTCTTGTTATTGTTGGATTTCCATTAGCTGAAGCTTTTACAAAAATTTGATTTTGAAATTCTTGGAAAATATCAACTAAATCAATGTAACTGAATCTTGTAATGTTTCTGAACACATTGAAATGATCATCAGGTAAAGGTTCGGTTGTAAATCCTAAAACCTTTTTCCATTGTTCCCGTAATAATTTGTGATTTAGATTGTCAAAAAAACCTTTTATGTCAAAAGCTATTGCTACAAAATTGTCTTGTGGATATTCATTTATTGATTTAAACACATCAACTGCAAAGTCAATATTACATTTGTGCTTTTTTGAACCCACTTTCACAGGTATTTTTCTGTAAGCTGTAACAACATCAGTTAAGTTTTTATGAGAAAGAATCTTTTCATATTCTTTAGTCAATAATTCAGCGTAATAACTATACACTAGTGCATCTAAATGACCTGCATAGTATAATTCTCGTTCTTTTGGTTTTGTAGCGTTTCTAACTATTTTTTTACCATTTTTAGAAGTAAATAGAAGTTCACCTGTTTTGTCGCAATACTCTTTTCGGAATTTTCTAACCTTACTTTTTTTATGAATTAAAGGAAGAAAATTATGAGCTGCTACTTTTAATGGATTTGTAACGTATGGTTCTATCCATACATGGCGGTCTTTAGCCAACAAAGGATAACCTATATGTGGATAGCGTTTTAGCTTAAACCAATCCTTTTCCTTTTTTACTAATTTGTTGACAGCCATATTTTATTATTAAAGTGAAAAAAGAGGAGGTCGACGACGAAGCAGTGCTTTTACCAATTTGTTACAAAAGGTGAAGAATACATGCGTTATTGATGCCTAAACATCGCTCCTTCAAGTCGGGTAATTATTATTATATCTTTACAAATTAAATCTAACACTATGAAAGCATCAGCTATTTATAAGAACATAACAGCTATATTATCCCTAAGCAATCTGTTGTTCACAGCGCTGGGGATAACAGATTGCTTAGGAAATATTTATTCAACATTAACTTGCATATCTGAAATTCGACTGACACAACAGCGTTTAATGTTGCGTTAGATTGCTCTATACCATAAAACGTATTCTCCGGCTCCTCCTCTAATTCACTTATATTTAATTTACAAACTTTTTTAACTTATTTACTAATCCTAAATTCTCAATTAAAGCAATCATTTTTTTAGTAAGCGGCTTTGAGAACTTTTCAGCTTTGGTTTTGAAACCGTTTTGTTTAATTTCCCATTTTTGCATGCCGGCATAAATAATTTCTAAATCCGTTGATTTAGTATCAATAATTAGTTTTGCTACAGTATTTAGCAATTCAATTTTGTCAGTTTCTTTATTTATAAATGGTAATTCGTATATGTCTAAAACTTCATTTACAGCTCTTACAAAAGATTTGTTTTTTGGATTTGACAATGCGTCTAAAACTTCTTTTTGTTTTGATGGGTTTATAATAAACACTTCGCCACTTCCTTTTCTGTCTTTCGCTAAATAACTATTCTTACTTAAATCTTCTTTTAGCTGTGGTGAAAAAGTACCGTGATTTGAGTTTATGAAATTATAAGGTATTTTTTGGTCTGTAAAAGCATTAATGTTAAAAACTGTTTTTTGTGTAGCTACCTCGCCATAATTGATTTTTAAACGGTTTTCAATTTGTTTGTGAATCATTGCTACATACAAATTGTAATTAATATCTTCAAACAAGGAGTCCAAAGTCATAATATTTTCAACTTCAAATGCATCTTTTAAAACTGCTCGCATTAGTTTCTTAGACAGTTGTTCACTCAATGCAATTTCTGAATCTAAAAATTGACAATTTTCTATTAAAGATTCTACTCTTTTGATAATAATTTTTTGCTCGTCAATTGGAGGTAAAGGAATTAATGTACTCCTGAATTGTTCGTGGGTAATACTAGGAGAATTAAAACCATCCATGAATTCTAAAAATCTATCTTCAATATATTTCGAAAGTAAAAGCCAAAAAATATATTTATTCTCAATAAACAAACAATCGAAAACAGCAAAACCTGTCGAACCAATATAGTTCGGTTTCTCATCTTCTATAATTGCTAAATTATGTAAATATGGTCGAACTAATGAATATAAAATGTTTCCTTTTTTCAATACTCTTCTAGCTCGTGAAGACAATTGATTTACAGGTAATAATTTTGAATCCCTTACAATATTCTTTTTATTGTCAATAGCATCAATATCAACATAATTAATTAGTTCATTTGATTTTAGTTCATTATGAATATTTAAATTGTCAGCATTTATTATAACTTCTCCTAGTCTGCACCAAACCCAATTAACTGGTAAGTCAAAAGGAGTATCGTGCTTATCAACTGGAAGAAGTTTTTTTTCTCTTTTAAGTTTTTTCTCTTTTATTAGTTGTAGCTTCTCTTTTTTAATACGTTCAAAAAGTTTTGAAGCATCTTCTATACTTGTGTTTACATCACGCCATTTAGTTGTCAATTTACCATTTATTGCTTCGGAAAAAATTGATTGTTTAAGTGCTTTTTGCAATTCAAATTGATTATTCTTTTCAAATTGAATTTCTTTTAACTTATCATATTTCAATAGCGTATCTTCTATCAATAGATGTAATTCATCATAACCTTTAACTAATTCTCCATTGGAAATCCTAACTGCATCATCTTGAATTGTTTTATCACATTTAGGGAGAATTAATTTTTTAAGTTTATTAGCATTTACACTTGGCCTGAAATTATCCTCGTTGAGAGATACAATTTGTGACCAATAGACATAGCTATTTAGAAAAAGATTCAAGTAGTTTGAATTCGTATCTTCGTTTGCTCTAATACGGATGAGATAGCCTGCATAAATAGACAAAGCTGGTGGTTTGGAAATCAAAAAACTTTTTCCTGTTGTTCCACCTGTTCTTGCAATTAAAATATCATTTGGAAATAATAAATAGGTTTCTTCATCAGTACAGTTACAATATGGTACTGTTTCCCAATTTACTTTTCCATCTGTTATGTCACTTATTCTTAAAAACTTATTTCTTCCATGCACTAGTGCAGAAGCATTATACCCATATTGAGTACCTGTAATTAAATCTTCTAAATGCACTGTTTCAGAATTCCTTTCAAAAAAATACTTGAGAATGATAGTATTACGGATTTGTTTTTTAATCTCGTTTTCATCACTCAAAAAGGTTAAAGGAATGAACTTGAATGATAAAATCATAGACTTAATTCTTTTAAAAGTTGATTAATTCTATCTTGGCTTTTGGTCATTTTTTCAATTATTTCAGCTCTGTTGTATTCTATTATTTCTTCAACTTTATTAGGATTTTTTATATCTAAATCCCAATTGTTAAGGTCTTTTAAACTTACTTTCCAAGAAACTTCACTTTCTTTTCGATCGTTCCACCAATCAATAATCGGTTGAAATTCTTCAAATTGTATTACTTTCTTTTTTGAGTAACTTTTTTGTCCAACAGGTAATTCATGTCTGTAATACCAAATATCCTTTGTAGGACTTCCTTTTTGAAAGAATAATAAATTAGTAGCAACAGTAGCAGGAAAGAATGTACTTTGAGGTAAACGTATGATAGTATGTAAATTACAATCCGTTAATAATTTTTCACGAATACGAGCTTTAACACCTTCACCTGTGATTGAGCCATCAGGTAATACAATTGCTGCGCGACCGTTATTTTTAAGTAATTGAAGCATTAAAATAACAAACAAATCGGCACTTTCTTTACAGCGATATGTTGCTGGAAAGTTGGTTTCGACACCATCAGCAATACTTGCACCAAATGGCGGATTTGCTAGGATGACATTCACACGGTCTTTATTGCCAATAGCATTATATTCTTTTTTCAAACTATCGATGTAATGATAGTCTGGCACTTCCATTTCGTGTAATATCAAATTGGTTAACCCTAATACATAAGCAACTGGTTTTAGTTCCCAACCCGTTATACTTTTTTGAAGTATATGCTCATCGTCAACCGTTTTTACATAGTTTTCTCTAACGTGGTCAATAGCTGCTGTTAAGAATCCTCCTGTTCCTGCCGATGGATCTAAAACTTTTTCACCTAATTGTGGATTGGTCATTTGTGTCATTAACTGCGTGACCGCTCTAGGTGTGTAATATTCTCCTTTGTTTCCTGCATCACGTAATTCTTGCAAAATACTTTCGTAAATGTTTCCGAAAATATGTTTGTCGTCAGAATTATTGAAATCAATTTCATTGAGTTTATTAATTACTTTTCGCAATTCATAACCTGATTTCATATAATTGTTTGAACCATCAAAAACTTCTTTTACAATAGCTGCACGCTCGGGATTAGTATTGCTTGTTAAGTTTTTGAGTGAAGCAAATAAACCTTTATTATTTTCTGAATTACTATCAATAAATTCTAATAATTCGTCTCCTGTTATACCCTCAGAATTTGAAGCCCAATTGCGCCACTGAAATTTTGTTGGAATTACGGAAACATAGTTGTCTTTTATAATTTCTAATTCTTGGTCTTTATCATCAATAATTTTTAAGAAAAGCATCCACCCGAGTTGCTCTAATCGTTGTGCGTCGCCTGATATACCTCTATCTTGACGCATTATATTTCTAATACTGCTTATTACCGCACCTACGTTTGCCATTATTGTTAGTTTCTATTTAATTTTCTATTATATCTGAGTGAAAATATATCGTATTGGGGTTTATCATTTGTAGTATCAACGTTGATAAAATATATTCTATCTTTTCTACTATCTTCCAAATTAAAAAACCCATGATGTTGTCTAACTAAATTTAACAACTCTCCATATTTTCTATTCACCGTTATCATAACTACATTTTCAAAATTTAAATAGTTATCAGTCGCATTAATTAATTTATTAAAATCATCTGTTAAATCTGCATTTGAATCAGTTTTAACCTCAACGAACATTTTTTGATTATTTCTATTTTCTTGAGCTTCATGTAAAACTAAATCAGGTCTTATCCCATAAGCCATTTTGGTGATATCAAATTGAAAGAAAAGATTATCATAGTATGTCATATTAATATTTAATTCCATCAGATTACTAAATCTGTGATATAATTCAGCTGAAAATGAATTTTCTGTTACTTGTGGATATTGTGTTTGGTCCTGCCGTGTTCCTACAGCATTAAAATATCTACGATTTACTTGTGTTACTGCACTGAGTAAATCAATTACGCATTTATCCATTTTTTATGCTTTTTTATATAATTCTTGTTCAAGTTCTTTAATTGCTAATTCGTATTGAGGTTTACCACCAAAAGCTTTTATTAATTCCAAAGGAGTTCCTAATTCATTTATAGGTTTTAGTTTTAATACTTCCACACTTTCTATCGTTAGCAATCCATCATCAGCATATTTGTCTAATAAATTAGATAAAACTGCTTGTGCTTTTTCTGAATATTTAGCAAAATAATTTCTCTTTTTCACATTGTCTGCCCTGTCTTTTCTTGACAAAGCTGGCATGTCAAAAGCAACGTGACAAATTAAATCGAAAGGGTCAAATTGTTTACCAACTTCATCTTTCAAAGCATCAAAGAAAATTCCTTTATCTTCTAACTCTTCAATAATAACTTTCTTTTTATCTGCATTATTCCATGCAGACAAGAAATTATCTAAAGTTTTGTATTGACTTTCAATGCTATTTTTTGTGTAATCAATTAAACTTTCGGTTATTATTTTGCCATCGGCTCCAAGATATTGAATTCTTTCATTTATAATATTTACATCAACACCTTGAATAACTTTTTTTATGTATTTCGTTTTTGGTTCATTAACAACGTCTGGATCTGGTGGTTCTGGATAATCAGGTTCAGGATATTCAGGATCGTCAATTATAACTGGCTCATTTGGTTCAGGTAAGTCAATTGGACCATCACCATCAATTTCAATAATAGAAACTGGTTCTCCATCAAAATCAGGGTCAGCAAAATGATTGGTTACATTTCTAAAATCTAATATGGTAAAAAAAGTTTTTCCATACTCTTCGTTTATCCTTGTTCCTCTACCAATGATTTGTTTAAATTCTGTTATTGAACCAATGTTGCTGTCTAACACTATTAATTTACAAGTTTGAGCATCTACTCCTGTTGTCATTAACTTTGAAGTAACTGCTATGACAGGATATTTCTCGCTTGGATTTATAAAATTATCTAACTCTCGTTTGCCTTCTTCATTATCGCCTGTAATTTGCATTACATATTTGTTGTTTTCTCTTACTAAGTCAGCATTTGCATTTGCTAAAGCTGCCCGCATTCCTTCTGCGTGTTCTATATCTACACAAAATAAAATTGTCTTGTCAAATCGATTGGTAAGCTTTAAAAATTCTGTGATTTTATTGGCTACTAACTTTCTTCTGTTTTCAACTACAATATTTTTATCAAAATCTTTAGTATTGTAAATTCTATCTTCCAAAGGATTTCCATCCTTATCAGTAAACCCTTGTGGAGGTCTCCATCCTTCTGCATCAATATCTAATGTTACTTTTACAACTTTGTATGGTGCTAAAAAGCCATCATCTATACCTTGTTTTAATGAATACGTGTAAATAGGTTCTTTAAAATATTCGATATTTGAAACTTCTTTAGTTTCTTTAGGAGTTGCTGTCAATCCAATGTGAGTAGCTGATTTAAAATACTCTAAAATTGCACGCCACTTGCTATCTTCTTTTGCACTTCCTCTGTGGCACTCATCAACAATTATTAAATCGAAATAATCAGGAGAAAAGTCTTTGAATGCATCTGGAACTTCGGGATCGGAATTACTTAATCCTTGATACAATCCTAAAAATATATCGAAAGCTTTATCAGCATTATCAATCCCTCTTTTGTTATTAGATACAAGAACATCTTTTCCGTCAACGTTTATGACTTTCTTTTTAATAACTGTCATTGCATCTTTGAAATGACGGAAATCACCTCTTAGTGTTTGGTCAACTAATGAAGTTCTATCTGCTAAAAAGAGTATTTTACGTTTACTTTTACTTTTGAATAACCTGTAAGCAATTTGAAAAGCTGTATATGTTTTACCTGTTCCTGTTGCCATTACAAGTAAAATACGTTGTTGACCTTTTGCAACTGCCTCAATAGTTCTATTAATTGCAATTTGTTGATAGTATCTTGGTTTTCTATTGCTGTCTGAAAAATAATCTTGTAAAATAATTTTCTCTTCACTTTCTGTTTGTATGCCTTTGAATACTTTGTATTTTTCCCAAAGAAAATCTGAAGATGGAAAATCATCTAAACTCAAAGTCTTTTCAATATCACCATCTGTAATTGTTTTATCATGAAAATAAAAGCCATCACCATTACTGCTAAAAACAAATGGAATATCCATTAGGTTAGAATATTTGAGCGCTTGTTGTATTCCTGAATTTAGTGAATGATTATTGTCTTTGGCTTCAATAATAGCGATTGGAATTCCCGAGATATAGAGTACATAGTCTGCAAAAAGTTTTTTGCCGCGAGCAGTCAATTTTCCTTTTACCCAAATACGACCGGCAGTAATTGAATACTCTCTAATAATTTGTGTATGCTCATCCCAACCTGATTTAATAATTGCAGGTGTTATGAACTTTTCTTTTATGTCGGCTTCAGAGAGTAATTTCTTGTTCATATTAGCTTGCTATGAGTTGATACTAATAAAAAAAATAGCATAATCTACAAACATACAAAAAAGGTATTGATATAAAAATGAGGAAAACCGTAAAATGAGGAAAATTAAGGAAAAATAGTGCAGAAATATTTTAGGAAATTAATAAAGAAAAGCTATTTGTATATAAAAAGCAATATAAAAACACGGATTTATTTGAGTTTTTGCAAACTTAATAGTCCGTGTTTCTTAAGAAATTATTATACTAACTTTTAGCCCATTCAATTAACAGAGCAAAAGGTTCTCTTTTGTTTCCTACACCAATTATTTCCTCATCTAAAGCATTTTTTTGATTCAGTCCCAAATTATATCTGAATTGTTCTTTGTATGTCTGGTAAATAGGATTTGAATTTGGAAAGTATTGGCAGTTGACTATTCCTTTTGTGAACAAAGTTTTATATTTTGCTACTTTGGCTAACCAACCAAAATTATAACCATTTTTAAAGAATGTTTTATATTCTTTACCATAAATTTGTATATGCATTATGTAGTACAAATATAATTGTTTATTTGATTCTCTAATTTCTTCAAAATGTGTATTAGTTTTTGATAAATTTAATATGAATTGCTTCTGAATATTAATTAAGTATTCATTTAAACTTTCTTTTTTACAGACTTTTGAAAATTCTTTTGCAAACCAAATAACCTCAAATCTTTTTTTGTAATCTCCGTGAAATAATAACCTAGAATCATGGGTTTGATAATACAAAGTTGTTACTAATAAATCACCCCATATCAAATTAAAATCATTCTTAGAAACTTCTTTATATGCTTCAAAAGTTGAATTGAAATTATCAAGATTGAAATTATCAACTTCTAAATCATCTAAATTAAACTCCTCAAAATCAGATTTTTTAATTGCATAATTACTAATAATTAAATTTGATATGTTACCTGAAAAATTTTCAACATCTTCTGCTGCAAATAGCGATTTTTTTACATTCAAATCGTAATCAATGAGTTTAGCTTTAAAAATTTCTTCATGTCTTTGTTCTACCTCAAAACCAATTAAATCTTTTGAATCGTTTATTCTTAGTAATACTTGGTAAACATTTTCATCAGCTATTAAATTATTAATTGAATTTAATAATCTTGGCCACTCACGTCGAGAATTATCTTTTGTATTATTTATAAGATTTCTGACTACTCTAATAAAGTCGTTATGATTGCTTTCATCCTTCTTATTGAAAAAATAATTAATACTTGAAAAGAGAATAAACATTTCATTAGTATCGCCTTTGCCAACTAACATATCTTTTAGAATATCTTTTAAAGTTGTGTTTTGCTTCCAAAGAATATTATGTTTATTTTCTTCATTTATATGCTTAATAAAATCAAGTGCAAATATTAAAAATAGAAGATTTTTCTCGTCAGAGTAGATCCTCTTTAAAAGTTTAAAATCTAAAAAGTCATTCTCATAATTTGTTGCTCTAAATTCTGCATTTTTAAAATATAACATTTCAGTTATAAAGCTTAAAAATTGCATAAATGGTTCATCAATAACATAACTATCGGAAATTCTATAAGACCATAAGTTATCAACCCATTTATATTCAATTTTATCTTTTACACTCTCTAATAAATCCTGATTGTAATTTATAATCTTAAAAAATTCTGATTTAAAATTTTCAAAGTCAGTTAACATTTTTCCACGAGCATTCATTCTTATGTAGAGATTTTCTGTTAAACCAAAATTTTCTAAAGGAATAAAGTAAAAAGAAATAAGTTGTACTTCAACATCAATTAATCTATCAAGTAAATTAATTTTAGAATTAGAAAGATTTTCATTTTTCGAAAAAGTATCTAACATATTTAGCATTCCCGAAACCGTTTGATCATTATCCCATAGTTCACTATACCATTCAGAATTTTTAATTTCGAATTTAATATTTTGCAAATTTTGAGTACTAAATTTTTCTATAAGATTTGTACAAAAATCATGTGCGGAAGGTCTTGTTTCATAAGTGAACTTTGATAAAGTATTTCTTATTTCATCTATTCGTTTTTCTTTTAATGCAATAAAAAAGTGCAACAAAAACAAAGTTGTAAGCCGTTGCTGCCCGTCAAGCGGTATAAAAATATTTCGTGATTCATCTTCTTTTTTTTCAAGTAGTATAGAACCATAAACAAAATCTAATTCAATTTTATCACCACTTAATAATGATTCAATCAAAAATTCATTTATGAATTTATTCCTTAGTCTTATTACTTCAGCTGTTTCTCTCCCTTGTGCATAGTCTCGCTGAATAATTGGGACTTCAATTTTATCGTATTTATTGGATAAAGTCCAAAATGTATGTTTAGTGCTCATAAATGATTAATTAACTTAAAAATGGTTCAACAACTTCTTTAATACTTGAAAAGTAACCTTTCTTGTCAGCGTTACTCCAATAAAATGGTTGCTGGTCAGAATTACTATAAAACTTCAAAAAAACATTTCTAGTTGTCGGTGGAATAAACTTTCCTTCCTTTTCTAACTGAATTATTTTATTACGTTTTACAGGAAAAATCGAATTATTAAGAGACGAATTATCTTTCTTTGAAAGTAATGCTAAGTTATCTAACTCATGAATTGAATTAGATTCAAAAATTCTAATCAATTCATTTTTTAAAATATTAAACTCATCAACATTAATCTTTTCTGAATCAATAAATTGTTTAATCTGATTTTTTAAATTTTTATCTAAATCAATAATTTCTATATTACTTGATACAGCACCATTATCATCTGTTAAAATATATTCTCTTTCGACAGTAGAAATATTTTCAATTGCCTTATAAGTTTCCTTTAACCAATTTCTAATTGCCTTCTCTTCTTTCATTTGTTGGGACTGTTGGGCATGAATATGTTCAATACTCCAACCTGAATCAGCATTGACCTGTTTGTACAAATAAAATGGAAACTTAATTTTCTGAGAACTATTTAAATTCTTAACAGTTAATACATTGTGTAGTAAAAATATCTTATGAAGTTCTTGCTTATTTTTTTCATAGCTCAATTGATTTAAATCGATTCCTTTCAAGCTTAATCTAACTTCATCTTCAGCCCAATCAATAAAAGTTGACTTTGCACAGTTAGCATTTTTAAAAATATGTCTTAATGTAGCTTCATTATTAGTATTAATAGCCAATAAATATCCTATGTAGTGGAAAAGTTCATTTTTATTATACCAATATTTTATTTTATAATAATATTCTTTAGTTTGATTCCACAATTGATAGGCTCTTCTTTGCTCTTCGTCTTCATTTTCTCCTCGTATCTGTTTCTCAAACCATAAATATGTTGAATACTTTTTCGAATTATTTTCTGCTATTAATTTAAAAATCAATTCTATTGCTGAAGAAGTATTTTCTTTTGTTTTATTATTTAAAAAATACCAAATTTCATCAGTTCGTAAATCCGTTTCAATTTGATGCCATTCATTTGATATTTCAGATTGACGCATAATTGATTCTCTCTCAGATAATCCATGCTTTATTTTTGAAAGTAGTAATGCCCTAATCAACTCCGCATCAGTTAATGGGATTTTACCAATATTTAATCTATTGAAAATATCTATTTTTTTACTTTCAATTTCATTATGTCCTTCTTCGTCTTCGAATGAAATTAATTCTTCAATTTGGTACCAAATAACTTGAACTTTCTTTGTAATTGAACTATAAAAATCATCAATATAACCCACATCATTTCTAGTTTTCTTTTCAAACCAACCTTTGACTATTTCATAAGCTTGGCTCATAAAATGGAAATCAGGATTATCGTGATTAAAAGTATTATCATTTAAATCTTTTAAAAAAGATGTACTTTTTGCTCTTTGACCAAAGAAAATGGAATATCGAGGTTTATTTAAATACTGAAAAATTATATACATTGTTATCAATCTTTGTTGACCATCAATAACTTCCCAAATATTATGACCGTTCTCATCAACATTAGGCACAACAACAATTGGTTGCAAACAATAATTTTCCTCTCTTGATTTAATAAAATTATGAATATCATCTAGTAATGCTTCTACGTTTTCAATGTCCCATCTGTAACCACGTTGATAATAAGGTATTAAATAATGCTCAAATCTATGCTCTCTTTCAGGTGTATTTTCATTTAAAATGATTTTGCCAACGGACTTGGTATCTATTATATTCATTAAGTTATATTTTATTTTAAAAATGTAAAAAGACAAATCTAAACAAAGGAAATGAAACAAAAATGTGGAAAACCGTAAAAGGATGTAAAAAGAAGAAAAATAGTGCAAAAAAAAATAGGGTAACGTTGGTACCCTATTTTTGGAAAAAAGATATTTTATTTTTTTAGTTTGAAAAAAACTGATTTATATGGCTTTTCGGGTGCAAACAAAACTAATTATTTTATTGAATTGCTGTAAATTGTTCTAATGTTACCCGAAAGTTTGAATTGAAAAAAAATTAAAAATGTTTGTGTTATTTTTTGGTTACCCTGCTTACCCTATGAAAATGATGCAAAATAAAGGTTTTGGGTGTTAGGTGGTAGGTGTTAGGTTTTAAGAATAAAAAATGGCTAAAAAATTATTTTAGCCACAGATTCTTTTTGTTAGTATAGGTTCAATTTTCATCAACAATTTTGTTTCTAAAATCTACATCTTCGTAAGTGTTTTCGATTAAGGCATATACAAATATTCCGTTTTTCTTTAGTCTTGTGAAGTTGTGTTTTTTTAATGCTTTTCCAAGTTTGTTTATAGTTCCATCATTGATGTTAATTTTTGCCTTTTCTGCTAGTTTTGTTGCTATTTGAGAAGCGTTTAAGAATGCATTTGCCTTTTCTTTTTCGCAAGGTTCAAACCATGTTAAAAGTAATTCTTCTTCAGGGCTTCTTAGTTGGTATTGTTCATTGTTTTCGGTTATGTTTTTGATTTCTTCCTGGTCGAACCAATGTCTGAATCCACTTTTGAATAAATACAAAGCTTGCGAAAAAACATCATCAATATTTACTTCGTGTTGGTATTGGATGCCTTCTAACTCAAAACAGAGAAATCTTCTGCTTCCTGTACTATCGTTTAAGAATTGAGCTGTGTTAACACTTCCTGCAAATGATGCGCGTCTTGGCATTGTTTCGTTGTTATGTCCGTATGCTTTACGCATTCTTATTTGAGTTTTTGTAATGATCTCTTTTAAGCTGCCAATTTCAGAACGGTTTAAGTTTTCTAATTCGTCCAAATTAATCAACATACATTCAGCCAATTGTACTAAAGTATCTTTATTATTTGGGTTTATAGTTCCTGAAAACAGGTATTCTTTTAATTGTTTTGGGACCAACTTCTCCACCCAAGTTGTTTTTCCTAAACCTTGTTTGCCACTGAAGACAATAACAGTGTGATTGATTATCTTTTCATCTAAAACACAACCTACCATTGCTACAATCCATTTCTTAAAACATTGCTGCCAAAGGTCTTGTTTTGTTGTTGTTATTGTGTTGGCTAATTCTGTTATGTAATCGGTTTTTTCATCATAAGTAGGCAAATTATAGAAGTAATCTTCAAATGGATTAAAGAGCTGACAGAAATCAGAATAAAGCAAGTTTCTTAATGAAGAAAGGTTTGTTTTAATTCTTCCTTTTAAACATTCGCGTAACATTGAATTTTCTATAAAGTCATTCATTACATTCCATTTCTTTTTACCGAAATATTGGAACTCTAACTTACCTGAAACTATGTTATGACGAAATACATATCTCGTGGATAAAAATAGCTCTAAACGGTCTATTTGAGTTGGTTTTGATTTGTCTTCGTCGTCGTCTTCAGTTGTATCTGTTATTGAAAAATCAGATTTTGGTTTTGGTTTCTTTGGAGCTTCTACTTTTTCATTTTTACCGAATTCGTGCACATTTCCGTAGGCACTATTGATTGTTTGTGTTACTTCTTTTTCATCATAACCAAAATCAGTTAAAATAAAACTTAATGCTTCTTGTAATGAAATCCCTTTTCGGTTTAGGTTACAGGCAAGTTGATGTACGAATACGTTTCGGCTACCATTCACAAATTGCACTTTTTTTTCGGTGAATTTTATGCAGTGGTTGTAGATGGCTTCGGAATCAGTCGCAGTCACAGTCGCAGTTTTCAGTTTTGGAACTTCGACAAGCTCAGTTTGACTTGGTTGTGGCGTTTCGATTTCAAATATCTTTGAGTTTTCATTAATGAAAAGATTTTCATCCCATGAGTAAAAACATAATCTTGTTATGTCTTTTCCGGATTTGTCTATTTCTAGATTTAGTAATTTTTCATAATGATCCTGGATAGCTAAAAAGGTTTCTTTGTGTTCGGCTTTTGTGCTGCTTACTTTTACTAAAATCTTTAATCCGTTTCCTGAAGGACTAATGAAACAAGCATAAGTGAACTCGCAATGTCTTGCTGAATGATTGACTGTTGCTAGTTGTTCTGGTTGTAATTTATCGATATCTAAAATGATGATATTGGAATAATCTTCCAAAAAATTCATTTTTCTACCACCAACAAATTTTCCTGAAGGCGTAAAAGCTGGAAGTGATTTTTTAGCTTTTTCGTATGCTTCCATCTTATTTTCAGATAGTGATTTACGCAAATAAATTATCGCGTGTTTGTACTTACCTGTTTTGATTTCCTCCAAAATCATTGGTATTGTTTTGTGTTCTACAACTTCGTTGAAGTTTTTGAAAATAGTTACCATTTTTGAGTGATTAGTGATTAGTGAATAGTAATTAGTTTTTTACTTTTTGTGAAGCTCACAGTCGCAAGCCTCACAGGTTCCGTTGCACTTTTTCATACTATTTACTTTTGAAGGATTTGTTGTAATGTTCTTGAAGCAATTTTTCAACGTCTGAAAGCTTGTAGTAGATTTTACTTCCTACTTGACTGAATGAAATTTTGCCTTCGTCTCTCCAGGTTTGAGCTGTACGTTTTGAGATTTTCATTAGTAACAGGAATTCTTGATTGTCTAAAAAGGTTTCTTTCTTTGGGTCGGCTTTAGAATTTAGTTGACTTTGGATTGTGTCTAATTTTGACATTAAATCGCTGAATTGGTCTTTGGTGATGATAATTGCTTCCATTTTTTTTAATTTTTAAAAGTTATGGTGCAAATGGAAGAAAAAGAAAAAAGTCCGATTAGTTCTTTTTGGTCTTATCGGACTAAAAAGTTTGTCAGGACTTATGAATAAAGGAAAGTAAAAAACACACTATTGATTAAAATCTAACTTTCATATCGCTATTTGGGTCTTTGTCAGTGCGATTTGGTGAAAGATAGGTCTGAATGGTGGCTTGAGAAATAGGTTGACCGTTTTCATCTACAAAATTATCGCAGATAAATTGAGCCACATCTTTGATTTTATATTGGATGTAAGGTGTTCCGTTTGGCTTAACGTTCACCATCATTTGTTTGAAAGCATTAGTTAAAATATTAATTGGACCATTTATTTGAAGTTTTAAATGTTGAGCAGCACCAGAACCAGAATTGTTTTCTGTAAGTTCTTTTTCTTTCTCAAATTCAGATTTCATTTTACGAATGGTTTGTAACTTTTCAATGAGTTGAGTGCATTGATAATCATAATCCATCAACTTGCTGTTTTTTGATATTATTTCAGCTTGTTTATATTCAAAGATTTCTTCTGTTAAATAGATTAACTTTTCATTGAAATCATTTATTTTTTCAATATGATCTTTTACTTCATGGAATGAAAAATGTCTGTCTTCAGCTTCTGCATTTATTAAGCGTTTTGGTGTTGCTTTTTTTGCAGCACTTACTCTCAAAGATTGCACTTCTTCTCGTTTCTTTTCGATATAGTGGTACATTTTATTGTAACGACTAAGGCAAGTGCTTGAAATGAATAATTCTTCGTTAAGTGAAATGAGTTTTTCAAACTTATTCAGCCATCTTAATTCATCTTGTATGATGTCAGTCTGATAGTTTATAAATGCTTGGAATTTGGATTGTGGAAGCTCGAAAACCTTATTCAATAAAGCTTTGCAATAGTTTTCTAAAGTTACATTTTCGTCAATGATAATATCAAACAATGGGTTGACTGACTGTGAGCTTGTCACTGTCACATACTCCGGGAATGGAGCAATTTTTATATTAGCATTGTTTGGGTTCAAAAATATTGGTTTGGTTCGGTTTTATAATAAAATCATTTTATTGGCTTAAATCTTTATTTTTCTATAATAAAACCTAACTTTCCTTTCAACTTCAACTACCAATCAACTAGATTTTTGAATAAAAATTCAAATACAATTGTGCTAATTTAGAAATAAAAAAAAATCCTTTTTTGAAGGATTTTAAAATAATTTATTAACATTTCAATAAAGATTTGGAAATAAATAATTTACGCAACTACTAACGCAAATAAGTGCAATATATTATCTAAATGTTAAAATTGTTTAATGGATATATTTGTCAACTGCATTGTCTAATTCTTCGTTGATAATCTTTGCATAAATCTGGGTTGTGCTGATGTCATTGTGGTCCATTAGCTTACTAACGTGTTCTATTCTCATACCATTATTCAAAGCATTAGTAGCAAAAGTATGTCGGCTAATATGAAAAGAAACATTGGTTGTAATTTCTAATTTTTTTGCAATTCTTTTGATTTGAAAATTAGCTGCTTTATTGATACTTTCTGAAAAAGTATAACGGAATTCTTCATTTGAAAAAAATAGATCCTTATTGGTTACAACTGGAAAGATAAAATCATCTGGTGTTGTTTTTTTGTTTTTGTATTTGTGAATGATATCCAAAGCCAATTGACCGATTTTAAACTGGTGTACTCTTCCTGTTTTACGAATTACTTTTTTAATTCTTCTTTCTTCTTCGTTGAAATGTTTGTGTTGTATTTCTAAAACATCGCTAAAACGTAATCCGCCTGCGTAAATTGAAAAAATAAACATATCGCGATAAATGCAAGCTTTAGTTTTTTCTTTGAGCTTAAAACTGCCGATAGCCTCAAACTGCTCTTTCTTTAAAAATTGTCTTTTACTTGCATCTTTTTTGAGTTTCAGTTTATTGAATGGGTACATGTAATCTGGAATGATTTCTTCCTTTATAGCTTCTTTGAACATAATAGCCAAAATCATAATTGAATAACGTTGTGTTGTATTTCCGTTTTTTAATTCATTGCTCATATAACCAAGATAATCCAACAATAATGAAACCGTAATATCATCAAAGTAAACATCCGTTGTTCCTACCCATTTTTCAAATTTATCTAAATATACTCCATAGGTTTTATAGGTTGAAATTGATACATTACCTTTAATTCTCTCGCAATGCTTTCTTGAGTATGTGAAAAAATTAGGTACTTCTTTACCCTTGATGGCTTCTTTAAGTTTTTTAATTGATACGGTTTTTACTTTTCTTTCCATATCGGCAACTTGACCTTCAGCATCTGCAATTTTTTGGGATAAGTTGGCATTCATCCTCGCGCTGTTTGGATGGTTCTTTTTTACTTTCTGCTTTAGTTCATCCCACTCGCTTTCTTTGAGTTTGACTCCAGCAGTGATAAATTTCGTTTTTCTGTCTTTTATAATTCGAATGTACAAAGGACTGTGACCTGTTTGGTCTTTCTGATTGGTGCGTAGAATTAATTTAATAGATGCCATAAAATTTTGAAATAAGAAATGTTATACTATATTTGTAAAGCGATGCAAACGAGTGAAAGTATTGATTTTATTGGGCTTTCATTCCAGTGCAACAGAGTACTAAAGTACAACAATTGGTACAACAAAACAAGTATTTTGATGCTTTTTTATGCTTAGAATTGCATTTTCAAATTCTTTAAAGTCAATAAATACAACACTTTAGGTGCAAATGAGTACTTGCAGTTTTATAGTTGAGATAACAGCCGTTTCAAGAAATAGCGAGGCATGGGATTTATCAGAAATCGAAAAGGTTTTTAATTTATTTTTTTGGTTATATTTGTAAAGGCTTGGTCTTGGTTCATCGCCACTTCTTGAAGCCGCAAAACGTTAAAAAGCTGTTTATGGCTACTCGCCATTTTTAGAGTTTAATTCAACTGCTCTTGAAAAACTTCTAGTAAATAATCTGGTGAAACCATTCGTGTTGGTGATTGTTCCATAGCTTTTAAAACGCGTTTCATAGCAAACGGATTTAATCCCATATTGATGCCAATTTCGTGTATTTTGATTTGTTCTCTTTCGTGCAAAATGCCATCGCAATGCATCAAAAGCGCTAATCTATAAAACTGTTGAATGCGTTCAAACTCACTCTTGATGATTTCACTACGATTTTCTTGATGAAAAAGTTGTTTCAACTCATCTTTGTTTACGCCAAGTTCTACTGCAATTATCGAAAGAAACATGTATTCTCTTTCGTGCAATTCGCCATCTACAATTGCAAACGCAATCATGTCTGCTAATAAACTTAATTTTTGTTCCTTAGTGTTCATCAAAATGATTATTTTTAGCTAAAATATAATTAATTGTTAAATTCTAAAAATTAATTCGCTTGAAATTCATTTTAACCCTTTTATTTGGAATCCTTTTTTGTAGCACAAATGCGCAAGAAAGCACTGCTAGCAAGCAAGTTTCTACTTTTTCAATAGAAGCACCACAATTAAAAACAACCAAGAAAATTTGGGTGTATTTACCAAAAGACTATGATAGTAATTCAAAGAAAAAATATCCTGTCATTTACATGCACGATGGACAAAACCTATTTGATGCCAAAACATCCTACGTTGGTGAATGGAATGTTGATGAAACTTTAGACAGCATTTCGGCACAAGTAATCGTCATCGGAATCGAACACGGCAACGAAAAACGAATGGAAGAATTAACACCATTCAAACATGAAAAATATGGTGGAGGCAATGCCGATAATTATTTAGATTTTATTGTTCAAACATTAAAACCTTATGTTGACAAAACCTACAGAACCAAAACCAATGCCAACAATACAGCACTTTTCGGAAGCTCACTTGGTGGATTGGTTTCGTTTTATGGCGCATTAAAATATCCTAAAGTCTTTGGAAAAGTAGGTTGCTTCTCGCCTTCTTTTTGGTTCAACAGAAAAGAAATTTTCGAACTAATGGAACAAACGAAAACATTCAAAACCAAAATCTATTTCCTCTGTGGCGATAACGAAGGTGACGAAGATATGGTTCGCGATTTAAACAATATGGAAGTCCAAGTCAATACAAAACGCTGTGAATGTAAAATGCTGAACAAAAAAATTATTGTAAAAGGTGGACAACACAACGAAAAATTATGGCGTGAAGGTTTCAAAAAAGCGTACCTTTGGCTTTTCTAAAGGGTTTAAAAAAGTTTAAGAGTTTAAAGTTGTTTAACTTGGTTACTCTTTAAACAAAATTAAACCACATTAAACAAAATTAAACAATACAAGAATGAACAACAACGATATTTTCAAAAAACTACGTGTAGCATTAATGCTTCGTGACGACCAAATAGAAGAAATCTTAAAGCTAGTAGATTTCAGAATGTCGAAAGGTGAAATTGGTAACTTTTTTAGAAGTGAAGACCATCCAAAATTTATGGAATGTGGCGATCAAGTATTGCGTAATTTCCTAAACGGATTGGTAATTCACTTACGTGGAACAAAAGAAAATCCGAAGAATCCTATGGATGTCATTGCAATTCACAAAAAAGAAGCGCAACCAAAAGAATTTAAAAAACCAGAAGGAGCAGCTCCGAAAAAAGAGTTTAAACCAGGTGATTTCAAGAAAAAACCTGCTGCTAAACTTAAATTTGCTGCAAAAAAGCCAGTAAAAAAAGTTGAAATTGTAGAGAAAGTACAATACAAAAACGGTAAGAATAAAAAGGACTAAGCAATGGATTTAGCTGTTCAAATAAAACAACAATTTCCACATTTTAATGCTGAATTGATTTCAGAAATAGTTCAGCACGCTTTAGAAAAAGAAGTTCCAAAAGACACTGAATTACTTCGTGAAGGTCAGTTTATCAAGGTAATTCCGTTAGTTTTAAAAGGCGTTTTAAAGGTTTATACCAAACACGAAGACAAAGAACTTCTCCTCTATTACATTCAACCCAATGAAAGTTGCATCATGTCGTTTTCAGCTGGAATCAACAACCAACCAAGTAAGATTTACGCTGTAACGGAAGAAGATTCACACTTGCTTTTAATTCCGGCAGAAAAACTTAGCAAATGGACCAAACAATTTCCAGACTTCAATTCGCTTTTCTTTTTGCAATATAACTTACGTTATTCCGATTTACTTGACACTATAAATTCACTTCTTTTTGAAAAACTAGATAAGCGTGTTTTAGACTATTTAAAAGAAAAAGTTGCGGTTACACAAAACAATCCTTTAAAAATTTCACACCGCCAAATTGCCAGCGAATTGGGCACTGCAAGAGAGGTAATCAGTAGAATTATTAAGAAATTAGAACTCGAAGGAAAAGTAAAACAAAGTGCTACAACCATAGAAATTTTAGACTTGTGACTTAAGTCACTGCATAGGTGATTTATGCGCATTAAATTTGCTTCATATTAATCTTTAAACTTTATTAATTATGAAAAAAAATATGGGTACAGCAGATAAAATAATCCGATTGATTGTTGCTGCAGTGTTAGCTTTCTTATTCTACAACGGAACAATTACTGGAACTTTAGGAATCGTAGCAGTAGTAATTGCAGCAGTATTTGCCTTAACCAGTTTAGTAAGTTTCTGTCCGTTATATACTTTATTAGGAATCAATACTTGTTCGATTAAGAAATAAATTCCAATCAAAAAATAAAAAAATCCCGAGCACTACACTCGGGATTTTTAGTAACTAACCTAAACAAAACTTATTATTATCTATTCAAAAACAATGTCGATGTAAGGTATTGCCCAATTTGTTTGAGTAATCGCGTTTTGATATAAAGATGAACCTGTAATTTTTAAACTTCCAAAAGTATATGGAAATGCCGACAATGGCGCTCCTGTAACTGTACAAACCATTCTTCCAACTGTATTTGAAATATCTGTACCCCAACTTGTTTGAATTCTTTTTACCATATAACTATTTCCAACAGTTAAAGGAATTGTTGATGAAAAAGACACATAAGATGTTGCAGTTGATGAAAAAGTTGAAGATACTGAACCTTTCAAGACCGGAGTTGAAGTTGTTACATCCCAAATTTCAATAACATAAGGTACTGCACTCAAAGCTAGTTGACTTTGATAACCAACACTACATATCGTTTTGGCAGTTGTAACTTCAAAAGTGTAAGAATGTATTTCACTATCATAATTAACAATATCATTGTTTATTACCGTTGAAGCTACTGTTTGATTGTACAATTGTTTAAATTCTGTATTTGTGCTATCGCAAGTTGCTGTTACAACAGGATCATCATCTGAACCACAACTTATTAATAGAATACTAAATAGTATCCCTAAGAATTTTATATATTTTTTCATGATTTAATAATTGAGTTAATATTTAAAATATTGTAATTTGAAGTCTTTTTGCTTTACATTTTACACCTGCACAATTACCTATTATTTTAATAGTATAACCACCTGCTACTGGAAAATAACTTGCGGGAATATTAAATACACCACAAGGTGCAGGACTTCCTGTTACAGTAACTCCATTTACTTTATAAGTTACTGTTGCTGTACAACCTGTATAAGTAAGACAATTTATTGTTGAATTAAAAATAACTCCTCCAGCAGCTGTAACAGTTGCCGTACTTATTGACATAGATGGTGTAGCAGGGACAAAACTTGAAGCAGTTCCTGTACCTGTAGGATCCCATAAAATACTACCTGTAACAGTTGCATTACAACAATTATTTATTGTTCTTGCATTGCTAGGTGTTGTTGGTTCTAATTCTTCTGTTGCATCTGCTAATCCATTCCATCCTTTTTTAATATCGTCAGCACTAACACTAATAACTTCATCAGTAGCTACATTTTTGTATGTTTTTTTTACAGCTACAGGTCTGTCCTCGATAATGATTTCTTTGGATTTAGGCTCCTCCTTTCCTCCCAATCCAATCACCACACCAAAATTAAACCCCATAGCACTATAAGCTGTTGATTTTGTTTCGCCTTTCACCATTGTGCCAGTTTGTAATTGTTGAATATTGTAACTACCGCTTTGTGGTGACGGATTTCCATTTGGAATTAATTTAGAAATGGTTGTTTCAATTTTTGGTCCCATTGTATAAGATGCATCTGCAAAAAGACCAAAACGATCGTTAAACATATAATGTAATCTTAGTTTTGGTGTTACTGCAAAACCACTTGTTTTGGTTTCTGGTAACGTTGCCAAATTGAAATCATAACTTTGACCATTGAATTGAGTAGTTTGCACTATGCTCATTTCTTTTTGTGTCATCGAGAAATATTCTCCTAAAACCATTGGAGAAACAATAAACTTTCCAAAGTAAAAATTAGCTTGTGGACCTGCTCCCATTCTGAAACCTGGAGATCTTGGGTCAAGACCTCTATCAGAAACCATACTTGAAGTTTGTCCAGTTACTACAAATGGATTTGGAGTTGTTCCAAAACCGCCGCTTCCTCCAAAGTTGTATGTTCCACCTACGTTTAAGCCAAAATCCATTTTATGTCCTTTTACGTGGTCTCTAGCTCCTCCACCATCCCAACCTTTTCTAATTAATGGCAGAAAAAAATCAGCATTGATTGCTGTCGAGTTGCTCAAAAAAGCTTTGTCTTTGCCATCACTGCTTGGCATTGAAGTACCACCACCGAATACCACTATTGATCCTTGACTTCCAGGCGTCACTACTTTCCCTCTATTTTTTCCTCTTGCGGCTTCTTGTGCGTTTCCATTTGTTAAACAGCACAATGCAATAAATGCTGATAAAATTGTTGTTTTTAGATTTTTCATTTTGTTTAAATTTTAATGTTATTATTGTTATATCAATTGGGTTTTAAATTTGTTACCTCTATTTTGAAATTATTTTCAAAGGTTATTTATTTACACAATAGTATCTTCCGTTAATCGACTGAAATTGTTACCGTTGTTTAACGGATTTTTGCCTTCCATAAATAATTTCATAACAAATATTAAGATTTAATTACAACAAAAAATCCCTTAATCAAGTGACAAGGGATTTTGAATAACGAAAGAGAAATGTTGATTTTTGATTTAAAAATCTATTGCTTTAGATTTTTGTAATAATAAGCAATAGCTTCGCCTAACGAAGATATATGTAGTTTTTCGTAAATACGTTTACCATGTGTGTTTACCGTTGCATAACTAACACCTAGTTTATCAGCAACCATTTTATAGGAAAGTCCTTCGGCTAAAAGAGCTAAAACTTGTGTTTCTTTAGGTGACAAAGGATTATTAATTTCTTTGGGTTTAAAATAATCCAATACTTTTTGAGCTATTCCAGGATTCATGGCAGCTCCGCCTTGATAAACTTCTTCAATTGCCTGAAGAATTCGTTGTGGTTTATCTTTCTTTAATATATAACCACTAGCACCATTTATAATGCATGTAAATATTTTATCTGAATCGTCAAACGCAGTTTGCATCAATACTTTTACTTCTGGATGCTTGGTTTTTATAATTCGCAAACCTTCAATCCCATTGACTTCGGGCATATTGATATCCATCAAAACTACATCTGGATAAAAGTTTTCTATATCTTCATTTACGGTAGCACAATTCATAGCTTCGCCCACAAACTTGAGTTGGTCATTCAGCATTAACAATGCCTTCAAACTATCTCTTCGTTCGTTACTGTCATCATATATAAAAACTCTAATTGCCATTGTACAAAGATATTTTATATTCTCATCTAAATTTGTCCCTAAATTAGGGTACAATCGGAATTGTTGCTTTTACTTTTGTGCCCAAATTTATTTCAGATATTATGCTAAATTGACCTTTTAACTCTTCAATTCTTTTTTGCATATTTCCTAAACCATTTCCTTTCGTAATAGAGGTATCAAACCCAACTCCATCATCTGAAACTTCAATAGTAACTTGATTTTCTATTAATTGTAACACAATTGCTAATTGTTTTGCTTTACTATATTTTACTGCGTTGTTTGTAGCTTCTTTTACAAACAATACAATGTTTTTTCTTGTAGAAATATCGGTTATAACTTTATCAATTTTTTTATCAATCTTGATTTTATAATTAATATCTGTCGAACCCACTATTTCATTTGCAAAATTTTTAATTCTTGATGTTAAGGTTAAAAATTCTTCTTTTCCTGGTTTCATACTCCAAATAATATCTCCAATTTTATCTGATAAATGTTCAGATTGAGATTCAATTTTTTCTAGGATTTTTTGAGCTTCCACTGGATTTTTTTCAATTAAAAAACTTGCAACAGCACTATTAATTTGCAAACTTGATAAAGAGGAGCCAATTTCATCATGTAAATCAGCTGTAATTTTTGAGCGTTGTTGTTCAAGAGCTAGTTGTTGTTGAAACTCATATTTTTGTTTATTTAACTTAAACCTAAAATAATAAAAAAGAAATGGAGACAAAGCTAATAGCGTCATTAATGGCCAAAACCATTCTCTTTTTGATATTGATATTCTACAAAATGTTGTTATTTTTAAATATTTAGTAGCTGTTTTTGAATCAAAATCAATACCTCTTATGTATAAACTATTGGTACCAAGTGGTGACAAAAGAGTCAAGGTATTATCATCACCAAAATCTTCGTAATTTTTAAAAGGATGAAACGAAAATTGATAATGAAGTTTCTTACCAAGGTAGTCAATTTCTTGTACCTTTAAAGTTAGTAATTTAGCACTTTTTGGTAGTTCATAATGATCTTGAAGAGTCACTCTAACTCTATTAATTCTAACTTCTTCTAATTTTGGAACTAAATTAATTTCTTTTAATTTGACTTTATATTCCTTTGCTTTTCTGTAAGTTTCAGTATCAAAAGTTTGTTTTATTGACTGTACTGGATGATAACTATAATCAATAGAATTTTTGGAATTTTCAAAATCTACCTTCGAATTGTTTTCTGAAAAAGAAGCATCATTTAGTAGTAATGATTTATCTTCATTCGGAATTTCCTTGTAGGTTGGAGATATGAAATTTTTTTTATCATAAAAAACATATGCAACCAATAAAGCTGCAAAAATCATATAACCTACAACAAAAACAATATCTCTTTTTGAAATGTTTTGGATTTTCATAATCAAGAATTTAATTCTTTATTTAATAAAACAAATGAAGGCTTTTATTGGAACATAACCAAAACTTGCTAAAACAAAAAAAATCCCGAGCATTACACTCGGAATTTATCTTATTTATTTTTTCTAATTAAATTTTTATACAACATCTCAATCATAATAATGAACAGCCATACAAAAAACCAAATTATAATTAAAAAAACAATTCCTAAAAAACCATCTACATGTAGATGTTTGGTCGGCGTACAGTATTTATGCTCATCAAAGGTTAGAAAATACCATAATAAAATCGATGCAATTGGAAGTACTAATAACAAAACTCGCAACACAATTGATTTAAAATTTGCTCTCATAATAATTGGGTTCATCCCTTCAAAAATAAAAAAATCCCGAGGTTAAACGAGGGCACTGAAAAACATCGTTTATTTTGATTAGCACCGTTTTTTAGAGAATAAAAAAACGCTTATAGTAGGATTTTATACATCCGTTATAAGCGTTTTACTTT
>NZ_JBIISA010000071.1:0-3019 GCF_044341265.1 Flavobacterium sp.
TAATTTTATGTACGTAAAGTGACAACTTATGGTTTTATAAAATATAAAATTTAACATTTATTTATATATTGATAAGTGAACTACACCTGACTTTATTACGTAATTTTATAAAAAAAATAAATAACTATGAAAACAAAATTTATAGCATTGTTATCCGTATTTATGCTTGTTAGTTGTAAAAACGAAGCACAAACGAATGCTAAATCTGAGTTGATTGCAAAAACTGGAACTATGAATAAAGAAAACATTTACCAATTTAAGGTTAAAGATTTAAGTGGAGATGAATTTGATTTTGCTTCTCTAAAAGGAAAGAAAATACTAATTGTGAACACAGCGTCTAAATGTGGATTGACTCCTCAGTACAAAGACTTAGAGGCAATTTATGAAAAATACAAAGACAAAAATTTTGTAGTTGTTGGATTTCCTGCCAATAATTTTGGAAAACAAGAACCTGGAACAAATGATGAAATTGGTGCTTTTTGTCAGAAAAATTATGGTGTAACTTTTCCTATGATGAGTAAGGTTTCTGTAAAAGGAAGTGATATGTGTGAATTGTATCAATTCTTAACTCAAAAATCTAGAAATGGTTTGCAAGACAGTCAAGTAGAATGGAATTTTCAAAAATATTTAATTAATGAAAATGGTGAATTAGAAAAAGTAGTTTCGCCACAAGTACTTCCTACAGATGCTGAAATTGTAGATTGGATTTCAAAATAAATAGAGAAAGAAATAAAATTAATCCCTTTGCTAGTAGTAAAGGGATTTTTTATGCGCAACGAATTAGTAGCTTCAAATAATTTTATTTACTTTTACACACCAAACAACCACTTCATTATGAGTCAAAAAATATTACTCACTGCAAAAGAAGTTAACATCATTCTACATCGTTTGGCTTGTCAGTTAATTGAGAAGCATCTTGATTTTTCTGAAACCGTTTTAATAGGTTTACAACCAAGAGGAAAGTTTCTGGCAGAGCGAATTAAGCAAATTTTAGAGCAAGAATACAAAGTAGCAAGCATTCAACTTGGTTTTTTAGACATAACATTTTTTAGAGATGATTTTCGTCGAGGTGAAAAACCATTAGAAGCCAATAAAACCCAAATAGATTTTTTAGTAGAAAATAAAAAAGTGGTTTTCATTGATGATGTTTTGTATACAGGAAGAAGCATTAATGCAGCATTAACCGCAATTCAATCGTTTGGAAGACCATCTGAAGTAGAACTTCTGACTTTAATTGACAGAAGATTTAGTCGTCATTTACCAATTCAACCCGATTATAGAGGAAGGCAAGTAGATGCCATAAATAATGAAAAAGTGAAAGTTTGCTGGATTGAAAATGATGGAGAAGATGCTGTTTATTTGATTTAGAAAAAGTAATTACAACTACAACACAACTAACTATATAAATGAAAGAATTAAGTGTAAACCATTTATTAGGAATAAAATACCTTGTAAAAGAAGACATCGATTTGATTTTTGAAACGGCTGACCATTTTAAAGAAGTCATCAATCGACCAATTAAAAAAGTACCTTCTTTGAGAGATATTACTATTGCTAACATCTTTTTTGAAAACAGTACAAGAACAAAATTATCATTTGAATTAGCTCAGAAAAGACTTTCAGCAGACGTTATAAGTTTTTCAGCAGCACAATCATCGGTTAAAAAAGGAGAAACACTAATTGATACAGTAAACAATATACTTTCAATGAAGGTGGATATGGTGGTGATGCGTCATGCAAATCCTGGTGCAGCTTATTTTTTATCTCAAAATGTTAAAGCAAGTATTGTAAATGCTGGTGATGGCGCACATGAACATCCAACACAAGCTTTGTTAGATAGTTTTTCGATTAGAGAAAAATTAGGTGAAGTTGCAGGAAAAAAAGTGGTTATTGTAGGTGATATCTTGCATTCTCGTGTAGCACTTTCAAATATTTATGCCTTACAAATGCAAGGTGCAGAAGTTAAAGTATGCGGACCAAAAACATTAATTCCAAAATATATTGAAAGTTTAGGAGTTTCTGTTGAACCTAATTTAAGAAAAGCTCTAGAATGGTGCGACGTAGCCAATATGCTTCGAGTTCAGAACGAACGAATGGATGTAAATTACTTTCCATCAACTAGAGAATATGCACAACAATATGGTGTTGATAAAGCGTTATTAGATTCGTTAAATAGAGAAATAGTAATCATGCACCCAGGACCAATAAATCGTGGAGTTGAAATTACTTCAGATGTAGCAGATTCTCAACAATCGGTTATTTTAGAACAAGTTGAAAATGGTGTTGCAATTCGAATGGCAGTGATTTATTTATTGGCAAGTAAAATCAAACAGTAAAAAAAAATAATATTTAGTTTCTCATTGATGAGATTCTGAAATAAGTTCAGAATATATGAAAGTAGATCAAAAAGGACATACAACGATAATAAAGGATACTCAAGGTGATGTAAAATTATTTCTTGAAAAAGTAACACGTGAGCACAATAGTTTTAAATCTCAAAATTTAATTCTAGACATTACTCATGATAAAGAAGTTACTTTAAAGGATATTAAATTGTTTTCTGATTTATCAAAAGCTCACCAAAAAGGAAAGAAATCATTTGTAATTGTTGCCGATGGAATTGATTTTAATGCTGTCCCAACAAAGTTAATTGTTGTTCCTTCTTTGCAAGAAGCTAACGACATCATAGAAATGGAAGAAATTGAACGCGATTTAGGATTTTAAAAGTATGAAATTAGACAACAAAACAATAGTATACATATATATAGGAGTTTTATTTATTTTAACTTACTTATTTGCTAGCAGATTAATTACAAGTTTAAAAACTCAAGAATTTGATTATTTAAGACTTTCAGTAAATCTTGGATTATTAATTTATATTATAATTAAAGTCGTGAAATTAGGTAAAATAGAGAATGATAAAACGGATTAGTTTTTATGATAAATATTAAATTAGCCTATTTACTTTTAATTATCTCAATTATAGCGTTGATTTTTAGTGTTGTTTTCGGATTTTTAG
>NZ_JBIISA010000036.1:0-36087 GCF_044341265.1 Flavobacterium sp.
GCTTTAATAACATCTATAAAACTCTATAATTACAGCTAAATATACAAAAAAAAGAGCAGAAAAACTAAGTTTTCTACTCCTTAAATTATTATACTTATTACTTAAAGGACTTTTTCAGTGCCCTCTTAATAACGAGCCATTTTTTATTTAAATCTATAGTAATAATTTATTCACCTTCTTCTGGATTATCGCTTCCGGTAACTTTATTACCAATTTCGCCATCACCAGAATAAATAGTTACACCTGCTTTTTTAAGCACATAACCTTTCCATGGCACCAATTGATAATCTTCAAAAATCCATGGTTTTCCTTCTGCACTTCTTGTTAAAATGAATGACTTTTCGTCTGGCATAAATACTTCAGCTTTATCTCCATTATCATTAAAAAGCACATAAGCACAAAGCGTTACATCTTCTGTAGCAATATCATCCGATGGATTTAATTGAATTCCTGTGAATGCTCTAACACATTCTTTATTCAATTTAGACCAAGTATATCCAGCAGATGCCAAACATCCATTTTCATCTTGATCTGCTCCAACTATTGTAGAGTCTTTTGGTTGAGTTTTTGTCTCATCTTGAATAGCATCATCTTGCTGTTTGCAAGAAACTAAAACAATCAACAAAAGAACTAAAGTGGTTATATTTTTAATCATATGATATTATTTAATATTCTTCTTTTGGATAAATAAAGCTATCCATAACTTGAAAAGTTACCTTTCCGGTTTCATCTATGAAATACTTCAACATTACATCGCCCCAATAGGTTCCATCGCTATAGTTGGCTATTATCCAACGATGATTTAATATTTTTATTTTATTGATGATGAATTTTTGTGCACCTAATTTTTCTTGACCAGTATAGATATTACCTTCAGGTTTATCATTATAAGCTAACAATGCCTCTCTAATTTGAGGAACTAATTTAGTTACATCTTTACCTTCAAAATAGTTTTGTGCGTATTCATTCTTCTCAAGTGAAAAACTATCAGCATCACTCAACTGATTGATTAAAAGATTGATAGTGTCTTTTGCACTTTTTTCGTTTGATAAACTAATGCTCTTTTCGTGAGCCATTTGCTTGTTATAATACATATAAGTAAATGCAGCAATTAAAGCCGAACAAATAAATAAATACAAATACAATTGTCTTTTCATATTATATAGAAATTTCTAAATTATCATAAGCCAAAAAAACATTCTTTGGCAACCTTTTTTGTACCTCTTCATGAAAACCTAATAAATGACTAATGTGCGTCAAATAAGTTTTTTCAGGTTGTACCAAAGTTACAAAATCTAATGCATCTTGCAAACTAAAATGTGAATGGTGTGGTTCTTCTCGCAAGGCATTAATAACCAACACTTTCACACCTTTTATTTTTTCAACTTCTTCTGAAGCAATGGTTTTTACATCGGTTAAATAAGCAAAATCATTTATCCTGAAACCAAAAACTTGTAAATTTCCATGCATTGCATCGATTGGTGTAACTTTAAAATTACCTATAACAAAATCTTTATTATTAGAAACCTCAATAGCTTTTACAGATGGAGCTCCTGGATATTTATTCTCCGTTTCAAACACATAATCAAATCTTTTTTCCAGATTTTTAATTACACGTTCGTGAGCATAAAATGGAATTTCACCTTGTCGGAAATTAAACGGACGAATATCATCAATTCCGGCAGTGTGGTCAGAATGTTCGTGCGTGAATAAAATAGCATCAATTTTCGAACATTTAGAAGTCAACATTTGTTGTCTAAAATCGGGACCACAATCAATGACTACGGAGTTTTCGTCGTCATGAACCCAAACAGAAACACGCAATCGTTTATCTTTCAAATCGTCACTCAAACATACGGAATGATGACTTCCAATTACTGGAATACCTTGCGAAGTTCCTGTTCCTAAAAAATAAACCTTCATTTAGCACGATTTTTGTTATACTCTTTATAAAAAAGTATTAGATGTTAATTTTCTACAAAAATAGAACTATTTATCGTTTAATACCGCAATCGTTTTAGTAACTTTGCATTGTATAATAATGATTATGGGAAATAACGGACTAAATATTAAGTTAAAAGGAGACAAAGTAATTGAGCAAATTCCGTCTATAAAAGACAAAGCGCTTAGAATTAATTTGAACGAAAATATTTATGGAACATTCGCTGAAATTGGTGCCGGACAAGAAACTGTTCGTCACTTTTTTAGATCTGGAGGTTCTTCTGGAACTATTGCAAAGGCAATGTCGGCTTACGATAAAGACTTTAGTGATGCCATTTATGGTATTGAAGGCGATGGTCGTTATGTAACAGAAAGTCGTCTTAAAAAAATGCTTACGCATGAAGTTGACTTAATTGAAAAACGTTTGGATAGAGAAAAACATCCTAACAAAATGTTCTTTAGTTATGCAAATACTGTGGCAACTATTGATTTTGCTAAGCAATTTAAAGGTCATGGTTGGGTTGGAATAAAATACCAAATCGAACCAGACGAAGAGTACAACGAAATTATACTTCACATTCGTTTTAAAGAAACTGACGCGCGTTTGCAACAAGAAACACTTGGTATTCTTGGTGTGAATTTAATATATGGTGCGTTTTACAAATACAATGATCCTAAAAAGTTATTGCGTTATTTGTATGACCATTTAGACAAAGACCAATTAGAAATTGATACTATTAACTTCTCAGGACCACGTTTTGCTAATGTAGATAATCGTTTGATGAGTTTACAATTGGTTAAAAATGGAATGACGGATGCCGTGATGTTTGGTCCAGATGGAAAAAACATACTTCCAGCAGCAGTTCTTTACAAGAAAAACATTTTGGCGTTAAGAGGAAGTTTCCGTCCGGTTACTAAGGTAAATATGGACATGTATGAGAAATCTCTTGAAATGTTTGTGGAAGAAAATAAAGTTGAAAAAGACAATACGTTTGTGATTTTTGAAATTACACTTTCCAACTTACGTTCTGAAGGAGAAATTGACGAACGTGACTTTATGGATAGAGCCGAATTGCTTTGTTCGTTAGGTCAAACCGTAATGATTTCTAACTTCCAAGAATATTATAAAGTGGTTGAATATTTCTCTAGTTATACCAAAGCTCGTATGGGATTGGTTATGGGAGTAAACAATTTGGTTGATATTTTTGACGAGAAATACTACCGACATTTAAGTGGTGGAATCCTAGAAGCTTTTGGAAAATTATTCTACAGAGATTTAAAAGTGTACTTGTATCCGATGGAAGAAAATGGCGAAATCATTACTTCACAAAACTTGAAAGTACATCCGAGAATGAAAGAATTATACAAATTCTTCGCTTACAACGGAAAAGTTGTTGATGTACCAGTTAATGATGCTGAAAATCTAAAAATATTCTCAAGAGAAGTTTTAAGAATGATAAGCACCGGAATTCCTGGTTGGGAAAGAATGTTACCACAAGGTACAGCCGAATTAATAAAGCAACATAAGCTATTTGGTTACGATCCAAATCGCGTGCTTGAAGAAGCTTAATATAGAAATCCTCAGTTCAAAACTGGGGATTTTTTTTATATTTACAAATGGAAATGCTTACAAACGATTATAAACAATTGTAAAGATTTGTTTATTGAGTCTATATACAAGTTGGCAAAAAATTTAACCCTTCAGTGATAATAAGACAACATATAAATTTGAATAAAAAATAAAAATATGGCTAGAAAAAAGAGGTATATTCCCAGACCAAGACATAATCCTGAGGTTCAAGCTAGAAAAATTGATCAAAACAGAGATTTATATCTGCAAATTCGAAAAGCAGTAGATGCAATTACTGTTTCTCATGATAACCATATATCATATTTAGGAAATTTTGCCAGACACGATATTAAAAATTCAATTCAAAGTATGGATAGTATATTGTCTACGACTTCTGCTGATGAAATGACAGATGAGCAAATTTTATCTTTGAAAACAAATCTAAAAGTTATTCGAGAAACAATGGATAACTTTTCAAAATTAGTTCCATATTCTAAGGATGAAAAATTTGATTTAAAAAATTTAATTATTGCTGTGGAGCTATTAACAAGAAATGATCTTTACACACATAAAATTGAACTTTTTAGAGATTTTCCGCAAGACAGCATATTTTTAGAACTTCCCTTTCAGTCTGTGTTGCAAATGTTTAATAACATTTTCATCAATTCAATTAAAGCATTAGAATCAGTTGAAAATCCAATAATTAAAGTTTCTGCTTATGAAAGTGCTGGACAATTAACGATAGAAATCTCAGATAATGGTAAAGAAATTGATGAGAAAGAGAAAGACAAAATTTTTGAATTTGGTTATTCAACAACAGGTGGTTCAGGTATTGGATTATATCATGCTAGATATTTATGTGAACTATTTGATGGGAATATTGAAATAAATTTTAAAAAAAATGATAACTTTACTAAGAGTTTTTTAATACATTTACCGATATTAAATAAAAATGAGAAAGAACATAATAATAATTGACGATTCAAAGGAACAATCTGAGGGTTTAGCCAAAGGTTTAAGCAGAATTATGCCTGATTTTTCTTTTGAAAGTTATCATACTGAATCTGAAATTCAAAATGCAATAGAAAATCGTTTTTTTTCTCTAGCTATTTTAGATATTAGAATGGACGGATTCTCAACTGATGGAATAGGTCTCGCCGAAAAAATATTTGAAGTTAATCCATTTGCGAATGTAATTATTGTCTCAGCATTTAAGGACGAATATTTTATGCGCTTAAAGGATTTGTTTTTAACTGGAAAGGTTATAGATATTCAAGATAAAGAAGATTTTGATATTTGGTTACCCAAATTAAAGAAATCTATTGACGGCTATTATGACAAATTAGAAAAAGATCCTTCAGAAATAAATAACGCTTTACTACAGTTTTATTCAGAGGCAAAAAATGAAACAGATACCTACAGAAAAGGTGAAAGATTTGAACATTTTATGAGCTTAATGTTTCAATCAATTGGTTTTAATCAAGTTTTAAAACGGGTTAAAGATCAGTCATTAAATGAAGTTGACCTTATAATACGTAATGATATTGAAGATAATTTTATTGGTAAATTTGGAAAATATATATTAGTTGAGTGTAAAAACAAACCCGAAGATAAAGTCAATAAAAACGATTTTATTGTTTTTCAAAATAAGCTTAAAAACACTAATGGTTTATCTGAGTTAGGAATACTTGCCACAACTGGGCATATTACCAAAAATACATATGTTGAAGCTGTAAGAGAATCTTCTGAGAGTCGAAAAATTCTATTTTTGTCAAATCCAGAAATTGAAAAATTGATAAAGGCAGAAAATAAACTAAGTGCGTTCAAGAGTTTAATTGACGACCAAGTAAAAGACAATTAAATATAAAACTTTCTCTAACCACAGTTTTGCGCTATTGCTGGGCTTGCGCTTGCTATCTTGGTCTTCGTGGAGAATAATCAGGTGTCAACAATTCTGGTTTTCAAAAGAAATTTTGTAGATTTGTTTAGTCAGTGTTTGCGGCAGCAACAGACGCAAAGCTGCATACATTACCCAGCATTTTAAAAAATGCGACGAATTCAATAACTTAATGTAATTATGAGAAACCTTAATGACTGTTTAATGTTTGTGAAATTTACGCAGAAAAAATACGCAGAAAAGTTGATAAATGGAGAAATATTCTTCAATCTTCCAACTTATTACAATTCTTCTGACAATGAAGAAATTGGTGACAATAATGAAGGAGCAGAATGGATTGATAATTCAGAAGTAAAAAGCATCAGAGCTGAATATGCAGGAAACAAAATTTTTAACTTTACACCAATTCCAAATTCTATTTCCAAAATAACTCAATATGATAATTATTTTTTATCTTTTAGTTTGTATACTATTTACAAATCTGCATTTAATGAAAGTGGAATTTTTAAAGTTGATTCAAAAATGAAAAATTCAAATTATGATACGGCAATTGTAATTGAAGAACCATTTGAATTTCTAAAACGAATAGAAGAAAAACTAAAACTTGAAAAAATTAATTACGAAATGGATTCAGTTAATTACAAAAATCTAAATATTGGTAAAATAGATTTAACACCATTTGATAAAAAAATAGAACACAGTCATCAAAACGAATTTAGAATTATAATTGAAAATTTGAATAATTCAACAAAAACAATAAATATTGGTTCAATAGAAAAACTTTGTAAAATAGTTCCATCAGAGGCAATCATAGAATCTGAAATGAAAGTAACAAACAAAAAATGAAGAAACTAGTTAAATCACTATAATCAAAATAACCATAAAAAATGAACAATTCAAACAATATTAGAAAAATAAAAAAGATATTTTCAGTAACAACTTTATATTTATCTGTTTTAATTTTTGTTGGCTGTGCAAAATCAAATAAGACAAATGAAAGTAACGAAAACAAAATAGAAACATTTGAAATTCCTGAAATTCAAAAATCTCAAGACCAACAAGTTGAAACTACTGAAGTTCAAGAAGTTGAAATTCCAAAAAACAATATTTTTAAATATATCAAGGTATGGGCAGACGGTATTGAGAAAGAAACAAAAAAAGTCAAAAGTAAATTAATATTTTCAGAAGATTTATCAAGTTTAACATACTCATTGGCTGACAGAACTGAACTTAATTTAAAATGTATAGAACCTTTTAAAACTAATGTTATAGGAGAATCTTTCGGAACTTATATTTTACCTAATGGCAATGAAATTGTAATAGGTTATTTTAAATCAGGTAATGTTAAGTGGTATGTGAAATTTAAAGATTTGGATGGAGTCATTCAAGAAGCAGAATTAAGTAACGATAAAAATGCTTGGAATTAAAATAAATATACAATAAATAACAAAACCTGCCACTAACAGCCATTTTGCTCTATTGCGAGAAAAATGAAAAATAAACGTTTATCTTTAGTAAGAAATCAAAAGCAAATACTAAAATAAAAATGCAATTCTATAACTAAAAGCTTTGATTAAAATGTTAAAAAATAAATATTTATTGTTTATCAATAATTATTTATTATATTTGTACCATAATTTTAAAACAAACAATTATGGAAATCAAAATTAGTACAAAGCAAATACTAAATGTTTTATACATTTTATCTTGGCTTATCTTTGTTGGCATTTGCATAGACACTGGAGGTGTTTTATCTAATGCGATATATGCATTCTTCTTTAATCCAGTTATTGCACAAAATTTTTGGAGTGGCTTAGATTTGTCTTCGCTTTTTCAATTTGATCCTGGCTATTTTTTAGTAGAAACTTCTCTAATGTCGATTGTAGGCATTATGAAAGCAATTATGTTTTACTTAATTATAAAATTAATACACGATAAAAAATTAAATCTTTTACAACCTTTTAGTAATGAAGTTAGAAAATTCATTTTCAATTTGGCTTTTTTGACTTTTGGAATTGGACTATTCTCAAGTTGGGCTGTGAACTATGCAGAATGGTTTGAAAGTAAAGGTGTTATAATGCCAGATAGTAATTTGCTTAAAATAGATGGCGCTGGTGTATGGTTGTTTATGAGTATTGTCCTTTTTATAATTGCTCAAATTTTTAAAAGAGGAATAGAAATTCAAGAAGAAAACGAACTAACTGTATAAGCCATGCCAATAATTGTGAACCTCGACGTAATGATGGCTAAAAGAAAAATGTCATTAAATGAACTTTCAGAGAAAGTAGATTTGACCTTAGCCAATCTTTCTATACTCAAAACAGGAAAAGCCAAAGCGGTTCGTTTTAGTACGCTAGAAGCCATTTGTAAAGCATTAGACTGTCAACCAGCCGATTTGCTAGAATATAAAGAATAGAAAAAACCTCGTTAGTTAGTAACGAGGTTTTTGTTTTATTTCAGAATCTGCGAAGCGTGAACTTTAGTTTTTACGTCAGTAATAACCTCATCGATTACTCCATTTTCGTCTATTACGAAAGTTGTTCTGTGTATTCCGTCGTATTCTTTTCCCATAAACTTTTTTGGACCCCAAACTCCAAAGGCTTGAATTACCGATTTGTCCTCATCAGCAAGTAATGGAAATGGAAAATCAAATTTTTCTTTGAATTTGAATTGTGCTTTTTCATTATCGGCACTAACTCCTAATAAGGCATAATTATTAGATTGAAAACGTTCGAAATTATCTCTCAAATCGCAAGCTTCTGCTGTACATCCGGGCGTATTGGCTTTAGGATAAAAGAATACTACTAATTTTTTTCCATTATAATCTGCTAATGAATGTAGGTTTCCATCTTGGTCTTTACCTGAAAAACTTGGAGCTTTGTCTCCTTTTTTAAGTGTTGTCATTATTTATGGTTTAAAATAGTTTAACGTTTAATTTTGTTTAAAGTTGCTATATTTACAAATCAAATTTAGTTAAAAATGACCAAGAAAGAGCGTGCAACGTTTGTTATAAATACGTTAAAAGAACTTTATCCAACCATTCCGATTCCTTTAGACCATAAAGATCCTTATACTCTGTTGGTTGCTGTGCTGCTTTCTGCACAATGTACTGATGTTCGTGTGAATCAAATTACGCCATTGTTATTTGCGAAAGCAGACAATCCCTACGATATGATAAAAATGAGTGTGGAAGAAATCAAAGAAATTATTCGTCCTTGTGGCTTGTCTCCAATGAAATCGAAAGGAATTCATGGATTATCACACATTTTAATTGATAAGTATAATGGAGAAGTTCCGCAGAGTTTTGAGGCATTAGAAGCACTTCCTGCAGTTGGACACAAAACAGCTAGCGTTGTTATGAGTCAGGCGTTTGGTGTTCCTGCATTTCCTGTGGATACTCATATTCATAGGTTAATGTACCGATGGAATTTGACATCTGGTAAAAATGTGGTTCAAACTGAAAAAGATGCCAAAGCCATTTTTCCTAAAGATATATGGAATGATTTACACTTACAAATCATTTGGTACGGAAGAGAATATTCACCTGCAAGAGGTTGGAATATTGAAAAAGATCTAATTACTAAAACTATTGGAAGAAAAGAAGTTCTAAAAGAATTTGATAAAAAAATATCGCGTCCAGTTAAATAAAACTAGACGCGATATGTTAATTAGCAAGGAGTTCGAAGTTCATGTTACCAACTTTGACCATTTTCAAAGCTTTCGAATAATTAAGTATGAAATTAATTGTTTCTTTTTTTGGTAACATTTTAGTGTTTGCTAATGCTTTTTTAGAGTAAAGTTTTGCCATAGAGTGATTTAAATTATACATCTATAACGTTATAACTTTACATATATTGTTTAATTGGTCAAAATAATTTGATTTTTTTCAATTAATTTTCTCAAGTTCATTAGTGCATATCTCATTCTACCTAAAGCAGTATTGATGCTAACACCTGTCAATTCAGCAATTTCGTTAAAACTTAAGTCTTGATAGATTCTCATAGTTAAAACTTCTCTCTGATCATCAGGAAGTTGTTTTATTATTTTTTGCAAATCTTTTTCAATAACTTCTGTAATAATTCTACCTTCAGCATTCATTGAAGTATCCGTTAAAACAGAAAAAATTGAAAACTCTTCGGTTTCGCGAAGCATTGGCATTTTTTTGTTCTTACGATAATGATCCACAATAAGATTATGTGAAATACGCATTACCCAAGGTAAAAATTTACCTTCTTCGTTATACGAATTAGATTTTAAAGTCTTGATTACTTTGATAAAAGTATCTTGAAATACGTCGTCAGCTACATCACGGTCGGCCATTTTGGAATAAATAAATCCATAAATTTTAGACTGATGTCTGTTGATTAATACAGCCAAAGCGTTCTCGTCGCCGGCTATATAATTCTTTACCAATAAAGCGTCTGGGATTTGAATAGTAGCCATAAAATTACCTTTTAGTTTTGGGTTAAAAAATCGTAATGTTTTTTCTAAAAGTAATTTTTTGCGATAGGCGACTGTTAAAATTTGATTAAATTATAGCCAAATGTAACATAAACTTTTCTTAATATGCAAATAAAATTTAAAAATTTAACATTTCAAATGCAATAAAATTGAAAAAGTAGCAGAAAAACGACAAAAAGGCCTTACAAAATGGGATTTTCTTGTAAGGTCTTTATAAACTTATAAATGTATCTAAATGAATTTTGAACTATTTTACTATCATTTTTTTAACGCTCTTTTTATCGTCTGAATAAACTGCGATTAAATAGATTCCTTGTGAAAGATTTTTTATATCAACTTTATTTGTATCCTCTTTTGTTTCTAAAACTAAAGTTCCAACCATATTATAAATTTCTACTTTATCAATTTTAGTTTCAGAATTTATGCTGACAAATTCTTTAACAGGATTTAAGAAAGAAAAATCAACAGCATCTTGAATTGAGGCTACTTCTAAAGCGCAATTACTTCCAACTACATAATTGTAATAAGTTGTGACTGAAAAACCATTTGCGTAAGCAAACTTAACTGCATAACTTATCGTCGCACCAATAGTTTGACCTGTGATAGTATGAGTAAATATATTTCCTGAAACATTAGTCATTTGAGTTTCAGTAAACGGACTTTGTTTCCAAAGAAAAGCCACTACTCCTACTTTGTCAGTGTCTAACATTTGAAAGGTTATTTTTACATCTGTTCCTAAAGTTTCAAAAGCATAATTGTAACCAGTTGAAAAAGAATTTGTTTGAGCCGCTGAACTCGTTCCAGAGCAACCAATAACACCTGTGGTTGTTGCGTTCAAAACTATCGGATTTGAAACATAGTTATTTCCTGCCAAATCGCTTGCAGTTATTGAAAAACTATAATTTGTATTAGGAGACAAATTAGGCACAATTACCGATTTTTGAACTCCAGATGGATTGGCTGTATTAATAGTTCCACCACTATAATTGATACTATAAGAAACATTTCCTGAATTGTCATTTGCATTCAACAGTAATTGAATCGTTGAACTTGTAACAGTTCCAACTGTAGCCGTAAAATTAGTTGGTGCTTCTGTATCAACTAAAGTATTTTGATAAACTCTAACATAGTCTACCTCCATAGCTGTTTGAGTAAAATTGGATGGTATTGTACCTGCAATTCCGCCCATTGCAATATTTAATAACAAATATTGTTCTGCATTAAAAGGCCAATTACTTGGTGTTTTAACTGCAGGATTGTAGGTATAATAAGCTACTCCATCTAACAAAAATGTAATTTGATAAGGCGACCAATTCATAGAATATACATGGAAACTATTTCCTAAATTATTTGCAATTGTTCCACCAATGTTCATAGTATTTCCAAAAGAAGAAGGTGTATGAAGTGCGCTTTGAACATAATTTGTAGGTTGAGATGGTGTGATTCCGTGCTCCATTATATCAATTTCACCACAAGCTGGCCAATTTGTTGTTCCAAATTGAGAATCGAAATAAGCGCCATCTTCATTTACATTTTTACCCAACATCCACAAAGCTGGCCAAGTACCTTGATTGGTTGGAACTTTGGCACGGATATCAACTCGACCGTAAAGAAAAGCAAATTTAGAATTTAAACGAGCCGATGTGTATTGCTTAGTAATACCTTGATTAGTATAAGGTTCTTTTTTGGCAACAATACTAAGAAATCCAGCATTGACAGAGGAATTTGTAAGTTGATCGGTGTAATGCTGTACTTCTCCATTAAACCAATTTCCACCGGCTGGCAACTGTGTTTGATGATGCCATTTAGTTGAATTTACTGCACCATTAGTATCAAATTCATCCGACCAAACTAGATTAGTATAAACTACATCTACTTGAGAATAACTTGATGTAAAAAAAATCAATAGTAAAAGTATTTGTAATTTATTTCTCATATACATTTTTATTAAAATTTAAGTTTTTCATTTTTGTCCCACAAACCCCAATAAGCTCCAACTGCACCTTCTGGTCCTACTTTCCATGATTCATCAAAAGAAGAAAAATAGAAAATCTCTATATCATTAAATTTCGACCAATTTTGACTTTCTATAAAATATTTCATAGCATTTTCATTGGTTGCTATAGCACCTTTTAATGAACCGCCTTCGCTTGGCCAACCAGTTTCTGTTATAATAACGCGTTTTCCTTGACCAGCATCTTTAGCAGAATTAAACATACTTTGCATGTGAGGTAAAGAATATTCTATAGGACAACCTTCCCAATAAGGATAACAATTTGTCAAAATAACATCACAAACCTCGGTAATTCTTGGTCGGTGTGAAAACTCGTAATAAGCATCAACGTATCCTACTGGAATATTTGGCAAAGCTTCTTTTACACGATTAAGGTATTCTAGTAATTGTTCTTCGGTTAAATCACCACGATACATTACTTCATTACCAACAGCTGCAATATCTACACAACCTTCTTTAGCTAAAGTGATTAAACTCTCTATTTCTTTTTCGTTTAGTTCTAAATCATCTCCAAGCCAAGCACCAACTAAAGTTTGCATTCCGTTTTCTTTGGCAATTCTTGGAATATGTTCGTTGCCTTCGATACATGAAAAAGAACGAACCCATTTAGAATATGGCTTTAAAATTTGAATACGACGATTTACTTGTTCGGCAGTAATAATATCGCCTGGTTTTTGTCCGTCTTCGTATAAGCTGAAGCAAATTCCATGCATGCCATTTTCTAAAGTTTCTCTCCAAAGTTCTGCTAATTTCTTTGCAGGAATTTCGGAAAAATCAAAACTCTGATAATCACTTTTGTTAGTGCTATTACTATTGCTGTTATTATAATTATTTTCTAATGAAAAATAGTGACCTTCTCTAAATGACATGATTTGTAATTTTTAAAATTTAAGCTTCTCATTTTTATCCCAAATTCCCCATGCTGTTCCTACAGTTCCTTCTTGCAAGGCTTTCCAAGATTCGTCAAAAGAAGAGAAATGGAATAGCTCAATATTGTTGTTTTTTGCCCATTTTTGAGAAGAAACAAAATATTTCATAGCATTAATTTCTGATGGAATTGCTTCCTCAACCGTTTCTCCTTTACTTGGCCAACCTGTTTCAGAAATTATGATTTTCTTTCCTTGAGCCACGTTCTTAGTTACTTCCATCATATTTTGTAAATAGGAAGTTGTAAAATCTACATTTGCTCCTTCCCAAAATGGATAGAAATTTACGAGAAGTAAATCGCAACTCGAAATCAAATTTGGTTTATCTAAAAACTGATAATAAGCATCAACATAACTAACAGAGATATTTGGTACTGCTTCTTTCACTCTATTGATGTAACCAATAAGTTCTTGTTCTGAAATTTCTTCACGATGTAAAACTTCATTTCCTACTGCAGCTATATCTACTAAACCTGATTTAGCTAGTTTGATTAATGCTTCAATTTCTTTTTCATTTCTAGCTTTATCATTGCTAATCCAAGCCCCAACAACAGTTTTAAGTCCTTTTTGATGAGCAATTTCTGGAATTAACTCGTTACCTTCTGTGCATGAAAAAGTACGTATCCAATTGGTGTGAGGAGCAATAATATCTAATCTTCTCTTGATTTGATCTGCAGATAGAATATCACCAGCTTTTTGGTTTTCTACATAAGGACTAAAACATAATCCATGTAATCCGTTATTTAGTATTTCGGAATAAAGTGTTTTAATTTCGGAATTACTTTTTTGATTTAACTCAGTATCAATTGAAGTGTTTATTGAACCATTTTTTAATAATGAAATAAGTTTTCCAGAAAGATAGGCTGAAGATTGGGTTTTTGAATTACCTTTTCTAGCAGCTAACTCTTCTTGAATTTCTTTTAATTTATCCTCTGTAAGTCCATAATTCCACATATAGAAAATAGCTACTAATGTTCCTGCAATTGGAATAGCAGAAAAACAAAAACGTAACCAGAATAAGGTTTCTGGTGTTTGTGTTGCTAAATTTCCATCAAAATTAATAACATCAAGAATTAAATAACTTAATAAACCAGCAACTGCAAACCCTAATTTTACAACCCACCAATAAATTGCACCAAAAATTCCTTCGCGTCGCTGACCATAATGTAATTCATCAACATCACAAACATCTGCAGTCATTGACATCATTGTTGTAAACAAACCTCCTATTCCGAATGAAAAGAATGGTATTGCAATTAAAAACAAATAGGGTTTCCCTGGAATAAATAAGAAATAAAGTAAAATATATCCAAAAATTGAAATAGATTGTGAAACTAAAAACGCTTTCTTTTTTCCAATTTTCTTAGCCATTTTTACAACTAATGGAATTACTAAAAAAGTGGTTACTAATGCGCCTCCACTACCAAAAATGGCTGGCCAAATTCCAGCAGCTTGTTGATTTCCATTGAACAAATAATAGACGATAATGAAAAAGGTAAATTGAGCAACAGTATTAAATGCATTAAATGTGTAAAAAGTTGCAAAACATAGTTTTCTAAAATCGGCAATTTTGAAAGCTTCTTTAAATTCGTGAATTAGATTTTTGAAAATCCCACCAATATTTCTTATACTTATTGATTTATAAGAAGTTTCATCTAAAGTTGATTTTGAGGTAATAAAAAATGCCGGAACCATGGCAAAAATCATACATGGAATTCCAACCCAAAAAGCTAGAGTTCTTGTAGCAACTTCTGGATTTGAAAATAATTCTTTATCATACATAATAATCCAAAACCATGGAACTATAACCCAAGCCCATTGACCTATCCATTGTGCTATTGCCATAATTTGGGTTCTTTCGTGAAAATCTTCACTCATCTCATAACCCATAGCAACAAAAGGAACACTAAAAATAGTAAGTCCCAAATACAGACATAATTTAAAACCTAGAAAATAGAAAAAATTAAAATATACTCCATTTTCTTTAAAAATTTGCCACATCAATAAAAAGGAAATTCCCATTATTAAAGCTCCAATAAAAACGTAATGTCTTCTTCTTCCCCAACGAGAACGAGTATTATCAGTAATAAAACCCATAATTGGGTCAATGATGAAATCAAATAATCGAGGTGCAAAAGTTAAAAATCCTACCATCCATGGATCAAAACCAAAACCCGCCAATAGTACAACCATAAAAACGCCAAGCGCAGCAGGAAACATTTGATTAGCAAGCATTCCTATACCAAAAGCTATTTTTTTGTACATAGGAACCATTACTTTGGTATTTGTATTATTGTTAGACATAAGTAAAATTTTTTAATTATTGGTTAATTAGGTTTGATTATTATTGTTTGCAATGCTTTTGAATCAATTGAGATTAAAGCATTTTTATTATTTAATTTGATATCAATTGTTTGCTTAGATTCTGTTGGATTAAAAACGGCTATTGCAATAGAGCCATCTGGATTTTGGACAGCAGTTGAAACCAATTCTTTAGAATTTATTTCACATCCAATTTTCACAGCACCAGGACGCATGAACTTACTGAAATGAGCCATCACATAATATAATGGTGTAAGGTAAACTTCATCATTTTTATCATCTACAATAACTGGAGCTACACACCAATTTTTGAACCAATTTGGTCCACCTTGTCGGTCAAGAACCATGTTCCAATCAATCCAGCCATCGACTCTATTATTTAGACATCCTATTATATCATTTGCGTAACGGTTTACAGGAGCGTATTTTGGATGCAAATATTTTTCTTTTTCGCTTGCCCAATCCCAACCCCAATCGGTAGCTTCTTTTTTCCAATACCAAGCATCGTCTTGCCAATGTGGAATTTCAGAATCTACACAACCTTCGGTTTCTATTAAATATTTATTTGGTGCTTTTTGGTGTGCATATTGCAAATCCTCTGGAAAAACTTCATAGGTACTTTCATACCAATGAATGGCCATTCCGTCAAAATATTTAGAGGTGTTCTCATCTTTATACATTTCATCTGCCCATTCTTTGATACCTGCACGGTTTTGGTCATATCCAAATATCTTCACATTGCCCCATCCTTCTTTTTCTAATTTTGGTCCCATGTGATTCATTACAAAATCGGTCATTTCTTTTGGAGAAAAAAGCGTGCTTTCCCAATTGTTTCCGTTTCCGTGAGGTTCATTTATTACTGTAACACCCCAAATATCAATACCTTCTTTTTTATAAGCATTAAGATATTTTGAAAAATACAAAGCGAAAGCATCGTTGAATTCAGGCAATAATTTTCCACCTACATATTTTTTATTGTCTTTCATCCATGGTGGACAAGACCAAGGTGAAGCAATGATTTTAAAACCCTCTTTAGAAATCGCTTTTGCTTCTAAAATCATCGGAATTAAATCGGATTTATCGTCTTCTATGGTAAAATGTTCCAAAGTCATATCGTTTTCGACTTTGGCATAGGTGTAATTGCTTAACGAAAAATCGCAAGACGCAATGTGTGTTCGAGTAAGCGAATAATTGGCACCTGATTCACTGAAGTAAGCATCTAAAATTTTCTTACGATTTTCCTTACTCAATCGATTGAGTAAATAAGCCGAAGATTCGGTGAAAGAACCTCCGAAACCAGTAATAGTTTGAAATTTTTCCTCAGGGTTAATAGAAATAACAACTGGAGTTCCTTCGTTAGAAAATTGGTTAATTTTTGTCAATGAATTGCCACGTTCGGAAGTTTCATAAACTTGAACATTTAATTTATCTCCAACTTTACAACTATGCAATGAAAATGCCATAATACAAGCTATTATCAAAAATTTACTCTCTACTATTTTACCTTTGTTATTTACCATTCTTTTAATTCTTTAAAACAGAATTAGGTGTTTTAACATCCATCCACAAGGATTTTTCATCGCCATTGTAGGTTTTTGTTATTGGTTTTCCATCTCTAGTTAAACCTTTAAAAGTTCCACTATCAACATTTTTCCAAAGCACATATTTAGCTTGTGATTGCAAATTAATTAAGCCAAAATGATTTTCTGATCCTAACGGATTGGCTGCATCTTTCCAATTTTCATCAAATGCTTCAAAATAGAAACATGAAATATTATTTTTGTTAGTCCATGCTCTCATTAAATCATAATATAAAGCCGATTTGTATTCGTCTGTTGCCTTCGAACCATCATTTCCATAATGCTCATTTGACTTTGTTGCCCAACCTGTTTCACCAATATGAACTGGTTTATTCACACCAATTGATTTCATATAACTTACAACACTTTCGTATTGATTGATGGCATAATTTCTGGCTCTTATCATTGCAGCATCAACTTTTTCCTTTTCAGACAACTGCAATTCATTCTCTTTTATTCCCCAAAAAACTGGGTGATAATGCGTGTCGTGCATTGGATAAGTGTGCATCGAAATATAATCTACTGCTTTTATCAATTGGTTTAAATCTTCCACATGATAATCGGCAGTATGTCCACCCCAAGAAGCAAAATTATCTGAACTAGTTATCCAAACTTGTTTCGGTAATTTATTTTCTTTCTTTAAATTCTGTAAATGGTTTACCCATTTCAAAATGATGTTTGGCGTGACATAATAACTTGTTGCCCATTTCACCATTGCTTCATTTCCAACGGCAATAATTTTAATTATTTCTGGATATTTATTTGTTAATCTTACTGCTTCTTCAATTTCGATCGCATTTCTCTCACTTTCTTCATTATGAATTGGTTGCAAATTTGTCCATGCATTTTTACAATCAATCCATGCGCCAAGCATTACATACATTTCAAAATTTTCATCGGCTTTTTTTAATTCTGTAATGGCTTTTAACAAATTGGATACTTCTTCATAATGCACATTATAAGTTCGTAAAACTTTAATATTCAATGCAGAAAGTATTCTTAAATCTTCTTTAATTTCTGTTATCGTTGGTTGCTTTTCTCTTGTTTGAGTTCTATAACCACCATAACAAATGGCTTGGTATTCTGTATTTCCTAATAATTTTTCTGCCGTCATTTCTTTTGAAACTAAATTTCTTGTATTCATTGGTTTACATGATATAAACAATAGTAATATGATGTAAATCAGATTTTTCATTATCTTAACATGTCTTCGTTTAAAAAAACTTCAACCAATGTAATTTCATTAGTTCTATCGAATATTTTTTTGCTTTCTTCTTTGTTTAATTCTAATGTTTCAAAAATTTTAGTTGCTCCATATTTATAGTTCAAAACAATTTTACTTGTTGTATTAATTTTATAAATAACTGGCACTTGACATGTTGTAAATGCTAAAGAATCTTTTTCAAGATTCATAACTTTTTCCGAACCGTCAACCATCACAAAAGTTGCCTCGGTATCTTTTGATAAAAACTCTTCTTTTTTGAGGAAGCTTGGTTGGAATTGTAATTTTCCGTCGTTCATTTTCACACCTAATTCTCCAATTCTAGTTAGAATATCTTCTTTCACTTGACCTGTCATTCCTGGTTGTTGTGCGCCTTTACCAAAAGGTGTGTGTGAATAAGGATCTGTTGGAAATGCTCCGTAAACTTCTGGTGATTTATGAATTCCAATTCCGGCTCCGATTTCATCAAAATGATTTACTAAAGCATCAATTACTGCTTCATCTTCCTTATTTTCGATAGCTTTATTGATAACTTCCATTACGGCCAAATACAATTTGGAAACCATGTGCCAATAAATAGAACCTAAGCCTTCATAACCATAAAAAGTTCCTGAACGACCTGTAAAAGCTTTGTGATTGAATACGTCTTCGAATATTTGAAGCACAGCATCAGAATCTTTTGAGACCAATTCTTTATAATCTGCATTCGAAGCCAATAAATCTAAAGCATTCTTTAAATCATTAGCATTATGAAAATTACCATTGAAATGATAGTTTCCTTTGATGTCTTTATTGATTAATTGGAAATTGTTATTATCTAAAAGTTGCTTTAACAAAAGGGATTTTTCTACTTTTTCTCTAGGAATTGTATTCTTTTCTAAAAACTTAGGAAGTTCTTTATTTGGATATAAAATATAACTATTTTGATCTTTTCTATACAAAGCACTGTTTCTTAAAGCATCCAATACTTCTAAAGATTGTTTACCAGATAAAAATCCTGAGCTTAAAATAGCTACTTGACCTTCAAGCATTTCTGGTAAATAGGAAATAGAAATACCATTATTTTCAATAGACATTAAATTGTAAGCATGATACAACTTATCTTCTCTTTGATTGGCATTTATAGAATGCTCGATAAAATCAATACAAACTTTAGTAAAATTCTTCAAACCTTGCATAGAATGCGTTCTCTTTTTACCCCAAAAACCGCTGTTATAAACTTGAAAACGATATTCGGAAGCGACTTGACCTAAAGCATTAAGTATCTTTTGTCTTTCTTCATTAGAGATTGAACCAGATAATAAATGTTGATTATCTAATAAAATTTGTCTTATGGCATGATAAAACTCTACCATTTCATTAGATATTTTAATGGTTTCCTGATTAGAGTTATCTAATAATTGTTGGAAAAACTTCAAAAATCTTCTCAAATAATAAAGCGTAACCATTGAAACACCATTACCTACCAAAGCATTGTTAGCGTCATTCCATTCTGGACGTTGGGTGTTCATCCAAATACCTGCTTCTGGAATAAAATTGGACATTTTTGCCAAAACAGTAGCTAATAGTTTCTCGATTAGATTTACATGATAAATTTCATCAGTATTATCTCTTAGTAAAGCCCCATCTGCACCATTTTCAATTCTACGTTTTTGAATTTTAGCATCCCATTCATGGTCAAACTCGATTGTATCTTTTGGATTTTTTAAAATATCTTGATACGGTTTAATAATATAAGGAACAGCAGCATAAACAAAACACTCCTTATCAAAATAAGCGTTAAGTTTTCCAGGTTGGTACTTTTCTATAAATTCTAAAAACTTCAACAAATAGATAATTTGATGATCACCCCAATAACCAATGTAAGACCAAGGATTATCTGGTTCGATAGTTTCCCAATCAAAGCCACTTTTTGTTACTCTATAAGGATTGTATCCATCAAAAGTTGAAGCGTTCAAAAACTTGTGAATCATTCCGTCGATAAACTCTGGATAAGCGTTGGCTAAAGATTCCCAATTTTGAAAAATATCACGCCAGTTTCCTTCGTAATCTAATATTTTGGAACCATCAATTTCACTTCTTGTATTAATCGAAAATTTGTTCCATGGACGACTTGGATCACCGTGTCTTCTACTAAATTTAAGAGGAAGATATTCGGTACAAAGACGGACTAAATCGGCATTTTCAGAATTTGAAATTAATTCTTGAAGATATGAATAGTCAAAAGTTTCAGGTAAATCGTTTAAAAATTTACTTTCTTCTTGAAATAAGGTTTTGTTTGCTTTAGCTATGTAATTTACAAAATCATTTTTCCCGATGGTGTAGTTATTATCAAAAATACCACCACGCATGATGTTGAATAAAACATTTGAAAAATGACGTGTATCTTTGCGTTTATCTGCTGTGAATTGTAATCCGTCGGCAGTTGCATTTAGAGCGATAAGATTTTGAGTACCTAAATCTATATCTTGAATTATTTGATTATCTAACGTTTTATCATTGCAAATAGTATCTGCTAATTGAATAACTTGCGCTTGATTTTGATTTACATTAGCAATAATCTTCCAAGATTTAGAAGAATTCTTCGTCAAAAACAAATCGGTTGAAATAAAATAAGCACCTTTTTCACCTTTAATGTCGTTTTCTTGATGCACATTTTTAAATCTCCTAAAAGAAGTAAGTTGTAATGATGAAAGCAAATAAGTTGGATTATCCAATCCTAAAGACCAAGCAATATTTGCTTTTAGCGCTTCGCTTGGTTCGGCTTTATCAACAATAATAGCACTAAGAGCAAAAATTCCTAAACCACTTTCTGAGTGAAGTTCGTTTCTTTTGTAAGCATCAACTAGATTACTTGTTGTGGCTTGCAAATCACTATTAACTCCTTGAGGTAAAACGTTTTGGATTCCATCAAGAAGTGTTATTTTATAATCATTTTCAGAGTCATTAATTAATTCTGATTTTTTTACAAATCCGAATAAATTGCTAGAATTCCATTGGTATCTGAAAGTAAGTTGAAAATCGTTGTGAATTTCTTCAAATATGATTTTATTACCGAATTCGTTTTTGTATAAATTTCGAGTTACAGAATACTTATCATTAAATCGTTCTGAAAAAGGTTCCCAAATATATTTTTCGTTATTAGATGTAATTTGAAAAATAGTTTTACTTCCTGTTATGTCAGCAAATTCAGTTATTTTATCATCTGTATAATAAGGAAAAAGGGCAAATTCAGCATTTTTTCTTCCAGCTGTTAATCCGCCATTACTGGAAATAAACATCCAATGATTGGAATCGCTAACGATACTCATAAAGAATGGTCGCATTGAATCGTTATTGGAAATTTTATAGAAAACTTCTCCTTCTATTGAAATAATATTCATTTCAACAGATTTTGCAGTTAAATTATTGTTTGCTTTTTCAGTACTATTTTGGGATAGGCTCATAAACACTCTTTAATTGAAATTTAAAAAAATTAAATAATCTAATAGACTTAATAAAAAAGTCTATTAGATTATTATTTGAAAAAAAAACTTATTGATAAACTCTTATGTAGTCAACTAACATTTCTTGTGGAAATGGAGTTTCACTATTAGGTGCACCAGGATAGTTTCCACCAACTGCCATATTAAGTATTATGTAAAACGGTTGGTTAAAAACCCAATCACCAGTAACATCAAATGGAGTTATTTGATTGTAAAGAACATCATCAACATAAAAATTAATATAATTTTCTCCCCATTCAATTCCGAAAACGTGGAAATCTGTATCAAATCTGCTGTTTGGTAATGTAAATGTTTTAGTTATTGCGTTACCAGCAGAATATCCTGGACCATGAACAGTTCCAAAAACTTTAGTAGGACTATTTCCAAGGTATTCCATAATATCGATTTCTCCACATTGTGGCCATATTGCAGTATCAGAATTGCTTCCAAGCATCCAAAATGCTGGCCATAAACCTTTTCCTCTAGGCAATTTTATTCTAGCTTCTAATCTACCATACTTGGTTTCAAATTTACCTTTTGATAAAATTCGAGCAGAAGTAAAAGCTTCTCCCATATACTGTTCTCTGCGTGCAGTAATTTTAAGCAAACCGTTTTCAACTTTAATATTTACAGGTCTATCTGTGTAATATTGAAGTTCGTTATTACCCCAACCATCTGAACCAGTTCCAATATTGTAAGACCACAGATTAGAATCTGGAGCTCCATTAACACTAAATTCATCACTCATTACTAATTGATTTTTAGTAACAACTGTTTGCTTTTCATCAGTAGAACAGCTATTAAATAATAAAACTATCGATAATGAAAGAATTAAACTATTCTTATTTTTAATTGAAATCATTTTTACTTTTTTTAGTTATGAAAATATACATTATCGACGTATAATATAGAATTATCGCCACCTTCAAGAATAATTTGAGCTAGATTGTTTCTATTCAAAAGACCTGGCATTGCAGAAAATGGAATTTCAATTGAAATCCAATTTTGAGAAACTAAAGTAGGCGCAGTAAATGTTGTAGAATGTCTTGTATCATTACCTCCACCGAAAACTCCATCAGCACCAAAATCTACTACAATAACACGTAATTGTCTTCCTGGAGCGATTGGACCTGGAATAAATGCATCCATATGAAAATGAGTCATTGAAGTAGCATTAACTGTTGGACCATCAAACTCAATTCCAACAAAATTAAAGTTTGTATAATTTAAAACATTGTCACCTAAAACAGAAAAATCATTTGAAACTGTTGTTTGCCATGGTTGCCAATATCCATTATAATATTCAACAGGGACATTTGTATATGCATCTGAAAATATGGAAATTACATTAGATGGATTTAAAGTTGGAGTTGGAGCATTAATATAGGTACCAGTACAATTTATTATTAAGCTTCCTGTTGTAGGTTGACCATTGAAAGTAGCTGTTATTGTTGCTGTTCCAGCCGCAATTGGGGTTACTACACCAGCATCATTTACCGTTGCGACAGATGGGTTTGAAGAAACAAAATTTAAATATGCTGGTGCGATTGTAACAGATTGGTTAATACCATTTGGCATATTAAAATTTGCAACTACACCGTTTACAACAGAAGTTACGCCCACAAAAGTTGTTCTTGTAACGTTAGTACCATTCATGATTGAAGCGTTTAAAGGTAGAATTGTACCTAATTTTTCAAACTTTAAATCATCAATCCAAAAAGTATATCCTAGACTGTTTGTTCCTTGACTACCAGCAGCATATCTAAACATCCCTCTTTCTTTAACTAATTTAGAAGCATCTGGAATAGGAATAATTACTTTTTGCCAGTTTGTACCGACACTAACATTAGTTATGGTTGTAATATATTTATTAGGGAAAAAATCTTCACCAAAACCAAATTCAGCAATATTAACTCCTTGACTAGCTTTAACATAAAAAGTCAAAGCGTCATAACCTGTTAAATCGCGACCTGCTCCTTCTGTTCTAAAAATAGCACCTGCATAATTTCCTCCAGGATCATTTGCATTAGGAACATCAAAACGCATTGATGCTGTTCCTCTGTAACTTACTTGATTGTCTACTGACCATGCAGTAGGCTTAGAACCGCCGTAAGGAAAATAAAAGTCACTACCCATTGCAACAGGTGCATCAGTAAATACTTCAGCTGTTTTTGGATAAGTTGCAACAACAGCTTCATCTGACAAATCTCTTTCGCAACTAATATTGATTAAAATAATCAATCCAAATAAAAGCGAATTTCTTAAATAATTAATTTTTCTATTTTTCATTTTTTCAATTTTTTTAAATTATTTACCAATATTTATATGAATGTATGTTCTGATTTCCCATTCAGATCCATTTCCAAATCCTACTGGAGTTAAAACAGGTACTGCTGGAAAAGTATTTGCTGGAACGAAAGTTGGAGAATACCTTGGAGAATATTGATCTAATGAACGCCAAATACCCATGATACCTATTTTTGTATCAGGTAAAATAAACCAATTTGGTTTTCCAACAGAAGTTGAAATGTCAATAGAACTTTGTACAGGGTATGTTAAGTTAAAGTCACGGTGATAATCAAAAGGACCCCAATCATTTATTTTTAAAGAAGAAACGACTTTCACTTTTTTGTAAATCACTCTTAAATCACCACCCATTCTATTGATTGTTCTCTCTGAATCACCATTTGCTTGACCATTACCAAAGTATAAGTTAGCTATCATCCCTAAATCTGGACTGATTTTTGAAACTATTCTAGTATTTGATTCCCATAAATTTTGAGCTGGAGCTGAATTAGGAAAAGCAAAAGGAGTACGATTTGCTAAAAATCCGATAGCCGCATCCATTGTTGTAGGCAGTTTTCTGTATACAAAACCTGTACTGAAAGCAAATTTTGCATCTTCAACCATATCATTATTCCACTCATACATCCAAGTTGCTGGAGTTGGGTCGAAAGTAAGTAATAGCTCTCCACCTAATGTTCTTCTATTACTTCTAACAAAAAACGGATCGTCTAATACATTTCTTAATCTTCCAGGAGCATCAACACCATTTGGCATAGCATCAACAATAGGTTGTTGCCACAACATATTTGGAGCAATTTGAAGTTTTGAGTTAATGTTGTAAGTAAATCCAGCAAGAAAGTTCATTTGGTTACCACTTCCTGAATCTTTTAGTCTCCATCCTGTAAATGTCTGAACATTGTCTGCTCCTCCATTAGCAACTAAACCTTGAATTGCACCTTGAGTGTAGACATTAAATCTACCCTTAGAAAATGTTAACTTTGCTTTTCCTCCCCAGTTATCTTTGTTATTTATCTTATCTACTTTAACGATATTACCATCCATCATTTGAAACTCTCTACCATTTAAAGGTTGTCCTGCCCAAATACCACCAGCTTCAACACCAAGATCGCCTAGCTTTGTTTTAAAATGAATAGTTGCTCTTCTTGTTTTAGGAACTGGAAATGCAATTGAAGAAACGGCTTGAGAAATTTCTACTTGATTTATATCTTCGTGATATACTGCTGTAGCATCTACTTTACCTAATTTTGTTCCATACTTTACAAGATATGCTGGGTTTGCTCCCCACCATAATTGTGGTCCGAATGCAGCTTTAAAACCTTTTAAACTTCTTTTACCATCAACTTCAAACCCTAAAGTTTCTCCATTATAGATATCTAAATTAGGTCCATAGTTAGCTTCAGAATATAAAGCAAAGAAGTCACCTTCATAACCCCAATGGTAATGTCCTGTTCTATAAAAACCTCTTACTTCAAAATCCTTTGCACTCCATGTGTAAGATGCATTGTATACTTGTACTCTATTAAAATCACTTACAACTAAAGGTCCCTCAGGTGTATTAAAAGTTTGAGCTCTACCTCTATTTTCATAAAAGATTTCGTTAATTGGATTTTCAGCAACTCTTCCTAAAATATTAAAATTTACATTTGCTTTCATGTTAGAAGATGGATTACCCTCAACACCAACAAAATAGGACTGCATGTGATCAAAACCTAACCTGTTAGGAAAATTAGTTGTAGCTGGATCATCACTCTTAGGTGTTGAAATTAAAGTACCACCAGTATTAAAGGTTGTAAATTCTGCTCTAAGATTACTAATTTTTAAAATTTGACTATCATTACTTCCTAAAGCTGCTTTATCTGCTCTAGCTCTTAGTGAAGCGTCCATAAGATTTGCTTCATCAAAGTGAGTGTTCATTTTGGCTTTATTTGCTGTTTCAGCAAACGGATTAAACTTATGAATATCTTTTAAAACGTAATAAGCAGATCTTGGATACAATTGGTAAAATCCTTTTTCGTTTGTTGGCCCTTTGGCACAAATACCAAACCACTCTTCATTCATGTTATTTTGTCCTTCAGTAAAATCTTTTTGATAACCACCATTAGACCATGAAGCATTACTATCATGTTGATCTAAATTTTTTGTTTGACCATATTTCCACCATCCATCACTAAACTGAAAAGTAAAACCACCAAGACAATTTCCGTTTTTACCCATCCCAGCTGCGTTTTCATAAATTTCTTTCCAATTTCCTTTTAAGTAAAAAGCTTGTGCATTTTGATCTTCTTGATTTGTTAGAACATTAAAAGCATCTGAACCAAATTCTGTAAAGAGAACCGGTTTTCCATATTCTTTTTTTACTCTATCAAACAAATCACCGAAAGAAACTCCACGGTAAACATTTGTACCATATATATCAACATCCTTACATTCTTCTGCAACTATGTCTAAGAAAAGTAAATCTCCATTACATATTGCCATTGGATGATTTGAATCTATTGCTTTCATTTTAACAACAGCTTCATTAAATAATTTGTACATTGAACGTGCACGAGCAGTAGACTTTCTATCTTTTACTGGAATATTTTCTGTTTCAGCTCCATCCCAAAACAAACCATAGTTATTTTCATTTCCAAGTAGGAATAATAACAAACCTTTAGTGTTTTTATATTCAGTAGCCATTTCAGTTGCTTCCTTAAGTAAAAGTTCACGAGTTTTAGCATCTGAATATTCCGTATTTGGTTTCCAAACGCCATCAATTGTCAAACCATATCTACCAAAAGAGTGATTTAACATTGTATAAATTCCATAGTTTGTATGAATGTATTCAATCCATTTTTTTGGCATTCCTGAATAAACACGAATGGTATTTACTCCCATATTTTTTAGCAATCCCATTTCATCATCAAGAGCTTGTTGAATAAATGCATCAGGCTGTTTCCAAAGGCTATATGTATAATTTGTTCCAATTGGAAAATAATCCCAGTTCATTCCGTTTACAATAAAATCTTTTCCATCAACTGTAAGTTTTTGATCGGAATTATTTTTTTGAATTGTTACTTTTTCTGTTTGTGAAAAAGAGTTGATAGAACTGCAAAAAATTAGTAGAAAAATAATTTTTTTCATTTGAAGTACTAGATTAGGTTAATAGTTAAATATAAATTTTTTAAGTTTTATTGATTTCATAAAAATACTAATGATTTTTTATACAATTGATAAAAACAACCACAACAAAAAACATACACACAAAAAAAATAATTGTATAGTTCTAGGTTTATCCTTGAAAACATTCTAGAAATGGCACATTATGAGAACATTTTTGTAGTAAAAAAAACTGACATAAACATTTTTGTTGAGGAAATGTATAGGCGTTTTAACAGAAAAAATTATTGTTTAAATTGATAAAATGTATTCAACAAGTCCTTTTTCATGAGGCAAATCCATTTTTTTACGCAAACGATATCGTTTAATCTCAATACTTCTCACAGAAATGTTGAGTAATGGAGCAATTTCTTTGGATGAAAGGTTTAACCTTAAGTAAGCACAAAGACGCAAATCATTAGGTGTAAGTGAAGGATGCGCAAGCTTAATTTTCTTCAAAAAGTCTTTATCAGCAGTATCGAAAGCTTCTTTGAATACATTCCAATTATCTTCTTGTGAAATGTTCTTTGTAATGGTTGAAATTACAGATTTGATACTTCTATTATTACTATCATCAGAAGATTTCTTTAAATCTTCTTTAATTAACGATAATAACTCGTCTTTTTTAATCAAGCTCATTGTTGAAACAGCTAATTCTTTGTTTTTGGCATCATATTCTTGTGCTAACTGCTCGTTCTTAATTTTCATTAATTGCTGTTCGTTCTCAAGTTCTTTGATTTCTAACAATAAATTATTTTCTTCAATTAGTTTCTCACGCTGAGTATTATAATAATTTTTGTAAAGCTTATTCACATAAATCAGTGAGGAAATTATTAATAAACTATAAATTAAAATTGCAAAATTTGTAGCATACCAAGGCTTTTTAATGGTAAATGAATAAGATGCTAAATTATCATTAGCAGCATTTGAAACCCTAGATCTAACTTTAAAAACATAATCACCAGGAGGAAGATTTTTAAAATTCACCATCGGTTTGGCACTCCATTCACTCCATTCTTCTTGAAAACCTTCTAATAGATATTGATATTCAGCATAAATGTATTTATTATACTCTGGCACTGTGTAACTAAAAGTTACATTATTTTCATCATAATCGTAAATTCCTTCTTCTGACAATGGAAAACTTGTTTGTTTTTCATTTAACTTATTAATACTTAAATCAGTAATTGAAACATTATGACTTTTAACACTTAAATCATTAATATTGATTACATAATAACCATCTGTAGTACCTATTAGATATTGATAATTTGATAATTGCGAAATATTTTCATAGCCTAACATTGAATTTGTTAGTGTAGAAGGAATTGAAATCACATTCTTTTTTAAGCTAGTGTTTAACTTATTTAATGTAAAGTAATTGATGTAATTTTTAGAAAAAAGCCATAATTTATTAGAATCATCTAAAATTAATTTCACTGAATTATATTCATCATTATCAAAAACACTACTTAATGAATTATCTTTTACAAATAATTTAGTCTTTTCATTTAGTTTATAAATTCCATCTTTAAATGCATAATATATTGAATTATTAAATTTGGCTAAACCTGCATTTTTCCCTTTAGGAGGATTAGTGTAAGCAAATAATTTATTGCATTTCTTGAAGCTATTATCAACTTGAAAACGAAAAACTCCCTTGTATTCATGACTGACATAAACTTCGTTATGATTAGTGATTTCAAAATATTTAGATGAATAATTGAAACCTTCTATCTTATTCTTAAAAACCCATTGATTGTTTACTTTCTCTAAAACCGAGATTCCATAATAATTTCCTTGAATTATCAACTTATTATTACTTGGTACACTCTCAAATTTCCATGTACCAGATTGAGAAAAAATTGATTTTGAATTTTCATCTTCAATCAAAAAAGTTCCAGAATCATGACCACAAAAAAGAGTATTGTCATAAACAAAAAGAGACCATACTTGACCTTTAGTGCCTTTAACAAATCTGAATTGTTCCTCATTCAAATACTCTTTACAAAAAAGACCTTGATTGGTTCCGATATATAATTTTTGATTGTATACTGTAGAAGTATAAACTGTTCCTAAAATTCCAGTTTCATCTGTAAAACTCTTTATTGGTGACTGCAGATTGATACAATTGATTCCGTTATCTAAACCAATCCAAAGATTTTTTTCTGCATCTTCCATTAAAGACAAAACCGTGTTGTTACACAAACCTTTACTTTGAGTAATGTGGTATTTTACTTTTCCATCTTTAGTTACAATAAAAACACCATTTGATATGGTACCCACTGCAAAACTTCCATCTGAAAGAATTTGACTACTGTAAATACTACTTGCAGCAATTTCTGAATCTGCCTCGGCATTAAATTTTAATAAACTCCCATTTATTAATTTATAAAAGCCATTAAATTGAGTATGAATTAGAAGTCCTTCATCTATAGAAAAAATATTAACAATTTTATTTCCTTTTAAAACTGAATTATTCGAAATCAACTTGCTAGTTCCATTCTCAATTTCAAATAAAGAATAATCTGTGGTTTGATAATAAATTGAATTTGAGGTTTTGAATGATTTTAAAACCCCATTTTTGGGCATTACTATTTTAAAAGTATTTGCTTTTGTATCATAAATATAAATTCTGTTTAATGATTGAAAAACAACCCATTGATCATAGCTAATTATATTCCAGAATTGCTCATCATCAAGAACTTTTGATTTAATTTTATTACTTAATGAAGTATAATTTAAATGACCATTACTTTTTCTAGTCCAAAAACCAAACTCCATGTAGCAACCAGTATATATTCTATTTCCGATAACTTTTACAGAACGAATAATTGTTTCGTTTGGTGATTTATACAAATTCCAAGTTGAGCCATTAAACTCAAGCAAACCTTCATTATTTGCAAAATAAACAAAGTGTTTACTATCTTGAGAAATCATCCAGTTTTGATTTCCAGCGTTATATACAGAAGAATTATATTTAATAATTGGTGGTAATTCTTGTGAAAAACAGAAGAAACTTAATAACAATGTATAAATAAAAAAACTATTTTTCAAATTCATTAGATCAAAATTATATGTTGTTAAATATATAAATTTTTTTATAAAAAAAGCACGCCAATTGACGTGCTTTAAAACTGACTAATTATAAAACTTATTCTTTAATTATTTTAGAAGTAGTAACATTTCCATCAATATTTGTTTTTACCAAGTAAATAGAATTTTGGAAACCTGATAAATCAATAGTTGCTGATAAATCATTTGGATTAATAGACAACACTTCTTGACCTAACAAATTAAAAACAGATACGTTTTGTATAATTCCTTTTGCTTCAATAGTAAATGAATCTTTTGTAGGATTTGGATACATTTTAGAAGTAGATACTTCAAAATTTGCATTAGATAAAACCGTATTTTTATGTAGATAAATGTTGTCAACATAAAGAATACCAAGATTAGATGTAATTAAAAATTGATAAATAGAACCTCTAGTTTGATCTCCACCAAAAGCTGTTAAAGGTACATCTATAGAAACCCAAGAACCAGTTGTTGTAGGAAGATGAGTTAATAATAATGCTGAAGTCTCACCAGCTTGAGCAGCATGATTTGACAATTTTGGATTAATTACTTTTCCAATTAAATCTGTTCCAGGATTGATATAATAATCCATATGGAAATGAGTAAAATCAGTTGCATTTTGATATGCCGCTAATTGAACTCCTAAAAAGTTTCCAAAAGTGATTTTTTTAGTAGGATTTCCTGCTATAGAAAGGTCTACAACATTTGAATCATCCCAAGAAGTTGACCATTCAGTAATTCCAATATTAGAATAAGCATCACTAAACAAAGAAATAACATCTGCTGCTGGTCTCGCTGGAGGAGTTGGCGCAGCTACTGTTGGATCCGCTGGAGGTGGAGTTATTGCAGCTTCTTCAGCTCTAATATTATCTACATAAAACACTAAGTTTGTAGGTGGAGTGATAAATCCAGTATTTGTAGCATTCCAGTTAGCAAAGAAAATTATTTTTTCATATTCTCCATTAGCAGCTCCTGTTCCGTCCATTGGAACAGCAAAGTTAAAAGTTAAAGTTTGCCATTGTCCTGGTGTTGTGTAAGCTTTAGAAGTTGCAGATGCTGGAGCACCAACTTCAACTTTAGCTAACATATTAAAAGCTTGTGTAGCATAAACATCAACTTGCATCGTTTTATTTGTTGTAAGTTTTGCTTTTTTCAGAGTTTGTTTAAATTCAATACCTTGCCATGGATTTCCTCCAACAACTTGAGTACCTTGTAAAACATTTCCATTTGCAGCACCAGCTGCAGGATCAGTAACAATTGCAGCAGAAGCACCTTCAAAACCAACTACATCAATATAAGTAATTGGTGCTTCAAAATTTTGGATTAATGGTAATGTTGGCGCCGGTGTAGCAACCAATGTTAAAGTTACATTATCGATAAAAAAACTAGCATTACTCAATCCACCTTCAAAACCTAATTTCATTGTTGGATAAGTTTGACCAACAACAAATGTAGCTTCATAATTTGTCATTGTAGTAGTTAAATTGAAATTTTGAGTATGAATAGCAGCAAAACCTCCACCATCTTCACCAAAAAATAATCTAACAGGACGAGCACTTGCTCCTCTTGCATCAAAAGTAATTTTGTAACTTTGACCAGCAGTTAAAGATGAAATTTGTGCTGGAGTTAATACTTGGTTCAATTGAACGTGCCAAACCTCACCACCTGCACCAACAATAGTAGTTACATTTGCTTCATTATTAGTGGCATTCACAACGCCTGAAACTCCTGCAAAATCTGCAAAAAAAGTAGTCCATGAACTTAAGCCACCACTAAAGTCTCCATTGGTAACAATGTTTTGTGAAAATCCGCTGAACGAAAATAAAGCGAATAACATCAAAGTAATTTTTTTCATAATTTTTTAAATTTAGTTGAAATGTAAATTTACACAACTATTAGACAAATAAAATTTTATGCAACTATATAAAAACTATACAAAATAAAAAATCACTAAATCGTTGGAAATTAATAGCACATCCTTGATTTTGTTGTATTTAACAATCATAATCAAAATTTGAATAATAATAACAATGTTGAGTTAATGTATAGGTAATTTTAACATACAAGCATGAAATTATGATTTAAAGAATTAATGATACATTAAATTTTATACACAATTTTGTCAATATCATAAAATCATTCATAAAATAATAACATATACATTATTCTCAAATTAACATTTCATCATTATTACTGACCGCATAATACTATATCTCATTTCATAAATCATTATCTTTGCAAAAATTCTAATCTTGCTATGATTACAAAAGATTTTTCTAAACTTGAACCTAAAAAGAACATCTTAATAAAAGGTGCTGAAATTCACAACTTAAAGTCACTTGATGTTGCAATTCCAAGAAATAAATTGGTTGTAATAACAGGACTTTCAGGCTCGGGAAAATCTTCTTTAGCATTTGATACTTTGTATGCCGAAGGTCAACGAAGATATGTAGAAAGTTTATCTTCCTATGCAAGGCAATTTTTAGGACGTTTAGACAAACCTAAAGTTGAATATATAAAAGGAATCGCACCTGCCATTGCTATTGAACAAAAAGTAAATACTACAAATGCTCGTTCAACAGTTGGAACTTCTACAGAAATTTATGATTATTTAAAATTGCTTTTTGCTAGAATTGGTAATACAATTTCGCCTATTTCTGGAAACCAAGTTAGAAAAGATACTGTTTCTGATGTAATCAATAAAGTAAAAACATTTGAATTAGAAAGTCGTTGGCTACTTCTTGCTCCTATTCATTTAGAACAAGGAAGAAAACTAGAAGACAAACTTAAAGTACTCCTTCAACAAGGATTTGCGAGAATTTTGGTTAATAACGAAATGGTTCGTTTAGATGAAATTAATCAACATTCACTAGACAATAAAGACGTTTTATTAATTATTGATAGAATCATTGTTAAAGACGAAGAAGAGTTCTTTAATCGCCTTTCTGATGCTATTCAAACAGCTTTTTTTGAAGGAAAAGGAGAATGCTATCTGCAAGATTTATCAAATAATAATCGTTTAGAATTCAGTTCTAATTTTGAATTGGATGGCATGACTTTTTTAGAACCCAACGTTCATTTATTCAGTTTTAATAATCCTTATGGTGCTTGCCCAACTTGTGAAGGTTATGGAAATATAATTGGAATTGATGAAGATTTAGTAATTCCAAATACAGCACTTTCTGTTTTTGAAAACGCAATTTATCCTTGGCGTGGCGAAAGCATGGGTTGGTATCGAGACGAATTGGTAAATAAAGCTTACAAGTTTGATTTTCCTATACATAAACCTTATTTTGAGCTTTCTGAGCAACAAAAAGACTTGGTATGGAAAGGAAATCAATATTTTCAAGGATTAAATGATTTCTTTAAGGAATTAGAAGAAAAAAATTATAAAATTCAGAATCGTGTGATGCTTTCACGTTATCGTGGGAAAACCAAATGTAATGTTTGCAAAGGAAAACGTTTACGAATTGAAGCCAATTATATTCAAGTTGGTGGAAAAACCATTTCTGATTTAGTAGATTTATCAATCAAGAGATTAATTCCATTTTTTGCTGATTTGCAATTGTCTGATTATGATAAAACGGTTGCCAAACGACTTTTAATAGAAATCAATAGCCGATTGGCTTTCTTAAGTAACGTTGGATTAGAATATTTGACTTTAAATAGAAATTCAGCAACGCTTTCTGGAGGAGAATCACAGCGAATTAACCTAGCCACTTCGTTAGGAAGTAGTTTGGTGGGTTCGATGTATATTTTGGACGAACCAAGTATTGGATTACATCCAAAAGATACTGAATTGTTGATTGGAGTTTTAAAAAATCTTCGTGATTTAGGAAATACAGTAATCGTTGTTGAACACGACGAAGACATCATGAAACAAGCCGATATGATTATTGATATTGGTCCAGAAGCTGGAACTCATGGTGGAAATTTAGTGGCTCAAGGAACATTTGATGAAATTTTAAAATCAGATTCACTAACAGCTAAATATCTAAATGGTGAATTAGAAATTAAAGTTCCAAGAACACGAAGAAAATGGAGTACTTATATTGATATTCTTGGAGCAAGAGAAAATAATTTACAGAATCTTGATGTTCGTTTTCCATTAGAATGTTTGACTGTTGTAACCGGAGTTTCTGGAAGCGGAAAAAGTACTTTGGTTAAAAAAATATTATTTCCTGCCATTCAAAAAAGATTGGAAGGCGTTGGTGAAAAAGCTGGTCAATTCTCTGATATGCAAGGACATTATCATAGAATTCATCATATTGAATATGTAGATCAAAATCCAATAGGAAGAAGTTCGCGTTCTAATCCTGTGACATATATAAAAGCTTACGATGATATCCGTGATTTGTTTTCTAAAACTAAATTATCTAAAATTCGTGGCTATCAACCTAAACATTTTTCATTCAATGTAGATGGTGGAAGATGTGAAACTTGTAAAGGTGATGGTTCTATTAATGTAGAAATGGTTTTCATGGCTGATGTAGAATTACCATGTGAAACTTGTAACGGAAAACGATTTAAAAAAGAAATTCTAGAAGTAACTTTTGAAGGAAAAAACATTGATGACATTCTAACGATGACCATTGATGATGCCATTTCATTCTTTAGCGAGCACAAACAGGCTAAGATTATGCAAAAATTACAACCTTTGCAAGATGTTGGATTAGGTTATGTTCAATTAGGACAATCCTCTTCTACTCTTTCTGGTGGTGAAGCACAACGTATTAAATTAGCTTCATTTCTTGTAAAAGGAAACACTAAAGACAAAGCTTTATTTGTTTTTGATGAACCTACTACTGGATTGCATTTTCATGATATTCAGAAATTATTGACATCGTTTGAAGCTCTAATTGATAAAGGACATTCTATTATTGTTGTTGAGCACAATCTTGATTTAATAAAATGTGCTGATTGGATAATTGATTTAGGTCCAGAAGGTGGTGAAAATGGCGGCTTACTTCTTGCTGCTGGAACTCCTGAAGATGTAGTTAAAAATAAAGCATCAATTACTGGGAAATATCTGAAAGAGAAGTTATAATATTGCAAAAAAAATAAAACATGAAAAAAACTACACTTATTCTATTATTACTTTTAAGTTTATCAATTCAAGCTCAAAATTACACTTTTAGTAATCTTACAGGAACTTACTCCAACTTAACAGGAACAACCTCTTTAAGTAATGGTGAAATTTGGGATGATCCAGAATATGATTTAGTATTACCATTTCAGTTTGTCATAAATGGTATGTCTAACTCTAATTTCAAAGTTTATGATAGTACTATAACTTTACAAACTGGTGGTCCAATTTATCAAGTAATTGCGCCACTTGCAAATGATTTAATTGATCGTGGCGATGGAGGTCCAACTTCATTATCACCAATAAGTTATAAAATTGATGGAGCCGTTGGAAGTAGAATTGCAAAAATAGAGTTTCAAAATTGTGGTTCTTTTGATGACACTACACTTGCTATGTTTGTGAATTTTCAAATATGGATGTATGAAGGTTCAAATATTATTGAATTGCGTTATGGTCCAAGTTCTGTAACAAACGACAATATCTTTTACGGAACTGATTCTGGTGCGATAATTGGCCTAGCTGGAGCTGATGTGGATGATAATTTATCAAACACTCATCTTTTGACTGGTCCTGCTTCAAGTCCTACTCTTTCAACTAGTAATTCATTTGTTAATGTTACTGGAACACCTCCAGCAAATACAATTTATCGCTTTACACCAACAACCTTAAATAATTCTGAAATCAGTTCATCATTGGTGACCTTATATCCAAATCCTTTTAATGATTTTATTGTAATAGAAGGTTTGAAATCAAATTTTAGTTACGATATTTATAATGTTAGCGGAAAATTAATCCAAAGTAATCTAGAAGCTACTTCTGGAACTCAAATTGACACAAAATCATTTGAATCAGGAATTTATATTTTGAAAATTGTTTCTGAAAATGAAACTATTGTAAAGAAAATAATCAAAATGTAATTTGATTATTTATAAATCATAAAAAAATGGCTTCTATTACGGAGGGCACTGAAAAAGTCCTTTAAGTAATAAGTATAATAATTTAAGGAGTAGAAAACTTAGTTTTTCTGCTCTTTTTTTTGTATATTTAGCTGTAATTATAG
>NZ_JBIISA010000023.1:0-59263 GCF_044341265.1 Flavobacterium sp.
ATTAGGATTGCATCATTCGTTGATAAAACATGAGATTTTTCCAATTTTCTGTGTTTCTGCCAAAAAGAATATGGGAAGCGGAAGAATTATGGGATTTATTGATAATGTTTGTCCATCAGCTTACGAAATGCCTAAACAAAAAACAGTTGACGGTAAAGAAATTACTTGCGATGAAAACGAATCTACCTCAATTTTTGTTTATAAAACCTTATCAGAACCTCATGTTGGTGATTTAAGTTTCTTTAAAGTACTTTCAGGTAAAATTAAAGTTGGTGATGAATTAACCAATGAAAATACTGACCAAATAGAGAGAATCAATCAGCTTTATGAAGTAGAAGGAAGTAAAAGAACGCCTGTTCAAGAATTGGTTGCTGGAGATATTGGTGCTACTTTAAAATTAAAAAATACGCATACCAATAATACGCTTCACGAAAAAGGAAAACACATTGAGATTTTTCCAATTCAGTTTCCAAATCCAACGCTAACTATTGCTGTTGAAGGCACTAAAAAAGGTGAAGAAGAAAAATTATCAATGGCGTTACATCAATTAGTGGAAGAAGATCCAACTATAAAAGTTGAAGTTTCTCCAGAATTAAAACAAACCTTATTGCATTGTCATGGTGAGTTGCATTTGGCAATCATCAAATGGAAATTGGAAAATGCCTACAAACTATCGGTTGATTTTAAAACTCCAAAAATACCTTACAGAGAAACCATTCGTAAAAGTGCGGATACGGTTTACAGACACAAAAAACAATCTGGTGGAAACGGACAATTTGCTGAAGTTTCTATGAAAATTGAACCTTGGTACGAAGGAATTGACGAGCCAACAGGTTACAATATTCGTGGAAAAGAAGAACACGATTTACCTTGGGGTGGAAAATTAGTATATTATAATTGTGTCGTTGGTGGTGCTATTGATACTCGTTTTCATCCATCCATTATGAAAGGAATTATGGATAAAATGCACGAAGGTCCGCTTACAGGTTCTTATGTTCGTGATGTGCGAGTTATTGTTTATGATGGAAAAATGCACACTGTTGATAGCAATGATTTATCATTCAAATTGGCAGGAATGATGGCATTTAAAGAAAATTTTCATAATGCAGATCCACAATTATTAGAACCATTTTATTATGTTGAGATTCATGCTCCTGAAGAAGTTACAGGTTCTATAATGAGTACTATTCAATCACACAGAGCTGTTGTAGAAGGAATGGATGCAGAAGGACAATTCTCAATTATAAAAGCACAAATTCCTTATGCAGAAATGCATGAATTTAGTAACGATTTGCGTTCATTGACTCAAGGAAGAGCAAGATTTAATATGAAATTTGATCATTATGAAGCTGTGCCATTTGATTTACAAAGAACATTGATTTCAGAATTTAGTAATCAAGAAGAATTAGTTTAGTTTTAAAATAGATTCTTTAAAATGAAAAACCTCGTACCGAATTAGATACGAGGTTTTTCTATTTTATTATGAAATTATAATTCATGTATTGTAAAAATTAACATCAATCAATTTTTTTTAACAATCTGTAGTAAATAACATTTCCTTTTCCATCGTCTAAGGACATTATTAAGTTACCTTTTTTTAGAAATTCATTTACATCAATTGCAAATAAATTTACTCCCCAAATTTCTTTATAATCTTTAGTTTCTTTGTTATCAATACTCAAAAATTGCCCATTTAAAGTATAGTTTGGAGTTTTTTCAGATGGTAGAACTTTAAAAATTTCATTTAATTCTTTTGATGTATAATCATAATCTTTATCAGACATCATAGAATATACTTTTCCATTTTCGTAAAAGGCAAACCATTGGTATTTTTGTGGCCAAGGATTTACTTGATTTATACTTTCTTCGTTGGGAATTTCAACTTTCTTCCAAAAACCTATCAATTCTGTCAATTTTGGAGGTCCACCAGCTTGAGAATTATTTTCTTGTGCAAAGATGATTGTAATTGAAAATAGTAATAATGAAACTAATAATGTTTTTTTCATTTATATAAAGTATAAAATTCAATTACAACTTGTGCATATTCTCAGCCAAAGTCTCAATGAATTTTGAAATCGGACCTTTAATCATCATCGCCATCATTGGGTTGAAATCACCTTCAAAATCTAATTTTACCTCACTAGAATTATCAGAAACAGTATCAATACTTGCCACTAATGTAAAAGGAAGTTTGTCACTTGCCGCAGCAAGATTCACTTTAGAATGTGGAACACCTTCTTTCAAACGTAATTTGATTTCTGGCATACCTTTCAAACCAAAGTTGAAAATATCATCACCAAGAACTTCAAATTTAGCAATGTTCTCAGGCATTAATTTTTCAAAATTTTTCACATCAGACAATTGAGTGTATAAATACTCAGCCGATTTTTCTACAGTAACTTTTGGACTTTCTAAGTTCATTATATATTTTTATTTAATAGTATCTTTTGATTTTATAGCAGTTCCTTCAACAATATATTCAGTGTAAAATAAATGCATTTTAATTTTAATGGTACCATTTATTAGAATGTCATATCCTTCACCAGCGGACTTTAGAGCATTTTCAATTGCTTCGTCTATAGCTTCTTTTTTACTTTTTAAAAACACTTTAGCACTTCCACTAACTCTTACACCAACTTGATTAGTAATTGTTGTTTCTTTATTACTAAGAGTGGTAAAATTAACTAAACTAGTTGAACAACTTGTAAGTAAAAGTGATAATAAGGCAATTAAAATAGTTTTTTTAAAAATCATTTTTATATTGTTAAACACTCCAAGTCGATGGACTTTTACGCCATTCTTGTAATGTTTTTTGTTCTTCTTCTGTAATGTATTGTTTTTCTACAGCAAGTTCCAAAAGATGTTCGTAATTGCTTAATGTATTCAAATTTACATTTGCATTTTTGAAGTTTTCTTCAGCAACATCAAATCCGTAAGAGAAAATAGCTAACATTCCTTTTACATTGGCACCGGCTTCTTTCAAAGCTTCAACAGCAAGCAAACTACTATTTCCTGTCGAAATCAAATCTTCAACTACAACAACATTCTGACCTTTTTGTAAAAAACCTTCCACTTGATTTTGTCTTCCGTGCTTTTTTGGCTCTGGTCTAACGTACACAAATGGCAGTCCTAATTCTTCTGCAACAAGTATGCCAATGCCAATTGCGCCGGTTGCAACACCTGCAATGACATCTGGTTTACCATAAATTTCTTCAATTTGCTTAGAAAATTCATCGCGAATGTAATTTCTAATCGCTGGAAATGAAAGCGTTAGACGATTGTCGCAATAAATAGGTGAGTTCCAGCCCGAAGCCCACTTAAAAGGATTTGACGGATTCAATTTAATTGCATTTATTTGTAAAAGCAATTCGGCTGTTTTTTCGGCTGTTTCTTTATTAAAAATCATACTGCAAATGTATAAAGTTTTTGTGAACGATAAACCACTTTTTTTAACAAATGAAGTCGCAAAGGAAACCGACTTTCAATTGTTTTTGCTTGAAAGTGTTGACATTGAACAGCTTATTATAAAGATGTTCAACAATAAGATTAATAAAGCTTATTTGTATTATCCTGACGAAAAGGAAATTCTGAAAAAAGTAAAGGAAAAAATCCCTGTAAAAAAAGCTGGTGGCGGTTTGGTTTACAATAAAAATGGTGAAGTTTTATTCATTTTTAGAAACGGAAAATGGGATTTGCCAAAAGGCGGTTGCGATAAAGGTGAAGAAATTGAGGATTGCTCGATAAGAGAAGTGGAAGAAGAAACAGGTGTTCAAGGTTTGAAAATCACTAAAAAACTTCAAAAAACGTATCATGTTTTTAAACGTAATGGTGTTTACCGACTAAAGATTACTAGTTGGTTTGAAATGAGAACCGACTTTGAAGACAAACTGACACCTCAAAAAGAAGAAGGAATAAAAAAAGCGGTTTGGTTAAAACCTGAAGATGTTCAAGAGGCTTTGAAAAATTCGTACGAAAATATCAAATTGTTGTTTGAGGAAGAAAATGAAAATAGTATCAAAATCTGATTTATCAATTGAAGAAAAGGAAATCATCTTCCAAATTTGGAATGACGAGTATCCTGAGAAAATTTCGTATAATTCTATTGAAGATTTAGAAACTTATCTGAACAATTTAGTTGATGTAAATCATTATTTTCTTTATAACGATTCCAATGAAATTCATGGTTGGGCGATAACATTTATAAGAGAAAACGAAAAATGGTTTGCCATCATCATCAATTCTAAAATTAAAAATCAAGGTTTCGGAACGCAATTATTAAATCATTTGAAATTTATTGAAAGTAAGCTATCAGGTTGGGTTATTGATCATAATAACGACCTAAAATCAGACGGAACTTCTTATGTTTCACCATTGCATTTTTACCTTAAAAATGGTTTTTCAATTTGTGAAGGAATTCGAATAGAAACCGATAAAATTTCGGCTGTTAAAATTATTTCAAAATAAGTTGTAATTCATTACAACAACACATCAATACCATTCTTTGAACTCTTTGTCAAATTCTTTTTTGTTGTGATTTAAATATTCAAGCTCAAGTAAATATTCTTGTCCATCAATATTGTATTCAATTTTATTTGCAATGTAACTTTGTAGCAAGTTAAAATCTTGTTTCTCGATGATACTCTTAATTTCATTTGGATATTTTCCAAATTTGCTTTTGTGAACTTCAATTTCATTGGTGATTTTTATTCCAATTTTATTTGATGTAGCATCATAAATTTCAAATACAAGCAATAATAGAATCATATTAATAAAACATAAAAACGTCATTATTTTAGACCATTTGTAAAGTAAAGATTTATTATTTGTGCCGCTGTACCATTTTGCAATCAACGCAGAGCATCCCATTATTACTATTATTGTCATGAAAGCAATGAAATTACTCAATGATGCAACTAATAAAATGATTAGTATAAATAAGTATAGAAGATAATTATTAAAGTCAATTGTTGTATTTAATTTTTGATTTGACAAAAATATTCTAATGTGATTGGACCTTTCATTTTTTTCGGAATGAATTAATTTATTTATCAATTCTGAAAGTTTTATTTCATCAACTTTTATTTGGCTTAAATTTAAATTTAATTTCTGTGCACCAATTATTTCATTTAATTTTTCTACCCATTTATATTGTTTGGTTTCACTATCAAAAGCTTCGTTTACTATTATTGAAATGAATTTTTGGTCATAAATATCTAATGGATAAGCTTCAATGATATAGTCCCATTCTATTAGATCTTGTTTTAATGTTTTATCGTAGATTCCATTTTCATTAATAATTATTTGTACTCTTTTATCAAAGAGTGTAAATATTCCAATTGGAATTCCTAAGCCAAAGAACAATGTTGTGAACCAACCCATATAATAATCAAAAGTTCCATTTTGTTCTTTTAAAATCACCCAAATACCAATTATTACAAAAGGCAATGAAAGAGCAATTATTTTAAACCCTTTTCCGCTTGATTTGTATAATTTTATTTCAGCCATTATTTTTTTATGGATGTAGTTAAATGTAAAAAAAGATTACTCCATTATCCTATAAACAGGATATTGCAAATGCGCTTTTTCGTAATAAATAGAATTTTTATGAACCCAATCCAATTGTGCTTCTGGGTTTTCTGCAAAAGCTTTGTCTTCTAGTTTCTTTTGTTCTAATTTCGCTCGCAACTCTGGATTTTTGTTCAAATACTCATTCGCTAAATCTTCAAAAACATAGTCGGAATAACCTTCTTTTTGTTGTAACATCGTGTCAAAAAAGTTCCAATTGAAAAAGCTGTCCATCGCTTCTGGCTCTAAGGTTTCTACTAGAAATTTCACGCCCATTTGGTCGGTTTTGAACAAATAATCACCTTTTCTAAAATTCATTTTTATTTTAGAACTTACAATTTTTGTACTGTTGTGCGGATAATGACCTTCGTAAGCATTTTTCGCAGTTTTATAATCGGCAATTCTATAACTTTCTACTTCAATTATCGTATCGGTTTTTAATCTTCTGAATTCTAATTTGTTTTCTTTCAAACGATCAATTACAGGCCAAAATCCTTGTGGAATGACATAAGCATCCGGAATTTTTACTGTTTGAACCGATTTATAATCTGCCATAAAAGGAATGTATTTTGTAAACGGAAGTTTTCGGTCGTAATACAAACGTTTGCCTGTAGTTACATCACTTTTTTTGTATTTTCCTTCGTAACCAAGAAACGGAATTTTGGAAATTTTAGTCGTATCAATTTCCCATTTGATTGTGTAATCACTTTTCGGTTGAAATTGATTTTGATTTTCTAATCGTTTGGCTTTTATGGTTTTATAATTTTTATCAGCAAAATTAATTGTAGAAACCATAAACTCATAAGTTGCTTTCACACGACTTGCGTAATTTTTCAACATGTGCGTTTCTACCACAAAACCAATCGTATTGAACAACGAAGTATAACCTGTAGCATACCTCGGACTTTCAAAAAACTGCTGAAAACCTTCGTCTGGTGTGCCGTGCCAAACGTTTACATAAGGTGTGGTTTCTATCTTTTTCTGTTGTAAATCTTTTATAATCGATGGCGTTAATTCGTTTTTCATGTAATCGCCTAAAGCAGTTCCTAATTTTTTAGGTTCGGTCATGATGTACGTCAACGTATATTGATAATCTGCGCCATTGCTCACGTGATTGTCTATAAAAATGTCGGGATTAAATTCTTGGAATATTTTATAAAAACTATGCGTGTTTTTGGTGTCTGATTTGATGAAATCTCTGTTCAAATCAAAGTTTCTGGCATTACCACGAAAACCATATTCCTCTGGACCATCTTGATTGACACGTGTTGTCGAATTTCTATTCAAACAACCTCCAATATTATAAACCGGAATCGCAACCACAATCACATTCTTTGGCACTTTGATTTTTCCTAAAGCCAAATCGCGGTACAATTGCATGGTCGCATCAATTCCGTCTGGTTCGCCGGCGTGAATTCCGTTATTGATTAATAGGATGCTTTTTTCGGAAGAAGAGTAATTCAAATCAAATACTTTATCAGGATTGAAAATCACTACTTGCAAGCGTTCGCCACTATCGGTTTCACCCATATTTAGAACTTGAATGCTTTCAAAATCCAAATCCAATTGCTCATAATAACGAAGTATTTCTTCATAATCAGCACTTTGATTGCCATTTCCTTTTTCAAAATAAGTAGTGTATTTTGTATCATTTTGAGCCAAAAGAACTGTCGTAAATAGGAGGAAAGCAATTTTTATAAAACGCATGGGTGTAATTTTTTTTAGATTTTCAAAAGTAATTAACTTTTTCCAACTAGTATTTCGTAATTCATAATTATTAATTCATAATTGGCTTTATCTTTGCCAAATGAATAAAAATCCACATTCCAATAATGTTCTTCTTAATTTAGGTATTGAGGAACTCAACGAAATGCAAGTTGCAGCTCAAGAAACCATCTTGAACGATGCCAATGTTTTACTACTTTCACCAACAGGTTCTGGAAAAACGTTAGCTTTTTTATTACCCATTTTTCAAATGTTGGACGATACTTGTAAAGATGTTCAATGTTTAATTTTAGTTCCATCGCGTGAATTGGGTTTGCAAATCGAACAAGTTTGGAAAAAAATGAGCACCGATTACAAAGTAAATGTTTGTTATGGTGGACATTCTATTGAAACGGAAATTAAGAATTTATCAAATCCACCGGCGATTTTAATTGGAACACCTGGTCGAATTGCTGATCATTTGGACAGAGGAACTTTTGCTGTAGATGCCATTCAGACGTTGGTTTTGGATGAATTTGATAAGTCGTTGCAATTGGGATTTCATGAGCAAATGAGTTTTATCATTTCAAGATTGAACAAGTTGAACAAACGCGTTTTGGTTTCGGCGACTTCCGATATTGAAATTCCGAAATATACACGCGTTTTGAATCCGACGGTTTTGGATTTTATTCCAACGGAAGATTCGAGTAGCAATTTGAGTTTGAAAATGGTCGTTTCTAAAGAAAAAGACAAAATCAATTCGTTATTCAATTTGCTTTGTTCTTTAAAATCGGAAGCTGCGATTATCTTTTGCAACCATCGTGATGCAGCCGAACGTATAAGCGACACGTTAAACGAAAAAGGAATTTATTCAACCTATTATCACGGCGGAATGGATCAAGACGAACGCGAACGCGCCTTAATTCAGTTTAGAAACGGAAGTGTGAGTTATTTAATCACAACCGATTTAGCGGCTCGTGGATTAGACATTCCCGAAATGAAGCACGTTATTCATTATCATTTGCCTTTAAAAGAAGACGAATTTACTCATAGAAATGGTCGTACAGCTAGAATGTTAGCTTCAGGAACGGCTTACATTATTGCGCACGAAAGTGAGAAAAAAATGGACTATTTAGATTATAAAATGCCTGTTTTAAATGTAGAAAATGCAACCACTTTACCAAAACCACCCGAATTTCAAACGATTTATGTAAGTGGCGGAAAGAAAAACAAATTGAATAAAATTGACATTGTAGGTTTCTTTTCTCAAAAAGGAAAACTAGAAAAAGGTGATTTGGGTTTGATTGAAGTAAAAGATTTCATTTCGTTTGCTGCCGTAAAATCGAATAAAGTAAAAGAGTTTCTTTCTAACATTCGTGATGAAAAAATGAAAGGAAAGAAGTTTAAAATTGAGGTTGCAAGGAAGGTTGTTAAGAAAGAGGAGTAGGTGTTTAACTTCTAATAAGTTTCAGAATTTGCTTTTATATATTTCACTAATTCATTTAACATTGATTTATATGTTTCATCTGAAACATTTTTGGTTCCTGCACTTATACCAATGTAATTTGTTTTTGATTTTCCAGTAACTGTGAATATTTCTTTTGTGTCTGGTTTGTACAAACTCATTTTAACAATATTATCTTTTTCCTCAGAAATGAATAGACAAAGAAATTTTTTGTATTTTGTATAAGCATTGATTAGACCATCTTTTCCATAAAAATCTCCAACTTCTTTTTTAAATTCTGATTTTTTAATTTCTTTTTCGAATTCTTCAAATGTTTGGAACTTATCAAAATATTTTATGGTTTCAAAATATTGTCTGAATTGAATTCCAGCCGGAATTAGAATTAAACCTTTAAATTCATCAAGATTTATAGAATCATTTTTGGTTACAATTGCTATTTCATTTGTTTTGAATAGATTATCATTTTCATTCTGTGCAAAACTTAAAGTTGTCGTTAAGATAAATATGTAAATAAATTTTAAATTAAGTTTCATTTTTATTATACTAAGGTGTTTATATAACTTTTAACAACGTTTTGCGATTTCAAGAAGTGGCGATGGATCAAGACTAAGTCTTTACAAATATAACCAAAACTTTATTTAACCAGCGTACTTTCCTGATTAGCTCTGACCTCGCCATTGACGCTAGCAGATGTTAGCTGCAGCTATGTTTAAGTTAATCGAACAAAATATCCGTGCTTTTTATTCCATTCTTGCATACAAATTTTTCTGTCAATTTCTACATCAATTTTCCAACTATGATCGGTAATGATAGTATTATCAAATGATTGATCAAAAGTCAAAATAAAATGATTATACAGGACTTTGCGCTCATGAAGTTTTGTTAAGTCATCAGTAGATTTCAAAATTACGTTTCTACCTAGATTTAATTTTAAATCATTTTCTATTCTAATATATTCTGTTGTTCTTTGATGTTTACTCGCGGAAGGGATTAAATTGAAATAGTGAATTGATTTATTTTTTAAAAAAGTAAAATAATTACTCTCTGCATATCTATTGTAAATTAAAATTCTACTTAAATTTTTTGGCATACTGAAAACTCTTTTTATAAGGTTTTGAATTTCTGCATTTGAGTTAAAATCATAATGATGAAAAGATAGAATATTTGATTTTAATAATTCAAAAAGTAAATATTCCTTGCTTTTAGTTTGTTTATTTCTTGTGTAGTATTTATAATGATTAATGTTTGGATTTTCATTAATATTTATTGCGAATAAGCAATCAATTTTGTCAACATTGTCAATGTAAAGCTTTTCGTAAAAATTTTCATATGTATCTTGAATTTCATTATCAATTAAATCATTTGCAATTCTATCGTTATCAAATAGTTCTAAAGTTAATGCCTGGATCAAATCAAAATTATCTAGATTCATTTCTAATAAATCTAGATAATTTGAAGTAATTAGAATGTCAATATTTTCATTAAAAAAAATGCTATTTATATCACTAAATGCTCTATCTCGTGAATTTGAAACATATTTTTCAAAAATATCTAAAGAGGGTAAAACGGTCATTTTAAAGAAGAGCTTTTACTAAATTATAACTATTATCATAAAATCCAGTTGGAAAGTTTGGAATCAATTTTCCATTTTTATCTATTTTATGCTCGGTAATTTCAAATTTTGTTTCTGTCCTTTTAAAATAATGAATAGTTATATCTTCAGGCTTTAATTTATAAACTTTATTTTTAACCAATATTTGTAGTTTTCTTACAATATGCTCACTATGAGTTTCTATAAAGTATCTATTTTTATTTCCAATGCTTAATAATGTGTCGATAAATTTAGATTGTAATGAAGGATGTAAGTGAACTTCCGGTTGTTCAATTAATAATGTTTCAACATTATTGGTAAATTTTTCAGATAAGATAGCTTGAAAAAGAATTGGAAGTTGTAAGGAGACCCCATAGCCAACATCTGTAATATTTGCCCAAAATCCTTTAGTTTTAACATTTAATGCCAAAACAGACAACTCTTTGTTTTTTGTAATATTAACTTCTTCAGCTATACCTGACTTTTTAATCACTTCATTTAGTGACGCTATTTTTTTATTAAACTCTTTTTGTGATAAACTTGGATCTCCGAGTATATTGATTAACTTTTCAATATCAATTAACTTATAGTTTGATTTTTTATCTTCTTGAAAGTATAGTCTTTTAGGTGAGTTCCCTATTGGATTAGCAAAGCGTATTCCATCAATATATTCCATACAATAGTTTTGAAATATCAATAGAAAAATTATTTTATAATAAATTTCATATTGGTTAGTAATATTTAATGAGAATATTTTTTTTCTAATTTCACTATCAAATAATGTAAAGAATCCTTCTTTGTAGGTAAGACAATTTGGGATTTCAACCTCAAAATTATCAAATTTGACAACAATGGATGATGATAACTCTCTTTGCGTATCATACATATCAATTTTTTTACTATGTATAATTATTTTCCCAAAAACATCGTTGCTAATTGTAGTACTAATACTCTTATGATTATTTAGTAGAGAACTTAATGTGAATTTAATAGAAGTCTCAGCTTCAGATACTTCATTTAAAAGATCAGTGATTGTTTTGTTTTCTATTTTATCATTTTCTTTTTCAAATCTATTTATTGAATTTAAAAAGTATTCTAAGTATTTAACTGAATCCGAGAAGCCAAAATTTATTTTTTTTGTCTTTACCTTATCCTTTACAACTTCTTGATAATTACCTAAATCAGTATAGTCTCCCCTAAGTTTCAGATTACTTTCTAATGGAGTATCAATAGTTTGTTTTAAAGCCAAAAGAAATTTTAATAATGAACTTTTTCCACCACTATTCTCCCCAATTAAAATATTAACTCTTGAAAAATTTAATTGTTGATTATCAAAACTTCTAAAATTATTAATGTTTATTTTCATAATATGTATATATAGTTGCTGCTAACGTTCCCGAGCTACAAGCGGTTTGGGACTAAATTAGCGCTATTTTTCGGATTAGCCAAAATTCCCAAATACAAAACCAACTTCAAATTAAGCCTAAAACCCAAATCGCTTGTAGCGTGTGTTGTGTGCAGTACTTTATTCTATAGAATCGTTTTGTTTAATGATATCTCCGTTAATTTCTACAATATTTATATTTGTTTGTTGGATTTGAGTTTGAATCAAATAATAATTTTGTTGAATTCTTGAATAATGATGATTATTTTTTTTCTTTATAGTTTGAAGTTTTTCCGATTGTTTTTGAATTTCTTTTTTTGTTTCTTCGTGTAACTTCCCTTCTGCGGGTTTCTCTGCCAACTCTTTTTCTTTAATTTTTACATCTAATTGTTTAACACGAATATCTAAATACTGTTCATATCTGTCTATTCCGTATGTTCCAACCATACCTGCTAAAATCAATGTTGCAGTCCATTTTGGTAATACAATTTTTAAAACTTCGCCATTCTCTATTGTAAAACTGGGAAAAAATCTATTTTCTAATGTGATTTTTGTAGTAATAGAATTTCCTGTGTTTATTTCTTCTAAACATAGCGGTATATTGTATGGAGGAAAGTTAAGAAAAGGATAGTCTAAATCATCGTAATCTTGATATATACAAGTTGTAACAATCTCTTTGTATATTTCATTTATTGCTTTTATAATTGATGAATACTGTTCAATCGTAATAAAATCATAATCAATATAAATATTAATATTTTCCTCAATAAAATTATTCTCTTTTGCCATTTATGTTATTAATTTTCAGTTGTCGTTTTTTGGGTTGTATTGCACACAACTTGTATATAGGCGCCACAAACAAACATTTACAATTATTTGTAAGCGTTTGTAATTAATCGTAAATATATAAAATAAGTTTCTACAAAAATTACGGTTTTCCACATTCCATAAAAAAAAGCTAAAAATTAGTTCTAACTTTTAGCTTTTTAAATAGTATTTTGTAATCAGCAATCTGTTTAAATTCTCACAGAATCTGGTACTAAAACGGTATAATCGCCACCATTTCGCAATACATCGCGCACAATACTTGAGGAAATGTAAGAGGTTTTGGATGCGGTTAATAAGAACACGGTTTCAATTTTAGACAATCTTCTGTTGGTGTGGGCAATGGCTTTTTCAAATTCAAAATCGGCAGGATTTCTCAATCCACGTAAGATGAATTCGGCTTTTTCTTTTCGGCATAAATCAATCGTCAAACCTTCGTAAGTGATTACTTTTACTTTGGGTTCGTCTTTAAAAGCTTCTTCGATAAAGCGTTTTCGGTCTTCAAGGGAAAACATGTATTTTTTTTCGGCATTGATTCCAATGGCTACAATGACTTCATCAAACAGCGAAATGCCTCTTTTAATAATGTCGTAATGACCATTTGTAATAGGATCAAAAGAACCTGGAAATATTGCTTTTTTCATTTTATACTGAATTTATTTCAGTATCTCTTTTACTGAAATTTATTAAAATATATTTAAGTGAAATTAATCTCGATTTATTGCAAAAATGGTGTCTTTTTTATAAAGATCTTGAATCATTTGTCTTGTGTAGGAACCTCTGAAAATAGAGTAATTTTTTTCAACATCGATATCATTTATACCTGATGATTTGTCGGTTTCATAATCGTTGAAGGTCACATATACACTGTCTTTATCTACTTTATCAACTCTTGCAGTGCTGTAATGACCGTTGTCAATTTTCATTTCATAAACATCACCAGCTTTTGGAGCTTTTAAATATTCTGCTTCTTTTTTCTCGGTTTCACCAGAACTGTAAATTCCTATGGCAACTAAAACAGCAACAACTCCTAATCCTGAAAACATCCAAATTGGAGTTTTGGCACCATCTTTTTCTTTTTCTCTGTCCAATTTTGTTTGAATAGGTTGTGGTAATTCACTGTATTCAAAGGTTCTTTTGCAATTATTACATTCAGCTACAGTTGTTTTTCCAATTGGAAAAAACGGAATCCAATAAACATGAGCATACTTACCGAAAACGGCGTAATTCATTGAAGTATTGGTTTCACAATGTGGACAATCTACATTGATTACTTGTCCGTTTTTGATGTTGCTTGCTTTTGTTCCGTAAAAAATCATAGTTTTGGTTTTGGTTAGTTTTTTTTATTGGTTTTCGGTTATCGGTTATCGGTTATCGGTTGTCGGTTAACTGAGAACTGAGAACTGACAACTGTTCTACTTTTTCCAAATTAGTTTTCTTTGTAAAGCTAAACTAATTTCGTTATCTAGCAAATCACTCATCGGCATATTTGAGTAGGCAGCTTGTTGTGGAAAAATACTTTGTGGCGATAAACCCGGATTGGTATTGATTTCGATAAAATGCGGAACGTCATTCATAATGATAAAATCAGTTCTCGAAAAACCTGACATTCCAAGTGCTTCATAGACTTTTTTAGCCGTTTCTTCGACACTATTTTTAATTTCTTCAGATAAATTCGCTGGCGTAACTTCTTCCGATTTGCCCAAATATTTGGCTTCATAATCGAAGAAATCATTTTCAGATAAAATTTCGGTGATTCCCATAACTTTGGTTTCACCTTTATATTTGATAACACCAACCGAAACTTCTCTTCCTTTTAAATAGGATTCAATCAAAATATCATTGTCTTCTGCGAAAGCAAAGGCTAAAGCTTTATCAAAATCTTCTAGTGAATTTACTTTGGAAACGCCGAGAGAACTTCCGGATTGATTAGGTTTTACAAAGAACGGCAAACCTAATTCTTTTGCCACTTCGTTTCCATCAATAGCATCACCTTTTGATAAATAAATAGAATTGGCTTTTGGGATATTAAATTTTGATAAAACCGAAAGCGTATCACGTTTGTTAAAAGTCAAACTCGATTGGTAAAATCCGCAACCTGTGTACGGAATTTCTAGTAATTCCCAATAGGCTTGCATGTGTCCATCTTCGCCTGGAGTTCCGTGAATTGTATTTGAAACAACGTCAAATTTGATGGTTTGGTTGTCTTTTGTGAATGAAAAATCAGCTTTGTTTATTGGGTATTTTGTTCCGTCAATTAGGCAATACCAATCGTTCAAAAGGATGTGAACTTCAAATACTTGGTATTTTGATTTGTCTAAATTGTTTAAGATTAATTGACCACTTCTTAAAGATATTACAGATTCATCCGAATATCCACCCATAACAACGGCTACGTTCATTTGATTTTATTTTAAATACAATACAAATTTAGCACAATTGTTGAAACTAAAAATTATATCTTTGCGATAAATAAATTTTATTTATGAGTTTACGTAAATATCTTACTAGTCGTGTGTTTTTTGCTCAAGGTCTGGCAGCATTAGCAATAATAGCAGTTTTGGCTTATTTGTTTTTTCATTGGATTACTTTTATTACCAATCATGGTGAGGAAATTACAGTTCCCAATTTGGCAAAATTAAATCCAGAACAAGTTGAAGAAAAATTAGACGAATTAGATTTGGATTACCAAATTATTGATACGGTTGATTATCAACCACAATTTCCTAAACTTACAGTAGTGCAACAAGAACCAACTGCTGGTTCTAAGGTAAAAGGAGGAAGAACCATTTATATAAAATTAAATGCCTCAACTTTCAAAATGGTTGCTGTTCCAGATTTAATAGAAAAGACTTACAGACAAGCTGTTCCAACATTGAAAGCACTTGGATTACAAGTCGGAACTATTAGATATATACCTTACATTGGTAAAGATATGGTTCGTGAAATGTGGATTAATGGCGAGAAAATTGAATCAGGAAAGAAAGTATATAAAGCTACCAAGATAGACTTAGTTCTTGGTGATGGAAAAGTAGTTTTTGATGAAACTGAGATAGATTCAATTATTGAAACTGAAACTCCAATAGATACCATTCCGAATGAGCAATAATAGTGACTTACAAGAACCTGAAGAAGAACTTTTTGAACATTACAGGTTTGACGTTCCTAAAGGTCAAGCATTTCTAAGAATTGACAAGTACTTGATGTTGATGGTTCCGAATGCCACCAGAAACAAGATTCAAAATGCGGCTTCCAATGGTGATATTTATGTAAATGATGTTCCAGTAAAATCTAATTATAAAGTAAAACCACTTGATGTAATTAGAATTTTATTAGCACATCCGCCATTTGAAAATAGGGTAGATCCTGAAGATATTCCTTTAGATATAGTTTATGAAGACGACGCTTTATTAGTGATTAATAAACCGCCAAATTTTGTTGTACATCCAGGTCATGGAAATTACACAGGAACTTTGGTGAATGCCTTGGCTTTTCATTTTGAAAATTTGCCTTTAAACAGTTCAGAACGCCCAGGATTGGTGCATCGAATTGACAAAGACACTTCAGGACTTTTGGTTGTTGCCAAGACTGAAGCTGCTATGACGCATTTGGCAAAGCAATTTGAAGATAAAACTTCAGAAAGAGAATATGTTGCCTTGGTTTGGGGAAATGTAAAAGAAGAGGAAGGAACGGTAACAGGAAATATAGCACGTCACGTTAGAGATAGAATGCAAATGGCTGTCTTTGCTGATCCTGAAATAGGAAAGCATGCGGTTACTCATTATAAGGTTTTAGAGCGATTTGGTTATGTTACTTTAGTTTCATGTAAATTAGAAACTGGTCGTACGCATCAGATTCGTGTGCACATGAAGCACATTGGACATACCTTATTTAATGATGAGCGTTATGGTGGAAATCTTATTTTGAAAGGAACCACTTTTACTAAATACAAACAGTTTATAGACAATTGTTTTAAAACATTACCAAGACAAGCACTTCATGCTAAAACACTTGGTTTCATTCATCCAAAGACTGGTGAGATGATGCGATTTGATACAGAAATACCCAAAGATATGGCAGATTGTATTGAAAAATGGAGAAACTATTCCAAATCAAATGCCTCTGAGGAAGAAGAATAAAAAAAAGACCTTTAGAAATTTCTAAAGGTCTTTTTTTATAGGGTTGAAACTTATTAGTTGATAATAACTTTCTTAGTAACAGATTGATTTCCTGAAGTTAATTTTAGGAAATAAAATCCTTGAGGTAAATTCTCCATTGTGAAAGTATTGCTTTCAAATATTGGATTTTTCACTTCATTTATAATTTGTCCGTTAATATTTATAAGTTCGATAGTTTCAATTGAAACAGCACTTGTAATATTAATTTTTTGTTCGTTTGAAGGATTTGGATAAACAGTTATGTTTGATAATAATTCAAATGAATCTACTGAAAGAGCATCAACTGTTGCGCATTGAGCACTCCAAATAGAACAAACATATGCTGGATTATCGATAAAAGGATTTCTATTACCTTGATAATTATAGATGGCATTATTTTGAGCTATTTCTTTAGGAGAAACAGGATCTTGTTTATGCCATTTAATTAATAACAGAATAAAACTATCGCTAAAAACTTTATTTGTTGAACCATCGAACATATTTTTAGCTTGACAAGTACTTGCATTGGCAGCATTGTAGAAGTCATCCATAAAGTCTTCATAACGTGTAGCAAAATAGAAGTAAGCTCTAGCTATATCACCTTTGAATTCGTCAATTGGTTCAAAAACAGTTCCAGTGTAGTTTGAAAAACCATTTACTGTGTTGGTACCTCTTTTAGAACCATTTGAAGAAACATAAGTTCCAGAGGCTACAATACCAAAAGGTAAATTATTTCTATCACCATTAACTTTTCCATCAGATGGAACTACATGAAATGGGTCATTTTTCATTGGATCTACTTGAAAACCATCAAAGTAAGATTGTGGCACAAGATGTTCTCTGTTATAGCAATCACCTTCTGCACCATAAGAACCACATTGTTGTGAAGTATTTGTATATTCATAAGAATCTATTCCTGTTGGTTTTTCAGAATACATGTCCAAAAGACTTCCATTATTCTCATAGTAGTTATCTCTAAAAGCAGATTGCGTGTACAATCCCCAAATTGAACCATAACCTTGATCTACGTGACCTGTAGTGATTCTTGTTTTCAATTGCGTTTTTAGTGCGTAACCTGTTCCAGTTGCAGAATTATAATATCCTGTTGGAATTTGTGCAAAAACGATAGCGTTTACAAATAATAGTAGGTAAAAGTATTTTTTCATTTTCAATTTTATTGTTTTCTTTCTAATAATGCCATATAAAACCCGTCAAAACCTGATTGTGAGGCAAGTATCTTAGAATCTTTTACAAAGGTAAAGCTTTTTCCGATTTCTGTGCTTAAGAATTTCTTAATTTGTTCTTGATTTTCAGAAGGTAAAACAGAACAGGTTGCATAAACCAATTTTCCACCTGGTTTAACAATCTTAGAATAGTTTTCTAAAACTTCTGCTTGTACTTTTCTGATGTTATCAATAAATTCAGGTTGGAGTTTCCATTTAGCATCAGGATTTCTTTTTAAAACTCCCAAACCACTACATGGTGCGTCAATAAGAACTCTATCAGCTTTTTCGTGAAGTTTTTTGATGACCTTTGTAGTATCAATAATTCTGTATTCTATGTTGAAAGCTCCGTTTCTTTTTGCTCTAAGTTTTAATTGCTTTAGTTTACTTTCATACAAATCCATTGCAATCAATTGTCCTTTGTTTTCCATTAAAGAAGCCATGTGCAACGTTTTTCCACCTGCGCCTGCACAAGTATCAACAACTCTCATGCCTGGTTGGACATCAAGAAAACGAGCTACTAATTGTGATGAAGCGTCTTGAACTTCAAACATTCCTTCTTTGAATGCATCGGTTAGAAAAACATTTGCTCTTTCAGTAAGAACTAAAGCATCTGGTTGATCTTTTAAGAATTCGGTTTCGATATTCAAATCCATCAAAAGTGCACGAAGTTTTTCTTTTGTCGTTTTTAAAGTATTTACTCTCAGAATAACTTTTGCTTGTTGGTTTTGAGCTGCAATTTCTTTGGTCCAAAGTTCTTCTCCAAGTTCTTGTACACCAACTTCATCCATCCAATCTGGAATAGATTCACGCATTTTTCGGATTTTTGATAATTCATCAAATTTTCCTTTTATTTTTCTTTCAGGAGTTCCTTCCAATTGTCTCCAATCTGGAATTGGGTAACCACGTAATACAGCCCAAACTGCGAACATTCTCCATAAATCTTCACGATTGTATGGTTCTTTTACGTCAGCAATTTCAGAATATAATCTCTTCCAACGAACTACTTCGTAGATGGTTTCGGCAACAAATTTTCTGTCGGAGCTTCCCCAACGTTTGTCTTTTTTTAAAGAACGTGCTACAACTTTATCAGCATATTCACCTTCATTGAAAATGGCATTCAATGCATCAATCGTTGTGTAAACTAAATTTCTATGTAATCTCATTATTTTTTAATCAGTCTGCAAAGGTATTGCTTTTTAATAGAAAGAAAAAAGTATTCTTTAAAACCTTGTGTGTTAAAGAATACTTCTTTTTGTTATTGTTATTTAATGTTTAGTTTTCTCGACATTCAATTCTTCTCATTTCTATTTTTTCAGGAGCATGAAGCACTAATGGGAATTGTTCTACTTTTACAGAACTACTATCCAATCCGAAACCTTTTTCTTCAGATAAACTGAATTTTTTAAGGAAGAAATAAGCACTCATAACCGTATTTTCAAAGAAGGTTAAATCACTATCGTTAGATAAGAATTTTTCTGAAAGTACAAATTTGAAGTCACCAATAATATTGTTTTTGTTCAATGATTCATAACGACTTGTGATGTCAACTTCACCACGTTGTACCATATCTTTTAATACTTGTTTGAACATCAAATTGATTTTTGTTGCTTCTCTAAAGCCAAGGTAAAAATCAATTCTGTAAATATCATCTTTTACAAGTTCAATTACTTTATATTCTTTTTTATAAGGTTCGCTTAAAATATTTACGTGAACAAACCAATAAATATCAGCTCTTTTAGGTCTTTTTTGCAAGATTGAGTACATTACTTTTTCTTCAATTTCATCACTTCTCATTGAGTTAGTCATGTAAACTAAATGGGTTGCATATTTAGGAATTGATAAGTCAACACTTAACTCAGCCAATACTTTTTTGTAAGTGTCGATTTTGACAATTTTGGTATAGGTTTTACTAATTTGTTTTGCTAAATACCAAGTTGACATTATCGAAATAAGTATCACAGCAATAATAAGAGTTACAAAACCACCATGTAAAAATTTAGTAACATTAGCATAAAGGAAAGAGAATTCAATGACTAAGTAAAGTGTTATTAAAGGAATGATGTAGTACATTTTTACTCTTTTCATTATCAAATAAAAATTAAGTAAAATTGTAGTCATAATCATGGTTAGAACAATAGCTAAACCATAAGCATGTTCCATATTACTTGACTCTTTGAAATATAAAACAATTCCGATACAGCCAACTAATAGTAACCAGTTGATGGATGGAATATACAATTGTCCTTTTTCTTCTGTAGGATATTTGATTTTAGCTTTTGGCCAAAAGTTTAATCGCATGGCTTCATTTATTAATGTAAACGAACCACTAATTAAGGCTTGTGAAGCAATTACAGCAGCTAATGTTGCAATTACAACACCAATAGGTTGGAACCAAGTTTCCATAATTAAATAGAATGGATTTCCGTTTTTTCCACCAAGTTCTTGCAATGTTTTTCCTTCGTGAGATATTAAATAAGCACCTTGACCAAAATAGTTTAAAAGCAACATTATTTTTACAAAAATCCAACTTACTCGGATGTTTTTTCTTCCACAATGTCCCATATCTGAGTATAAAGCTTCAGCTCCAGTGGTACATAAAAATACAGCACCTAGAACAAAGAAACCTTCAGGATGAGCAGATAATAAATGATAAGCGTAGTATGGGTTGATTGCTTTTAATACATGAAAATTTCCAAATATTTGAATAGTTCCTAAAATACCCAACATGGCAAACCAAACTAACATCATTGGAGCAAAAAACTTTCCTACAAGTTTGGTTCCATATTGTTGGATGATAAATAAAATTATCAAAATTACAATTACGATTGGAATAGTATTCAACTCAGGTTTGAAGATTTTTAAACCCTCAACTGCTGATGATACTGAGATTGGTGGCGTAATGATTCCATCTGCCAAAAGCGTACTTCCTCCAATGATTGCAGGAACGATTAACCACTTTATTTTAGTTTTTTTGACTAAGGCATATAAGGCAAAAATCCCACCTTCACCATGATTATCAGCACTTAGTGTGATGATTACATATTTTAATGTTGTTTGTAAAGTAAGTGTCCAAAAGATACATGAAATTCCACCTAAAACTATGTCACTTGTGATGGCATATTGTCCTAGAATGGCTTTCATTACATAAAGAGGAGATGTTCCAATATCACCAAAAATAATTCCCAATGTTACTAATAAACCAGCTGTAGAAAGTTTGCTATGAATATTTGAATGACCGTGTGAGCTCATAATTTATTTTAAATAAAAGATTGCAAAGTTACTCATTTTAATAAATGGTAATAAAAAAAGCACCGAATATTTTCGATGCTTTATAGTTTATATTTAAATAAGTTATCTTCTTCCAGAATTTCCGCCTCTTCCTCCAGAATCTCCACCTCTTGAAGAACTACCTGAACTTCTTTCGTTTGAGCTACTTCTTACACTTGAACTTCTTGATGGCTCACTAGAACTGCCTCTTGATGTTGATGCACTTCTTACTGGTTCGCTAGTATTTCTAACACCACCATAGTTTGAGTTTTCTCTAACAGGTGCAGTTGTTCTAATAGTTTCAGAAGAATTGTTTCTTACTGTGTTGTTACTATTTCTAACGCCACCTGTGTTTGAATTCTCTCTCACAGGAGCAGTTCTAATAGTTTCAGAAGAATTGTTTCTTACTGTGTTGTCATTACTTCTAACACCACCTAAGTTTGAGTTTTCACTTACAGGAGCAGTTGTTCTAATAGTTTCAGAAGAATTGTTTCTTACTGTATTATTGCTACTTCTTACACCACCTAGGTTTGAATTGTCTCTTGTATTTCCATTAGTTCTTGTGTTGTTGAAAGCAACATCTCTTACAGTTCTAGTTCGGTCTAACTCATATCTATTAGTATATCCAGAGTTTCTGTGACTAAATGAACGATTTGGATATTGTCTTTCGTAAAAATTAGCTCTTCTTCCATAGTAATTGTTGTAAGCAACATGACATCTTCTGAAGTTTACATAATTGTAATTGTGACTAAAGTTTATCCATAAACCAATGTTGTGACGGTATCTGAATATTGGATATGGATTCCAAAATGTGTAATAACTTGGATAATAACCCCAATACCAACTTGAACAATAAGGACGATAATTTGATATCCAAAAGTGATTGTATATTACTGGAACATGAACATAAACTGGCTCATAAATATAATTACTTCCATACATGTAAACATCACCAACTACTTGAACTTGAACACGATTGTTAGTGTCTTTTTCAACTTCTACGGTACAAACATCTTGAAATTGATCACGACCTAAAACAGATTGCACTACAATTAAATGGGTTCTTCCTTCAACAGATTCAATTACTCGCAAATAATCAACTTGATTATCATTGTTTAAATCCAAATTTGAGATTTGTGTTTTAGGATCATTCAATCGGTTTTCAAAATCTTCTAAATCTCTTGAATCTCCAAATATAGAAGCAATGGCTCTAAGGTCTAGATTATCACTGATTTCAGAACTTGTTGCATTTACAGTAGTTCTGTCTTGAGCAAATGAAGTTGCAAAAAGCAAAGTCATCAATGACGAAAGTAATAATTTTGTTTTCATAATATAATGTATTTATGGTTCATAATAGCATTTGTTAGCTTAAACCAATTTTTGTGCCAAGAATAATTATTCACAAATCATTAACACAAAATTTAGTTGTATTTTAGCACTGTAATAAAACTATAAATATGAATAGAATCGCAATTTTACTGCTAGTTTTGGTTTCTTTTATTTCCTGCAAACCAACTCAAGTTTCTGATGAAACATTTTTTAAAAGTGTGAAAATTGATACTATTTTGAAGGATAAAATCAGTATTCGACCTATTACAGTTTCTTCTAATAAAGTTTGGTATGCAGCCGACAAAAATAGAGTAGGCTATGTTAGTTTGATAGACGCTAATAAAATGGAACGCAAAATCAATAAAGATTCGCTTAAATTAGAATTTAGAAGTATTGCTCAAACTTCGGATGCTATATTTGTTTTAAATGTTGGAAATCCAGCTTTGTTATATAAATTTTCTGAAGATTTGAATAAGAAAACTTTAGTTTATGAAGAAAAACATGAAAAAGTATTTTATGATAGTATGCAATTTTGGAATGATAAAGAGGGAATAGCTATCGGTGATCCAATTGAAAATTGTTTTTGTGTAATTATTACTCGTGACGGAGGAAATACGTGGAGTAAAGTTACTTGTGATAAATTACCTAAAATGGACGATGGAGAAGCCGCTTTTGCAGCTAGCAATACCAATATCATAATAAAAGGAAACAATACTTGGTTGGTTTCAGGAGGAAAAAAGACAAGAGTTTTTTATTCTCCTGATAAAGGAATAAGTTGGAAAGTCTATGAAACTCCAATTGTTCAAGGTGAAGCGATGACCGGAATTTTCACTGCCGATTTCTACAACGACAAAATCGGATTTGTAGCAGGTGGAAATTATGAAAAACCAAATCAAAATTTTCAAAATAAAGCACTAACAATTGATGGTGGAAAAACATGGAAATTAGTCGGAGAGAACACTGGATTTGGTTATGCATCGTGTGTACAGTTTGTTCCCAATAGTAATGGTAAAGAATTGGTAGCAGTTGGCTCAAATGGTTTGTTTTATTCTCACGATAGTGGAAATACTTGGACTCAATTTAGCAAAGATGCTGCATTTTACACCATAAGATTCATAAATGAAACCACAGCAATAGCCGCTGGAAAAGATAAAATTGTCAAAATAGTATTTAGTGTTCAGTAATCAGTTTGCAGCATAAAAAAAGGCGATTTTTAAGTAAAAATCGCCTTTTTAATTTCAATATTTTAATTTTGAACACTGAACACTGAACACTATCTTCTAACTTTCTTATCACGATATTGTTGAAGTAATTTTTTGCTAAACTCTTCTTCTGCTTTTTTCAATTTTAAAATCTTTGTTGCTGGTAGTACACCTTTCAAATTAGTGATGAATTTCTTTTTTAATTGGTGCAATTCTTCTTCAGTGCTTTCCATTTGATTCAATAGCGTGGTAGCATCTTTTTCAGATAATTTATCAACTGAATTATCTGCTCTGTCCATGTAAACTTTTAGTTTTTGCTTTCTGATTTCGTGTTGTTTGTCCTCAAAAGCATTGTAAAGAGGCCAAAATTTAGCCGATTCCTCTGGAGTTAAATCCAATTCATTAGTTATAAAAGCTACTTTTAAGGATTTTACTTGTTCCTTTTTCTCTTTTAGTCGACTACCTGGTTGAGCAAAAGTTGAAATAGAAAGTAGTAATAGTAGTAAAGTAATTAATTTATATTTTTTCATTTTAGTTTTGTTTTAGTTTGTAATGTAATCTTCGATTTGTGAATTGTTAAGAAGCACTTCCTCTAGGGCTTCATTTTCTATTTTATTGTCTATTTTAATGTTTTCTATATCTTCTGTATCCAATAAGTTTACAATGTCATCATCAGACAAAGAAGAGTGTTGCGTTAAATAGGTTTCAATTTCATTGGAAGCCATTTCATCGCTATTATTTTGTAATTGATTCGCTATTGGAATACTTAATGCCAAAACAATTATTGCTGCTGCAGCGTAAAATATTCTACTATATTTTGCATAAAACGAAATTACTTTTGGTTCTTCAGAAGGCAACTGATGTAGCACTTTTTCTGAAAAAGTTTCAAAGTAATCCTCTGGAATCTTGAATCCGGAGGTTACTTTTTCGTTTGTATCTAATTTAAAATTATTCATATTTATAAGACAAGTATTGTTTAAAAAGGTTTAATTTGAGTTCATATATTCTTCAATTTTTTTCACTGCATGATGGTAAGAAGCTTTTAATGCTCCAACCGAAGTGCCTAAAATTTCCGACATGTTTTCATATTTAATTTCTTCAAAGTACTTCATTTTGAAAACTAATTGTTGTTTTTCGGGCAAGAGTAAAATAGCCTTCTGAAGTTTTATTTGAATATCGTTTCCATCAAAATAAGAATCGGATTGCAAATTTTCTACAATTTTAGTTTGCATGGCTTCACTTGTAGTTCCGTTGCGTTTGGCTTTGTTATTGATAAAAGTTATGGCTTCATTAGTTGCAATTCTATACATCCACGAAAAAAGTTTGCTGTCTCCTTTAAAATTTTTAAGATGTTGAAATACTTTGACAAAGGTGTTTTGTAAAACATCATCGGTATCATCGTGATTGAGAACAATATTTCTGATGTGATTATACAATGGTTTCTGATAATCGCGCAAGAGTTTTTGAAACGCGACATTCTGCGTTTTAGGATTTAACAATTCTTGTATGAAATCTTTTTCTTCTTGCAATTCAGAAAATTTATCTTTTGTTCAGCTAATATACCAATTAGAATAAAGATAATTGAAAAGGTTTAATCGAAACTTTTAAAATCTTTTTTTAAGAATTTATGGAGTAGTAGTTTCGGTAGGAGCAACAACTGGTGCAACAACAGTTGTATCGGCTGGTTTTCTATAAACAGGTCGAGGAGCAGCTTTTGGATAAACAGGAACATAAACTTCAGTTACCCATTTGGATGGACTTTTAATATCATCCATATTTTTAGAATAAACCTCAATAATTTGTTGCGATGTATTTCTAACCAAGTTGTTTTTTGCAATATGTTGATAGGCTTTGTTCCAAGTTTGCTGTGTATGAGAATAATCTCCAGTCAAAGTGGTTTTCAATGCTGTATAAGGTTTAAGTTCACCAGATTCCATATCACTTCCTTCAGAAATATGAATAGAATCTCTTATGGGCATGCAAACAGAAAATCCAACTAAATCATTTGTTCTATCATATTTGTGATAAATAATGAAAGGTTTGCCATTCATTACTAAACTATTTTTTTCAAAGAAACGTCTCATTCTTGGCAACATAATTTTGACGTTGCGAGTAACATCTTTTTCTTTACAAACTTTATACTGTTTTAAGTAAAAGCCTCCTTGTCGATTGACAATTCCGTTAACTTTTATACTAAATGTATTGATTTCAAAATCAAGAGTCTTGTTTAAATTTTCTAAACTTTTTTCGTTAGTATCTCCAACAACACTATTAATTCCGCCTTGAAAAAAGGCTAATACTTTTGATTTAAAATCTAAAGTTCCTTTACTTCTCCAAGTTACTTTAGTGCCACCAATCGTATCTTTAAATTTCCAAAAAATTTCTGAATTTTCACCATTTGAAACCATTTTTTGATAAATACTTTCGTTGTCTTTTACAAAAATAGTTTTTAGGTTTCCATTTCCATCACCGCCTGTCCAAGAGCACGAAGCTCCTTTTCCAGAAGTAAGTTCTGGGTAAGTAAATTTTATGGATTCATCTTCTAGAATCCAAGAACTAAAGGTTTCCCAATTTCTATAATCGTTGATGTAATTAAAAACAGTTGCTTTAGGATTCTTGATTACCTTACTTCGAGTTACATCATAATTTGCTTGCTGAGTTGAAACAAAAACAGTTAGTCCTACGAGTATTAGGAATAATAATAAAAAGATGTATTTAAGTATTCTCATTAGAGGTTAAGAATTCGCGACGTAAATGTAAGAAATTAATTTTATTATTAAACAATTCTAAATGTAGAAGTTATTTTACAATTGAATTCGTAATTAATATTTCTTTTAGGCGCTAATTTTTAATGCTTTAAGAAAATTTTGATTAAAAAAAGAAGCAAGATAAAACCAAAGAAACCCAATAGTATTTTGTAATTTCCTTTATAAAATTTGTTGTGTAATGCTTTATCTTTTCCGTAAGCATAAATCATTGCTATGATAAAAGCAACTAAAAATAGACCAGCAAATACCCATTGACCAGTTGTAAACATATTCTCTAATTTTTCAACAAATTTAGGCAATTGAAATCATAATTTGTATTTTGGCTTCATAAATTAATTACAAATAAAATGCAAGACAAACTTAATGCAGTAAAAGAGTTTCACACTGCTTTCAAAATCGGATACAGTGAAAATATGAAAGCTAGTTTGGGTGAAAGTAAAAACCTACTTCGCTTTAATTTAATGAAAGAAGAAAATGAGGAGTACCTAGAAGCAGCTCAAAACGATGATATTGTAGAAATTGCCGATGCTCTTGGTGATATGCTTTATATTTTATGTGGAACCATTATAGAACACGGATTACAACACAAAATAGAAGAAGTATTTGAAGAAATCCAAAGAAGTAACATGAGTAAACTAGGCGATGACGGAAAGCCAATTTACAGAGAAGACGGAAAAGTAATGAAAGGACCGAATTATTTCAAGCCGAATTTTGAGGATATTTTGAAGTAGTTGTCGGTTGTCGGTTGTCTGTTGTCAGTTGGGAATTCGAAACTTACAACATCTTCTGAACAAAAACACTGTGTAACCAGCGGTCAAATTTGAATCCGGAATCTTTTATGGTTCCTGCAATTTCAAATCCAAATTTTTTATGAAATTCAATGCTGCTTTGGTTTTCTGAATCAATTACGCCAATCATTGTATGGAGTTTTTGAGCTATTGCTAAATCAATTAAGTTTTCTAAAATCAATTTACCAATGCCTTTTCCAATGTGATTGGGATGCGCATAAACCGAATGTTCTACGGTAAATCTATAAGCTTCACGAAATCGGAATTCACTATAATAGCCAAATCCAATTACGATTTCATTTTCAGTTGCAACAATAATTGGAAATCCTTTTTTTAGTTTGTCATCAAAAATCGCAATCTGATTTTCTAAACTTCGTGGTTCATAATCATATAAAGCAGTCGAATTTAGAATATTATAATTAATAATTTCTAAAATAGCTTGCGTATCTTCAATTTGGTAAGGTCTGATTTTGATTTCCATGATTCAAAAATAGTATTTTTTAAAATTATGACGAAATTAAAGCTTTCAGAGTTTATTTAATTAAAAACTCTTGTTACTTTTTATATTACCGCAAATTCGCAAATTATTTTTATTTCAAAATTACAAATTTGCGAATTTGCGGTTATTTTATTTTATTTATAAATAGTTTAATTTAAACTCAAAAAATAACTTTGTACTTTTGTATAAATTAAAAGCCTTTGTGTCTTAGTCTCGTTATTAAACGAGATGGCAAAAAAATAATAAAATGACGTACCCAAAAATACCTTTAGCACAATCTATCATCGAAATACTTCGTGCCAAAGGAATCACAACCATAATAATTTCTCCAGGTTCAAGAAACGCACCTTTAACCATCGGATTTGCTAGTCATCCAGATTTTACTTGTTATAGCATTGCAGACGAACGTTCGGCAGCTTTTTTTGCTGTAGGAATGGCACAACAACTCAAGAAACCAGTTGCTGTGGTTTGTACTTCTGGTTCGGCTTTATTAAATTATTATCCAGCTTTTGCAGAAGCATTTTACAGTCAAATACCATTTGTTGTAATTTCTGCAGATAGACCACAAAGCAAAATTGATATTGGTGACGGACAAACCATTCGTCAAGAAAACGTATTTGCCAATCATTCGTTATTCAATGCCAATCTTACCGAAAATGCCTCCGATGAGAATGATTTTTTAATCAATGAAGCCATCAATACGGCTTTCGCCAAAAAAGGTCCAGTGCATATCAACGCGCCTTTTGAAGAACCTTTGTACGAAATGGTTTCTGAATTAACAGTGGAACCTAAAGTGATTTCGGTAACGGCAAAAGAATTTATTTACGACGAACCCATTTCAGAATATGCCAACATTTGGAACACTTCCAAAAAGAAATTAGTTCTTGTTGGAGTAAACGAACCCAATGCAGTTGAACAAAAGTTTCTCGATAAATTAGCCAACGATCCTTCGGTTGTGGTGATGATTGAAACAACTTCCAATTTGCATCATCCAAAGTTTATTAATACCATTGATTCGATAATTACGCCATTCACACATGAAGATTTTCTAGATTTTCAACCCGAAATTTTAGTAACTTTTGGTGGAATGATTGTTTCCAAACGTATCAAAGCTTTTCTAAGAAAATACAAACCAAATCACCATTGGCACATAGATGATTTAAGAGCTTACGATACTTTTGATTGTTTGACCAAACATTTTGAAGTGCAACCCAATTTGTTTTTTCAATCCTTCTTTATGTTAACAGAAACGGTTGAAAGCAATTACAATCAATATGCTCAAAATATCAAAGCATTGCGTCAAAAACGAAGTCTAGACTATTTAGCCAAAATCCCATTTACCGATTTTAAAGTATTTGAAAAATTGATTCCGGCTTTGCCTAAGAATTCGCAGTTGCAAATTAGTAACAGTTCGCCCATTCGATACGCACAATTATTTGATATAGAAAAAAGCATTGAAGTTTTTAGCAATAGAGGAACAAGCGGCATCGACGGAAGTACATCAACCGCAATTGGTGCAGCTGTTGCAAGTAAAAAGCCAAACGTATTCATTGCAGGCGATATCGGATTTTTATATGACAGCAACGCACTTTGGAACAATTACATTCCAAAAAATTTCAAAATTATTTTGATTAATAATGGAGGTGGAGGTATTTTCAGAATTCTTCCAGGTCATGATGAAACGCCAGTTTTTAATACGTTTTTTGAAACTTCTCATTGCTTAACGGCGGAACATTTATGCAAAATGTACGGATTGAACTATCTTACAGCCAGTACCGAAACTACTTTAGAAGAAAGTTTAAAAGCAATGTTTTCAAATGATGAAAAACCAACGTTATTAGAAGTTTTTACACCAACTTTAGAAAACGATAAGGTTTTGTTGCAGTATTTTAGGGAGTTGGTTTAGGAATGTTTCTTCCAATACTTCTTACCATAATCACAGAAAATTTCTTCGCCAGATTTTATTTTTTTAATTGCAATCAGAGACACATTATTATTATCGTCTAAGGTGATTTTGGCATTGTTTTTAAAATTGTCCCGAAACTTCGGGATTGAAAAACCACTAGCATCATTAGCATATTTTGCAAAGCAATCCGTGTTTTTGCAATCTAAAATACTTCCGTTGTGTAGATTCATAAAGTATTGATTGGCGTTATTTTTTGCTCTCGAATCAGCTTCAATATTAGATAAGATTTCTCCTTTAAAAATCGAAATAATTTCGTCTTTATAAATGTCAATAGCTGTAAATAAACCATTCCCTGAACTAGGAAGTTGAGAAGTTTGGATATACAAATAATCCGATTCTTCGGCTTGAATTTTATTTTGGTCGTTTTTTGACATTTTGAATATATAGTACTCAAATATAATCAATTTCAATACAAACCATCAAATCATAATTTATAATTTATAATTCATAATTCATAATTGCTATTTTGTACCTTTGCACAAATTATACGCATATTATGAAATCGCCATTAACAACAAGTTGCGCAAGCAAACACCAATAAATAAAAAAGCGATTCCATATATGACCGTTAAAAAATTATATTTTACATATATGAAATCGCCACTAACAAAAAGTTTGTTGCAAACAAACACCAATGATTAAAAAGGCGATACCATATGTTACCTCTAAAAAATAAAATTTAAACATATGAAAATTGGACAGTTTAATACACTAACGATAGATAGAGATACTCAAGTAGGTTTATTTCTTACCAATGGAAAAGAGGATGTTTTATTACCTAATAAATACGTCCCAAAAGTATTTGAGATTGGTGAAGAAATGACAGTCTTCGTTTATCTTGATCATGAAGAACGTCCAGTAGCTACTACTTTAGTGCCTTATATTTTCTTAAATGAGTTTGCACTTTTACGAGTAAATTACATCAATCAAATTGGTGCCTTTATGGATTGGGGAATGGAGAAAGACATTCTGGTTCCGTTTAAAGAGCAAGCACGTCCTATGGAAAAAGGAAAACGCTACTTAGTGTATCTTTATATGGACGAAAAAACAAATAGGTTAGTGGCTTCTAGTAAAACCAATCAGTTTTTAGATAACGAAAACATTACTGTTGAAAAAGGAGAAGAAGTAGATTTAATAATTTCACACATTACCGAAATCGGAATCAACGTAATCATCAACCAAAAACACAAAGGTTTGGTTTATAAAGATGAAGTTTATGACGATGCCATTCGTACTGGTGACAAAATGAAAGGCTATATAAAATTGGTGCGTCCTGACGGAAAAATTGATGTATCGTTACATAAACAAGGTTTTGAAAACATCGAACCCAATTCAGAAATTATCATGAACGAATTGAGAGCCAGTAGAGGTTTCTTACGATTGAATGATAACTCTAATCCAGAAGATATTAAGACGGTTTTGAAAATGAGTAAGAAAACCTTCAAAAAAGCAATCGGACTTTTGTACAAAGAGAAATTGATTGAAATTAAAGAGGATGGGATTTATTTAGTTGGTTAATACCGTTTCATTCAAAATCCATTTTTCAACTAGTTTTTCATTTTCGGTAATAGCAACGATGTAGTATTTTTTACTTACAAAAGCTTTCGATTCTGTTATACTTTCTTTTTTTACGCCTTCATGATTGATGTAATTGGAATGAATGAAAAATACTTCATTGTTTTCTTTCAGTAAATACCCAACGTGAAAATCCAAACCCACAAAATATAGTCCGTCTTTTTTAGTAGCGATAAAATGTTTTTTAAGCTCACTCGGACTTTTTTCTAAAACTTCAATTGCTCCTTTTATTTGAAGTAGTTCAGCTTCCTTTTTTGGATCTTTTTGAGCTAATTTATAGCGGTTTAATTTAAATCCAGCATGACTTAAAGTAGTCGAAACAAAATAACCACAAGCAATTTCACCTTGCTTTGGAATTGCGGTGTAACCATCAAAAGACCATTTTGTTCCGTACCAAAACGGAATTATTGTGGACATTAAATTTTTAGTTATTACTTGTTTAGTAGATTGTAATAATGCTTTCTTTTCTTGTGCAGAAGCCTTCAAATAGTTAACTTTTATTGCTTTTCGTTGTGTTTCAATTTTGTTTTTAGCTATTGAATAATCACTTTTTGCATTTTGATTTATAGTAGAGAATATAAAAAACGTAAGTAGTATTAGTATTTTAATTTTCATGAGTTTTATTTAAGATTTAAAACGTTGTTAATTATTATTTAGTATAGGAAATAATTCCATATATTTGTATATACAAATGTTAGAATCTTGGAAAGAAAAACATTTATAAAAACACTAATAGGAGGAGCAGCTATGGCATCATTACAGCCTTTTTACAATTGGACTAAAGAGTTAACAGAACAAGAAGAAAAACTTCCAGCATTGTTTATTGGTCACGGTTCACCAATGAACGGAATTGAAGACAATGAGTTTTCGAGAACTTGGGCAAAATTCGGAAAAGAAATTCCGAAACCTAAAGCTGTTTTAGTTATTTCAGCTCACTGGTTAACGAATGGAACGCACATTACCGCTATGGAAAATCCCAAAACGATTCATGATTTTGGTGGTTTTCCGCAAGCGTTGTTTGATGTTGAATATCCTGCAAAAGGAAGTCCAGAATTGGCAAAAGCAACCTCCGAATTAATTACCTCAACCAATGTTGGCTTAGACCACGATTGGGGTTTAGACCACGGAACTTGGACAGTTGTGCGCCACATGTATCCCAATGCAGATATTCCTGTATTGCAATTGAGTATTGATTATAACAAACCTCCACAATATCATTATGATTTGGCCAAACAATTGGCTTCGTTAAGAAAAAAAGGAGTTCTAATTATTGGAAGCGGAAATATGGTGCACAACCTTCGCATGGTTGCTTGGGACAAACTTCAAGAACCAGAATATGGTTTTGATTGGGCAATAGAAATGAATACAATCTTCAAAGAAAAAATAGGAAATAATGATTTCAAATCGCTAATTGAATACGAGAAACTTAATGCAGCAGCCAAACTTGCTATTCCAACCCCAGATCATTATTATCCGTTGTTGTACAGCATCGCTTTGCAAGACAGTAAAGACGAGGTTAGTTTCTTTAATGATAAGCCAGTTGGAGGTTCTTTAACTATGACTTCTGTGAAAATAGGATAAATAAAAAAGGTAAGCATTACGCTTACCTTTTTTATATTAAATCACTTCAATTTTCGGATTTATCTTCTTAATTTCCTCAATAAAAAGATCACTCATTTTAGGTGAAATAAACAAATCATCAAACTGATTGTAAGTCACAATAAAACCCTTAGTGTCTAAAGCTGGTTTCAACATTACTGGAACATTCAATCCTGAAAAACGCTTTATGGATTTGATTTTGGTGATATCAACTCTACCACGAATTGGTCCCGAACGATATAAAAGAAAGTTGTTTTTAATAACATATCTCGTATCCAACAAGACCCAAAGAATAAAAGCAGTTACCAAGGATATAATGATAATGGGAGCAATAGGAATATTTCCTTTGGTTAAGTTTAAAACTAACATAGTAATTAAAAACAATACTAAACCCCATAGGATAGCAATGGTAAAAGTGTTTTTTGAGGATAGAAATCGTTTCTTCATTATTATTTTTCAATTAATTTAAATGATTTTACAAATTGTAAAGCAGCTTCAGCTTTAGTATTTCCCATTATAATCAGAATAAAGAAATGATTTTCTTTTACAATACAAAGGGCTTCCATATCAACTTCACCAGCTGTTCCACCAAATTTTGTTGCTTTATATTTACCATCATACAAGAAAGTTTCATCCATTGTTGAGGTGTATTTTCCTTCCATTTGGGTTTCAAAATTTTTAATAGCACCATTTTTTGCGCCATCCAAAATTCCTTGTACACCAACATCTCCAAGTTTTTTTATCAATTCAGCAGGGTATATATTTTCTGAAAGTGTAATAACAAAATCTTCACCTTCACAAGTGTAAGCGGTACTTTCTATTTTTCCGGCTTTAGTATCCACTTGGTTTTTCTCCACTTCTGGCTTTGTTGGAAAGGCAGCCATAAATCCTGCATCAGGAAAAGCGGTTGCTTTTACTTGTGATGTAGCTGTTAATGAATAGGTTAAAACAAATAAAGCAACAAATAAATTTTTCATAAAGAACTTTCTTTTTAAATAAGTCATAAAAATAGTATTTTTACGCTTAAAAAAAAGAATATGTCAGAAATTAATTGGGTAGTCGCTAAAGAATTTGAAGATATAACCTATAAAAAATGCAATGGGGTAGCGAGAATTGCATTCAATCGACCAGATGTACGCAACGCATTTCGTCCAAAAACTACAGCAGAGTTACTACAAGCCTTTCACGATGCACAAGAAGATACTTCTATTGGAGTGGTGTTGCTTTCTGCTGAAGGTCCAAGTTCTAAAGACGGAATCTGGTCATTTTGTAGTGGTGGCGATCAAAAAGCAAGAGGACATCAAGGGTATGTAGGTGATGACGGATACCATAGATTAAATATTTTAGACGTTCAACGATTAATTCGTTTCATGCCCAAAGCGGTAATTTGCGTTGTTCCAGGTTGGGCCGTTGGTGGCGGACACAGTCTTCACGTAGTTTGCGATTTGACACTTGCCAGTAAAGAACACGCTATTTTCAAACAAACCGATGCAGATGTAACTAGTTTTGATGGTGGATATGGTTCAGCTTATTTAGCTAAAATGGTCGGACAAAAGAAAGCTAGAGAAATCTTTTTCTTAGGAAGAAACTATTCCGCACAAGAAGCTTTTGAAATGGGAATGGTAAATGCCGTAATTCCGCACGATGAATTAGAAGCTACTGCCTACGAATGGGCACAAGAAATATTAGCCAAATCACCAACGTCTATCAAAATGCTAAAATTCGCTATGAATTTAACAGACGACGGTATGGTAGGACAACAAGTTTTTGCAGGCGAAGCAACAAGACTAGCTTACATGACCGACGAAGCCAAAGAAGGAAGAGATGCGTTCCTAGAAAAACGTAAGCCTAACTTCGATAAAAAATGGTTGCCTTAATTTAGTTGTCAGTGTTCAGTGTTCAGTGTTCAGTTGTCGGTTATCAGTTTAAATACACAGTTTGTCATTCCGTAGGAATCTATAATTTTACCATGAAAAACATAATAATTTTAAGTTTACTATTGTTATTATCTATTAAATCTAACTCTCAAGAGAAGGTAAAGGAGGATGGTAATAAATTTTTGATTTCATTACATTACACAGGAAATAGTAGAAATAACAATTTTGTTAGTGATAACTATAATGGAATTCTTGGTTTGAACGCTCATTATGTTTTGTTCAATAACGAATTGATTAGTGTTCAAGGTGGATTGGGATTAGATTATTTTCAAGGTCGAGTTATTGATAATCAAGTTGATTTAAAAAACAGAGTAATGGTTAATCCAAATTTTGGAATTGAGTTTAATGCTAGTAAAACATTCAAACCTTTTTTTAATTTAGGATACTCTTTTTTTTCGGCTAAATATGTCATCAAAACAACTAATTTGAACCTTTTTGACCCAATGGATCCTGCTTTTCAAGCTAGAAGTTTTGAAATCACAGAAACTTATAATAGTCTTTCAATCAATCCTGGATTTAGACTTTATTTTAATGATAAAGTTTACTTTCAAACAGATTATAAATACTTACCAATAGAATCTAACATTAATGCACATATCCTAGCTTTGGGAATAGGTCTAAAATTTTAATTTATGGAAGAATTTACCAACGAAGTTATAGATACCAAGCAACTTCCTCGATATGAAGAAGTGCAATTGACACCTTTGCATCCAAAGTATTGGAAAGTTGCACTTATAAACTTTTCTATCGTATTTTTTATTATTGGTATTGCTTTGACATTGCTTTGGTTCAATAAAGAAGAATTTTCAGATATTGGATTGTATTTTGCAATTACTTATTTCGTTGTGCTTTTATTTTCTTTATTAATTAATCGAATTGCTTTCAAGAAAAAAGCCTATGCCTTCAGAAATCACGATGTAATTTACAGAAGTGGTATTATTTCAACCAATACTATGGTAATTCCTTATAATAGAGTACAACACGTTGCATTACATGAAGGTTTTGTTTCTAGAATCTTTGGTTTAGCCAAAGTAGAAATCTTCACTGCCGGAGGAAGCTCAAGCGATTTAGAAATTCCAGGTATCGAAAAGGAAGAAGCCGAAAACATCAAACAGTTATTGATGGGTAAAATTCAAAAGCAACTGTAATGGAAACCAATTTCAATCAGCCACAAAGACAATCCTCTATTGGAGTTTTGATCATGTTTGTTGATTCTTTGCAGAAATTCGCAAGGGCTTTTTGGCCTATTATTCTAGTTTCTCTTTTTAAAGTAGATAATCTTAGCAAATTGTATGTGTTTTTAGCAATCATTGGTGTAATAGTAGTTGTTGGTGTTATTGCTTATTTAAGATATTTAAATTTTACATTCTATATAGACGATGTGAACGACGAGTTTATCGTTAATGATGGTGTAATCAACAAAACTAAAACTACCATTCAGCTCAATAAAATCCAACAAGTAAATATTCATCAAAATCTTGTGCAACGTCTTATAGGTGTTTATGCTTTGAGCGTTGATACTGCAGGTAGTGATAAAAAAGAAGGCAACATCAAAGCTATTTCGCATCCATTGGCATTGGCATTGAAATCAAAATTATTAGACAATGAAAATCTGAAAACAGTTGTTTCTGACGAGAATGCTACTGAGGTTCAAGAGGCAATTCCGACATCAGAAACACATCCTTTTCTAAAAATCAATCTTGCTAGTTTATTTAAAATTGGAATTACGTCTAATTATGTTAAAAGCATTGGATTGATTCTAACGTTCTTTTTTACCATTATAGAAAATCTACATCAAATAGGAAAAGAAGATGTTATTAACGAAGATAAAATCGAGACAGCAATAAGCAATTATCCAGTTATCTATGCGATTCTTGTATTTGTTGTAGTGATGTTTACTATTATATTTCTAATCAATATCGTTAGAACAATTGTCAAGTATTTCAATTTTTCTATCGCTAAGCAAAAAGGTTCTTTGTTACTTTCTTACGGATTAATTAACACGGAAAGTACTATTCTAAAACCAGAAAAAGTGCAAATCGTTAACATTTCAAGAAATTACTTTCAGAAAAAACTTAATGTACTCGAAATCAAAATCAAGCAAGCTACAAGCGATGAAAAGAAGCAGAAAAAGAATTTAATTGAAATTCCGGGATGTAATTCGCTAGAGCGCGATGAAATTCTAAAACTGCTTTTCAACCAATTGCCAGAAAGAGGAGTGATGATGCGACCTAATTTTCGTAAATTAGTTTTCTCTATTTTTCTAACAATTATCTTACCTTTAACAGGATTTTTTATCTTTGGTACTAAAGTAGATGCCATTGTATTTCAATACAGCCATTTTGCTGTTTTTTATACAGTATTTTTGTTGTTAATTCACGTATTCGGATTTAGAAATTACCGTTTATTTGTAAGTGATAATCATATCATCAAACAAAGTGGCGCTTGGGATGTAGACAATGAAATAATCGAAATTAAAAAAATACAAGCCATTACAACCTCACAATTGTTTTGGCACAAAAACCTAAATATTGGTTCGTTAACTTTGCACACAGCAGGAGGTAACTTATCGTTTTATTTAGGCGAATACAATACAATAAAAGAATATGTAAATCTGTGGCTGTACGAAATAGAAACCTCAGACAGCAACTGGATGTAATTTTAGTAAAAAGTAATTAGCTAATAGGTAATAGTAATTAGTTAACAGTAAGTTTAGAACGACGGCGGTAAAATAAAATTAAAATGTATAATTGTCAAGGTTGGATTGTTTTGAGAATAAGCCCAAATAGCATAAAAGATATTGAAATATGTTCTCAAGAATATGATGACTTAGAAGATGAATTTATTCGGAAGTTTATCGAAAAAGTGCTAAAGGAACTAAAAAGAATAAGTAGCGAAAATCATTTTATAAAATATGAATTAATTAGTTTTAATAATATGTCTGATTTTCTAACAATTCAGTATTCTAGAAACCATAAGTCAGATGTAATTATAAAATTCTTTGAATTTGTTGCAAATTTAGGAAATGGTTCGCATGGATTATTATACGAAACGAATGATGAAGATATAGATTTTCAGAATGAAAAACCTTATAAATTATACAGATTATTAGGAAGTAAATTTGAAGAAATTGAAGAGAAAATATTTAATGGTAATTTAAATGGTTTAGAATATTTATAAATACTTACCGCTAACCGCCGTGAATAGTGATTAGTAAATAAGAATTAAAATAAACGTGAATACTATTTTTCTTCTAAACTTTTAAACCCTTAAACTAAAAGATTAAACTTTTAAACATTTTAAAAAATGAAACACTGGATTGAAGCCGCACGAGTAAGAACCTTACCACTTTCTGTATCCGGAATATTGGTAGGTAGTTTCTACGCTATGTCTCAAGGAATTTTCAATTGGAAAATTGTGATTTTAGCACTTTCTACTACCTTAGGATTGCAAATCCTTTCCAATTTCGCCAACGATTATGGCGACGGAGTAAAAGGAACAGACAACGAAGATAGAATAGGACCAAAGCGCGCCATTCAAAGCGGATTAATCACGCCAGGTGAAATGCGTTATGCTATATTCATTACAGCATTTTTGACCTTAGTTTCAGCAATGTTATTGATTTACGTATCGTTCAAAGGAAAGTATTTTCTTTACTCGATTATTTTCTTTGTTTTAGGAATTCTAGCTATTGCATCTGCAATTCGTTATACTGTTGGTAAAAACCCTTATGGCTACAGAGGCTTGGGCGATGTTTTTGTTTTCACGTTCTTCGGATTGGTAAGTACATTTGGAGTATACTTCATGTTTGCCAAACAAATCGATTGGTTGTTATTCCTTCCTGCAACTGCTATTGGATTACTAAGTGTAGGGGTTTTGAACCTAAACAACATGCGTGACGAAGAATCCGATAGAAAGTCGGGTAAAAATACTATTGTTGTTAAAAATGGTGGAGCTTGGGCTAAGAAGTATCATTATTTCTTAATCATTACAGCAATGGTTCTAATGCTAGCTTTTGCCTTAATTTTCGATTTTAGTTACAGAGATCCAAATCCAGGACGATTCAATTTCGATTTGTATTTCTTCTTAATTGCTTATTTTCCTATAATCGCACATCTTAAAAGAGTTGCTAAAAATAAAGAACACAAATTGCTAGATCCTGAGTTAAAGAAATTAGCACTTAGTACTTTTCTTTTATCAGTACTATTGTCATTATCACTTATCTATTTACTCTCTGACTTTTTAATTTTTTATACTAATTAATTAAATAACCCATGAAAATCACATTCTACGGACACGCCTGCATCGGAATTGAAGTAAGCGGAAAAAATATCTTGGTCGATCCATTCATCACTGCCAATCCAAAAGCAAGTCATATTGATATAAATTCGCTCAAAGCAGATTATATTTTACTTACTCACGCGCACCAAGACCACATTCTCGATGCAGAAGCTATTGCAAAGCGCACAGACGCAACTATTGTCTCTAACTATGAAGTAGCAGTACATTACGGAAATAAAGGCTTAAAATACCATCCAATGAATCATGGCGGAAGTTGGCAATTTGATTTTGGTAAAGTAAAATTAGTCAATGCCATCCACTCAAGCTCTTTCCCAGACGGAAGCTATGGCGGAAATCCATGTGGTTTCGTAATCGAAGGCGAACACAAAAACATTTATATCTCTGGAGATACAGCGCTTACAATGGATATGAAACTTATTCCAATGCGCACTAAACTCGATTTGGCAATTTTGTCCATCGGAAACAACTTCACTATGGATGTTGAGGACGCCATTCTTGCTGCCGATTTTGTAGATTGCGATAAAGTACTTGGAGTGCACTTCGACACCTTCGGATATATCGAAATCAACCACGACGAAGCCAAAAAGAAATTCTTTGATGCAGGCAAAGACCTAATGTTATTAGAAATCGGTCAAAGTATTAAGCTTTAAATTTAGGAGCGAATGGTATGGTAATTGTTATCAACCTTATTCCTGCTGTACGCACTACATGGTAGTTGCTTCCATCAGGGCTAATTAGTAATTGTATTGAATAGAAATCAGAATCTAAAACAACATCTGATTTTAAAATAAAAGAAAATCTTAATGAAACTTAATATCTTACTGGTTCAAAAAATAAAAATAGTTGTCTTATTTTTCTCAGCAACAATAGCTTCTGCACAATCTAAAGACGGTTATTGGGACAATGTTCGAACCACCAACGAAACCATTATTCTAAAAGCCGGAGAGAAAAAAGTAATCAAGACAGCCGATTTTCCCGAAGGAACTACAGAGATAGTTTACCGAATTACACTTCTAGACGACAACCAAAAACTATCTTCTAGTTTGGTTTCTGTTCTTAAAGCCATTCCCGATCCAACAGGAATCAGTCAAGGAACTGCTGGAGTTATTTTTTTGGCATCTTCTATTTCTGGTGACGACAAAACCAAATATGCTATTTTCTCGCAATCAAAAGACGCAGAGGAGTTTCTAACAGCTGAGAAACCTAACAAAGCTTGTTTATATCAAGAAACACCTGTCAACAAAGAAGCACGTTTGCTTAAAGCCAAAGATTCGGATTGTTTTAACGCTAAAACTCAAAATCTTTACTTCGTTTTCGAAAGTGATAATTGGGTGATGAAAGAAAAAGTAATCCTAGAAGTAGTGCCTTGGATTGACAACAAAGCCAGCCGCGGTTGGAATAACGATACTAAAAAAGAATTACTCAAAGTAGCTCAAAATCTAGAGTTAGCTAAATCATTAAACAAGAAAGAAGAATTCTACGCTTTGTTTCTAGAAAACATTTCTAAGAAATACAAAGCAAGTGAATACAACCAATTGCTTACTGTTGAAAAAAATAGAGCTACAGAGTTAGCTATTGAGGAAAGCTTACGTCAAACTGGTGAAATCAATAAATATTACGGAGCAATAAGAAATAAATCGGTTGCCTTATTCAACAAAGGAAAAATTCAAGAAGCTATTGAAGTCATTAATACAGACATCATCAATAAAAACAAAGCCACAAGTGCTGATTATGCCTTGTTAGGAGGTTATTATTTGGTAACCAAACAATTTGCCAAAGCAGAACAAGCTTACAACACAGGTTTAAAACTTAATCCATCTGATATTATTTTTCAACTCAAATTGGCTCATGTGTATATGTTTACCAATAGATTGTCAATGGCCAAAGCTCTTCATAAATCATTTTCCAATCAAAACATAGAAAGCAACAAAACTTGGAAAGAACAAGTAAATGATGATTTTAAAGAGTTTCAAAAATTCGGATTACCATCAGAAAACTTCAAAAAGATTTTACGAGTTTTAGAATAGTCTATCTCTAACAATCCAATAATCTAAAAATCTAGCAATCCAACAATCTAGAAAATGATAGCCACCTACCAAAAATACATCTTAAACTTCAAACGACCTTCTGGAACCTCTAGAGGCGTTATGAACGAAAAAGAAACGTGGTTCATCATTCTAGAGGAGAACGGAAAGAAAGGAATAGGTGAGTGTGGCATCCTTCGCGGACTTTCAGCAGACGACAGACCCGATTATGAAGAAAAACTACAATGGACTTGTCAAAATATCGATTTAGGAAAAGATCAACTTTGGGAGGCGCTTTTAGAATTTCCTTCTATTCAATTTGGCGTTGAAATGGCATTCCAATCATTAGCCTCAGAAAACCCTTTTTTATTGTTTCCATCGGAGTTTACCGAAGGCAAAAAAAACATGGACATTAATGGTTTAGTTTGGATGGGTGATGAGGTGTTTATGAAGGAGCAAATTGAAGAAAAATTAGCGCAAGGTTTTCATTGCATCAAACTAAAAATTGGTGCTATAGATTTTCAAAAAGAACTCGATTTATTGCACTTCATTCGTCAAAATTTTGATGAAAACACTATCGAAATTAGAGTAGATGCCAATGGTGCTTTTAGTGAAGAATTAGCTTTAAATAAATTGAATCAATTAGCTGGTTATAAATTACATAGTATCGAGCAACCTATTGCTAAAAGCCATACTGACACTATGGCAGAGCTATGTAAAACCACTCCAATTCCTATTGCTTTAGACGAAGAGCTTATAGGTGTGTTTTCATACGAAGAGAAAGAACAACTTTTGCAAAAAATAAAGCCGCAATACATCATTTTGAAACCTAGTTTTGTAGGCGGATTTCGCGGTACAAATGAGTGGATTGATTTAGCTAAAAAACACAATATTGGTTGGTGGATTACTTCTGCTTTAGAAAGTAATATTGGTTTAAATGCCATCACACAATGGACATTTTTACAACAAAATCCAATGCCTCAAGGACTCGGAACTGGAGGATTATATACCAATAATTTTGATAGTCCGTTAGAAATAAAAAATGGGCAAATTGCTTACAATACTTCTTTAGATTGGGAGTGTAAATTAATCTAAGTAGTACTTCTGAATTTCATTAAATTTTCGTATATTTGATAGGCGATTTCATTCGTTTAATACCTTTTCAGATGCGATATTTTCTAATTTCTTCCATAGTCATAGGTTTTCTATTGATTTCTTGTTCTAAAAAAGAACTAACCGAAACACAACCTAAAAAAGGTGATGTAACCGAAAGTGTTTATGCTTCAGGTATTGTAAAAGCCGAAAATCAATATATTGTTTATTCAACGGTTAATGGCGTTTTGCAAACTATAAACGTTGAGGTAGGACAAACGATAACTGAAGGTCAAGCTTTATTTCAAATAGAAAGTGATAAAGCAAACCTAAATACTGAAAATGCTCAACTGGCTTATCAACTCAGTAAACAAGACAATAATTACATTCGAGATAAAATTTCAGAAATGGAAACTAAGGTTCAAGCTGCTAAAGATAAATTGGCATTGGATTTATCCATTTATAACAGAAATAAGAACATCAAGAAATACAACATCATTTCTGAAGTAGATTATGAAAGGATAGAATTGGCTTATAAAAATTCTAAATCCAATTATGAAGCAGCTGTAAAGCAATTAGCGCAACTTAAATCGCAACTGCAAAATGACCAAACACGTAATAGTATCAATTTAAAGATTAGTCAAAAGACAAAAGCTGATTATACTATTAAAAGCGCCTTCTATGGCGAGTTATTTGATGTTTTAGTCAAAAAAGGCTCTATGGTTACTACACAAACACCACTAGCCATTATTGGAAAGAAAAATTCGTATTTGCTCGAATTAGAAGTCGATGAAAACGATATGGTTCGCGTTAGATTAGGTCAAACCATGCTGGTGAGTTTGGATAGTTATAAAGGAAAAGTGTTTGAAGCAACGGTTGATAAAATTTATCCAATTATGGATGAACGTTCTAGAACATTCAAAATAGAAGCTCATTTTATAAATATACCACAGCAATTATATCCAAACTTAACTGCCGAAGCTAATATTGTAATAAAGGTTAGAAAAAACGTAATTACAATTCCGAAAAGTTATCTTATTGATGGTGAATATGTTTTGGTTAACAAAGACGAGAAACGTAAAGTAAATGTAGGATTAAGCGATTATCAAAATGCTGAAATACTATCGGGATTAACTGTTAACGAAACCATTTATTTACCACAATAATGAATTTCAAACTAATTTTTAATATTGCCATCCATTTACTTAAAGCCAGACTCAAACAAACTATTGTGGCTGCAGTCGGAGTTACGTTCGGAATTGCAATGTTTATCGCTTTAGTGAGCTTTATGAATGGTTTGAATGATCTATTAGATGGGTTAATGCTAAATAGAACTGCTCATGTTAGACTTTACAACGAAATAAAACCTACTTTAAAGCAACCCATTGAGTTGTCTGAGAAATACAAGAACAGCACTAATTTTATAAGTTCTATTAAGCCCAAAGACAGAGGAAAAGCCATCTACAACAGCCAAGCAATTATCAATTATCTAAAGCAAGATAACCGCATTATTGATGTAGCACCCAAAATCAATGTACCTGTTTTTTTTAATTCAGGAACCATTGAAATTTCTGGAGTTATTAACGGAATTGATGTTTTACCAGAAGAAAAACTATTCAAAATAAGCGATTATATTATCGAGGGTAAAGTGGCTGATTTGATTCAAAACAACAGTATTATTATTGGTAAAGGATTGGCTGATAAAATGTTACTTGCCGTTGGTGATATGATAAAAGTAACCTCGGCAAAAGGAAATCTTGCGTCGTTAAAGATTGTTGGAATTTCACAATTTGGTATCGCGGAATATGATAACACAATGAGTTACACTTCTTTGGCTACAGCTCAAAAATTGCTTGGAGAGTCTACAAATTACGTTACCGACATTCAAGTAAAATTGTTTGATATAACCACAGCTCCGAGTGTTGCAGTTGAATTTCAAAATAAATTTGAAATCGATGCAATTGACTATCAAACTGCCAATTCACAATTTGAAACAGGAAGCACGGTGCGAAGTATTATTTCGTATGCTGTTGGCGTTGTGTTGCTTATAGTAGCTGGATTTGGAATTTATAATATTCTAAACATGATGATTTTTGAAAAGATGGACAGTATTGCCATTCTAAAAGCAACTGGTTTTTCGGGTAATGACGTAAAATGGATTTTTATTTTGTTAGCGCTAATCATAGGTTTGGTAGGAGGTGTTTTTGGATTGATTTTCGGGTTTGTATTTTCTTCCATCATAGATGTAATTCCGTTTGAAACAGCTTCTTTGCCTACAATAAAGACTTATCCAATCAATTTCAATCCATTGTTTTACGTAATCGGAATTGTTTTTGCATTGCTTACTACCATTATCGCCGGACTTTTTCCAGCACTCAAAGCCAGTAAAATTGATCCTGTAGAAATCATTAGAGGAAAATAAAATGAGTAAAGTATTAGAAACAAAAGGTTTGACCAAATATTTTTACGACCCAGTTAAATTTCAAGTACTGAAAGGCATTGACATGACCATAAATCATGGCGAGTTTGTTTCCATAGTTGGAAAATCAGGTTGTGGGAAATCTACATTACTGTATTTGCTCTCAACAATGGATACCGATTATGAAGGACAATTGTTTATAAACGAAGAACTTATAACTGGAAAATCAGATAAAGAATTAGCCGCAATCCGCAATGAAAAAATTGGGTTTGTATTTCAGTTTCATTATTTACTTTCTGAATACAATGTGCTTAAAAATGTCATGTTGCCTGGAATGAAACTAGGAAAACTATCAAATTCTGAAATCGAACACAATGCGATGGAGCATTTAAAAACACTAGACATGCAAGAGCAGGCACTAAAAATGCCAAATCAATTGAGTGGTGGACAAAAGCAACGTGTAGCAATTGCAAGAGCGTTAATCAACAATCCATTAATCATTATGGGAGATGAACCAACAGGAAATCTGGACAAAAAAAACAGCGACTTAGTTTTTGATATTTTTAAAAAACTTACGCTACAAGAGAAGCAAACGTTATTAATAGTAACCCACGACAACGATTTTGCCTCAAGAACCAACAGAATCATCACAATGGAAGACGGAAAAATAATTAAAACCTAAAACTTCCCACTTCTCACTTCGTACTTCGTACTTCTCACTTAACAATAATATCATATTTCTCCAAAAGTCCTTTCAATCCGTCTTGAGAGAAAACAGCTTTTTTAATTTTGTTTTTATCTGGGTCGAAGGCGTAATCATAACTAGTAGAAAAATCAGCTTTATTGGCGATGGTATCAATGAAAACAGCTCTTCTTAGGTTACAATTGTCAAACAATACTTCGGTTAAATCACTGCCCATAAAGTCGGCTGAAATCAAACTACAATTGATGAACTGCATTTTCTTAAGCTTTAAAGCATAAAATTTGGAGTAATCCAACAAGCAATCTTTAAAGTGAAATTCAAACAGTACTTGGTCGGTCATGGCAAAATTCACATTCGTGAAATTACATTTAGTAAAAAACACACCACGTAAAGAAATATAATTGATTTTAGTTTCCGCAAAATTGCAATCAAAGAAATTACAATCAATAAAAGTTACCGTTTGAAACGTACAAGCTCTGAAATCACAATTGTAAAAAGTACAATTCTCAAAATCTTTAAACTTGGTATTGGTATCGTCAAACGTTTGGTCTCTAAATTCTTGGTCTAAAATATAATCGGTGTGCATGTTTTTTATTTTGTGAGCGTAAAGTTAGGGAAAAATAGTGTTTAGTGTTCAGTATTCAGTTTTCAGTTCTCGGTTTTCAGTTCTCAGTATTCAAGTATACAACCACCGTCACTTCGAGTGTTTTTTATATAATTGCGACCAAGTAATTATATAAAAAATTTATCGAGAACTTAGAAGCAATAAATAACATTCTTTAACTGTGTGCTCCAAAAAAATCCGCCTCAATCCGCGTTTGCGAAGCATCCGTTTCATCCGCGTTCCAAAACTAAAAACTCACACCTTTTTGTTAATAAATTCCAATAATATTATTTCATATAAACCCAACGATATAATACATTTGAACGTAATGAAAACGTATGTAAAATGAGAATAGAAACCGAACTAAAATTAGGATTTAAAGATGTAATGATAAGACCAAAACGCTCTACACTAAACAGTAGATCGCAAGTGTCATTGGAAAGAGATTTTAAGTTTAAACACAGTACCGTTACATGGACAGGAGTTCCAATAATGGCTGCCAATATGGATACTGTTGGAACTTTTGAAATGGCTTTAGCTTTAGCAAAAGAAAAACTATTTTCATGCATTCATAAGCATTACACCGTTCAAGAATGGAATGATTTTATTAAAAAAGCACCATCAGATATTTGTGATTATATCGCAGTAAGTACCGGAACAGGCAAGGCTGATTTCAAGAAAATTGCTGAAATATTTGAACACAACCCACAACTCAAGTTTATTTGCATTGATGTAGCTAATGGCTATTCTGAGCATTTTGTGGCGTTTTTGAGACAAGCGCGCAAACAATATCCTGATAAAGTTATCATTGCAGGAAATGTAGTTACTGGCGAAATGGTAGAAGAATTACTTTTGGAAGGTGCCGATATTGTAAAAGTAGGAATCGGACCTGGTTCGGTTTGTACTACAAGAGTTAAAACAGGAGTAGGATATCCACAACTTTCTGCAATTATTGAATGTGCCGATGCAGCTCATGGTTTGGGCGGACACATTATTAGCGATGGCGGTTGTGCCATTCCAGGTGATGTTTCTAAAGCATTTGGAGCTGGTGCTGATTTTGTAATGCTTGGCGGAATGTTAGCCGGACATACCGAAAGCGGTGGTGAAACAATTGAAATTAACGGAGAAAAGTTCAAGCAGTTTTACGGAATGAGTTCGGAAACCGCAATGAAGAAGCATGTTGGAGGTGTAGCGGAATACCGAGCCAGCGAAGGAAAAACAGTTCAAGTGCCATTCAAAGGTGATGTAATTGATACTTTGCACGATATACTTGGTGGCATTAGAAGTACTTGTACTTATGTTGGGGCTTCCAAGTTGAAAGAACTAACTAAAAGAACCACTTTTATCAGAGTTTTAGAACAAGAAAATCGAGTTTATACCAAATAGTATGTCAGATAACGAAACGTCCTTTTTTAAATACTGTCCCAATTGCAGTTCGCAAAATCTAACTTATGTAAACAATTTCAAGTTGCATTGTTCCGATTGTGATTTTGTTTTGTATCATAATATCGCTGCTGCGGTTGCCATAATTTTTACTTATGAAGATAAAATTCTTTTCACAGAAAGAAACGTCGATCCTGACAAAGGAAAACTAGATTTACCAGGCGGATTTATCGATCCAAATGAAACTGCCGAAGAAGCTGCTTGTCGAGAAATAAGTGAAGAATTAGGATTAACAATTACTTCAAGTGATTTGACCTATATTACCACATCACCAAATAATTACCTTTATAGAAATGTACCTTACAGAACTATGGACATCTTCTACGAATGCCAACTTAAGAGTGATGTAATTTCCATCAATGCAGCCGATGAAATCAAGTCGTTAATCTGGATAAAAAGAAGCGAAATCGACTTAAATAAAATCGGATTTGTATCCATTCGAAAAGTTATTGGTGAACGTTACGTCAAATAATAAAGTTACTTTAACTAAAAATTAGTATTCGTTCTGTTGGGTTCTAAACTTTAAATAGTAATTTTATATGCTATGGAAAAGAACACTAGAAAAGGATTTTTCTTTAAGAAATACGAAGCACCCAATCTTTCGCCATTTGATAAACTTTTTGATATTTTCAAAGAGTTAATCACTCATACTTCAGGCGACTTTGATGAAGCCATCGATTGGTTACGACAGTTGGACGTTGAATATAAATTAACGGACGAAAACTACACAGTTGACGATTTTATTGAAGACTTAAAGAAAAAAGGATACATCCGCGAAGAACTAAAAGACGATGGAACTTCAGGAACCGGAATTACAGCCAAAACCGAAAGAGCCATTCGTCAAGCGGCTTTAGACCAAATTTTTGGGAATCTTAAAAAATCAGGCACCGGAAATCATAAAACTAAATATTCAGGAAGTGGTGATGAAAAAACAGGCGAATTTCGCGATTATCATTTTGGTGATGGCTTAGAAAGTATTTCGTTAACCGAAAGTCTGCGAAACGCACAAATCAATAATGGAGTTGATGAATTTAAATTAACCGAAAATGATTTGGTTGTTGAAGATGCTCAATTCAAATCTCAAATGAGTACCGTTTTGATGATTGACATTAGCCATAGTATGATTTTGTATGGCGAAGACCGAATCACACCAGCCAAAAAAGTAGCGATGGCTTTGGCAGAATTAATCACAACACGTTATCCAAAAGACACCATTGATATTCTAGTTTTCGGAAACGATGCTTGGCCAATCGCCATTAAAGATTTACCCTATTTAAAAGTCGGACCTTATCATACCAATACCGTTGCCGGATTACAATTGGCGATGGACATGTTGCGTAGAAAACGAAATACCAACAAACAAATTTTCATGATAACCGACGGAAAACCAAGTTGCGTTCGTGAAAAAGACGGAACCTATTACATGAACAGTAATGGTTTGGATGAGTATATTGTAGAACAATGCTACAATCAAGCCGCACAAGCCAGAAAATTGCACATTCCAATTACAACGTTCATGATTGCAAACGATCCATACTTACAGAAATTCGTAAACCGATTTACGGAAGCCAATCAAGGAAAAGCATTTTACACTGGACTCAAAGGTTTGGGAGAAATGATTTTTGAGGATTATGAGACTAATAGAAAGAAGAAGATTAAATAGTTTACAAGATTACAGATTCCGTCCAGTAGTCATTTTGACGAAGGAAGAATTTCATAATATCAAATTTATAAATAAAACTTTGTGAACTTAGTGTAAATCTTAGTGAGCTTAGTGGTTAAAAAAAAGCGGTTAAATAAAAAAATATGAAAGTAGAAAACATAAAAACACTAGCAGAATTAAAAAAATCCGGTTGGATATCTAGAAGTATTAAAGACGAGTTGCGTGATAATTTACGAACAAAAATAAAATCGGGTAAACCAGTTTTTGAAGGTGTTCACGGATTTGAAAACACCGTAATTCCTGAATTGGAACGTGCTATTTTATCACGTCACAACATCAATTTACTTGGACTTCGTGGTCAAGCGAAAACTCGTTTGGCTAGAAAAATGATTGAATTATTAGACGAATACATGCCTATTGTGGATGGTTCAGAAATTAATGACGATCCATTAAATCCGATTTCAAGATTTGCTAAAGATTTAATTGCTGAAAAAGGTGATGCTACTCCAATAAAATGGATTCACAGAAGCGAACGTTTCTCTGAAAAATTAGCTACTCCTGATGTAACAGTAGCCGATTTAATTGGTGATGTTGACCCAATAAAAGCAGCTAACTTGAAATTATCTTATGCTGATGACCGAGTAATTCACTTCGGAATGATTCCAAGAGCGAACCGTTGCATATTTGTAATCAACGAATTACCTGATTTGCAAGCGAGAATTCAAGTGGCTTTATTTAATATTTTGCAAGAAGGCGATATTCAAATTCGTGGTTTTAAAGTGCGAATGGCATTAGATATGCAATTTGTTTTCACTGCCAATCCAGAAGATTACACCAATCGTGGAAGTATTGTGACACCATTGAAAGACCGAATTGGTTCCCAAATTCTAACACATTATCCTGAAACAGTTGCCATAGCCAAAACGATTACACATCAAGAAGCTAAATTAGACCAACAACAATCGGACGCGGTTCATGTTCCAAATCTAGCGAAGGATTTGCTAGAACAAATAAGTTTTGAAGCAAGAGAAAGCGAATACATTGATGCCAAAAGCGGTGTAAGTGCACGTATGAGTATCACAGCCTATGAGAATTTACTAAGTACTGCCGAAAGAAGAGCTTTGTTATCAGGAAGCGATAAAACGTCAGTGCGATTGTCCGATTTTATGGGAATTATTCCTGCCATTACGGGTAAAGTTGAATTGGTTTATGAAGGTGAACAAGAGGGTGCAGCAGTTGTAGCACAATATTTAATAGCAGATGCCATTAAGACGTTCTTCCCAGCTTACTTTCCCAAAATTGAGAAGTTAGAACGTGATGCTGATTCCAGTCCATATGCCAAAATAGTAGAATGGTTTTTTGCAGAAACAGGTTTCGAATTGTTAGACGATGCTTCCGATGAAGACTACAAAAAACAATTGGATGCAGTAACACCATTAGAAGATTTAATCCAAAAATACCAACCAGAATTCCCAACAGAAGATAAGTATTTCTTAAAAGAATTCGTACTTTGGGGATTGGTGGAATACGATAAACTAAGTAAAGATAGAGTAGATGTAGGCTATCAGTTTAAGGATTTGTATAGCAGTTATATCAATAAACTATAAATAGTAATAATCGAGAATCTTAAATAGGTTCTCGATTTTTTTTTTGACTATACTTTCCAATATTACATTCCACCACAAAAGATTTCTTAACTACTAAGCTTAAAAAAACTTTCATTTTAGCCACGAATTACACTAAAAATCACGAATTTTCGTAATAGATTTTAATTATTTCACGAATTTTAAATTGCTTTGCAATGATTTTCAACGAAAATCGCTAAAATTTGTGCAATTTATGCAAAATGAATTCGTGTATTTCGTGTAATTCGTGGTTGAAATTTTATAGACTGAATAGTTACAAGATTTCTCAGATTATTCCAATCTGTGTTGCAAATAAAATCCGCGACCATCAGCGTTTGCGAAGCAATCCGTTCCATCCGCGTTCCATTTTCCACACAAGCGCCACACTCATAAAAATTTGTAACTTTACCCCATTACTAATCACAATGACAGCCGACCAACCCAAACCCAACCATTTCAAAGCCCTAACTGGAGTTCGCGCCATTGCAGCCATAATGATATTTGTTTACCATAACCGCAAGTATTGGAAAGACGATATACATCCAGAGCTGTTTCGCTTTTGTAACGAACTAAATTTAGGTGTTCAGTTGTTCTTTGTGTTAAGCGGATTTCTTATTGCCAAAAGCTATGGAAGTAAACCTTTACAATCATTAACGCATTACAGAAAGTATTTTGCCCAACGAATTGTCCGCATTATGCCTTTGTATTGGTTATTGCTTACATTATATTATTTGGATTCAGGTTTTGGTAACTATCGTTTTTCTTTACCTCATTATCTTTTATTACAAGGTTTTTCCTCAACACACTCCTTAGATGCTATTTCACAATCTTGGTCGCTTACTGTTGAAATGACTTTTTATGCTTTCGCACCATTAATGCTATTACTATTAGAAAAGCACCTCAAATACCTACTACTTTTTTTGATAGTACTATTTGCAACTACATTGCTTTTAGGTAATTTGTGGACACTTTACAACGGAAATCCAGATAGGTATTTAGTTCCTATAGAATTTGTAACCATGAGCACTTTTGCAGGTCAATCGCTCTTATTTCTTACTGGAATATTTTTAGCCTACTATCCTAAATTTTGGAATCAAATTCCTTTTTCTAAATACGCCACTGTTATTGGTGGTATCGGTTTTGTATTGACCTTGTATGTTATCGGATGGTTCCAAGAGAGTAGAGTAGATCATGGCACCAACCATTGGCAAGGAAAAGTTTTGTTTTTTATTGTTTTGCCTTTTTTTATAATACTACTATTTCAAGGTTTGATGAGCCAGCGAACTTATTTACAACAGTTTTTATCTTCCAAAGTCATGGTCTTGTTGGGTAACGCTTCTTTTGCCTTTTATCTGGTTCATATTAGTTATGCTAATTTGAAACTTAAATCTTTTGTATTTTTTCCCGACCGAAATTTTATACTTTTATGGTTGGTATCCATTGCTTTATATTACGGTTTTGAAAAACCAATTTATGATTGGTATAGAAAGAAGCGGTCATAGAGGTGTTATAAATACAAACAGTAAGCGATACTATACGTTAAAAATAAATTTACAAGTATGATAAATAAACAGTTACTTCTTTTAGGAATAGTTTTACTAGTAACAGCTAACATAAACGCACAAAAGAAAGACTATCTCGATTCTAAAAAGCCAATTGAAGAGCGCATCGATTTACTAATGAATCAAATGACTTTAGAAGAGAAAGTAGGTCAAATGAATCAATATAATGGATTTTGGGACGTTACAGGTCCGACTCCTAAAGGTGGCACAGCCGAAATTAAATACGAACATCTTCGTAAAGGATGGGTAGGCGCAATGCTAAGCGTTAAAGGTGTTAAAGAGGTAAAAGCAGTTCAAAAAATAGCAGTGGAAGAAACCCGATTGGGAATCCCAATACTATTCGGATTGGATGTAATTCATGGTTATAAAACCTTGAGCCCAATTCCTTTGGCTGAAGCAGCAAGTTGGGATTTAGAAGCCATAAAGAAATCAGCTCAAGTAGCTGCCGATGAGGCCTCAGCATCAGGAATTAATTGGACTTTCGGACCTATGATGGATGTGTCTCGTGAAGCACGATGGGGTAGAGTTATGGAAGGAGCAGGTGAAGACCCTTATTTAGGTAGTAAGATAGCAGTGGCAAGAGTGCAAGGTTTTCAAGGTGAAACTAGTGCTGATTTAGCCAAAGCGAATACTATTGCCGCTTGTGCCAAACATTTTGCTGCTTACGGTTTTGTCGAAGCCGGTCGCGAATACAACACTGTTGATATCAGTAATTCAAATCTATATAATCTTGTATTACCTCCATTTCAAGCGGCTAAAGAAGCTGGAGTTAGAACCTTTATGAATTCGTTTAGCATTCTAAATGGAGTTCCAGCCACAGGAAGTAGCTTTTTGCAACGTGAACTTCTGAAAGGAAAATGGAACTTTGATGGTTTTATTGTATCCGATTGGGGATCCATAAGAGAAATGAAAAACCACGGATTTGCAAAAGATGCTGTCGATGCTACTACCAAAGCTGTTATCGCTGGCTCTGATATGGATATGGAATCTCATTTTTATGTTGCAGAATTAGTCAATTTGGTTAAATCTGGAAAGGTAAAAGAAGCATTGATTGATGATGCCGTTCGAAGAATACTACGAGTTAAATTTGAATTGGGACTTTTTGACAATCCTTATAAATACTGTGATGAAACACGAGAAAAAGCAGTTGTGGGAAGCAAAGCCATCAATGAGGCTGTTTTAGATATAGCAAAAAAGTCAATGGTATTATTGAAAAATGAGAATAATCTATTGCCATTAAAGAAGTCCGGACTTAAAATTGCGCTAATTGGTTCCTTAGCAAATGATAAAACAAGTCCGTTAGGTGGTTGGAGAGTAGCTTCAGAGGACGGAACGGCTGTTTCTGTTTTAGAAGGGATGCAAAGTTATAAAGGCAATACGGTAGCTTTTGAAAAAGGAGCCGATTTGACTATTGGAAAAACCACTTTTGTAAACGAACTAGTTTTCAATACCACAGATAAAAGCGGATTTGAAGCCGCTAAAAACCTTGCTAAGAGTTCAGATGTTGTTGTGATGGTTCTAGGCGAACATGGCTTTCAATCTGGTGAAGCCAGAAGTCGCTCCAATTTAGATTTACCTGGCGTTCAACAAGAGTTGTTAGAGGAAGTTTATAAAGTTAATCCCAATATTGTTTTGGTTTTAAATAATGGAAGACCTTTAGTGCTATCATGGGCAAAGGAACACATTCCGGCTATTGTAGAAGCTTGGCAACTTGGAACACAAACTGGCAATGCAGTAGCTCAAGTAGTGTATGGTGATTACAATCCGAGTGGGAAGTTACCAATGAGTTTTCCAAGAAACGTCGGACAATGCCCAATATACTATAATTATTACAGTACTGGAAGACCAACGAATGATGAGAAAAATGTGTTTTGGTCACACTACACCGATGTTGAAAACACACCTTTATATCCTTTTGGCTATGGCTTGAGTTATACCAAATTTGAATACAAAAATCTAAAAGTTAGCCAACCAGAATACAATAAAGGCGAAACGGTAAAAGTCACCATAGAAGTTACCAACACCGGAAATTACGACGGAAAAGAAGTAGTGCAACTTTACCTTCACGACGTTGTGGCAAGTATAGCAAGACCCGTTCAAGAACTAAAAGGATTCGAACTAACCAATTTGAAAAAAGGTGAAACCAAAACCATAACATTCACGCTAACCGACAAAGAATTAGGATTTTTCAACAACGAAGGAAACTATCTTGTAGAATCAGGCACCTTCAAAATAAGAGTAGGCGGTAGCTCCGATAGTGGTCTAGAAACACAATTTGAGTTGAAGCAGGGCTTCGAGTAACCTCAGCCACCGCTTTAAACAAAACATCTCCGTAAGCAGTGGCTTCGAGTGACCTCAGCCACCGCATAACGTAAGCAGGGCTTCGAGTAACCTCAGCCACCGCTAAGAAACCTTCCTTAAGCTACATATCTCCGTTGGCTGAGGTCCTCAAATGTAGGATATTCTCCGTTGGCTGAGACTCTTTATTATACAATATTCTCCGTTGGCTGAGGCCACTCGAAGCCAATGTTACGTGAATACCTCCGTTGTCTAAGGCTCTTAATTATAGGATATTCTCCGTTGGCTGAGGCCACTCGAAGCCAATCTTACGTGAACAGCTCCGTTGGCTGAGGTTCTTTATTATAGAATATTCTCCGTTGGCTGAGGCTCTCGAAGTCAACGTTACGAAATGCTCTCGAAGCCAACGTTAAGCAAACATCTTTCAAACCCCTTTTTTATCTTACTCAAATCAATTGGTTTTTAAAGACTTATATTGCTTTTAAGCTTTTAATCTGTTTTTTATTACGTTAATCGAGTTTATTTGAAACATTATTGTGATAAGTAGTAAATTTTCATAATAATTAAAGATTTTGAAATTTTTTCAATGCAAATTTCTTTAAAAAGGATAGTTTAAGATAGCTAAAACAGTTCATGAAAATAAGGTTAACCTGAAAACAAAAACAAAATGAGAAAGATTATTTATGCAATTTTATTTAGTACTACTTTAGGATTTCAAATGAATGCTCAAGTAGGTATAGGTACCACTTCTCCTAATTTAAGTTCTAGCTTAGATGTTAGTTCTTTAAATACAGGTGTCTTAATACCTCGTGTTAGTTTAACAGCAACTACTGTTGCCGCACCAGTAACTACACCTGCAACATCGTTATTAGTTTACAATATCAATACGGCTGGAGATGTTACGCCAGGGTATTACTATTGGAATGGAGTTTGGGTTCGTTTAGCTACCGGAAATCCTTGGACGATTACTTCTAACAATTTTAACAATACTGGAACACAATCTATTGTAACCTCTATTCCCTCTACTATTACGTCAGCAAGAGCTGCTTGGTTGGTAGGAACAAATACAGCAACCACTAATGCTAATACCGTTACTGGATTTTTAGGTACAAGTACTAACCAGCATATTGATTTGGTTTCTAATAATCTTGTAAGAGGTAGATTATCCAATTTAGGTGAATTTTTTATAGGAACCACCAACACTGTTTTAGCAGGAGATTTAATGAATGGTGTCGGCAATGTTGTTTTTCCATGGGCGGTTAATGGTTATTCCTCATTTAATGGTAGTGGAACTTACGGACAAATTACTAGTGGTACAACGGTTTTCGGCGGTGTTCAAGGTGAGTATAATGGAACAAGTTTAACTGGTGCAGGTGTGAGAGGAATAAGTTTTAATCAATCCACTGGAGTTAGCGGACAAGAAATATCATATAATGGTTGGGCAGTACGTGCAGATGGTGACATAGGAACATCAGGTGGTTATTTCATAATTTCTGATGGAAGACTTAAAAAAGAAATTGCACCCATTGAAAAAGCATTAGACAAAATACTAAAAATTGAAGGTGTATCTTATCATTATAATACCGAAAAATACAAAAAATACTCCTTAAATCCACGTCACCAATTAGGCTTTATAGCTCAAGATTTAGAGAAAATACTACCAGAAGCCGTTGTTACCAAAAATCTTTCTACTACCAATACCAGTAGAGAAGAAGGAGGAAAGGATGTAGAAGTAATGCAAGTTAAAACCGTAAACCTTGATGCTGTAATTCCAGTTTTGGTAGAAGCCATAAAAGAACAACAAGCACAAATTGAAGATCTTAAAAAAGAAATTCAATTGTTGAAAAACAACACAAAACCATAAGCAGGGCTTCGAGAACCTCAGCCACCGCATAGCGTAAGCAGTGACTTCGAGAACCTCAGCCACCGCTAAGAAACCTTCCTCAAGCTAGATACCTCCGTTGGCTGAGGTGCCACGTTGAGCTTGTCGAAATGCTCTCGAAGCCACCGTTACGTGAATTCCTCATGACATAATAATCATTGAATCTTGTAAATTTTCGCAATACTTATATAAATCTTTTAGTGGAGTAGCGCCTAACTTTGTTAGAAACAATAATCCACTAAATTTTACAGATATGAAAAAAGCAATGTTAATGATACTACTTTTTGCTGGAATCTCATTTTCCTCAGCACAAGTAGAAAAACAAGACGACCGTCAAGAAAATATTCTAGATAAAATAGAACAAGAACCACAACGACCAACTCAAGTAAGATTAGAACGCGCCTCTAAAATTGAAGCACAAAGAATACACGCTGAAAAAAAAGACGAGAAAAGAGCCGAAAAAAAAGCCAAGAGATTAGCAAGAAAACTAGCTAGAGAAAAAGCAAGACAACCCTCTGTTAGACAAGAATAGTGTTTAAGTAAACAGTGGCTTCGAGAGCATAAACCGCCGACAAAAAACTTCTTTAAGAAATAAATCATTGTAGGCTGAGGCTCTCGAAGTCAACGTTACGTGAACATATTATTGTGAGGCAATCGAAGCCACATTTCGATTAACGCAGCGTCAAACTAATTACAATTTCAATAAAGATAAGAATCACAATCAGCCATTCCAGTTTTGAGCTTTCTCTTACGTTCAGAACATCGGTAAAAAGCGTTAGGTTATCTTCCACAATTTGCAATCGGTAATCCAAATCTTTGAATCTAGTATTGATGTCAAAATTGGCTTTCAGATTTCGGTTTAGTAAATTCAGTTCTTCGTTGTCCCAAACCAAATTCGGATCATCTAAAATGTATAAATTATCGATGATACTGTTTTTCACATTCAAAACCTTACCAATATATTTTAGTAAATTAGTTTTTGAAATGCTTATTTTACCTTGTTTTTCAAGTTGGAGGATGTAGTGTTTAGAAGACGAAATAAGGTCGTCTGTCAAGTTTTCATAATAATCTAAAGCAACTGATTGTCCTATGTTTAGCATGATAATACGCATCATTGAAGAATCAATTTTAGAAACACTTACAAAGTTATTCTTCACAATTGGTTTGTCAATTTCGTTATTAATTTCAATGCGGTATTCTTCAGATAGATTCAAATCGATTACTGATGTAGCATAATTTTTTATAAAATTCACAAACTCACTTTTGCCTACAACATCAAAATTAGCGAAGACAATAACACCATAATCAAACACATATAGGAAACGATTTTTTTCTGAAAAAGTATAAAATAATTCCGTTGTTGAACCCGAATGGACTTCTATTTGAAAATCGGCACGAAACTTTTTGATGTTAAAAGATTCTGCTAGTTGAATGGCTTCTATCTTGATTTCCATGTGATTTTGATTTTTACAAATATAGAAATTTTAAAGTAGATGAATGATATCGGAAGTTTATTTTATAACATTCAATAACACATTAATTATCTTTTTATTAACAACGAACAAAGACAAGGACACCACAATTTTAAGTAACTTTAACAAAAAATAAATTATGACAGCAACAAAAGGATATGCAGCACAAGATGCCAAAACGGATTTAGCACCTTGGGATTTTGAACGACGCGAAGTTGGACCACACGATGTACAATTTGATATTCACTTCTGCGGCGTATGTCACAGTGATTTACATCAAATAAAAAACGATTGGGGTGAAGGTATTTTCCCAATGGTTCCTGGACATGAAATAGTAGGTAAAGTTATAAAAGTAGGAAGTCACGTTAAGAAATTTAAAGTGGGTGATCTTGCTGGTACAGGTTGTTTGGTTGATTCTTGTAGAACTTGCGAAAACTGCCAAGAAGGATTAGAGCAGTTTTGTTTGAACGGAATGACCGGTACTTACAATAGTTTGGAGCAAGACGGAAAAACACCAACCTATGGTGGCTATTCAAAAACAATTGTAGTCCACGAAGATTTTGTACTTCATGTTTCAGATAAATTACCTTTGGATGCTGTTGCACCATTGTTGTGTGCCGGAATCACAACCTATTCACCATTGCGCCACTGGAAAGTGGGTAAAGGTCACAAACTAGCCGTTTTAGGTTTGGGTGGATTAGGACACATGGCTGTTAAATTCGGAGTTTCTTTTGGAGCAGAAGTTACGGTTTTAAGTACGTCACCAGAAAAAGAAGCTGATGCTAAAAAATTAGGAGCTCACAAGTTTGTAGTGACCAAAGACGAAGCGCAAATGAAAGAAGTGGCCGGATACTTTGATTTTATTTTAGATACTGTCTCAGCACTGCATGATTTGAACGCTTATCTTTCTTTACTAAGAGTCAATGGAGTTCACATTTGTGTTGGAGTTCCGCCAACGCCCTACCAATTACATGCTTTTAGTTTAATTGGTGGCAGAAGAAGTTTGGCTGGTTCATTAATTGGTGGTTTGCCAGAAACACAAGAAATGTTGGATTACTGTGCTGAACAAAATATAGTTTCCGATATTGAACTTATTGATATCAAAGACATCGATGCTGCATTTGAGAGAATGGTAAAAGGCGATGTGCGCTATAGATTTGTAATCGATATTGCGACATTGTAAGAAATAGTTCTTATATTTTTAAAAGACCTCAACCGATTTTATATCCGTTGTGGTCTTTTTTTTTGATTACAATCAGTACTATCCTTGATTGGTTTATGATAATGATGAAAAAAGTGCCTAATTACTATTATTTAAAAATAAATT
>NZ_JBIISA010000027.1:0-53141 GCF_044341265.1 Flavobacterium sp.
TTTTACTTCTAAAATTATTTTTATAGTTTAATTAAAAATGATAGTTATTTATTTACAAAGATTATTTTTTTGTAGAATTAAAGCTACTTTTTGCATTTTATCTATTTTTTATAACGTTAATCGATTTTATTATATTTATCTAAAAAACATTATTGAATTTAGTATTGTCCAATGAAGAGATTATTTTCTTTTAAATGCTAATTCAGTAAATTATGAAATCATTGTTATCCTCATCTGTTTCCAAATTTTGTAAATCAATTTTGTATAAATCTAATCTTTTAAAGGCAAGTTTTACTATTGTTTTAGGTTTATCATTGTTCGCAAATGTTGCCATTGCACAAAATGCCATTACGATTGAAAATAGCCTCCAAGGAAGTCCAAAATCAGAATGGGATATTTCTGGTGCTGGTGATCTTTCAATTCAAGGTTTTTCTACAGATATTAGTGTCAATAATGGGCAAACCATTTACTTTAAAATTAAATCTCCAGTTGCTTATACTATTACTATTTATAGATTAGGATGGTATAATGGAGATGGCGCTCGATTAGTAAGTGCTACTAATTCAGTAGTTTTTGATGCGATACTTCCTCAAAGTCAACCTGATGACGATTATGATACAGTTACTGGTAAAACAAGTTGCAGCAATTGGGCTATTTCAGCACATTGGAACGTACCTTCAGATGCAGTTTCTGGTATTTATATTGCTAAATTAACACGAACCGATACAAATGGCTCAAGTCATATAGCTTTTGTAGTAAGAAATGATAACAGAAATGCTGCTATGCTCTTCAAAACATCGGATACAACGTGGCAAGCATACAATAACTATGGTGGTAATAGTTTGTATGTAAATAATTCTGGTGAAAGTATACAAGGATTTAATCATGCTACAAAAGTAAGTTATGATAGACCTTTTTACACAAGAAATGGTGGCGGTGGCGGTGGCGCATCAGAAGATTGGTTATTTAATGCAGAATATCCAATGCTAAGATGGCTTGAACGAAACGGATATGATGTTAGTTATACAACTGATGTTGACATGGACAGAGATTCTTCTACAATAACACCAGCAAAACATAAAATTTTATTGTCTGTTGGTCACGATGAATATTGGTCTACTAATGAAAGAACCAAATTTGAAACAGCCAGAAATAACGGAGTTCATCTTGCTTTCTTCAGTGGTAATGAAGTTTATTGGAAAGTGCGTTGGGAAGACAATCACCGTACATTAGTTTGCTATAAAGAAGGAACCTTAGCAAACAATACTTGTGGTTTTAAATGTGATACCTCAACTAATATATGGACAGGTTTGTGGCGAGATGGTGACGCAACTACCTATCCCGGAAGCGACGGAGGAAATCCAGAAAATGCCTTAACGGGTCAAATTAGTTGGGACGGAACAACTTCATCAATTATTGTTCCAGATACATATAAAAATTTACGCTTTTGGAGAAATACAGCAGTTACTAATTTAGCATCTGGTCAGTCTATTACATTTCCATACGGAACGTTAGGTTATGAATGGGATTGGGAACAAGTGGATTATGCTTCAAATAACCCAAAAGGAAGAATTACTCTTTCAAATACTTTTTATAACGGACATACGCACAAACTATCTTTATATAAACATAATAGTGGAGCGTTGGTGTTTGGTGCAGGTACTGTACAATGGTCTTGGGGATTAGACAACATTCATGATAGAGGTAGTGAAGCACCAAGTATAATAATGCAACAAGCTACTGTTAATCTTTTTGCTGATATGGGCGTACAACCTGTAACTCCGCATTCTGGATTAATTATAGCACAAGCTTCAAATGATACTACAGCAGCTGTATCAACTATCACTTCTCCCAGCAATAATAGTTCATTTTCAGCAGGAAATGCTATAACAATCACCGGGAATGCTACCGATGTAGATGGTGCCGTTGCAGGTGTTGAAGTTTCTGTTGATGGTGGAACAACATGGAATGTTGCAACAGGAACTAATGTGTGGTCTTATTCTTGGACACCATCTTCTCAAGGAATTTTCACGATTCTTTCAAGAGCTTTTGATGATTCTGGAAATATAGAAGTAAGTGGTCAAGTACCTTCTACTAATGCAATAAATATTATCATTACTGAACCTCAGCCTGCTATATGTCCTTGTACACTATTTTCTCCTTCAATAATACCTTCCATTGAGAATGATGCCAATTCAGTAGAGCTGGGTATTAAGTTCCGTTCAACACAAGCTGGTTACATAACTGGAATTCGTTTTTACAAAGGTTTGGCAAATACTGGCACCCATACTGGATATTTATGGTCAACTACAAACACTACTTCACCATTAGCAACTGTTATATTTACAAATGAAACTTCTAGCGGTTGGCAACAAGCTATTTTCAATACTCCAATCGCAATAACAGCTAATACAACTTATGTAGCAAGTTATCATACCAATACGGGTTATTACGCAGTTACTACCAATTTTTTTGCTAATAGTAGTGTTACTAATCTGCCTCTGATAGCTTTGCAAAGCGGAATCGATGGTTTAAATGGTGTGTACAGATATGGTACTGGTGGAATTTATCCTTCAGATTCTTATAACGCCTCTAATTATTGGGTAGATGTAGTTTTTAATAATTCAATAGGTCCAGATACTTCAGCACCTGTAGTGCTGGAAGTTTCACCATTAAACAATGCTATTGGTAGTGCTGTTACCATTAACCCTAGTGCCACATTCAATGAAGAATTAGATAGCTTAACTATAAATAGCAGTACGGTTTTAATGACAGGTGCAGGAAATACAGCTGTAAGTGGAACTATTAATTATAATGCAAATACTATTACTTTTTATCCTTCTACTGTTTTACAATATAATGCCACTTATACTGTAACACTTAAAGGAGGTGTTGGAGGAACAACCATCAAAGATATAGCAGGAAATAATTTGTCGTCAGATTACACTTGGTCGTTTACCACAGCAACAGTGCCTGCTCCAACACCTATTCCGCCATCAGAAGGTCCGGGTGGACCAATATTAGTTGTTAGTTCTGCTTCTAATCCTTTTAGCCGCTATGCGGTAGAGATTTTAAGAGCCGAAGGTTTAAATGAATTTTATGCCATGGATATTTCTGCTGTTTCAGCAGCTACTTTAACTAATTATGATGTAGTTATTTTGGGTGAAATGCCTCTTACACCATCAAATGTTACAATGTTTACTGATTGGGTAAATAGTGGAGGAACATTAATTGCATTCAAACCAAGTGTATTGCTAGCTCCTTTATTAGGAATTACTCCGGCCTCAGGCTCACTTTCAGATAAATATGTATTGCTTAAAACTGATGATGGTCCTGGAGTTGGATTAGTTAATCAAACGATTCAGTACCATAGTTCAGCAGATTTATATACACTAAATCAAAATGCTGCAACAGCTCTTGCTACTTTATATTCAAATGCAACTACGGCTACTACTTATCCAGCAGTGACAACAAATAGTGTAGGTACTAACGGAGGAAAAGCAATTGCTTTTACTTATGATTTGGCAAAATCAATTATTTATACACGTCAAGGCAATCCTGATTGGGCAGGAACAGAAAGAGATGGCGAAACGGATAATATTCGTTCTAGTGATATGTTTTTTCCAGATTGGATAGACCTAAATAAAGTAGCAATTCCTCAAGCAGATGAACAACAACGTTTGCTTTCAAACATCATTATACAAGGTAATCTTCACAAAAAGCCGCTACCAAAATTTTGGTTTTTACCTCGTAAACTAAAAGCCGCAATAGTGATGACTGGTGACGACCATGCAAGTGGTGGTACAATTCCTCGTTTCAATCAATATCTTGGATATGGAAATAATTCTGCTCAAGATGTGTTAGACTGGAAAGCAGTTCGTGGCTCTTCTTACATTTATACTAGTACACCGCTTAGCGATTCACAAGCGGCTTCTTTCCATGCCCAAGGTTTCGAAATAGGTTTGCACTTGAGTACCAATTGCAGCACATACAATCAAGCCAGTTTAGAAGGTTTTTTCAACAGTCAACTGCCACAATTTACCGCAAAGTATACTAGTTTGCCATCACCAACAACGCATCGCACGCATTGTATTTCTTGGAGTGATTGGGCAAGTAAACCAAAAGTCGAAGTAGCGAACGGTATTCGCTTAAATACCGATTATTATTATTGGCCTGCTGCATGGGTACAAAACCGTCCTGGAATGTTTACAGGTTCTGGTATGCCAATGCGTTTTGCCGATTTAGACGGAACTATTATAGACAATTATCAGGTGACAACACAAATGCCTGATGAATCGGGTATTTCTTTCCCAGGATTTGTAAATACTTTGCTCGACAATGCTATCGGTTCGTTAGGTTATTATGGTGTTTTTTGTGCTAATATGCATACCGATGCCTCAACATCTCCTGGTTCTGATGCTATTATTGCTTCAGCATTAGCTCGAAATATTCCAGTTATTTCAGCAAAGCAAATGCTAACTTGGTTAGACGCAAGAAACGCATCCTCTTTCAATGCTATTACTTGGAACGGATCAAACTTGAGCTTTTCAGTAACTGCTGTAACTGCTGCTTATAAACTCCAAGGAATGCTTCCGGTTTTAGTTGCTGTTGGTGAACTTAACGAAATAACCTTAAATAACACTCCAGTATCTTTTACAACTGAAGTTATTAAGGGAATTAATTATGCTTTTTTTGATGCTATTTCAGGAAACTATTCGGCAACATATCTTACTAATACAACAGCTCCAATTATCACCGACATTATTGCAACACCAAGCTCCAATGGCACTGCTACTATAACTTGGACTACCAATGAAGCGGCAACTTCTGTAGTAAATTATGGTACGCTTTCTAATAATTTAAGTTCTAACAGCACTAGTGCTTCTTTAGTAACTAATCATAGCGTAACTCTTACCGGATTAAACGCAGGAACAGTATATTACTTTAATGTAAGTTCTTCAGATATAGCATCAAATAGTACTACACAACCAACAATTCCTGCAACATTAAGTTTTACGATTCCAGAGGCAGCATGTGTCAATGATACCACAGTTGCTCATTTTAATTTGGGTGCAACAGGAACTAATACTTTAGTTGTTGACAACAATGATGGAGCAGTAAGTTTGAAACCTTCTCTTAATGAAGAGTTTTCAATAGCTACGACACCTTCAGGTTGGACAAATGCTATTTGGGATGGTCAAGGTGGCGCAATTACAACTTATAATAACGGACAAGTAACTGTAAATGGTACGCATTTGAGTTATAATAATTCTTTTTCACCAGGAACTTCTTTAGAATTTGAAGCAACTTTTACGGAAGGTAATTTTCAAAATATAGGTTTTACAGGTGATGTTGATTTTAATAGCCCATGGATTGTTATCGGAAGAGGAAATGCTGGCGATGCAAACTTATATGCTAGAACATCCAACAATCAATCGGTTTCTTTAGGTGCATCACTTTTAAATACATCTCATAAATACCGAATAGAATGGCTAACTAATGGCTCTTTTATATTTTATGTTGATGATGTACTTATTGCTACACCAGGTATTACTCAATCTGTAAGTAGTAATTTAGTTCTCCAAATTAGTGATTATCCATCTGGTGGAGTGGGTTTAACGGTCAATAGGATTCGAGCTACACCTTATGTAGCGTCTGGTACATTCACTTCTAGAGTTTTTGATGCTGGCACAATAAAAAATTGGGAAATAGCTTCTTGGACTTCTAGTGTTCCTATGGGAACTACATTGTCATTATCGCAACGACAATCAACTTCGGCAAGTTCAATTATGACTGCATCTTGGACAGCGATTCCTTCCAATGGAGCAACGATTGGTGGTACTTCTCAATACATACAATATAAAGCAGAGTTTACTACTTCTAATACTTCAGTTTCACCAATATTAGATGATTTTACCATAACATGTAGTACACCAACAAACGTTGTTCCTGTTATTACAACACAACCCATAGCTGCTGAGGTATGTATAGGAACTTCGGTAACCTTTGTAACTTCGGCTAATGGAAATCCGTTACCAACAGTGCAATGGCAAGTGAGTAGTGACAACGGAACTTCATGGTCGGATATTCCTTTGGCAACAAATCCAACATATACTTTTATACCTGTAGCTTCAGACAACGGAAGTCAGTTTAAAGCTGTGTATACCAATACTAGCGGAAATGCAACTACAGATATTGCAACACTGACAGTAAATGCATTACCTTCAGCTACTATCAGTGCTGTATCAAATCCTATATGTAGCGGCGAAGCTATCGCACTACAACTAACCAATGCTACAGGTGCAGCACCATTTAGTATTGTTGTCAACGGAACTACTTATGCTAACGTGACTAACAATCAAGTATTCACAACAATTACTACAACAGAAAAAAGTATTTGGGGTTCATCAGGAACGCCAACAAATCCTAGTGTTACAGATAATGTACCCATTGAAGTTGGAACCAAATTCAGATCGACACATGATGGATATATTACAGGAATCAGATTTTATAAAGGAATTACCAATACAGGATTGCATACGGCTAATTTATGGACATCTACTGGTACATTATTAGCAAGTGCAGATTTTAGCGCAGAAACTCCAAGTGGTTGGCAAGAAGTACGATTTGTTACTCCGGTTGCAATTCAATCCAATACTACTTACATTGCTTCCTACCTTTCTAATGGTGGCTATTTTGCTATTAGTCCCGGTTTTTTCTCAAGTACAGGTGTAACTAATGCACCGCTCACAGCATTGCAATCGGGAGTTGATGGACCTAATGGAGTTTTTAGATATGGTGGTGGTTTCCCAAATTCAGGAAATACAGCCAATTATTGGGTTGATGTCTTATTTTCTGAAATTAGCAACACTTCAACTACTTATGATTTAACAAGTATTACAGATACTAAAGGTTGTACATCTTCTGGTGCTTTACATAGTTTAACAGTTACAACAAGTCCTTCTCCAGCAGGATCTATCTCTGCAACTGAAACCAATGTTTGTGAAGGAAGTGCTGTTAATCTTATGTTCAATGCAACTTCTGGAACAGGTCCTTTTACATTAGCTATTAATGGAACAAATTATTCTAATATACAAAGCAACGTGCCTTTTTCAGTAGGTAATGCAACTTATGCAACTTCTGCCGCAACTATTTGGAATCCTTCTCTAATTGGTGGAACCCAATCGGTAGATAATGCACCAACAGAATTAGGAATCAGATTTAAAGCAGCTCAAGCTGGTACCATTACAAAAATTCGTTTTTATAAAACGGGCACTGGTATTCTTAATTTTACTGGATCCATTTGGGCTGTTGGTAATACTGCATCACCTTTGGCTACAGCCAATTATACAAGTGATGAAACCTCTGGTTGGAAAGAAATTGTATTTACAACTCCAATTGCTATAACTGCCAATACAAGCTATATAGCATCTTATTTTTCTCCTTCGCCCAACTACTATGCCTATACTGCCCTCGGAATGTCAGCACCTATAGTTAACGGACTATTAACAGCAGAAGCAAGTAGTTATAAGCAACCAGGAACAGGATATCCAAGTACTTCTAGTACGGCGAATTATTGGGTTGATGTAGTTTTTAACAGCAATTTCAGTACAACTGATTATAATTTAACCGAAATTGTTAGTGCTACAGGTTGTGCTAGAACTGGTAATCTAATTGCTTCAACTTCTGTTACAACAACAAAAAGTAACCTAGTAGCACAAAACGTTACTGCTTGTACTAACTATACTTGGAGTGTTACCGGAATTACCTATACACAGAGTGGTATTTATACGAATACGCAACCTAATTGTACCACACAAACATTGAATTTAACCATTCAAAATGCACAAACCTACTATGCTGATGCTGATAATGATGGCTTCGGAAATCCAGCAGTAAGTATACAATCTTGTAGCGGACCACCAGTTGGTTATGTTGTTTTTGGTACCGATTGTAATGATGCCAATGCCACCATCAAACCTGGTGCGATAGATGTTTGTTATGACGGTTTAGATAACGATTGTAATGGAATCATTGACAACTCTTGTACTCCAATCGTAGGTTCACTTCCAACTGCCACTTGTGGTACTACACTTTCGGGTTGGTACACAACAATTACAGCCAATTGGACTAATTTTGCGCAAGGTTATCGCTTTAAAATCACAAAAGTAGACAATGATACGAACGTTGCGTTGGCAGCTCCAATTATTATTGATAGACCAGTAAATAATCTATCGCTTGCAAATGTGCCAAACATGGCTTATCACACGAAATATAAATTTGAAATTGCAGTACGATACAATAACACATGGCAACCATTTTATGGTCCGGCTTGTTATCTGTACACACCAAATCCTGTGAGTACTATTGGATTGCAATGCGGAAGCACTTTAACTGCTATGAACCAATGGATTACAGCGAGTTATGTTCCTATTGTTACTGCCTATAGGTTTAGAGTAACTAGAGTAGTTGGCGGTTTGCCAGTGGGAATGGCGCAAGAAATAACGCAGCCAACAAACAAGTTTAATATGGCACAACTATCAGGTATTCTTTATGCAAGTTCGTATCGTGTTGAGGTTTCTTTACGAAATACAGATGGCACATTTTTGCCTTATAATTTGCCTTGTGATATACAAACGCCAGCACATCCAGCAACACAACTTAGAGCTTCGCAATGTACTATTTATCAAGTAACAAGCAATTCAGAGTTGCTAATTGCAGATGCAGTAGTTGGAGCAACAATGTATCGATTTAGAGTATATAATAATGTATATGATGCGTATTATGACACGCCATTCAACAGATTTACATTGAATAACTTTCTGGGAATAGTTCCAAATAGAGAAATATATTCCGTTCAAGTAGCTGTTAAATTTCCTAATGAACCTAATTTCGGACCTTTTGGCAAAGCTTGTAATATAAAATCACCAATGCAAGCTCGAACTATAAGTTCTGTAAATGAGTTAGATGTAATTGCCGTTTTTGAAGCCGTTGCATATCCTAATCCATTTGAAAATTATTTTACTCTAGATGTCAAAACAACCAGTGATGCTAACATTCAAATAAAAGTGTATGACATGATTGGTAAATTATTAGAAAATAAAACGGCAACGCCATCAGAGGTTCAAAATCTGACCATAGGTAGTGAGTATCCATCTGGAATTTATAGCATAATTGTAACTCAAGAATCGAATAACAAAATACTAAGAATAATAAAAAGATAAATAATGTAACGTTGGCTGAGGTATTTTATCATAGGATATGCTCCGTTGGCTGAGGTAACTCGAAGTCAACGTTACGCAAACATCTTTCAAAAACTCTTCATTAAGCTATAAATCTCCGTTGTCTGAGTTCCTCAAATGTAGGATATTCTCCGTTGGCTGAGGTTTTACATTGAGGCTCTCGAAATGCTCTCGAAGCCAACGTTACGTAAACATCTTAAACCTACTTTTTATAAAACAATTCAAATTGTCGAGCGGTTTCTAGTAGATAGTCGCCTTCTTCAACGTAAGTTACTTCTAGTGGGAATTCTAGTTCGTGTCCTTTCATGCCGTCGTTGATGCTGGCTTGTGTGGCTAAAATAGAGTTTTCTGTTTTCGGATGCAATACAATGACCAACAAGAAGATTTGCTCGTTGTTTTTAGTGATACCAAAATGATAGACTTCTTGAATGCTGTCCACTTTAGCAAACGCTTCTTGAAATTGCTTTTGGTGACTACCCGACATCGGATTTTGTGGCATCCATACCAAAATAGGTGTATCTTCGGTTATGACTTCGCGTTTCTGATTATGTACATCGCGTTCTAGGACAAACATTGTGCTTTGGTCACTATCAATTACAATACGCCCAAAGCTTTGTTCCTCGGCTATCTCTAGTACGGTTTTGGCAGGAATAGCCATAAATGTTGTCACTTCATTAATCCATTTAGACAAGGTTTCTTCTGAGGTAAACACACCAAAAACCAATAAACCGTCTACATTGAAAACTGTTTTAAACTCTATAGTTGCACCTTCTTTTAGAGTTTCCCAACTGTTTGATTTTTCGACAGTTTTACCATTGGTAGGCACTAATAAGAAAGCAGTTTCGCCATACAATTCATCTAAAACAGCCTTATAATTGGCTTGTGAGGTATTTTGATGATAAATATGGAGCAACGCAATTAATCTACTGTTATCTGGTGTAAAGGTGGTTTCTTTTGGTGTTTCTTTTTTTTCGGTGGTGCCGAATAGTTTTTTAAATAAGTTCATAGTGGTATCGTTTTCTATACTAGTATTGCACCACAATCTCTGATGCTCTTTTAACTTTTATCTGTGGTTTGCCTTTAAACAACGTTACTTCTCCAGTGACACAAATGGTTTTACCAGCCAAATACTCTACAGGAATATAACTGAAGTTTTTAAGGTGTTTCTCTAATATGATAATGGTAAGCTTTTGCTCTGGATAAACACCGCCCATATTGAGTAAACTGTGACGATGGTCATTAGTTTTATAAGTACTTTTTACTTCGGCACAAACGGTAACGGTTGCTCCAATGTGATTGCGAATGTCATCAAGAGCAACGACTGGCGTTTGGGCAAGGGATAAAGTGGAAAAGGTTAGGAATAGGAGTAAGGTTAGGTGTTTCATTTTGTGCTGTTGTTTTTTAAGACATATAGTTCTGCTTCCAACAGTAGTTGTTTTTTGGTTTTAGTAACCAATAAAACAGTACCAATGACATGAAAAATAAATCCCACAATTACAATGGCTCCACCCATAACCATTTCGGTTTCTTTGTAGGGTTTAGCAGTTGGCGTCATTTCTATTTGACTGTAATGGCAATTGCGCTCTCCATTGGTGTTACCCATACCAAACATACCCAAAGCAACAAGAAACAGACCAATAAATAGGAGTAGTACTCCAAAGAATTTTTTCATAGGTTATATAGTTTTTGAATACTTTTCGTAAATCGCTCTCATAGATTTACTTTCCGATTTTTTTAATCCTTCATAATATTTTATAAGATTTAAAAAAGCATCTAAAGATTTTTTTAATTGTTCTTTTCCATAATCTTTATGAATTTTTTCTAGAAAGTAGTCCATAGTTGGGCAATTTAATTTTCTGAATGAACCTTTACCTTCAATCAAATATCTAAAAAAGACATAATAATCACCTGTAGAACCATAAGTTATCTTAAAATTACTACTTAAATAATCTTTGGCTTCTTTTTGAGTTAGCTTATTTTCATAAACTTTTTTAGCAGTAGAATAGGCACTAGGAATAATTTCATCAGGTATTTTCATAAAATAATAGTTTAATAGTATTCTTTAATATACTCGTAAGCTCTATCAAACAAAACTTGCTCTTTATGAAGTTTGTATTTCAATAAAGCTTGACGCAACGACTTCTGAATCTCTCTTTCACCAGAGGCTGTTTTTTGCCAACCAGGAAAACGAACTTGTCTTACAATAGCATCAATATCATTTACAATTCTTTCTACTACAGCTGGTGTTTGGTCTGTTTTTAATTCTAAAAATAATTCAGTAAGCGCTGCTTGAGGTGTTTTTTCTTGTTGTTCTGCTTCTAATTCTTTTTCAGCTTGAAGTACTTCTCTAGCCAGTTTACACAACTCTTTTACAAACTCAATAGATGTAATTAAACCAAGTTCTGCTTTATCTCTTAACGCTTCTAATAATTCACTTAATTTTTTAAACTTAGGATTACCACCATTTTTCTTAAAACGTTTTACTAAAATTCGTTCAAGTTTTTTGGCATTTTTAGGGTCTGGATTATTGAAGATGTTTTCAATTACGTCTGCATCTAAAACAAATTCCTCTAATTGATGAACTTCACCCACATGGATGTTCTCATGAATTAATTTGGTTGTTTGAGCACCCAAAGTAAACCATAATAATTTTCCAATATGGTCAGATGATGGTCTAACGGATTCAAATACTTGTGATAACCAACGGTATTCTGCTTGATATTGGTCTAATACTCTATCTGGTGACAATGATTCCCAAAGTTTAGAAAGATATTTGTAATCTTTAGCAAAAGCATCTTTTTTATCATCGGTATTAATTGCGTTTTGAGCCAATTCTAATCCTTCAAATCCATGAATAGTTTTATCGACTCCTATAAAATGAGACAATGCTTTTTCCATTGCTTCAGGTAATTTCTCTTTTAATTCAGAAAGGTTGGTTATCATTTGACTAACGCTTTTTTCGTCGAATTCTAATGCTTTTGCCGCATCATCAAAGACACCAAAATAATCTACAATTCTTCCAAAGGATTTTCCAGGATACAAACGATTGGTTCTACAAATAGCTTGTAATAAAGTATGGTCTTTTATGGATTTATCTAAATACAAGGTTTGTAATATTGGAGCATCAAAACCAGTCAATAATTTAGCGGTTACAATGATGAATTTCAAAGCCGAATTAGCATCATTAAAATCATCAACCACTTTTTCTTGTTGGCTTTTATCCAATCCCCATTTTTGTTTGAATTCAAAATCATCATTTGCAGAAGTTGATATAACTACTTTACTAGCTTCAGTAGCAAAATACTTATCCAATTCTTCTTTGTATTGCACACAAGCATAACGGTCAGGTGTTACTATCATAGCTTTATAACCATGAGGTAATACCTTTTCATTAAAATGTTTTGCAATATCCTCTACAATTTTTGCAACTCGTTCTGGCGATTTTAGAAAAGCAGCCATCTTAGCCGATTTTTTATTCAATGCATCCGCTTCTTCATCTGTTAATGCCGCTTCATCTTTAAACTCTTTAAAAGCTTTGTCTATGGTTTCTTTGTCAACGTGAACATCTACCAATCGTGGTTCAAAATGTAATGGTTTTGTGGCATCATCTCTAATGGAATCATGAAACGTGTAACGCGACATATATCCACCTTCATCTTCAGGTGCTCCAAAAGCCCAAAAGGTGTTTTTATCAGCTTTATTGACTGGTGTTCCTGTTAATCCAAATAAGAATGCATTGGGTAATGAAGCTCTCATTTGTCGTGCCAAATCACCTTCTTGGGTTCTGTGCGCTTCGTCAACTAATACTATAATGTTATCTCTAGTATTCATATTGGGTTTAGCATCCCTAAACTTATGAATCATCGAAATAATTATTTTTCGGGTATCTCTTTCTAATAAGGTTTGCAGTTCTGATATGCTTTCAGTTGTTACTACATTAGCAATATCTGCCGCATTAAAGGTTCCTGTAATTTGTGTATCCAAATCAGTTCTATCTACTAATACAATAACAGTAGGACTTTTAAGTTCTTGCATTTTGCGTAATTTCTGTGCTGCAAAAACCATTAACAACGATTTACCAGAACCTTGAAAATGCCAAATCAAACCTTTCTTAATTTTTCCTTCTTTTACGCGTTCAACTATTTTGTTGGCTCCTTCATATTGTTGGAACCTACACAATACTTTGATGCGTTGTTTCTTTTTGTTGGTAGTAAACAAAGAGAAGTTTTGCAAAATATCTAACAATCGTTTAGGATGTAATAAATCAGAAAGTTCTTTGCCAATTTCTCCCAAACCTAGTTGTTTGGCTAATTTATCATCATCTTCATCATCTTCCAATCGCCACGGAGCCCAAAACTCTAATGGAGTTCGTACACCACCATAATAAAAGGTTTTGCCTTCTGTAGCAAATGACAAAATGTTAGGAACAAATAATTGAGGGACAGCATTTTCATAAATATCATGTATCTCATGTGCACCATCCAACCAACTTACCGAAGGTCTAATAGGTGTTTTAGCCTCACCAATAACTACTGGCAATCCGTTAATCAATAAAACTACATCAGGTATTTTAGTTTCTCTGCTGTGAACTCGGTATTGATTCGTAACTAAATAAGTATTGTTTAAAATATCATCAAAATCTATTAATTGAACAGGCACATGGCGGTTGTTTTCTCCAAACGGCATGGTTTTTTCGCCACACATCCATTTAAAGAACTCTTCATTGGCTTTGACTAAACCAATTTGATTAACTGATAAGAGTATTGCTCTTAATTTATGGATAATCTCCTCTGCTAATTCGTTTTTTAATGCTATCTCAGGATTCAAACGAATTAAAGCATTCTTTAGTTCGGTTTCCAATAGCACTTCATTTACAGTTCTGTTAAGTTCTGTGGCAGAAATATATTGCCATTGCGCTCCATAAGGAGTTTTACCTTCGGCAACACCTAAGGCATTCAAGTTTACACCACTCAATTGATGAATGATATAATGTTCTACACTGTTTAATTCGTTAAATGCCATCTTAAAGGTTGTTTAAAAAGTCAATAAAATAATTCATTATTTCTTCTCTGAATTCAGGCTCTATATCTTCTAAAATTAGTTCATCAAACCTTTCGACCATACATTTTCCTAACAAAGTATATTCAGCTTTTTTGTCTAGTCTTCCTACGATATCCTTAAAAATTATATTTAATTGATATTGGTATTGTAAATCATTCAATGGATTATCACCATATCTTGCAAAAATTTGTTCTTCAAGTCTAACTATAATTTTATCAATTTTTTTTTGTCTTTTTGCAACTAAATCATCTCTATTTAATTCAATTTCTCTTATTGTTGTAGTTGCGAAAACATTATTCTTAATTGGAATCAATCTGCCAAAATAGTCTATATACATTAGCTTTTCTGGATGCCAATACTCAGGATTTATCAATAAAGGTCTTTCTTTCGCAAGATATCCTTGATTTTCAGGAAATCTTGAATAATCGATATTACCATGAACGTCAACCGGATGCGTTGTTATATGATTATCCCCATATAAAGGAAACTTTGTACTTTTAGCTCCATTACATGAAGGACAAGCTAATAATAAGTTAGACCATTCATATCCAAGCCAATAATATCCATTTTCATTAACTCTTGATATTTCAGATTTTGGTCTGAAATGTTCAACATTGGGTGTAGCAACTGGTTTAATTTTTGACTCACAAAAGGCGCATTTATTATGATAAATATCTTTTAATTCATCTCTTATAATTTTATGTCCATATTTTTTACTTTGATAATATTTACCTTTAGTAACATTAATAGAGTGATTAGTATCTGTCATATAGCTAACAGATTCTAATCTCGTTCTTGCAATTTGATTATCTATGTCTTTTTGAATATGTCTCACTTATTTGTTTCTTAAATTAATAGCAATTTCTTTCAGTTTGGACTTTAATTCATCATTTTTTATTAAATCTTCAAAGTTATCTTCTGTTCTTATTTTTTTATTTTTATTGTGTGAAACAGGAAATAATTCTTTAAAGCCAAATACTGGAGAACTCAATATTGCATTAGGTAACATGTCTTCAATTATAATTTCTTCGTCAATTCGGTCGATATAAGTTCCCAACTCTACATTCCTTTTAACAACACAAATCACACTATTTTTTGGTGCTCCCAATAAGGGTATTGGACTATGAGTTGTAACAATAAATTGTACTTTAGGAAAAGCTGCTGTTAATTGTTCTACAAAATGTTTTTGAAATTTTGGGTGTAAGTGAATATCAATCTCATCAATCAATACGGTTCCTCTCAATTCGCCTGGGTCATCTATCTCGGGCTGTTGTCTATATAATCTGACTAACAAGTCACTCATCATGGCAAGTATACTCATATAGCCTGAAGAAAGTTTTTCAATTCCAACTGGATTATATAAATTATTCTCGCCATCTTTCTCTCTAAATAAAGTAGTTGGAATACCATTAATTTTATGACCAAATCCTACTTCTCCTATGTTAAGTAAAAGCCCTTCAAGAAATTCTTTTATAATATAGGTTCGATTTGCAAATTCTTGATTATTAGGAGAATCATACCATTCTTTATATTGAGTTTCTAAATCTAGTAAATATGCTTTGTTACTAAATAACGTGCTTAAATTTCCATTTTTACTTCTTGCTTCTTGTAATTGATTTGCACTTAATCCACCATGAATTGGATTCAAGCGAAATGGACCATATGCTGCAAATCCCAATAATAGAGGTTTAATTCGACCTATGTGATTATTTGCTGACCTCAAAAAAGCTTGGTTTTCATCTGGAATTGAGCTTGATTTTAAAAATAACTCACATTCGAAAAGATTTACTTTATCAGTTTCATTTTCTTCAATTTTTCCAAAACCAATTGTTTTTGCTAGAGCTTTTATTATATTGCTTTTACCTACACCATTTTCACCTGTCAAAAAAATCCATTGGGATTTTAATGGGATGTTTTCTAAAATTAGATGTTTTATTGAACGATAGTTTTTGATTTCAAATCCTATTAATTTAGAAGGTTTTATATAATTTATTTCCTCTTCAATCTGTTCAATATTTTTTTTATAATAAAGAACTTTTTCAAGATCCCTATTGAAGACGCTTTCATCAATAATTCTAATTAAACTATCTTCATTTACGGATTGTTTTTTTATAACGTTATCAATTTTAGGCCAATAATAATCTATAAATTCTAAGAGACATTCCTTGATATTTCTACCTTTAAATGGGTGGTTATATTTACCACCTTTCTCAATAAAATCTTTTTCTCTAATTATTATGCCAAGTTCAGGAAAAATATTATTAAGTATAAAATTGAATTTTTTATCAGTATCTGTTGCAGAAAAATGTAGCCAACAACTACCTTCATAATCAACCATAAAGGCAATGTTGGGTAATTTAGTTCTCCAATCATCACCTGACCAAAAACCTATAGCTAAATAGTCTTCGTTACCTAAAAACCAATGTCCACTTGCCAATCTATTGGAGCGATTGGTCTTACGCGGTCTGAATCTGAAGTTAGGAATATCTTTACTATAACTAACCAACAAATCCAATAATTCATTATGTATATCTAATATTGCCATAAATTATCTTCCTAATTCGTAATTCTCACCAAACTTTCTTTCTTGTTCTATTTTATTATCAAGATATTCAATTTCTTTTTGAACAAATGATTTTACTTCATCAAAATGATGTTCTATTAATTCTTCAATAAATCGTTTTCTTTTCTTATACAAACTTTCAGCGGAATAATGATAAATTAAATAGTAAGAGAGTTTTGAAGAAAGATGTTCAAGTATTTTATTTTGTTTTCCGAATAAATCAATCATTTTTTTTGCAACAGGCTCCCATGATAATTCACCATTTGATTCTTCAACATATATATTCATAAATTGAAATGCTACAGCAGGATATTTTTCTGTGTTTTTTTGTGACCAATCAAATAACTTTTCATTTTCAAATCTATATTTTTCTAAAAACATAGTTAAACCATGATAACGACCTTCTTCGTTGGCAAGAAAATCACCAATATAGTTCCATGAAATTTCCCAATAATTTTCAAGGAAAAAATAAGTCAAATGGTCTAATATACTTTCATTATTAAAATCATCATAGCCTTTGATTATTAAATCTATTAAAAAGCAGATTTTACTTTCTTCGGGGTTTTCTATTATAGATTTTTTTATTAGCTCTTCAATATGTAGACTTAAGTTTATGAAGGATTTTATTTGAAATATCTTATCAACATAAAGATACTCGTTTACGACGTCTTTTAATTCATACCATCGATCTTGCTTTCTTAAAACTTCGTACAAAAGTTCAATCGCAAAAGAGTAATTAATGTCCTTAATCCAGGAAGTAACTTCAATTAAATCTTCTTTTGAAAAATTAGTCAATTCAATATATTCAAGATTTCTTAAGTATTCAGGTTTTTTTTCTAAAAGAGGTCTAACAAAAATTATATCTTCTTTCGTAATTGGCTTTAAAAAACGAATTTGTCTGATTCCATGCACTTCTGTTTCTGGATGTTCAATTAATTTTGAAATTACTTGTCTTGTAAAGTTATTATCATTGATACCAATTACTAAACCATTAACAAAAACAGAATTTTGTTCTTCTAATGGGATAGATTTTAAACAATCAATTAATGAATTAATAATTAAATCCTTTTCAAAACCATTTTTTGCTATCGCTTCAGCAAAATAAAAAGTTTGCCTTTGTTCTCCTTTTAGTAATTGAATTAAGTGAGGTAACCAATCAATCTGTTCTTTAATATAATGATTAGCTAAATCAGTTGCTTTTTGGCTTGAAATATTTACATAACTATCTCCAACTTTTTCATTAATCCATGGAGATTCACTAACTATTAATCGTAACTCTTCTTCAACGCTTTCTGGTTGAAATTGTTCTAAAATGGCATTGATTCTTATCTTGATCTTATTAGGAACTTCAGCTTTTTTTGCTGTAAACTCAATAAATTTATTTCTTAAATGATCATCGAGTATTTTTTTAGTAAATACAATTTCTTCAATGGTCGTAAGTATCAATTCACTTTGACCATAATGAATTTGTTCTGAAAATCTTGAATATAAAGATTCCTTTGCTTGAATACCTAATTCTGTTGTATCACTTAGAGTAATTAATTTGAGTCTTCTAATTATTTCTTCTTGATATATTTTTACTTCATCAAAAGAAGGTCTATATTGTTTTTCAATTAAGTTATCATCTGAACCGTGAACATGTCCTATGAAACCAAATGCTTTTAATCCTCGTTCATAAGCAGTAATAATTAGTTTGGTTAATCTTTTGCTTTGTAACTCATCAATAATTTCTAATCTAGTTTTTAAATCAATTACTGTTTCTGCCAAATAAACTTGAAATAAATCTACAAAAGTGAAGTAAGCACTATTATTTAAATCGTTATCAGTAATAGCTAACTTATAAATTAGCTCAATTGCTTTTCTAGCAGTTTCGCTAGTATAACATAGTTTTTCTAATGTATTTAGTTTAGCATTACTCATTGTTAATTTTTTTATCCATGATGTCTAATACTTCCAAAGGAAATTCAATAGTTAATTTATTAATAAACTCAGCACCTTCAAGTGATTCCGAAAAATCGTTATCGTAAAGAATGCTGTTATCAGAGAATAAAAGACTGTTTAATTCTTTTTGGAATTCTTCATTCAGATTAGTCATTATTCTATTAATAAATTTAAACAATAAACCTGTACCTTCTAATTTTTTAAGAATCTCATTTAATGATGCTTTTTTCTTAACCCACCAGTCTGCAATCAATTCTTCCTCAAATCCAGTTATTAAAATATAGTCTACTTTTTTTGAAAGAAGCTTTTTTGCAATTAATATTTGAATATTATTATTAATATTATCATCACCCATATCATTTAAAAAAAATGATTTAATTGAATTAATTTCGGTAACATAGCGATCGGATACACCAATAGCGCCAAATAAACTAATTATCTGTAAAAATTCGAAAGCTCCATTTTTTAAATTATCCTCTCCGATTATTGTTTCTAAAAGTTCAATAATTGTTCTGTCTCCTGTTTCTTCTTCAACATTATTTTCAAGAAATGTTATGGTTTCAGACAAACTTAATGAAACCAATTCTATTGGGACCTTTTTTCCCACAGAATCAAATTTTTTAGTTAAAACACTCTCATGTATTTCCTTCGTAATTTCTTCATCTAAAAATACGTTTGCATGATCTGTATCCAGATTTGATTTGACAGTAGCAATAGAGATTATCCTTACTTTTGTATTTTTAAATAACTGAACATATTTATCATGTTCAGTTTTACTACAGTTATCAAGTATTAAAAACTTTTCTTGATTTGCCATTCTCAAATCAACAAGTTGCTTACCAATATCTCCTTTTAGCGGGCCTTCTATATCATAATATAATAATGATTCATTTTTATTGTCATATACTAAATCAACACTATTCGATTTAAAAACCTCATTCACTAATCTGGTTTTACCGGTATCTTTTAGCCCTGTTAGTCGTATACTGCCGTTATTTTTTTTAATTAATGTCCTAAGTTATATAATTTTTGCTTTTACTTTGGCTGTCAAAAAATAAGGATAGTTATAATCTTTATCCCATTCTGATTTAACATATATAGGAGTCAATTTTTCCTGCAAATACAAAGCTTCTGATTTTATCGAAGCTTTTATGGCATCGTAAAGATTATCTGCTAGAATTTTTCTTTTTTCTTTTCGTGCTTTATAATTGCCTTCATTCAAATCATAGGTAATGCCCCATCTGAATCCCTTCAAATCTACAGGTAATTCATCTGGAGCCCCAAATGCTTCGTTCATCACAACCAAAGTTCGGTAGGTTCCTTTTTTAGCCCATGCATAACCTGTTTCCAAGAGTACATTTGGATTAGGTGATTTTTTTTCCTGCGTAAAGTCCAGCATTAATAACTCTTTGCCTTTTATTTTAATCTCTTTGCCCCAAATTTTAATTTTTTTTGCTTCGGACCAAGCTTTTGAAGAAGTAAAGGTTAAATCAACAATTACCATGTCAGATTCCGAACTCTTCTTCAGCATTTCCTCAATCAGTAATGGGGTTCCAGGCGTTCCTCTAAAACCGAAGTCGAGAGAAATATCAATCCCTTCAGTTTTGAATTTTTGAATAGCAATTTCTATAGCAGACTGAATAAATCCCTTTCCGAATCTATCATCGATATCCATTTGAAAAGCAAAGAAAACTTTATACGCCATTAAAACACCTGATTAATTAAACTTTTTTGTAACGATTGGGAACTGGAAATTTTTAACTCAAAATCTTCTATACTTTTTCTTAAAAAATCAAATTTTTTAATAATTAACTCTTGTTCTAAAATACTTAATTTTGGCACTAAGATGTTATTAAAATAAGTAGGGTCAACATGTTTAATAACTGAACCAACTGAGGCTCTGTTAATAGAGTTTGATCTAAATCTTATAAATTCAAATAAATAATCATTAAGAAATTCTTTATTTTTTATAGTAAGCTTAGACATTGTACTCGCTAAAACTCCTTTTTTTCCTTTAAAAACTTCACCAGCTGCCCCATCCCATAGTACAACGATATTATTGTCTTCAATAAGTATTGAATTTTGCAATGAATTTTCAGGAACAACTTCTTCAATAATACCATATCTTAAATATTTAGCCTTGCAATAAGGTACTCCAATTTTATCTGATATTAATTCAGAAGGTTGCTTACCTTTTTTAATAGAAACAATTTGTTTAAGTTTTATTCTTTTTGAAGTTATATTATCATAAAAATAATGTTTTAAATATGCCAAATCAATTGTTTTCAAATTATTCGATATTTCATTTTCATTCTCAATAACATCATTAATCGTCCAAAGTAATTCCGCTAATTGAGCTTGTTGGTCTTTGGGAGGTAGTTGAAATTCTTGATGTTTCAAATCACCCCAATTTATAGTTGGAGAAAGTCCACCAACAGAAATATCTACTGCACGATGCATAAATTGGTCAGAGTGCAAAAAGAAAGGAAATAATTTAGGGTCAATAACTTCTGGGTTAGCTCTCAGAACAAAAGCGTGTGCTGAGCAAATTCCTTCAAAATCTACAATAGCTGCTTTTCTTTGATAGGCTCTACGTTTACCAAAAATAACATCACCTGGATAACATTTTAGCTTTTGACCGTTTACATCATCTGGAGTTCCAGTTCTTCTTATGTGAATATCTTCGGCATCAATATGTTCTAAACCTACATAAATACCTAAATCGGTTTTGTTAGGGTCAACAGTTTCAGAAACTTTAGATGCTATTTCTTCAAATGTAAATGTTTCCCAAGTTGATTTATCTAAGTTATTCAAATCTATTTTTGTCATTATCGTTTCCATTAATTTAAGATTTGAAATAATTCATTCATATTATCTTTTAGTTTTTTAGAATTGGTTTCCCAATTAGAAAAAGCATCTTTAAAAGACATTTTATTTAAATCGATTGTTACGTTACTGAGATATTGAGCAATGTTCAAACTTCCTTTGTTTTCTAATACAGTTTCATTAGAGACAATCTTTGAAAATCCATCCTCATCAATAAATGACTTGTAAGAATTGTAAATTCTTTGAATGTGTTTATTTTCTAAATAGGCAATATTCTTTTCTTGTTTTACTTCTTTTAAAGCATTTACAATTAAAACCTTTCCTTTTCTTTCTTTCGGTTTATTGTTATTTGTAATTAACAAACACGCTTCCATTGGTGAATTATAAAACAAATTCGGTCCCAAACCAATCACACATTCTACCAAATCTTGTTCTACCATTTTACGGCGCATTTCGGCTTCAGAATCTCTAAATAGAATTCCATGAGGCCAAAGTGAAATAGAACGTCCGTTATCTTTGTTTAAACTTTTTTGTATGTGTTGCTGAAAAGCATAATCCGCACAACCTTGCGGTGGCGTTCCCCAAATATTACGTCCGTAAGCATCGGTTTCAAAACTTTTTCTATCCCAAGCTTTAATCGAGTAAGGAGGATTGGCTAAGATTACATTAAACTTTTTCAATTCGTCGTTTTCTATAAAAGCTGGTTGTGCCAAGGTATCACCACGAGCAATATCAAATTCTTCAATGCCGTGCATAAACATATTCATTCGTGCAATGGCTGAGGTAATGAGGTTTATTTCTTGTCCGTAGAGTTTTAGAGTACGGTATTCTTTGCCTTCTTCTTTTAGGTGCAATGCGCAGTTTAGCAACAAACCACCGCTTCCGCAAGTTGGGTCATAAACACTTTCGCCTGGTTGCGGATTCATAATCATGGTCATCAGTTTTACTACAGTTCTGTTGGTGTAAAACTCGGCTGCTGTATGTCCGCTATCGTCGGCAAATTCTTTGATTAAATATTCGTATGCGTTTCCTAATTGGTCATCAGGTACGTTTTTAAGATTCAATTGGTGTTGTGAAAAATGCTCAATTAAGTTGGTCAAGGTTGCATCCGAAAGTCGGTCTTTATTAGTCCAACTCGCATCGCCAAAAATCCCAAACAAAGTTTCAGGGTTGGCTTTTTCAATTTCGCGCATGGCTTCTTGAATGGCCATACCAATATTGACTGTAGTTTCACGTACTTTTTTCCAATGCGCTTGTTCTGGTACTAAAAAATGATGGTGCTCAGCAAATGCGGCATATTCTAAATCGCCATCGCTGTCTTTTAATGCTTTTTCAAATTCTTCGTCATATACATCACAAATACGTTTGAAAAACAGCAACGGAAATATGTATTGCTTGTAATCTCCTGCATCTATGGTACCACGCAAAGCTGTTGCTGCACCCCAAAGGTATTTTTCTAGTTGTTGTTGGGTCATTTTATTATTGTGTTCTTGTGGTAAATTGACTTCTGATATAATTCTTTTTAAGGGTATCAAGTTCTAAGAATTCTTGTTGCATTTTTTTTAGTAAATCATAAAAGCTTTCATGAAGTTTAAGAAGGTTTGGTGCTAGTTGATTTATAATTCTTTCTTCATCCATATCATCGCTATATGATGATATTTCACCCGAATAGCCAATTAAATAATTAGCTTCAGCACTTACGCTCTTGAACTCATCGTGAAGTGTATTGAAGACAGCAGGATAGTCATGTAATAATTTAATAATACTCGTATTAATAAAATCCAATTTATAATAAACATGATTTATTATGTATTCTTCATATTCACATTGATCATAATAATAAGTATGATTTGGATTGTAGTCCTTCAAAATTTTAGAAAAATCTTTTAGCATTTTTACTTTTTCATTTGAGTCACCAGCAAAATCTAAAACTTTTGATAAATGCTCAAAATCATACTTTTGTAAACTTAATTGATATTGTCTATTTAAATCTTCAAGTCTTACTAATTCTGCTTTTATTTTCAATTCATTGTTCACTACAGTTTCTTGAAATAAATCTTTTTGCAAATTCAAATTTTCCATTTGAAGTTTTAAGGTTTCTGATAAGTTTTTAATTTCTTTTCGTTTATGCCAAACGGTAATTCCGCCACCAATGAGTGCTCCTGACAATGCTGAAACTAAAGTCATGATTAATTTATAATCCACATCTGTTTCTTGTGGTGTGTTTGCTACTTGTAATAATATTGAATAAAACATAAGCTTTTTGTTTATGAATTAACTTCTGTATTTCTAACATTCAAAACTTCTTGTAATTTTAGTTTCAAACTACTTCTTCTTTCAGTATAGAAATTAATGAAATCTGTAAATTCTATTGAAGCATCTGATTTAATATGATTTTGAATTAAGAAAGTTTGAATATCATTTGGGTTGGAATACATTTCTTCCAACCAATTTTTAAAGGTTTTATCACTTTTTTCAATATTGGAATTGGATTGTAATAATTGAAGATTAGACAATTTATTAAAACTATTAATAAATTCTTGTTTAGTGTTGTCGTCTTCAATACCAAGTGTGGCTAATTTGCGTTTATTGAAAAATGATTTGGGATGAATATGGTCTTGATGGTATTTAAAATTGTAATTCAATGATGGATACAATAAAGTCAAAGCACAATAAGTTCTTGCAGAACCATATTCCATTTCTAAGATATTTTCAATATCATCATCACTAAATGATATTGATTTACGTTTACCTTTGTAATAGTCAATAATTTCTTCAAGAGGGAATTTGCCTAAATGCTCATTGGTAAGGTTTCTCATAACAGGATATATAGCATCTGGTGTTCCACCAAATGTTCCTTTCAACAATACTCTAGCAAGCCATTCACTGATTGCTTTTCTATCATTTTCTCTAACTCCAGCATGTAAAATAGTAGCATCAAATTGATTTTTATAGATAAAATAGGCTATAGGTATAATGGAATTTGTAGCTAACAAATTGTCTCGGCTATAACCAAATTTGGCTACCAATTCAATGGCTTTTTGTACTGCAGAAGAAACGCTATCCCAATTAGCTTCAATAATAGCCATATTCTCTTTGGTAAAGTTATCCACTTGGAATTTGATGTCTGAGAAATCAGCTAATACTAAACATGATTTTAAAACAAAATCTTTATTAAAATTAAATCCTTCACCAATACCATTAATGGTATCTACAAACTCATGAATCACCTCTCTCGCATCTTTTTCTTTCCATTGAGCTGTAGCTATTGAAAGTAATAAATCAGAGTAGCTAAGTTTTGTTCCTCCACTATTAATTCTTATGAAAATTTGCAATACTTTGTCAAGTTCTTCGCTTTCTTCAAGGTAATAACTAATGGTTCCTTTTTGGTGAATTACGTTAAAGAATTGATTCAATGTTTGTAATGCAAAAGTTGCTTCAACTTGTGTATATTTTGAGGTATCCATTAAGCCATTAAGCATTAAGAATTCCATAACTTTACTAATATCTGTAAAATCTAGAATCTTACTAACTTCAAACCAAAAAGAAGATTTTTTCAAATCAGTTTCTTCGGTATCATCATTGATATCTGCAATAAATGTTTCTTTATTTTCAGCTTCTTCTTTGGTTAAAAATTTAAAATCGTATTCTACCTCCATATTATCCGATTTACTTAATAAATTCAAATACAATTTCTTTTTAGGGAAAGCATAAGGACTGTCCCAACGATAGTAAGGTATTTTTTTAGCATAAGTTCCAGTCAATGCAATATACATAGAAGTCATTCGTTGTTGTCCATCTAGTATTGCAATCACGTCCTCGTCATTACTTAAATCAGCTTTTTTATTATGTCGGGCATCTTTTTCGTGATAATTTTTTAAGAACTCGTAAAATTGAAAATCTTTAATTCTGTTTTTATCTACTTTCCAAAAAAGAAAAGTACTAATTGGGTAATCACGCATAATAGAATCAAAAAGACGTTCAATTTGTTCTGTATCCCATACAAATTCTCGTTGTATTGAAGGAAGCACATAATAACGCTTTCTGATGTTTTCGATAGCCTTTTTAATAGTAATGGGAGTTTCGTATGCCATGATAAATTATATAATTTGTTTTTGTTTTAATACCTTTTTTAATTCTGCCTCTTTTGACTTATCAAATTCATTGAGTATTTGAAAATAATCAAATCTATTATTGTGTTCATTTTTAACCTTATTAGCTATGAATGTACTCAATTCGATTCTATTCGGAGAAACGCTTTTTGTATCAGTAATATGATGAATAAGAAATATTTTTTTATTAGAATATTCATCCAAAAATGGCCAGACTTTTAAAACATTCATTTCAGGATGTCTTTGTGAAAACTCGAGTTCAAAAATTATAATCCAATCAGATATTAAACAGTAATTATCTGCTTGACCAATTCCTCTGCCATAATTGAACTCTTTGTCTTCAGGATTTAATCCTATTTGTTTAGCAAGTAAGTTACTATGATGAACTATTTTGTCTTTTCTATTCATTAATGAACTCTTTCAGAATATTTTTAAACTTTTCTTCTGCTTTTAAACTTTCTTCCCAAGCTGTTTTTAAATCAGCTAATGCTTCTTCAACCGAAGGTAAATTGTCTTCGATGATTTTTTCCACATAAAGTGGAATGTTTAAATTGTAATCATTTTCTTTTATGTCTTCTATAGAAGCTACTTTCACAAAGTTTTCTACATTTTCAAATTGTGTAAACCATTGGTACAATTGCTGCACATGATTAGGTTCTAAAAAGTTTTGTGCTCTTCCTACTCGTACTTGCTCCGAACCATCAATAAACAACACTTTGCCTTGTTTATGTTTTTCTTTTTGTTGTTTAAAAACTAATACACAAGCGGCTAATTGGGTGCCGTAAAAAATATTCGGTCCTAAACCAATCACGGCTTCAAGCACATCTTTTTTCAATATGGCTTCTCTAATTTTTCCTTCTGATGCTTTTCTAAACAAAGCTCCATGAGGTAAAACAACAGTCATTCTACCTGTCGCGTTCATAGATTTAATCATGTGTTGTACCCAAGCCATATCGCCATTTCCTTGTGGTGGAACTCCGGCAATATTTCTTCCAAATGGGTCGTTAACCCAAATATCAGAACCCCAATCTTTCAATGAAAAAGGAGGATTGGCAATCACGCAATCAAAAGTTTTTAGTCCGTCTGCTTCAAAAAAAGCAGGATTTCTCAAGGTATCACCACGGGCAATTTGAAAATCTTCAATTCCGTGTAAAAACATATTCATTCGAGCAATCGAGCTAGATGTTAAGTTCTTTTCTTGGCCGTACAACTTTAAGGTTCTGTAATCTTCATTATTGTGTTTTAAATGGTCAACACATTCCAGCAACATTCCACCAGTTCCGCAAGCAGGGTCATAAATGTTTTCTCCTTCATGTGGGTCTAGTATCAAACCAAGCAAATGAACAACAGAACGTGGTGTATAAAATTCACCAGCTTTCTTGTTGGTTAAATCTGCAAAATGTTTGATTAAATATTCATAGGCTTGCCCTAAAATATCAGGTTCAACCAATGAATTTGATAAAGAGTATTGAGAAAAATGTTCAATTAAATCGGTAAGTAATCTATCAGATAGTTTGTTTTTATTACTCCACTGTGCATCACCAAAAATACCATACAAATATTCTTGATTGGCTTGTTCAATTCCACGTAATGCTTTTTCAATAGCTAATCCAACATTTGAAGTTGTTTCCCTAACATCATTCCAATGACAACCTTCAGGTATAATAAAGCGATGAAATTCTGGTAATAAAGCATATTCTTTATCACCATCCGATTCCTCTAAGGCAATTTGATATTCCTCATCAAATACATCAGACAATCTTTTAAAGAATAAAAGCGGAAATATATAGATTTTAAAATCAGAAGCATCAACAGGACCTTTAAGAATCCAAGCTGCTTTTGATAGGTATTGCTCTAATTGAGAGAGTTTTAGTTTTTCTGATTTCATTAATAAAGTTAATTCTAGAAGGGATTTAAATTATTGTATCCAAACCTACCAAAAATAAATAACTTTAACAATAGTTTACTAGGTAGTTTTACGTGATTAAAAACAAAAATAAAAACCGCAAAACGATGTGTTTTACGGTTTTCCGTATGAGGGTAAAAATAATTAAAAAAACGTATTTAAATAGGGTGTTCGGTTTGAGGTTCGGGTTTTCTATTTTCTTCGGCAACTAGCGCAGTTTCTTTGTTGGCGTAGTTTTTAATCATGTACACCGTGATAAGTGCTAAAGGTATTCCCAAACAAGAAGTAACAATATCAAGGCGCGTTAAATCGATATAGTCTTCAAGAGTTTCACCTTTCAACATTCTTTTAAAAAGATATTGTCCAACGTAATTGGTAATAATCCAAAGCGTCCACCAAGTGCCAATAATAAAAGTATTGGTAGCCACCTCTTTTTTGGTAGCAGTGGTAAGTAATTCGCTGGTTTCTTCATCGAGTTCCTTCATAATATGGTAAGGTCGATACAAGCTTATGATGGGTACAAACCAACTTCCGGCAGCCCAGCCCTCACTGTGTTGGGTGTTACCAGTGCGCACAGCGAGATTAAAATAAGCCCTACGAAACCACAGAATAAAAAAGACTACACTCGCTATATAAGCAACGATATAGAAGTATCCAATAATTTGTTCGCGCAAATCGTTGTTTTCTAGTACTTCGTCTGGCGTAAAAATACCGTTTTTTAAGTCAATCAAAAGCTGGTATTGAAAATAGGCAGAAACCGCCGAAGCCATATCTATCAACAACACTATCAAGATAGCTATCATTACATATTTGGCTCTGTTTTCGTTGGGTTTTAAATGGTCTTGTTTGTTTTCGGTAGTAGGAATTACTTGTTTGTCTTGTTCAAAGTAAGGGCAAGATTCATCGTCTTTAGGTTTAAATCCTCTAATATTACAGATATCATCAGCTTCGAAAGTGCCTTTTTTTCGATTTAAACAAGTTTTGCATTGCGCTAGTTGTACGTCGGTCATTGGGTTGGTTGGTTTAGTTTTGTCAAACGTATCAAAAATAATTTGTTTGGGCAAGAATTGTTTGTTTATAAGATTTTCTACAAATATAAAAACCGCAAAACGATTGGTTTTACGGTTTTCCGTATTTTGGGTAAAAAAGCAAAATTTATTTTTATCTCGATGTAATTGGTTTGAAAAAGTTACCAAGTTTTTCAAAATCAAATGCTTTGGATAGTGTTACTCCATAAAATGGATTTGGTGTAGTAAATGTATTTAGTATTTCGGCTTGTAAAGTTATTCCAGTGCCCGATTCGGTTATCCATAGTTTTCCAGTATAAAAAATATCAGCAGTTTTTATGTAATACGTAGTGATACCCGATGATTCTGTTTCAAGGGCATTTTCAATATTAGGAGCAAAACTTCTTAACCATCCAAGATTCATATTTAGGCGCACACTGATTTTGGGATTTTCGTGTATTAGCCAAAAACCAGCTCCTAAATTGAAATCGTAAATATTATATTGGTAAGATTTTGGATTTTTGCTGATTTGTTGTGTATAATTGTTAGTTGAACCAGGAACTAAAAAAGGAGTTTCATTTTGGATATTTGATATTTTATTAACTATTGAGATTCTTCTCCAAATAAATTCTAATGAAGGACTGATAAAGAATTGTGTTGCACCATCTAGGTTACTCAACTTCCAAACTTTTACTAAAGGAGAAAAATAAGCACCTAAATTATCTATGTTTACGGTTTTACTATAATCATATAATTGTCGTTGAGAAAATTTTTGTGTCTGTGTATCAACAATTGAATCAAAAACTCGATACTCTCTTATTATATTTTTAATAGAGTCATTTTTAGAGAGAGTTCTGTTTCCATAAAGACTTATATAAAACCCAATTTTATCTTTTTCTCTTTTTGGTTTTGAAAGAACATTTATAGCAAAAAAAACATTTTTAGCTTTAACACCTTCTACCAAATCAAAGTTAGTTCCAATATACCCCATATAATTATAATCTGAAACTTTTTCTTGACCTTTCAATTTTTGGTAAGCCTTTTCTAATTCTTTAGTATTTTCAGCAGATAATAAATCGGTTGCTTTAAATTTTTTAAAGATATCGTCAGTAAAAAACAAATCAATTATATTGTTTTTGTCCTTAACTTCATTGTAGAGGATTTCAAAAAATCCATCCTCATTTTCAATATCAACAACTTTTATTTCGGTTAAATTATCAAATAATTTATATTCATTAACAGCAGTTTTTTTTATTTGATATTTTATATCGGTATTATTGAAAATTTTATCAGAGCCGTTTATATTAGCAATTGAATTTAAATAAGATTTATAGTCTGGTTTTTCATTAAACATTGTCACAGTTCTAAGTAAAAGAATAAAATCTTTTTTTGAGAGCTTTTTTAACTCAATATAAAAATCATTTTTAGTCATAGTCTCCTTTGATACATTAGTCTTAATAAAAATTTTAGAATCTAAAATATCATAGAAGAAATTTGAAGATATTTCATCTATTTTTTTTACTATACCACTATTTATAAAACTAATTGGAGTGTCGTCTTTCATTGTTAGTTTATGAGCAATTGATTTTTTTTCACTATCAATAATGCTAATTTCAATCTCCTCTTTTTTATTATCCTCAAATTTAACCTCATATTTATTTTTAATATTTGGCGAAAGTAGAGTTACAGTTTGTGCATTGCTAATAGCAGAAAGTAGTAAAAGCAATAGAAATAATTTTGTTTTCATAGTTTTAATTTGTTGGTTAATACTACAAACCAACTATTATTACACAAAATAAACATCCCTACAAATAGGTATTTTTCAAAAAAAAAACGCTCAAACCTATCAGGTCGAGCGTTTTAAACATAAACAAAGTAATTATTTATTTTCTTTACTTTCCTCTACACCATTACCAAAGTAGTTGGTATTCATTACCTGTTGGTCAATTTCGCCTTTTACCACCCAAGAAACTCCAAAGGCAATAAGCATAACAGTTTCTAGCCAAAAGGTGATGTTGTAGTCATCGGGCCAAGTTATAGAGGCATCTTTTCCACTAATAACAAAAATCACTAACAACGCTACCATACAAGCTACCATAATCAGAGCACAGTTTTTATAGATAGGATGCGATTTCATTTTGCCAAACTTTTTTGGGTCTTTGGTGCGTCTAAAGTTTACAAACGATATAACAGACAAAGAAAGAAAGAAAAGCACAGCAGCTCCATAATGAATATAGCCGGTAAATTCACTACTAACAAAAGCCCTAAAGTTATCCGTTATAGGTTCAGAACTAGTAGGGAAGATGACTACCAAAAGTGCCATAGCCGCTGCAAAATTGCACATAAAGTTATCTCCTGGTACGAAATGATATTTTCCAGATTTGGGCTTGTCATAACCGCGATAGCAAAACAAAAATAACGAAACAGCACACAAAGCTCCTGTAAATAGTTCGCCAACGGTAGCATAATAAAAATGACTTATAGAATCTTTTAGATTATCGGCAGGTTCATAGGTATCACTAAAGGTAATCCAAAAAGTATTATACAAAATACCCGATTCATTGATGATGGTATTTAACAGCCATAAACTAAAGGGTAGGAGCATACCAATAAGCCCAACGGCACGGCGTATTTTATGGTAAGAGATTACTCGGTTTTCGTTTCCAGTATTAGAATTGGTAGTGGTTGTAGTCATAATGAGTTGGTTTGTGTAGTTAGTATTCCAATGAAATACGCTAAGAAATTATCTGATGTCTTGCTCGAAATGAAGCTCCATTTTTACATATTTCGCTTTATTTGAAAATCCATTACTCCGAAAGGAATATTGTTGACATTATCGATAACCATTTTGCCTTCGCTATTCCATTTGAAAGAGCCATTAATACTTACATTTTTTTTAATGTCTTCAAATTCAGCTTCACCCACCACAGTTCCATTCTTCTTAAACTCAATAACCGCTGATTTAACAATTACTACTTCCATTATTACATGCTCATGTAAGATACTTTTCCACAAGTCTCTATCCGACTTTTTTAAGTTCATGATCATTCTTCTAATCTCATTTTCATAGGCGCCACCATTTTCAGTATCAAAAACGATTTGGGTAACTTCATTAAATTCAAAAGAGATATCATATTTTGAGGTAAATCCACCTTTTAAAGAAAACAATCCCAAAATAGAAATGCCCATGTCCAAACTTCTTTCGCCTTTTATAATCTCACTAGGGATGTTGGCTTTTATGGTTTTATAAGACCATTTTTCCGGATTTTCTTTAGGAAATATTCTACCAACATAGTCAATAATTCGGTCATCACTATTAATGATAGCACCAGGTAAAAAGGCTTCACTGGCTATGGAAATAAAGTTGAATCCTTTGTAATATTGCTCAATAAATTTTTCAAATGTTTTCATAGTATCTCTATTTTTAAATCGACCTACTCTATAAATTCCCTTTTCGGCTTACTGGATAATACTACAAATAAACAAGTATTTCTTAAAATATGCATCCCTAGAAATGGTTATTTTTCAAAAAAAAACGCTCAAACCTATCAGGTCGAGCGTTTTAAACTTTGTTGTGCTGTTAAACCAATTGCTAGTACTCAAGCAATAAGTCTTGTTTAAATAGTTACTAAAGCTAACTAATCTTAACTAAGTTTATGACATTAAATATTTAGTTTATAAAAGATATCTGAGTAAATCCGCTTTCCAATTAAGAACAACAATCACAGAAGATTTTAAAAAAAACTCCGTGTAACTCTGTGCTCCAAATAAAAGCCACCTCGACCTTCGGCCACTCCTCCAAAGGAGGAGAATTCTAAAAAAGAAACTCTGTGTAACTCCGTGCCATACTTCGTGCAACTCTGTGCTCCAAAAGAACGAAAGATTATCGCTTCATACTAAAATGTCCTTTATGCGTTCTACCATCGGCACGGTAGGCAACAAACCAATAATCGTCAGAAACTAGTAGATTTCCGTTGTAAGTGCCATCCCAACCGGCACTCTTTGAAGTGAAAGCTGTAACGGTTTTACCATATCTATCAAAAATCTCTACTCTAAATTCAGGTTCGTTTTCAGCGTCCTCAATTCTCCAGTAATCGTTATAGCCATCACCATTGGGTGTAAAATATTTGGTGTAGTAAAGCAACCAAATGGTTTTAAGGGTAATGCCACAACCGGCTTTGTCTTTTACATAAATGGTATACAATCCTGGTGCTAAATTGTTAAAGTAGTTTTCGTCTTGAAACGTAGTGCCATCTAAAGAGTACTCATAAGAACCATTTCCAGATGTTATCACAGTAATACTATTTTCATTCAAAGTCCAATCGGAGGTTTCAAAACCTTCTATAACTGGTGGTCCCGAATTAATTACAGTGATGTCTTTTGTGTTGGTACACGTTTGTCCGTTGTAGGTATTTGTTGCTGTAACCGTTAGATTGGTTTCACCAATAGCCGTAATACTTACCGATGGAGTAGTAGCACCATTCGACCAAAGGTAAGTGGTTGTTGGTAAATTATTGAGCGATGCATCAACGACCGTAGGATTTGTTGAGCAATTTAAATAGCTGGAATTAAGATTCAAACTAGGAGTTTGTCCGACAATTAAATTAAAACTTCTTAATTCATAACAATTCGGAAGCGAATTAAGTACGATTCTAGTATGAATAAGTTGCGGATTACTTACCGGATTGAAATTAACCAAGTTAGTAATAGCGTTAGTTCCATTTTGCGCATTTGCCAATGTAGTGTGATAAGTTATGGTATAATCACTAGCTGGTTGCGTTCCTAAAATAACAGCAGTTTGTTGTGTTAAATCGAAAGTTTCGTTGTTGGTAATAACCGTTTTGCATTCCAATACATCACTTGGAGTTGTTATCAAAATGATGGAACCAAGTGCACTAACATCAAACAATCGGTTGACGATATTTCCGCAAATATCTTCTATTTGAAAAAGATAAATGGCAGGCGCTAAATTGAAAAAAGTATTGGAAGTACCATTATCAAAAAAGAATGGTAGTCCGTCTTTTTGTACCAAAGTATAGCGCAAAGGAGTAGTTCCGTTGGCTTCAATAAAAACATCTAAAGCTCCACTAGCAGAACAAGGCAATCTATAGGCATCTATAAATTCTAAGGATTCATTGTAGCTTAATGTTGGAGCTAATATTTCAATACAATTTTTGTTAGCACTACTTACAGCACCTGTGTTCCACTCGCTACCGTTATTGTATGATAAAAAGGCACGAACAATTCGGAAAGTACCATTAAAACTGAAATTTAAATTGGTGGTATTGTTGGCTAAGGAAATAGAATTAGTTTCGTTGGGCACAGTACCTTCGGTATAAAGGGCATTGGTGCTAGGATTACCCCAAGTATTAGCTACCGGATTAATTAATTTTTGCAACCAATAGGTTTGACCTGTAGTTCCATTACTTACAAAATTTAACGCAATATTGAAAGAACCGCAATTAGGAATCAATGAAAAATTGGAAGCAGTAATGCTATAACCTTGTACACTTACGGTAATTGAATTAGTGAAACTACATTCGTCAGTTCCAGTAAAAGTGTAACTTCCTGCAGGTAGATTATTCATGTAAAGAACACCATCAGAGGCAATGTTGGAAGATACATTAAAAGGTAAGCTAAATCCAAATGAAGTAGGAGCAGCTGTAATACTAATAGAAGTTAATTTTGAATTCAAACTTTCAATTCTAATAGCACTAGTAGTCAAACCACAACCATTTCTTATGGCACTAGCTAAACCTTGATCTACATAAGCAGGAACAACAGTTGAAATAGGTGGTATAACATCATTACAAGTATTGGTCAACTGAAAACTATAGTTTCCTAGAGGAACAGGATTTAGGGTTATAGTACCATTAGCATCAATCGAAGATGTGATGTTGTGTGGCAATGGAAACGGATAATCCGAAGGAGCGGCCGTAACTAAGCCACTGGTGATGATATAGCCAGGTATAGCGATGTTTATGTTTCCTGTTGTAGTCAAACAACCATTGTGAGTTCCTCTTGCTGTTGGAATAGGAGGTCGGTTTATTATTGAAAAGGACACATTTTGAATAGTACCGCAGGCATCTGTAATGGTGGCATCATAATTTCCAATTGGTGTAGGTAACGAATCATCTCCAAAAGAGACACTATTTTGATTGTAAGGACCAGGATAAGCGTTGTTGAAAAGCGCAGGATTAAATCCAGCCGGAAATGAATTAAAATTTATATTGTAAGGAGGAACAAAATTCGATAGCGTAAACGTAAAAAAGTTTTCGTTGCAATCGAGTGTGGTAATGGTATTGGTTAAATTTATTCCGTTGTTTACAATAAAATTTGAAGAATAAGTTGCTCCACAAGCATCAAGAATAGCAAGCGAATAACTAAAATTCTGATTGATGTAATTGGTCATGGTTTGCACCAAATTTTGTGATGTGGCATTCCCTGTATTTAGTGTACTATTTAAAACAATAGGTGTAGCTCCAGCAGGTGGAAAAATGGTATAAGTAATGTTTAGCGGATAGCCAATAACAGTTCCAGTAGCAGCGGTCAAGGTATTGGTAACCGAAACTAAGTTGCAATTAACTGGTGAAGTTTGAGCGGTTTGAGGTTGTCCAATGGTAAGACCAGTAGTATTTTGAACCACCGTAAAAGTTGTTACAATACCTATTCCACAATTATCAAAAACTCTAATTTTATAAACGCCAACCGGCAAACCTGAAAAAGTATTAGAACTCTGTAATGGGAACAATAACGGACCACTAAATATTTCATAAGAAACAGGAAATCCAGTAAGGGTATTAACCGAGATAGTACTTGTGTTAGAACAAGCCTGATTTAAACTTTGAACCGAAAAAGCTAAGGGCACAACGGAGTTTACTATGGTTGCATCTTGTTGTTGCTCTGTAGTAGTGGTACCAACTGTTTCTCTTGCAATTACTCTATAGTCTCCTGCAACTAATCCGTTGAGTGTTGCAGCAGTAGTTGTTGCAAAAGGAGTAGTGGTATTGGGTAATTTATAGATGATGTACTGAATACTTCCTCCAGCAATAGTATTGGTTGCATTAAATAGCAAACTACCATTTCCAGCACAAGTTTCGTTAGCAGTTGTAACAGAAAGGTTGAATCCAAAACCATCAAATTGGTTCAGAAGAAAGATAAGATGAAGTATGTAAAGGTACCTTTTCATAATAAATATTATTAACAAATCTACTAAATGTATTTTAATAAAACACGATTATTGGTAACATTTTAACGATAAAATGGTGTTTTTTTTATTTTTTGTATGTATTTGATTACATTTATTTTCCATTTAGAAAGGAGTAAGTTTTTTCAATCTGCGATTGAAAAGCTTTTTTATTCTGAATTAACTTCGTTATTCCAGAATGGGTGCTGTAGATGAATGGGAAGGTTTTTTCAATCTGCATTTTTTCTGGATTTTGCTTCGCAAGTTCCAGAAAGAGCTCCGTAGTGGAAATGAAAAGCTTTTTTCAATCTGCTATTGAAAAACTTTTTTTGTATCCCATTTTTAATTCTTTGAGCAAGCTCAAAATTAAAAATGGGATACAAAAAAAGCCCTGACTATCGTCAGAGCTTTTCATTCTTAAGTGACCTCGACTGGATTCAAACCAGTAACCTCTTGAGCCGTAATCAAGTGCGCTATTCAGTTGCGCCACGAGGCCTTTTTTGTGGGTGCAAATATAAAGATAAATGTGTAACTTGCAAATCAAAATGAGGATTAAATTTAAAAATTATGCCACTTAAAAAATACATCCGTGATATTCAGGATTTTCCGAAGCCAGGAATTGGTTTCAAAGACATTACACCTTTACTAAGTAACCCAGTTGCAAGACAAGAAACACTTGAATTACTTCTTTCAACCATAAAAGATAAGCAAATTAGTAAAGTAATTGGAGTAGAAAGCAGAGGTTTCTTCTTCGGAATACTTTTAGCCGAAGCATTAAATGCAGGTTTTATTCCTGTTCGTAAACCAAAGAAGTTGCCTTATGAAACTATTTCTGCATCCTATGATTTAGAATATGGTACGGATACTTTAGAAATCCATATTGATGCTATTGAAAAAGGCGATAGAGTGCTAATTCATGATGATGTTTTAGCCACAGGCGGAACTGCAAAAGCGGTTTGCGAACTAGTTGAACGCTTAGGCGGAGAAATAGTGCAATGCAATTTTCTAATGGAGTTAACTTTCCTTCACGGAAGAGATAAATTGGGTGACAATGAGATTTTTGCGGCGATGACATATTAGTCAATGGCACGACAAGTTACATAATAACGATAAGCGATAAGCGCCATTTGCCACTTTTTAGCTTTAGCCAAATCCAATTGCTGTTTGGTAAAACTTGGCAGTAAAAGTTTGTTTATTTTAGCTAAGACTTTGTACATCACTTTTTTTTTGCAAAGATAGTTTTTTAGTTTTTATTTAGTTTGGAAAATAAAAAATGAGCCCAAAATAGTATTGAGCTCATTGGTGTTAAATTGATTAAAATGACTATTATAAGCAGTTTTGCACTTTTACTTTATCTATTAATAAATTAAAATAAGTTTCGTCTGCAGTATCTCTAAAACACATTATCTGATAAATCTTTTCACCATCATTTATAACAATTACCTGCATATAAATATTTTCAATTTTAATATGAAGTCTCAAATCAATTATACAAGCATTAGTATTTTCGTATTTTTGATTAAGTAAGACTTTTGAATTGTTTTTCCAAGTTATTATATAATCATTCGTCACCAATTCAGCTAATTTTACAAGTGACTTGCTCTTTTTATTTTTTGGAATTTCAAAGTATAAAATCCCAGTTTCATTAAGCTCATTAGAACTTAAAGCAATTTCTTCCACATTACCAATTCCATTTATAGTTCTTTCACCTTTTTCAGTGGAAGAATTTTTAAAACAATCAATTAAATAACTGTAGTTTTTACTCTTCTGACCAAATGAAAAATTCGACGTAAAAAGCGTTGTTATAGTAAGAAAGGTTATAAAATATCTCATCGGTTAGGTTTTGGTAAAATTGCTACTACCTTTAAAATAAAGTCTTCAAATTCAGAAACTCTTGTTCTTATTTCCACTCAAATAAATGTTTGTAGCTGTTCCAGTTTGCGTAAATCAAGAAAACGTTTGCCAATAAAATAGCTGTTGCCATTGGTAAATCTGATTTGGTAACTACTGCATGAATAAGAAAAATATTGATGCTAATAGGAAGTAGGACAATAATCCCAATACGTAGAAATTTTCCTGAAATCAGGGTCAATCCTGCCAACAGTTCAATTGTTTTTGCTACTGGGAAAATGTACTTAGAAGCCATAAAACCTGCCATTAGTGTAGCCATATCACCTGTAGGTTGAGGCTGTGCCGGTCCGAGATTAAAGAAATAGGAAATGGAAGCAAACAACATCATGCCACCAAGTAGTAATCTCACAATAATAATTGCAATTCTCATAGTTTTAAAATTTATTGGTTAGTTTCTCAAAGATAATAAATTTTATTTCAAATAGAAAAACCACTACTAAGAGTGGTTCTGTAAGACTATAATTCCAAATTTACTTTTTCAAATATTTTTTATAACCCAGATATCCTAAGAAGGCCATAAGGGCAAAAGGCCAAAGCACAACTACAAAAGAAATAATGCTTTCTAAAATAAACCAACCAGTTTTTAAACTGTCCCAAATCTGAAGTCCAATATTCGGACGATAGGCGTTGGTGCTTTTTTCATTGGCAACCATTTCTTGTTTGACGGTTTGATCTTGATAAATTTGTAGTGTTAGTGTGCTAAAGTTCACTTGGTCTTGCAAGGATAAGTTTTCTATTGTTTTAGCATCATTCTGTTCTTTTTTGGTGTCAAGATTCTCTTCGGCATCAATAACCTGATTTAGTTTTTTACCTTTCTCATCAATAGCAGTTGCAATTCTCTTTTCGGTAACAGTACTTCTTTTTTGAGCCATCTTATTAGACAACATTTGAAGTGTAACATCATCGGCTTTAATAACGCGAAAGTTTAGAAAATCAATTTGCTTAGCAATACTTTTTACAACGGTATCCAATTGGGTGTTAGGAACTCTAATAGTTATATTGTTGTCAACAGTATATTTTGTGGTAACAAGCGTACTATCTGGACTTACTTTGGTTTTGTCTTCCTCATTTATATGGCTTTGCAGGTTGGTGTAGGTTACAAATCCACCAAATTTCGTTGTAGCGTCTTCAATAATTGTAGTTGATTTGGCTACGTTTTTGACTTTGAATTTGATGTCGGCAGTTCTAACAAATTTTCGATTACTGTTCTTGGGTTCAACAGCTGCTGAGGAAGAAATTACACTTGTTGAATCAGCAGAAGCACTTGGTTGGTTGTAAGTCGCTTCGGTTGCGTTTTCATTTTCTGCTTGTTTGCAAGCAACGACAGTGCCCATAAGTAACACTGCCCATACGAATTTGGTGGTTTTGTTCATAGAAATTAAAATTAAAGTTATTATTTAGATAATTGTATTTAACTATATGTATATAAGTAATTTTATTATCAATAATAATTTAATTTTAAGTGAAGTAAATGTGCTTAATTTTAGCAGTCTAAAAATCGTGCCAAAAAAAATGAAATTATAATTTTAGCTCAAAATATTTTTTGTTGTAATTTTGAAAAAATAAAATTCCCTTTGAGAACAATCCAATCTAGAACTATTGAAAACCCTAAATTATTCAAGCAACAGCTTTTGTTGTGGTCCAATCAATTTAGAGAAGTGGTTTTTTTAGATTCTAATGAATACCATCAACACTATTCCAATTATGATTGTGTAGTTGCCGTTGATGCTTTTACCTCAATAAAAACTGATTTTGATAAGTCATTTGAAGATTTACATCAATATCAAAGTCAGTCAAACGATTGGTTGTTTGGTTATTTATCCTACGATTTAAAAAACGATATTGAAGATTTACATTCCAACAATTATGATGGTTTGCACTTTCCTGATTTGTTTTTCTTCCAACCCAAAAAGTTGTTTTTATTGAAAGGAAATCAACTAGAGCTGCACTATTTGTATTTGTGTGATGATGAAATGACTTCGGATATTGAAGAAATCAACCAGTGTTCTGTTTTCAGTACCCAACATTCGGAAGTAGTAATTCAACAACGCATTTCTAAAGAAGAGTATCTTTCTAAAGTGGGCAAAATGTTGCAGCATATTCATCGTGGCGATATTTATGAAGCCAATTTTTGTATGGAATTTTATGCTGAAAATGCTATAATAAATCCAGTTACCATTTATCAAAAATTGAATGCCATTTCGGAGCCACCATTTGCAGTATATTTCAAAAACAACACCGATTATTTAATGTGTGCTTCTCCTGAGCGCTATTTGAAAAAAGAAGGTAATAAAGTGATTTCACAACCCATTAAAGGAACTGCAAGACGAAGTTTTGATTTAGAACAAGATGCGATTCTAAAGAGCGAGCTTTCAAATAACGAAAAAGAACGTTCAGAAAACATCATGATTGTTGATTTGGTTCGTAATGATTTGTCTAAAACAGCTACCAGAGGTTCAGTTCAAGTAGAAGAGTTGTGTGGCATTTATACTTTTAAACAAGTGCATCAGATGATTTCAACTATTGTTTCAGAGGTTGAAGGCACTACATCATCAACAGCGTTGTTGCAAACTACTTTCCCAATGGGAAGTATGACAGGAGCTCCAAAGATTTCGGCAATGAACATCATTGAAGATTTAGAAGAAACCAAGCGAGGTTTGTACAGTGGTGCAGTAGGTTATTTTTCTCCCAATGGTGACTTTGATTTTAACGTAGTCATAAGAAGCATTTTGTACAATGAAAAATTGCACTACGTTTCATTTTCTGTAGGAAGTGCCATAACTTCAAAGTCAGTTCCAGAACATGAATACGACGAATGTTTGTTAAAAGCCAAAGCAATGTTAGATACCTTACAAAATAATTAATTTTTTATGTTTAACTTAGCGCAATCTTACAATTTAAAAAAGGTATTATGAAGAATTTCAAGAAACTAATAGTGTTGGCGGTATTACTGTTTACTACTTCATTTTTTGCTCAAACCTATCCTAAATATTATGTGGTTTTGGTTAAAGCAAAATGGTGTTCTACTTGCATTAAAAACGAAGATAGAGTTGTTAGCGAACTCCTATCTAAAGTGGATAGCAATAGTATGACAGTTTTAACAAACGACATTACAAATAAAGAAACCAAAGCTGCTTCTGCAGAAATTTTGAAAGCCAATGGCTTGGAATTTGTAAAGTTGCGTTCTTCAGGAATTCTATTCTTTGTTGATGCAAGAACTAAAAAAATCGTAGAATCAATTCCGATTTCAAAAACTACCGAAGAACTTACCAAAACCCTTGAACGAGTTGCTTCTTTATAGATGAAGTCGTTTAAACTTTTTTCAATTGGCTACAAAATTGTATTTTTATCCCATATTTCAGTTTTTTTTAATTCCGTAGCACTGCTATGCAATGAAAAAAAACTAAAATCTGAAACAAAAACCCTAATTTTTCGCTTCAATCAAAAAAGTTTAAACGACTTCAATAACAATAAAAGTTTGATGAGTTCTTTTCGTCAAACTTTTATTATTACTACTTTAGCGTTTTCATACTATAAATGCTACACCAATTTCAAAATCATTTACAAAATAACTTTCCTTTTCTAAAGGAAAAGAAGCTTCTTTTGGCTACAAGTGGCGGAATTGATAGTATGGTTTTGGTGCATTTACTACATCAATTAAAGTATGATTTTGCTGTTGCTCATTGCAATTTTCAGCTTCGAGGAGAGGAAAGTGATGGTGATGAAGCGTTTGTGACTTCTTTTTGTAATGAAAGGCAAATAGAAGTTTTTGTTCAAAAATTTGACACTGCAAAGTTTGCTGAAGATTATAAACTTTCCATTCAGTTGGCAGCTAGAAAGCTACGTTATGGATGGTTTTATGAACTTTTAGATAAAGAACACTTTGATTATTTATTGACAGCTCATCACTTGGATGACAGCTTAGAAACCTTTTTAATCAATTTAAGCAGAGGAACAGGATTGGATGGACTGACAGGAATTCCCAATCAAAATGATAGAATCATTCGTCCGTTATTGTCTTTCTCACGATTAGATATCGAACTTTATGCTAAAGCAAATGCGGTTCAATGGCGAGAAGATTCCAGTAATGCTTCCGATAAATATTTGCGTAATAAGTTGCGTCATGATGTGGTTCCGGTTTTGAAAGAATTGCATCCCAATTTGTTGGCTTCTTTTGAAAACACTTTAGAACATTTGAAACAAGCACAATCTTTGGTAGATGATGCTTCAAAATTGGTTTATAAAATTGTAGTTAAAGAGGAAAAGAATCTTTTAAAATTTCAATTAATAGAGTTGTTGAAATTGCCCAATTATAAAGCCTATTTATTTCAATGGCTCAAAAATTACGGATTTACAGCTTGGGATGATATCTATAATTTGGTTGAGGCACAATCAGGCAAACAGATTTATTCCGAAGACTATTGTTTGTTGAAAGACCGAGATTGTTTGATTTTATCTTTGAAAGAGGAAGCTACTGCAACCGATGTTTATTTGATAGATAAAAATGTAAGCCAAGTTAATATTCCCTTAAAATTTGAGTTTTGTAACTTAGGTGACATTTCTGAATCAAATTCAAATAGTATCTTTGTCGATGAAGAAAAATTGTTGTTTCCGTTGGTCTTGAGAAGATGGCAAGAAGGCGATTTTTTCTATCCTGCAGGAATGCTTGGTAAAAAGAAAGTTAGCAAGTATTTTAAGGACGAGAAATTATCGTTGATTGAAAAATCAAATCAATGGTTGTTATGTTCTGATAATCAAATTATTTGGATAGTTGGAATGCGACAAGATGAACAATTTAAAGCAACTTCTAACACCACTAAAATTTTAAAAATAACCATTCAATAAATGAAGAATTTCTTTTACACATTGATTGCTTTTTTGGTTTTAACCAATATAAATGCACAAATAAAAAAGCCAGTAACTTGGACATCTAAAGTAGAAAAAGTATCCGATACAGAGTTTAATTTAGTTATGAATGCTACTATTGAAGAAGGTTGGCATGTCTATTCTCAATTCACACCAGAAGATGGACCTTTACCAATTGTTTTAGAATTCAAAAACCAAAAAGGAAATTATGAATTGGTAGGTAAGGCAAAAGAAAGTCCCTACAAGAAACAATTCAATGCCGATTTTGGAGTCGATGAATACTATTTTGAAAAGAAGTTTACACTGATTCAAAAAGTAAAAATCACCAATCCTAAAGTTGGTAAAATACTTCTAAACGTTGATTATCAGGTTTGTAAAGACGGTTGTATTAACGATAATAAAGATTTTAGTTTTGCTATTCCAGTAATAGAAACAGCAGCTGTAGTTACTCCAGCTTTAGATACAACCAAAGTAGCACCAGCAACAACTGTTGATACTACTAAAACTGAAGTCAAAGCTGCCACAGAAACAGCAGCAAAAGTTGCTCCTAAAAAAGAAGAGAAAAAAGGACTTTGGACTATATTTTTTCTAGCATTTCTAGGAGGTTTTGCAGCTTTATTAACTCCTTGCGTTTTCCCAATGATTCCTATGACGGTTAGTTTCTTTACTAAGCAAAGTAAAACTCCAGCTCAAGGCAAGCGAAATGCTATTATCTATGGTATTTCAATTATTGCAATTTATGTTGTTTTAGGATTAGCAGTTACAGGTATTTTTGGAGCCGATGCTTTGAATGCGCTTTCAACCAATGTTTGGTTTAATATCATTTTCTTTTTGCTATTGGTTGTATTTGCTACTTCATTTTTGGGTGCATTCGAAATTATGTTGCCTAACTCATGGGCAAATAAAGTAGATAGACAAGCAGACAGAGGCGGTATTGTTGGAATTTTATTCATGGCATTAGCTTTGGCTATAGTTTCGTTCTCTTGTACAGGACCAATTGTTGGAACTCTTTTGGTGGAATCTGCTTCTAAAGGAGGTATTGCACCAATTATTGGGATGTTAGGATTTTCATCAGCTTTGGCTTTACCTTTTATGCTTTTTGCTATGTTTCCGGGTTGGATGCACTCGCTACCAAAATCTGGAGGATGGTTGAATACAGTAAAAGTATCTTTAGGATTTTTAGAATTAGCTTTGGCGTTCAAATTTTTATCAAATGCTGATTTAGTGTTGCAATTGCATTATTTTGAAAGAGAAACTTTCTTAGCAATTTGGATTGCTATTTTCGGAGCTTGGGCTTTCTATTTATTTGGAAAAATCACATTGCCTCACGATTCACCGATAACTCATATTTCTGTAGGACGATTAGGATTGGCTTTAACAGTATTAGCTTTTACCATTTATATGATTCCAGGACTTTGGGGTGCACCTTTAAAATTAATCAGTGCATTTCCACCACCTGAAACTTACAGTGAAAGTCCAAATGGAGTAGGAGGTTCTTCTTCTAATGGTACAGGAGAAAAATTACCAGAAGGCGCTGAACTTGGTCCGCATGGTATAGTAGTTTTTACAGATTATGAAGAAGGAATGGCTTATGCTAATAAAGTAAAGAAACCAGCATTATTAGATTTCACAGGACACGCTTGTGTGAATTGTAGAAAAATGGAAAACAATGTTTGGTCAGAAGAACCAGTTTTGAAAATATTAAAGAACGATGTTGTTGTAATTTCATTATTTGCAGATGACAAACGTCCATTGCCAAATGAAGAACAGTTTGTTTCTAAATCTACAGGAGCAGAAATAGAAACTATTGGTGACAAATGGACCGATTTTATGATAACTAAATACAACACTAATACGCAACCATTATACGTATTGGTTGACAATAAAGGTAATAATTTGAATAAGGTAACACCAACTACAAGTTATGATCCTGATGTTGCATTGTATGAGAATTGGTTGAAACAAGGAATTGTAAATTTTAAAAAATAATAAAAAATCCCATCTTAATTTAGATGGGATTTTTTTTAATCGGTTGCTTCTAAGGTAAAAATGTCTTCTACAGGTTTATCAAAAAAGCGTGCTAGTTTAAGTGCTAAAACTGTTGAGGGAACATACTTTCCTTTTTCCATTGCGTTTATCGTTTGACGACTGACTTCAATTTGCTTGGCTAAATCTTCTTGCGAAATATTCTTAATAGCTCGCAAGACTTTCAAATTATTCGTCATCGTTAGTAGCTTTATTTAATTGATAAATTTTATAATGGAATCTTATAATAAAGAACAACAACATAGCTGCAATGTTAGCAATTAGGATGTAAAAATATGGAAATCCAAAAATAAAAAGGGTTGTAAAAAGTAATAAGCCAAAATTGAAATAGGTTGCCCAAACAAGACTTTCATATCTTATTTTTGAGATATATTCATCTTCATTTTTGGTCTTTGAAAATCCTACTAGTATGCCGCCAACTATTACTAAAACAGTAATTAGTTCATCAAGAATTCCATTTTCAATAAAATTAAAATACTTAGATTGATTAAATAGTCTATCATTGACTATTGCAAATGTTTTTACAACAAATGAGTTGTCAAAATCAAAGCCACTCAAAAGAAGGTAGGTACCTAGAATGAAACTTGGCACAAACAACAACCATCCAATTTTTTTAAATGCGTTTGGAAATAAAAAGTGTGTTTTCATATATAAATGATTTAAAGTTGAAACAAATGTAAAGTATATTTTACATATAGACAACTTTATTTTACAAAAAGAATGAAATATTTTACTTTTTAGTTTTGATTATATTTTGATTTGTATATTTTATTAAGGTTGCTTTGATGGTTTTCTAAATTGATTAATCTTCCTTGGATAAAAGTTTCCTTTAATTTATTGGTTCTCATATCTAATGCATCACCTTCAGAAATAAATAGAGTTGCGTCTTTACCTTCCTCTAAGGTTCCACAAAAAGAATCAATTCCTAAAATTTTGGCTGTATTAGAAGTTATGAGTTGTAAGGCTATTTCTTTATCAAGTCCGTATGCTGCACAAGTACCAGCAAGAAAGGGTAGGTTACGAGTATTCATACGCTCCATATTACCACTGTTTTCTAGTCCTACAAGAATACCTTTATCGGTAAGTATTTTAGCCATTTTGAAAGGAAGGTCATAATCTTGATCATCATTTACCGGCATATCATGTACACGTCTTAGAAGAACAGGAATGTTGTGTTTTAATAACAACTCTGTTGTTTTATAGGCTTCATATCCTCCAACAATAACCATTTTATTGATTCCGTTTTGTTTGAATAGATTAACAGCATCAATAATTTGTTTTTCGTCATTGGCGTGTATAAAAAGTGTTTGTGTTCCGTCAAGTAATCCTTTCATTGCTTCAAGTACAAGGTTTCTTTCTTTCGGAGTACTGCTAGAATAGCTCTTCGCGGTATTGATAAAATTTACAATTTCTTCAATTTGTTTGTTGTAGTCTTTGTTAACTTCAATAACACCATTTTCTGCTCCACGACCAGTTCTAAAAGTGTTAGGAAAATTCAAATGAATACCATCATTTTCTTTAAGAACCGCATCTTTCCATGTCCAAGCATCTAATTGAACGATAGAAGATGATCCAGAAATTCTTCCTCCTCTTGGAGTGATTTGCGCTGTAAGAATACCATTACTAACCACAGTTTCGGTTACTCTTGATTCAGAATTGTAAGCCATTAAACTTTTGACATTTGGATTAAAGTTTCCAATTTCATCTTCATCATCAGAGGCTTTTACGGCATCAATTTCAACCAATCCTAATGTGGAATTTGGAGCAATAAATCCGGGATAAATGTGTTTGCCGGCAGCATCAATTTTTATATCATAAGTATTCATATCAATTCTGATAAGCGTTGCATCGGCGACAAATTGCAATTTACCCTCTTTAAAAGCAATGATGCTATTTTCTATAACTTTTCCGTTGCCTAAATGAGCTGTTCCGTTCATAATTAAAACGGATTTACTTTGTTTATCAGCTGGCTTTTTTTGAGCGATTAAGTTTGTTGTTAAACTTAAAATCACAATGATTATACATAAATTTTTCATTTTAGTTTTCTTCTAAAGTGTCACAATGATATTCTTTCTTTTCTTTTTTTATAGGCTCTTGCGTAAGCATTCCTTTATTTTTTTCTTCAAGCAATTGACTAATCAATTCATTTTTTTCTTTTGTAATTGCGTCTCTTTGTATGGTGTCTCTTTCAATATCAAAATATACTACGCCTTCAATTATTGTTTTTTCTGCTTTTGCGTAAATAGATAACGGATTTTCATTCCACACTACTAAATCGGCATCTTTACCAACTTTTATGCTTCCTACTTTATCATCTATATGCAATAATTTTGCAGGATTTAGTGTTACAAATTTCCATGCTTCTTCTTCAGAAACATTGCCGTATTTTACTGCTTTGGCAGCTTCTTGATTTAAACGTCTAGACATTTCAGCATCATCAGAATTGTAGGCAACTAACACACCAGCATTATGCATTATCGGACCATTGTATGGAATGGCATCATTAACTTCAAATTTATAAGCCCACCAATCGGAGAACGTTGAGGCTCCAACACCATGTTCTTTCATTTTATCAGCTACTTTATAGCCTTCTAAAATATGAGTGAAGGTATTCATTTTGAAATTGAATTTTTCAGCCACATTCATCATCATTAATATTTCAGATTGCACATAGGAGTGGCAAGTAATGAATCGTTCTTTGTTGATGATTTCTGCAAGGGTTTGTAATTCTAAATCTTTTCTTGGTGCTTTAGTATTTTTTGAATTAGCACGGTAGCTTTTCCAAGCGTCATCATATTCTTTGGCACGTTGAAAATAATCGGTAAAAACTTGTTCAACACCCATTCTAGTTTGAGGATAACGTGTCGGATTTTGATCTGCCCAATTAGATTGTTTTACATTTTCACCCAAGGCAAATTTGATAAATTTTGGTTGATTTTTATACAACATTTCGTCTGGTGCTAATCCCCATTTCCATTTAACAATGGCCGAACGACCACCAATTGGATTAGCAGAACCATGAAGTAATTGTGATGTTGTAACGCCACCAGCAAGTTCTCTGTAAATATTAATATCTTCAGAATTTACCACATCTTCTATAGTAACCTCTGCAGTTGAATTGTGTCCAGATTCATTTACACCTCTTGAAATTGCAATATGTGAATGTTCGTCAATTATTCCTGAAGTAATGTGTTTGCCTTTAGCATTAATTATTGTTGCACTAGCATCCGAAATGTTTTTTCCGATGGTTACAATTTTTCCATTTTTTACTAATACATCGGTTTCTTGAAGTATGCCTTCTTTTTCATTGGTCCAAACCGTTGCATTTTTAAATAGTAAATTTTGAGATGCTAATTTTTGCGAATTTCCAAAAGGTAAATTAGGGTAGGTTACCGGAAAGACTTTGAAAGGTTTTTCAGCTTCTTTTACTTCCTCTTTATTTACAAAAGGTGCTGTTTTTATGGCGCTCCACGAAACTTCTTTGCCATCATTTAAAATAGCTTTACCAAAGAGATTTGAAGTATTCTCAACATATCCAGTTAATCTATTTATTGATGGATTGATTGTATCTTTTGATTTTAGAATAAGTGTAATCCAATTGTTTGAAAAAGAAAATTTAGAGCTTACTGTTTTATCTTCTTTTGATTTGATGTTTACTTTTGGACTAGCAATTTTTCCTTCAATTTTCATTTTGTAGGTTTCATTGTCTAGGGTTAAATCGTAATCGCCACGTATATCTTTTATAGTTCCATCGTTTACTACATATTTTGTTCCTTGTACCCAATTTTCAAAAAGTATCGTTTCTTCTCCAAATACTTCTCCAGATGTAATTAGAAAATTGGCATAACTTCCTACTTTTAAACTGCCAATTTCGTTGCTTTTACCAAGCATTTGTGCAGGAATTGTTGTTAATGATTCTAGGGCTTTAGTCTTATCAAATCCTAACTTAATTGCACGTAATAGATTCGTTCTAAAATCGTCTAATTTTTTTAGTTTATCAGTTGTTAGCGCAAAAGTAATTCCGTTTTCTGATAATACTTTCGGATTGGTAGGAGCTTGATTCCAATAGCGTAAATCATTTAATTCCATTTGATTGGCTTGAAATATATTGGAAACATCGTAAGCTTCAGGAAAATTTATTGGGATGATGAATTTTGCATTGGTTTTCTTGATTTCGTCGATGCGTTCAAATTCGTTTCCAAAACCTTTAAGCAGGTAGTTGATGTTAAATTCGTTTCCAATTTTTGATGCTCTTAAGCTATTTAATTTATCTTCTGATGCGAATATTTGTATTAATTTTTCATTTTTAGCTAACGCTTCAAGTGACAAATCGGTAGTTTCTGAATTTCCTTTTTTATACCAGTCTAAATCATAATACATTTGTCTAAGAAGTGCCATCATTCCCATTAGAGAATTTGGATACGATTGTGCCGAACCAGAACTTCTAGTAAATCCAAAATGATTTGAAATGGAATTACTTATAATTTTAGAACTGTTTGGAGCGTTATTAAGTGCTACTAAACTTCCAGTACCACGAGCAATACCATCTTGATTATGAGTTCCTACAACACCAAAGCCAATTTTTAAAAAATCCTCTGCTTTTTTTTCATCATACTTAAATAACTCAAAAGCATTTATTTCTGGACGAATGTGCTCGTTCCAATAATATCCTTTTCGTTTAGTATCATATAATTGACCACCTTCGAAACTGCTAATTGCTTTCGGTTTTTCTACTCCAAAATTGGTGTAAATATCAATAAATGAGGGATAAATAGATTTTCCTTCAATGTTAATGACTAGACAATTTTTAGGAATTGAAACCGTTGTTCCCACGGCAATAATTTTTCCATCTAAAATTAACAATGTTCCTTTGTCAATAACTTGAGTTGGTGTAACGTAAATCTTTGCATTGGTAAAAGCAGTATAATTAGTGCTTTTGTTTTTTACATTTTCATTGATTGGAAAATAATCTTGTGCGGAAATTGTGCTAGTAATTAAACTAAGTACAATTAGAAATAGAATTTTCTTCATAGTGGTTAGTAGTATATTCGTTAAAAGTAAAAAACGTTTTAGTAATATTAAACTTTTGTTTGAATTTTTTTGAGTTTTAACTTTTTAAACATGTTATGAAGAACTGATGAGGAATAAAAAAAGTCAAAAATTTTTGTTGAATAATTTTTTTTTAGATATTTGTGACTTAATTATATACGCCATGTTAGTAAAAGTTTATGGAAGCGCCGTTTTTGGCGTTCAAGCCACAACAATCACTGTTGAAGTAAATATTGATAAAGGAGTTGGATACCATCTTGTAGGTTTGCCCGACAACGCCATTAAAGAAAGTAGTTATCGAATTGCTGCTGCACTCAAAAATAATGGTTATCAATTACCAGTAAAAAAAATCACAATAAATTTAGCGCCAGCTGATTTACGTAAAGAAGGATCTGCTTATGATTTGACATTAGCAGTTGGAATTCTTGTAGCTTCTGGTCAGATTAAAGCCGATGATGTAGATAAATATGTTATTATGGGTGAATTGTCTTTAGATGGAGGTTTGCAACCCATAAAAGGCGCTTTGTCTATTGCAATTCAGGCTAGAGAAGAAGGTTTTAAAGGTTTTTTTCTGCCAAAACAAAATGCCAAAGAGGCTGCAGTTGTTGATGGATTGGAAGTTTATGGAATTGAAAACGTAACTGAAATAATCAATTTTTTTGAAGGAAAAGGAACGTTAGAACCAACCATCATCAACACAAGAGAAGAATTTTACAAGGAATTAGATTTTCCGGAGTTTGATTTTTCAGATGTCAAAGGTCAAGAGTCTATTAAAAGATGTATGGAAATTGCCGCAGCTGGCGGACATAACATTATTTTAATCGGTCCACCAGGTTCAGGAAAAACAATGCTTGCCAAACGATTGCCAAGTATTTTACCACCAATGACTTTGAAAGAAGCCTTGGAGACTACAAAAATACATTCGGTAGCAGGAAAAATTAAAGACGCTGGATTGATGAGTCAACGACCTTTTCGAGCGCCACATCATACCGCTTCAAGTGTTTCTCTTGTTGGAGGAGGAAGTTATCCGCAACCTGGAGAAATTTCTTTATCTCACAATGGCGTTTTGTTTCTTGATGAGTTACCAGAATTCAAAAGAGAAGTTTTAGAAGTAATGCGTCAACCTCTGGAAGATAGGGAAGTGACTATTTCGAGAGCTAAATTCACAATTACTTATCCATCATCTTTTATGTTGGTGGCTAGTATGAATCCGAGTCCGAGTGGTTATTTTAATGATCCAGATGCGCCACAAAGTTCTTCGCCTCATGAAATGCAACGCTATATGAGTAAAATCTCAGGACCACTTTTAGATAGAATTGACATTCATATAGAAGTTACGCCAGTTCCATTTGACAAATTAACAGAAACACGAAAATCAGAAAGTAGTATCGAAATTAGAAAACGAGTAACAGCAGCAAGAGAAATTCAAAGCAAACGATTTGAGACATTTGATAACATTCATTATAATGCACAAATGAATTCGAAACAGATTAGAGAATATTGTGCCTTAGATGAAGCATCTTTACAATTGCTAAAAACTGCTATGGAGCGATTGAATCTTTCTGCAAGAGCCTTTGATAGAATTTTGAAAGTTGCTAGAACCATAGCTGATTTAGAAAATTCAGAAATTGTGGTTTCCAATCATATTGCAGAAGCTATTCAATACAGAAGTTTAGATAGAGATGGATGGCTTGGATGATTTTAGATATTAGATAAAAGATTATATTTTCACTAATCAATAGCCAACACCTTAAGGTGTTGGCTATTGAAATTTATAATACCTAGCACCAACTAAAACAGGACTTTCTTTTTCGATATAATCTAAAACAAATTCATTTTTAGGTTGTAATACGGATTGTTTACGTTCTTTTTTGTGTAGTGTGATATAGGTTCCAAAATCTATTTCAGTTGAATTATTTAGGGTTTCAAATAACTGTGTTTTTTCAATTACTGATTGCCAATTCTCTTGAACTTCGGCTTCGAAAACTTTTGATTTTGAGCCACTTCCATAAGCAATGAAACCAAATTTTTTGTTTGTAAGATTAGTGTTTTGTTGTACATGATAGCATAATGTAGATAACATTCCGAGGAAAATAGAACCAGTGTACATATTTCCCACTTGACCAGAAGCGATTTCTGAGGGAAAAATAGTTTGTTTTACAAATTCTAAATATTCAGGTGATTTTGAAATGGTTTTAATATCTTCTGTTAGATTATTTTCTTTGGCAAAAATTTCTATAAATGTTCTTCGAGCTTGAAAACAATAGGGTAGGTGCATCAAAATGTTTTCCCAACTTTCGTACAACTTTCCATTTTGGTTGGTGATTTCTTTGTATTTGAAATAAGCCTCAGAAGTTCTGTTGATATAGCATTGATTTGAATATTGTCCGTCAAAAACAGGTTGTTCTTTGTAGAAAGCAATTTCATTTTCAAGAATTCCAAACCATTCAGGGTTTTCATTTGTATTTAAAATTTCTTCTTTTGAAAAGTAACGTCTTGGTTTAAAAAAATCAAAAACACCTTGAGCAGAAACACTAACTTCTTGAGAGAATGCTAAAACTCTTGGATTAGCAGTAACTAACATAGCAATTGCTCCAGCACCTTGAGTATATTCACCAGTTGAATTCAAATCGTATTTGGCATTGTCGGTGGCTACAACTATGGCTTTTTTGGTTGGATTTAATCTGATGAAATCGAGAGTTATTTGAAGAGCATCTACAGCTCCAATACAAGCGAAAGTCATGTCTAAAGTATCACAATAATTGAAACTTCCTTCACCAAATTGTTGTTCTAATAATGAAGTTATATAAGTTGCTATAGGTTTTGAAGAATCGACAGCGCTTTCTGTTCCAACATAAATTCGGGCAATATCTTTTGGGTTTAGGTTTTCTTGTTGGATAAGTTTGTAAACGGCATTAGCAGCAAAAGTTACAACATCTTGGTGTACATCTGGAAAACTCATTTTATGTAAGCCTAAACCTTTTACAAGTTTTTCGGGTTCAATATTTCTATTTTCTGCAAGAACTTTTATAGGTAAATGTATTTTTGGTAGGTCAAATGCAATGCTGTCAATTCCGACTTTCATGATAGTAAATTTTAGACAAAATTACTATTTGAAAGTATATTAATACTTGAACAATGTCTAAATTTAATTGAAGTGATGTCGATTTGTGAATGTGATAATTTTTAGTTTATTTTTTTATATTTTTTAAAATTATTGGTTTGGTTTATCTCAAATAGTTATCAAAAGCTGATTTTTGATAAAAACATTTTTGCATAAAAAAAAGAGCAATTTCAAAAGAGGGCACTGAAAAACATCGTTTATTTTGATTAGCACCGTTTTTTAGAGAATAAAAAAACGCTTATAGTAGGATTTTATACATCCGTTATAAGCGTTTTACTTTTTGCAACTGTTTTTTATTGTA
>NZ_JBIISA010000072.1:0-2786 GCF_044341265.1 Flavobacterium sp.
CTCATCATTTAAAGGTCTACTATTATTTATGAACCCTTTGCATTTTAGCAAATCAACTAAACCACCACCTACTCCATCTTCATCAGCAATTATGTTGCTCAAAGGTACATTATTTTTGCGCTGTAACTCTTTAATAAATTCGTAACTTTCAGTTATTAACTTTTTTTCAAATTCAAATATTTGAACCCTAAACCCATTCCACAATCCAATTACTATTTTGTCGCTACCTAAACGAGCCACATCGCAAGTTATAAACTTATTACCTTTTAGACTTTCAAAATCATTGCTGAACAAATCAGTTATTTTATCAAAGTTACATAATGCGCTAGGGTCATTGTCAAATTCCCAATTACCAAAATATAAACGCTCTTTTGAATTGGTATCTAATTCTAATAATGATTGTAAATAACTAGTTGGTAAATGTGGATTGTCGGTTGGTAGTGCTTGAATAAACTTTCGATAGTCTTTAATTTCAAAGTCCCTACATGGTTTATAAAATTCAGTATAAACCCAATTTTTAGAAGGATTACAAGTCCCTAATAGTTTTGGTATTAAGTTATTTTCATTTAGTTGGTAACGAATACGTGACTTCACTATTTGCCATGCTTTAAATGTTATTTGGTTAACCTCGTCTATAAATGCGCCAGTAATTTCTAACGAACCTAAACTATCAAAATTAGGGTCACTTGGATATAAAAATAAATCTTTTAAAATTATTTCGCTACCATTTTTAAAATAAATAATGTTTGATTGAGCATTATAAGTAAACTGTTTACCTAGATTTAATTTACTGCTTAAATCAAAAAAAGTATTTAAAGTTGTTTCTTTTAGTGTTTTAAGTTTAGCGCGCCCCATTAACCAACGAGTATTAGGATATTTTAAACAGTTTTCAATTAACCACAAACAGCCAAAGGCTGACTTACCACCTCCAGCTGCTCCACCATAAATAACCTCATTTGTTTGGCTATCTTTTAGGTAATAGTTTGCATATTCCTGTTTTTTTAAAAGTATCAAAATGCTATTTTCTTACCGTATAGACAAGCGTTTTTATTGAGTATGTTCACTTTTTGGGTCAATTCCAGAACCTAAGTTTATAATAATTGGTTTTTCATTATCGCCACTATGTTCTAATTTAGTTTTAAGCAATCCATGTAAATTGGCTTTTTTTTCTACTACTAAAACAGCATTTTTATAATCTTTTACATTAATTAATTTTTTATATAAAAAATCATAACGTGATGATGATTGTTCAAAGATTACTTTTTGATTTTCAGATATTCCGCCTTGAATTATCTTTGTTGCGCTTGAAATATAGTTATCAATTTGTCTTTCCGATACTTTCCATGTTTTTAAAACTTCATGAGTTGCAATATTTTGCATAATTTCAAATCTCCTCAATCCAGATAAAAGCATTTCAGCGATTATTGAAACTCTTTGTTCAAAAATAACTTTTGATGATTTATTTTCTTTTTTATTTCCAGCCATTTTATTTAATTATTTCGTCCATCCATTGTTTATGAAAATCAAACAACTCTTTTGAATTATAAATCGTAAATTGTTCAATTCTTGGATTTGATGTAAAATTAGCACTTCCGCAAATAACGATAAAATCTTTACCATTATCTAATAATGTAACTTTTGAATGATTTTCATTTGAGAATATTCTTTGTCCTCTTTCTTTTAGACCTTCATAAACCATATTGAAAACCTGAGCTTCTCTTTTTTGAAAATATAATCCTACTAAGCAATTTATAGATTTTACTTTTTTATTATCATATAGCTTTAGAATAGCTTCACAATTTGAATTGTTCATTGTCCATGTAGAAAAATAAAAGCTGTTACATTCACCGCCCATTAAATCAATAGCTATTGGAACTAATGTAAAATAGTCAAATGTTCCGTTTGAAACAATATGTATTGATTCTCCTATTTGTGGAATTTCATCTAAAACTATTAAGGCTTTTTCTTTTTTTAAAAACGACTTTACTTTTAGTTTATCATTAATTTTTGTTTTTCTTGCAGTTAATAATTTTGTCGAATTTTCTTCAACAGGCTTATCTAGTTCAAAAAGGCTAAATTCCATTTTTGTGATTTTTTATTTTTTCTGTTACAAATTTTAAGCATTCAACAAAGATACTTTCAGGAACTCTTTTATAAAGTATCTTTGTTGGCTCATTTAATTTTGGTTTTCCTTTTGGATTGTTTACTACTCCTTTTTTAGGCATTATTTTAGTTTTGTAGTAATAGTTAGTAAATTACCAGTTAAACCTCCTCTTGGACTATCGTTTGTTAAAACTGTATCTATTCCGATTGAACTTAATAATAACTGAATATCTTTTGTATAGTCTAGGTTTGAAGTAAATCGACCTAAACCAGATGTGTGAACTGGTCTGATAGTATTATTTTTTAATTTATAGCTTTTATTTGTATTATTAACAATGTCAAAAGCTACTTGATAAGCGATTGATGATTTAGAAACTGTACTTTTTGCTAATTTTTTTGCTGCAATGATTTTAGTTGTTGTTTTCATATTTTGTGTTTTTTTTAAGTTTTTATTTTTTCCCTTATTGTTACACAAAGATACATATTTTTTTATTAATTGCAAGCAAATAATAAAATATATTTACATTTATTTACAACTATTTGATTATCACCACAATAAAATAACACTATTAAACATTATTTCTTTTTGTTCGTCTGAATACATTTACTCTTCTGGGTTCAATTGTGCGAAAATTTCCATTTCTCTATCTTCCATTACTTACTAATGATTAAATCACCCTCTT
>NZ_JBIISA010000073.1:0-2738 GCF_044341265.1 Flavobacterium sp.
TGGCGCCATGAATTTACCTTGTATAGTAACTGATATTAGTGGTTCAAATGAAATTATATTGCAAGATGAAAACGGCATTATCGTTCCGATTAAAAATAAAAAAGCTATATTTGATGGACTTAACACTATGCTTTTGGATGTTGAATTACGAAACAAATGCAAGTTTAATGCACGTCATTTAATTAGTTCACGATATGAACAGTCTCAAGTTTGGAATTCTTTGTTGAAGGAATATCAGATTTTGGAAGAAAAATTAAAATAAAATGTTACACTGGAAACCAACAGACAAAAAAGCTGCCATTTGCTTCACCATTGATGATATCCATCCTGGAAAAAGTACCGATTTGTATGAAGCTGGCGGCGATTTAGATAAAGGAGCTCTTGGAAAGGTTATGTGGTTATTGAATAGACATCCTAAACTAAAAGTTACATTATTTACAACAGCAGATTGGCGTGAAACACATGCTTTTCCAACACGAAAAATATTGGCAAAAATTCCAAATCTTCGTGATAAATTTTACCTTTCAAAACGATTGAAAAAAGGGACCATGAGTTTAGAAAATCATCCAGTTTTTGTTGATTTCCTAAATCAAATGGGCCAAACAGAAATTGCTTATCACGGTTTGTATCATGTGCATAAGGGACTGAAAATTCCAGTAGAATTTCAAAATCAAACAGAAGAAGAGTTTGATGGAATTATTAGCGAAATGGTTCGAATTTTCAATGCTTCTAAAGTAAATCACGTAAAAGGAATTTGTCCGCCAGGATGGAACGCACCAGATGCACTTTTATCAACTTTAGTAAAATATGATTTTGATTATGTTGCTTCTTCTAGAGATGTTATAACACCAATTTCTAAAAATGCTAAATGCAATATGAGCGGTTTAAAAGAAGTACCTTTAATTTATCCAACTTTATTAAAAGAGAATAAACTTGTTCATTTACCTTCTAATTTTCAAGTAAATTCTTCTATTGATAGAGCTATAGATATTATTGAAAATGAAGGACTAATTTCTATAAAAGCACACATCATTAAACAAGTAGGAAGTTATGTAGCTTTAGATGGAGTTGATGATTTATATATGAATTACCTTGATGTTTTGCTTTCAAGTTTAGAACAAAAATATGGAGATGATTTATGGTGGACATCAATGGGCGAAATTGCACATTTTGTAAAAAATAATAATTAATTATGAATGAAGTAATTTTAAATCCTTCAGATTATAAAGAAACCTATATAAATTATTTGAATTCATGCTTTCCAAATTGGGGAAATGAAGTTGTTTATAATTGGGTTTTTGAGCGACAAGTAGGCGATAATGCCTCCGATATTTTACTTTTAAAAAATGAGGAGGGTGAAGTTATTGCAGGTTCTTCAATTACTTACAGAGCCGTTACAACTCCAAATGGATTGGTAGTAAATTTTGGCATAATGACAGGTTCATGGACTTTACCTAATGCAAGAGGAAAAGGTTGTTTTAGTCAAATTATATCAGAGTCTAAACGTATCTGTTTTGAAAAAAATGTTCCTTATTTAACCGCTTTTGTAACAGAAACTAACGCAAGTTATAGGAGATTAAAAGACGCTGGTTTTTATTGTAAAATAGCTGATAATGTGTTTTCTAATGAAGATTTGTTTGAAATTGAATCTAGCCCTAATAGTCTAGAACTTGTTCCAGTTGATGTTGATTTATTATATGCTAAATATCAATTAATATTAAAGGAAAAATCAGTGTTTTTATATACAAAATCGGAATTTGAATTACAGTATATTCAACGAATAAATTTTGTTGAATGTGCTAAAGTAGGAACATCTTATTTCTTGTTTGAGGACACTGGTAGCATTATAAAATTACTTTTCTTTTCTGATTTTGATTCTAAAACAATACAGTATTTTTGTAATTGGATTCGAATTAATAGAGCTAAAAAAGTTATGTTTTTTGTTTCAGATGAATTTCAAATAGATATTTTAGAAGCAAATAATTTCAATTTTGTTAAAGGATTTTATACCATTCAAAAAACTGATGACAATGGATTGGATGATTATGAAGTTTTCAAAAATATAAGTATTAATTTGGGAGATAAAATGTAATGATGTTATACCGAAAATATTTTAAACGAATTATTGATTTTCTTTTCTCATTAATTGGGATAGTGTTATTGTTTCCGATATTTATAATTGTTTTTATTTTGTTGTTTATCAACAATAATGGATCACCATTTTTTGTTCAAAAAAGACCTGGTTTAAATGAAAGAATTTTTAAAATTTTGAAGTTTAAAACCATGAATGATAAAAAAGATGAAAACGGAAATCTACTTCCAGATGCCGACCGGTTGACGAAGTTGGGTAGTTTTATTAGAAAAACATCTCTAGACGAAATTCCGCAACTTATCAATGTGCTTAAAGGTGACATGAGTTTGGTTGGTCCAAGACCATTACTTCCTGATTATTTGTCAAAGTATTCAAACTTTCAAGCTCGAAGACATGAAGTAAAACCTGGAGTTACAGGTTGGGTTCAAGTCAATGGAAGAAATGGTTTAGAATGGGATAAAAAATTTGAACTAGATGTATGGTATGTGGACAATATTTCATTTACTTTGGATGTAAAAATATTATTTAAAACTGTTCAGAAAGTAATAAAAAGTGATGGAATAAATGCTGCTGATTCGGCAACAATAGAGCCTTTTCAAGGGAGTTGAATAATAAAATAAACTGATATGCAAAATATTGTAATTAT
>NZ_JBIISA010000055.1:0-8834 GCF_044341265.1 Flavobacterium sp.
ATCACAATTAGAAGGATTAAGTACTTCACAAATTTGGTAAGTTAAAGTATAAGAACCAGCAGGTGTACCAGGCGCAACCACAACATTAGTACCTGATAAAGTAACACCAGGATTAGTTGAAGACACGGAAGTAGTAGTTACCTGAGAAGGAACTACAGCCACACCATTTAAAGTATCGTTTGTAAGAACGTTAGTGAAAGCAGTTCCACCAACAAATCCATTTACAGAAGTACCAGCATCATCATTAGCTACAATTGCAGTTGCTCCAACTGGAACAGTTACAATAGCAGTATCACAATTAGAAGGATTAAGTACTTCACAAATTTGGTAAGTTAAAGTATAAGAACCAGAAGGTGTACCAGGTGCAACAACAACATTAGTACCTGATAAAGTAACACCAGGATTAGTTGAAGACACGAAAGTAGTAGTAACTTGAGAAGGCACTACAGCCACACCATTTAAAGTATCGTTAGTAAGAACATTAGTGAAAGCAGTTCCACCAGTGTAACCATTTACAGAAGTACCAGCATCATTTACGGCATTAATTACAGTAGCAGTAACTGGAACTGTAACAGTAGCAGTATCACAATTTCCTGGATTTAATATTTCGCAAATTTTATATGTTAAAATATAATTTCCGGCAGGAGTTCCTGGATTTACCACAACATTAGTACCTGATAACCAAACTCCTCCATTAGTTGTAGCAATTTGAGTAGTAGTTACCTGAGAAGGCAATACAGCAACACCATTTAAAGTATCGTTAACAAGAACGTTAGTAAATGAAGTTCCACCAGTGTATCCGTTTACAGAAGTACCAGCATCATCATTAGCTAATATTTCTCCAGGTCTAACAGGAACAGTAACAATAGCAGTATCACAATTAGTTGGATTAAGTACTTCACATATTTGGTATGTTAAAGTATAAGAACCAGCAGGTGTACCTGGAGCTACAATTATGGCTCCAGTTGAAGTATTTAATGTTACACCTGGATTAGTAGTGCTAACTTGAGTAAGAATAACATTTGATAATGTTGCAGGACTACTATTTACGGTATCATTCAATAATACGTTTGCTAAAGAAGTTCCTCCAATGGTTCCATTAATACTTGTCCCATTATCATTTACAGCATCGATTACTGCATTTACTGGTACTGGAGTAGAAGTAGAAGTATTATTAGATGTATTTGGATCTGTTTGACTTCCAGAAATTGTTGCAGTATTTGCATAAGGACCTGCAGAATTTACTCTTGCTACAACTGTTAATGTTGCATTTGATCCATTATTTAAGTTACCTATTGTCCAATTTGGTGCAGTCCAACTTCCAACAGATGGAGTTGCACTTACTAATGTATATCCACTTGGTATTACATCATTTAATGTTACACCAGTCGCATTACTTGGTCCATTATTTGAAGCAGTAATTGTAAAAGTAATATTTGTTCCAATTATAGGAGCCATATTACTTGCTACTTTTACAACAGCCAAATCAGCAACTGGAACAGGAATTGGTGTAGCAGTTGATGTATTGTTACTTAAGTTTGGATCTGTTTGATTTCCAGTAACTGTAGCAGTATTAGCATAAGTTCCTGTTGCTCTAACAGTTGCAACAACAGTTAAAGTTGCATTAGAACCATTCGCCAAATTGCCAATAGTCCAGTTAGGAGATGTCCAAGATCCAGATGAAGGTGTAACACTAACTACTGTATATCCAGAAGGTATTGCATCATTAACAATCACACCAGTGGCATTATTTGGTCCATTATTCGCAGCAGTAATTGTAAAAGTAATATTGCTTCCAACATTTGGAGCTAAATTACTAGCAGTTTTTAAAACAGATAAATCTGCAATAGGAACTGGTACAGGAGTTACTGTAGAACAATTGTTTGTTGGAGCTGTTTCTGCATTAGTACCGGAAATACATGCAGTATTTGCATAATTTCCTGAACTTAATACGGTAGCAACTATAGTTAAAGTTGCATTTGCACCATTAGCAAAGTTTCCGATTGTCCAGTTTGGAGCTGTCCAAGTTCCAACAGAAGGCGTTGCACTAACAAGAGTATATCCAGAAGGCAAAACATCGTTTACAACTACATTTGTATCATTACTAATTCCAAGATTTGAAGCAGTAATCGTAAAAGTTACATTACTACCCACATTTGGAGTTGAATTACTTACAGTTTTAACAACTTTTAAATCAGAACATCCTTTAAAAACAGTAGTACTTACACTTGCACTAGTTAAACCCCAACCCCAAGTATTTAATAAACGCCCATTTCCAAAATCATTACAGGTAACACCATCAGTTTCGTTAGCTCCAACTACAGGAGCAGGAATAGCATTTAAAAAGTTTCCATCTCCACTCCAAGCTCTAGTTGGACTTGGAGTACCATTCAATGAATTATTTAAACCAGCTCCAGTTGTATTGTTACTTCCATCTGAACAATCTGTTCCAACATTTGTTAAAGAGCTATCGTCCCAATACATTTGAGAGTTAGCTATAGCTGTCGGGGCAATAGATTGAACATTAAATCCATTTTTATTAAGTTCGGCGTCATACATTGGTAAATTAAACCTTCCAGCCAAATAATTAAGTGTTAATGTCATTTGGGCCCCATCAGGAACCACAACACCAAAACCATTTAAACCATTCCATGAAAATGTATTATTTCCTGCGGCTACTCCATAAGCTTCTAGTATTACGTCAGCACTTGCAGCTTGATAACCTGGAACACCATTTAAATCGATTACTAATCTTACGTCACCAGCTCTTGATATGTTATAATTTATCAAATAAGGTCCGCAATTTGTAATGGAAGGATTTAAAAAGGTAGGAGCAGCAGGAATAGATGCTATAGGATATAATGAAACATCAGGATTATTTAGAAAGACTTTATATCCATTTGTTAAAGCTGGAATTAAAGGCGTATTAATTGATTTTCTAGTTGTAGTATATGCTCCAACTGGATTTACACCATAACTATTTACAGCAAGGTTATATGCAATTGGTTGAAAACCTGGGCGAAAATCTACAAATAAAACTACCTGATCTGCAGTATAAACATAAAAATTTGGTTCAGAACTTGCCGTTACCAAATTTCCATAATTACTATCTACAGCAACAAATCCCCATTTATCTGAGTGTAAACGACCATTTCTTTTTACTCCAGCAGTTGTTGCTACTGTCATATCAAATAATGCACCAACTGCTCTATCTGCGCCAGTTAGTAATGGAGTAACTCCACCATCGTTACTTCTGTAAAATTCTATCCAGTGCTCACCAGCAACAGCAGGGTTAAATATTAATGGATTATAACCAGTTGTTACTCCTCCAATATTTGGTCCAACAAGAGCTTGGGCATGGGTATCAATACTTCCGGCAGAACCTAAAGTACTATTCCACAAACCAGACAAAACTACAGTACCACTAGGGTTTTTTATTCTGTAATATAAATTTGTTAATCTTCCAGGTACTCCAACAGAATATCCTCTCCAATCAAAACCAAAATACATTCTTTCAGTTCCTGCATTTGCGATATTAAAATAAATTCTATTATCCTCACCACAATTGAAGTAGGATCCACTTTGTAAATCTGGCGCACTCAACACTGCAGTAATATTTGCAGCGTTTGGAGAAAGAGTTGGTGTACCTTCAGCAAAAATAGATGTTGAAAATAAAATTAATAATAATGAAAGGATAAACGATTTGTAGTTTATTGTTTTCATAAGCTTGCTTTTTTGCATAAATTTTTTCATGCTTTTATTTGTTTTTTTGTTTGGGACACATCACTGAAATATAGTTATTAACAATGAGGCGTATTTTTTCACGGACCAAAAATAGTTATCAACTTGCTATTAAAACTATTTTATCTATGAATTACATTAATACTCGATTAAATGCTGTTTGTGACTCTTTATTTTGGCGTAAACTCTTATATACATTGTGTTTATGGCGTTTTTAACGTAGTTTAAATTCTACTTTTTTTATTGTTTTTTAATTAACTTTGTATGCTTTTTATTTTGTATGAGAACATTTTTTTCAACCCTAAAATTTTTGTCGAAATTAGAAAGCATTTTTTAATTTTACAAGAAAAAAATCGATTAAATGCATAAAATCACGGATAAAGGGCGTTTTATCGATTAAAAACAATGTAAAATCTTACAAAAACATTTTAAAAATTGAATTGTTAATAACTCTAATAGTAATTTAATGAAAAAATTGACTTTAATTCGACACGCAAAATCTTCTTGGAATAATCCAATTAATGATTTTAAAAGACCAATTATTGAAGAGGGAATTCAAAAAACAATTAAAGTAGCCACAGAATCTAAGAATTTATTTAACGATAAATCTTTAATTTGGGTAAGTTCGGCTGAAAGAACTAAACAAACAGCAAAACTATTTTTGTCAATTTGGGATGAAAATAGCGAAATGCAAATTCAGTTTAAAGATGATTTATATACTTTCGATTTAAATCAATTTGAAAAAATTGTTAAATCTTGTCCAAATGTTTATAAAAACTTAATTCTTTTTGGACATAATAGTGCCATTACAGATTTTGTTAATAAATTTGGGGATATTTTTATTGATAATGTACCAACATCAGGATATGTTTCGATTATTTTCGAAGGTGATGATTGGAATAAAATAAATAAAGGTAAAACAGATAAAATTATATTTCCAAGAGATATTTAACTATGAGTTCAGAGAATAATTTCCGATATATTGATAGAGAAAAGAGTTGGCTTACTTTTAACGCAAGAGTTTTGCAAGAAGCTGCAGATGAAACAGTCCCATTACTGGATAGACTTCGTTTTTTGGGTATTTTCTCAAATAATCTTGACGAATTTTTTAGAGTGCGTTTTGCTGCAATTAGAAGATTAAGTCTTTCTGGTCAAACTGGTGAAAAAATTTTAGGCGGAATTACTGCGCAACAATTAGTAAAGGATATTACTGATATAGTAATAAAGCAACAATCAGAGAGCTTGAGAATCCTTGAAATAATCGAAAAACAATTAGAGAAACAAAACATTATAATCGTTAATGAAAATGAGTTATGTCAAGAGCATCAAAATTTTGTTCACGATTTTTTTATTCAAAAAGTAAGTCCAGAACTGGTTACAATTATCTTAAATGATTTGGCAGAATTTCCTTTGCTTAAGGATACTGTGGGATATTTAGCCATAAAACTTGTAATGAAAACTTCTGAAAAAGCTAAAGTATTGGGTCTTGTAAAACCTAAAAAAGAGGTTCGTTATGCAATCATTGAAATTCCTAAAACATTCAATAGAATAGTTGTACTTCCTGCAATTGGAGAAAAACAATACATAATGCTATTAGATGATGTAATTCGTTATAATTTAAGTAGCATTTTTAATATTTTCGAATACGAAAGCATTTCTGCACACATGATTAAAATTACTCGTGATGCTCAATTGGATATTGATAGTGATATGAGTAAGAGTATGTTACAAAAAATAGCTACTTCTGTTAAAGATAGAAGAATTGGTGAACCAGTTCGTTTTGTTTATGATAAAAAAATTGATAAAGATACCCTTTCATTTTTCTTAGATAGAATGGGAATAGAATCTACAGATAGTATTATTCCTGGAGGAAGATACCACAATCGTCGTGATTATATGGATTTTCCAAATCTTGGGCGTTTTGATTTATTATATCAACAAAAACTTCCATTACCAGTAGAAGGATTGTCTCTTGAAGGAAGCATACTAAATAGAATTGCCAAAAAAGATTACTTAATTTTTGCACCCTATCAATCCTATTCTTATTTAATTAAATTTTTGAGAGAAGCAGCTCTTGATCCGAAAGTAACTTCAATTAAAATTACTTTATATCGATTAGCAAAAAACTCACAAATCATCAGCTCTTTGATAAATGCGGCTAAAAATGGTAAGCGTGTTGTGGTTCAAATTGAACTTCAAGCACGATTTGATGAAGCCAACAATATTTCCTACGCAGAGCAAATGCAACAAGAAGGAATTGAATTGATATTTGGTATCAAAGGATTAAAAGTACATAGTAAAATATGTGTTATTGATAGGTTGGAAGAAGGTAAAGTAAAACGTTACGGATTTATATCAACTGGAAATTTCAATGAGACTACTGCTAAATTTTATACCGATGTAACTTTGTTTACAAGCCACAATCAAATTCTAAAAGATGTAACCAAAATCTTTGAGTTTTTTGACATCAATTACAGATTACACAGGTACAAACATTTAATAGTTTCACCTCATTATTCGCGTTCAAAATTTAATAAATTAATTGATAGAGAAATTCTTAATGCTCAAGTTGGAAAACCAGCTTACATTAATTTAAAAATGAACAGTTTGTCAGATTTTCAAATGATTGATAAATTGTATGAAGCAAGTAATGCTGGAGTGAAAATGAAACTTCAAATTAGAGGTATATGTTCGTTAATTCCTGGCGTAAAAGGAATGAGTGAAAATATAGAAGCAATAAGTATCGTTGATAATTTCCTTGAACATTCAAGAGTTTTTATTTTTGGTAATAATGATAACCCAGAAGTATTTATTTCTTCGGCGGATTTTATGACAAGAAATCTTGACGGACGAGTTGAAGTAACGTGTCCAATATATCAAGAAGATATTAAAAAGCAATTAATAGAAACCTTTGAAGTGGGTTGGAAAGGAAACGTAAAAGCACGTTTACACTCAGAAAAATTAGATAATAAATATCGAGTTAGAAAAGATGGCGAGTCTGTTTTCCGAGCACAACACGAAACCTATAATTACTATAAAAATCAGCAAGAAGACAATAATATTTTTTAAAATACAACCCAAAAGAATAAATGATTTCAATAAAAAAATATGCAGCAATTGATATTGGGTCTAATGCCATGAGATTGCTTATAACCAACATAGTTGAACAAGATGGAAAGGAAACACAATTCAATAAATCGGCTTTAATTCGTGTGCCAATTCGTTTAGGACAAGATGCTTTCACTGTTGGTGAAATTACCAATGAAAATATTGATAGAATGGTTGATGCTATGGAAGCTTTTCGACTTTTAATGAAAGTTTATAAAGTAGAAAAGTACAAAGCTTGCGCTACATCTGCAATGCGAGAGGCATACAATGGTAAAGAAGTTGTTGAGATTATTAAGAATAAATCAGATGTTGAAATTGATATTATTGACGGAAGAGTTGAAGCAGCAATTATTGCATCATCAGATTTGCATAGCTTTCTTGCTACTGATAAAACTTACTTATATGTAGATGTTGGAGGTGGAAGCACAGAATTTTCACTATTTTCTGATGGAAAAATGATTAATTCAAAATCATTTAAAAACGGAACGGTACGATTACTGAACAATATGGTAAATGAAATCGTTTGGATAGAAATCGAAAAATGGATTAAAACCAACTGCGAACCTTATGAAAATATTACTTTAATTGGTTCTGGTGGAAATATTAATAAAATTCACAAATTATCTGAAAAACATCAAGATAAACCATTGTCTTATGTTTATTTAGCATCTCAATATCAATACTTAAATTCACTAACTTACGAACAAAGAATAGCTGAATTAGGTTTGAATACAGATAGAGCCGACGTAATTATTCCTGCAACACAAATTTATCTTAACGCAATGAAATGGAGTGGTGCTAGACAAATATATGTACCAAAAATCGGACTTTCAGACGGAATTGTAAAAGCAATGTATTATGGTAGAATATAAAATTTAAATGTATGAAAAACTTAAAATATCTTTTTGCATTTATAACTGTCTTACTTTTAATTTCTTGTAAGCAAGAAACTTCATCGAGCTCTTATTTTAATTCTGAAGAAAAAGGAGTTAAAGTTGGTGGCGTCAAAATGGTTACCATCGAAACTCCAAAAGGAAAGTTCAATGTTTGGACAAAGCGCATCGGAAACAATCCAAAAATCAAGTTATTGTTGTTAAATGGCGGTCCAGGAATGTCGCATGAATATTTTGAGTGTATGGAAAGTTTTCTTCCCAAAGAAGGAATTGAATTTATCTATTATGATCAATTAGGAACTGGTTTTTCTGAAAATCCAAACGATACAACAATGTGGGATTTGCCTAGATATGTTGAAGAAGTAGAACAAGTTCGTGTAGCATTAAATTTAAACAAAGATAATTTCTACTTATTAGGTCATTCTTGGGGCGGAATTTTAGGAATGCAATATGCTCTAAAATATCAAGACAATTTAAAAGGATTAATAGTTTCCAATATGATGGCAAGTTGTCCTAAATATGGTGAATATTCCAAAGTTTTAGCCAAACAAATGAATCCAGAAATCTTAAAAACCATTAAAGATTTAGAAGCAAAGAAAGACTACAACAATCCAAAGTATATGGAATTATTAATGGCTAATTTCTACAATAAGCACATTTTAAGAAAACCTGTTAATGAATGGCCAGAGCCAGTAAATCGCTCAATGAGAAGATTAAATCAGTCACTTTACATTACAATGCAAGGTCCAAGCGAATTAGGGATTTCAGGAAAATTAACCAATTGGGATGTTTCTAAAGAATTGAAAAATATCACAGTTCCAACATTAGTAATAGGAGCAAAATATGATACGATGGATCCAGAATATATGAAATGGATGGCAACTCAATTCCCAAAAGGAACTTACTTATATTGCGCCAATGGAAGTCATATGAGTTTATACGACGACCAAGAAACGTATATGAAAGGATTAATTGAGTTTTTGAAGAAATAGAATAAAAAAAAACGCTTCTAATTACGAGGGCACTGAAAAACATCGTTTATTTTGATTAGCACCGTTTTTTAGAGAATAAAAAAACGCTTATAGTAGGATT
>NZ_JBIISA010000011.1:0-97635 GCF_044341265.1 Flavobacterium sp.
ATTTACTGTATGGACCAAAGCTAGTCTCATTTGGTAACCTAACTGCTACTTGTACAGAATAAATGGCTCCGTTAGGAATTAATCCTGGGAAGTTGTTTAATGTAAAACGATTTAATGTGTTATCAAAGAACGTATCATAATCTACTCCGTTGTAAACTCTAAATCTGTAGGTAGTTGCACCATTAACTCCGTCTGCAATAATTAACTCTGAGTTACTTGTAACTTGATAATTATTACATTGAACCGATCTAACTTGTGTAGTTGGATGAGCTGGCGTATTGATATCACATGGTGTACCATAAGGTAAGAAGGTACCATCGGTATTTCTTAATGAAACTTCTACTCTATAAGTACTATCAAACAAGATACCTGACAATTGAGTCATATTAAATCTATTCATACCTTGAGTAGTTTCTTGAGAAGTTCCTGTTGGAACACCTGCAATTACTCTTGTAACTCTAAATCTATAAGCAGTAACACTAGAAACTGCTCCTGCATTTATCCATTGGTTCATAGCAGTTAAAGTACTTCCACATTGTGCTCCAATTGTTGAAACTGGATTTGGTGTGTTCAAATAACATGGAGCTCCAAAAAATGGTTGCCATACATTGTTGAATCGTACTGCAATTTCAAACATATATCTTGAGTTATAAGTCGTTCCTGGAACGTTAGCCAAAGAAATGTTATTTACTGGTCTGTCAATGGTAACTGATGCAGCAATTGGTAAATTAGTGTTCATATCCACTTTAGTGATTTTGAATCGGTATCCTTGAGCAAAATTTGTCCAGTTTGCAGTAACCGTTGAGAACCATCCTGCAAGAGTTGTACCACATGTTCCTGCTGGCAATGATCCTACAATTGGTGTACAATTGTTATCAATTATACCATTACAATCGTTATCGATTCCATCGTAACATATATCAACTGCACCTGGATTGATAGCAGCACTAGCATCGTTACAATCGCCACCTAATAATACATAGGTTGCACCAGGAGAAGTACAAGAAGTGACTAATGTTGAATCAGTTCCAAATCCATCTCCATCTGCATCATTATACCAATTTACTGGCAAACATAAAGTAGATAACGTTGCAATCGCTGGTACTGAGAATTGAGCCTCTGCAATATTATATTGATACAACCAGTACGTATAATTGGTACTAGGAGTAAGTCCAGAAATAACAAATCCAAAAGGAGCAACGCTGTTTCCATCGCCTGCATTGGATCCAAAAGTATATTCAGTAGCGGTTAATGGATTTGCAGGAGCAGAGATAGTTGGAGAATAAAATAATCTATAAACGATATTTCCATCTACGTTATTAGGACCACATGCTAAGAACGAGGTGGTAGGTGTTGGATTTTGCGCTACAAATCCTACCGGCTGCGCTGGTGGAGGAGGAAATGCAAAATTTACAGTATAAGTAAATTGAACAGAAGTATCTTCAGCAGTAACAACAACAGTTGCACTACCAGGTAAAGAAGTAGCTTGGTTTATAACAGCCACAGCTGCCGCATTACTTACAGTTGCAGATGTTATCTGAGGAATAATTGTTGTTCCAAAAGGTACAGTATAGGTATACGTTTGTGTTGAAGGACTAAAACCACTTACTGTAGCAGCATCTACTTGCAAATCACTTAAAGTTGCATCCGTACTTACACCAGGGTTTTTCCAAAAATAGATATTATCTAAATAGATGTCTGCAGGTGTAGTACTTCCTGGACCATTAGCAGCAAATTTCATTTGAAAAACGCTATCCCATGTCATCCCAGTAAAAGCAGCTTTAGGTATATCCACACTAACCCATTGTCCTTGATTTTGATTTATAGTAACTAAAGTCTCTGCTGCTCCAGTACCATTGTTAATAGGGCTTACTTGAATTATTGCATAAGACGATGGAGCATTTGTCCATAGGTCAACATGCAAAAATTCCATATCAGATAGGTTAGTAGCAGTAAGTTCAGTACCCTGGTAATTAAAATTAGCATAATGTAAAATAGTATTACCCGAACCTGGAACAGCCTCAAACGCTTGATTTAAAACGCCAAAACCTGATTGTCCCCAATTTGGATTATAATTTGTTGCTACATTAGAATATGTATTACTATATACTGAAACAACATTAGCAGGATTACGCGTAGGCACTGGTGCATTAGTTGTTGGTGGTATCAGCACTGGTGGTGCAGTTAATGTTGTATTAGACGCTATAGTAGGAAGGGAATATACACTAGTTGCAGTATTAAATTGATACAGCCAAAAAGTATAAGGTGTTGCCGGAGTAAGACCACCTATATTAAATCCAAAAGCATTAGTACCATTACCATCACCAGGAGTAGTTCCAAAAGCGTATTGCGTTGCCGTTAAAGGGTTTGCTGGAGCTGTGGCTGTTGGTGAATAGAATAATCTATAAACTATAGTTCCACCCAAATTGTTAGGGCCAACAGCTAGACGTATACTCGTTGAAGTTCTTGGGTCGGTTGCAACGAAGCCAACAGGTTGCGGTACGCTAGCTGCTGATGTAGTTGTAGCTGTTACTGCAGTTGGAGGAGAATATAAACCTAAAGTAGTATTGTATTGATACAACCAAAATGTATACGGTGTTCCTGAATTCAGACCGGTTAAAACAAATCCAAATGCACTAAGACCATTTCCATCTCCTGGCGTACTCCCAAAAGTATATTGAGTGGCAGTAGTAGGGTTTGCTGGAGCTGTGGCAGTTGGGGAATAAAACAATCTATAAACAACATCACCACTACCTGCATTATTTGGCCCACAAGCCAAAAACACACTAGAAGATGTTGGACTATTTACGACAAGTCCAACTGGTTGCGGTGGACTAAGAGAAATTACTTCAAAAGTTGCTGTAGTCGATGTTGCGGCAAATGTTCCATCAGAAACTTGAGATGCAGTAATGGTGCAAGTTCCACCAATACCTACCTGTACTTCATTTCCGTTAATAATGTTTGCTATAGCATTATTGCTACTTGAATACGTGAATGGACTCGTATTATTAGAAGTTGGAGGTGTTAAGAAAAAATTAGGGTCTCCAGCATTCTTAGTGGGTACGCTAAAAGTACCAACTGTTGCAGGAGGAAGTAAAGAAGGCTCTCGTATATTATCGACAAAAAATGTTCTTGGTGGAGTAGGACAAGTTGTTGGAGAAAAGAACTGTGTTCTGCCAACTTCCCAATAAGCATGAATCACAAAACCTGAGTAGGTACCAGAAGGACTAGCCGCTTGATTGTCTAATGAGGTATTAAATGTAAATGAAAGGGTTTGCCAAGTACCATCACCGTTGTGGGTAACAGGAGCTGCAGCTATAGCACCTCCAGTAGTAACTTTAGCTAAAAATGTGATAGGTGTACTTGAAAGTACGTCTATAGTCATTGTTTTGTTTACGGTCAAATTTATAGGGTTTGTTAAAAACAAATTTATCCCTTGCCATGGTTGACCTGTTGTATTACCATCAATTCTTAGGACTTGGCTGGTGTTGGATCCAGTTCCAGTTACTATTGTTGGTGCTGGCATCCCACCAAAAGGGCCGCCGTTAATCCCACCGGATTCAAATCCTTGTAGTAGGACTTGAGATTGTCCTAAAGAAAAAATCAGTAGGAATAATAATAAGAAGATTTTTTTCATAATTGTTTGATTTTGTTCAATTTCAAACTTACAAGTTAAATTTTCTCAATTAATAAAGTGTTAGTGTATAAAAACTATACGAAATTTGAAATGTTAAAAAAAACTATAAAAAATTAGATTATTATTCAGTTTCAACTATCATTGTTTAGATACTTATTCTTAACAATTAACCAATTATTATTATAATGTTGTACTAATGTATAGGTAAAATATCTTTAATCTTATGTTAATACAACGTTTGAGTTGTGTATTGTCTAAAAAAATAACAATAAAAATATCAATATTATAATTATTGTTATTGGGTTTTATTAATTATATAAAAATTTAAAAGAAAATATTTTTAAAACGCACCAATCTTTAGCATGCATAAAAGTAATATGTCACAACAATTATTTTGATAAGTTTTTGTTATGCAATTTTCTGTTTCCAAAATATTATCCAGAGTTATCATCTGAGAAAATTTTGACAAATAATGGATTGATGATGAAGATTTATAATTAGAAGTAAGTTTTTGCCAATCCAAATCCAGAAAGTTTATTGATTAAGCGGCAAGACCAATATCTTTTTTAGAAAAGTAATTCTCGTTTTTTTTTTTGACTTATTTTAACTGCTTAATCTCAAAATAACTTTTCCCAATATAAGCATCAATTGTTGAAGGTGCATTTCCATTAAAAATATATATTTCTAAATAATCACCAGGAATTAAGTTGATGGTACAGTTAATGATTCTTGAAATCAACTTGTCTCCATAATGATGTGAAGAAGTTTCTTGATATTCTACACCATTTTTATAAACGGCAATACCATAATATTCAGCATCTGATTTATTGAAAGTATGAAAACCGGCATTTACTTCATAATAGCCAGCTTTTGTTGCAGTAAATCTATTGTTAGTGGTGTTAAATTCAGAGTTGGTATCAAAAGCAATAGTATTAAAAGCGATTTTTTGCCAACCAGTTGATGCAACATTTTGATTTGCAGATAAATTAGTTCTTACTAACGATAAGCTATTTACTGAATTAGCCCAACTTGTTCCACCAGCGCCATCAGTTTGAAGAACTTGACCCACAGTTCCTCTTGATGTAGGAAACGAATAACCAGATGTGGCAGGATTGCCTACCTGAATTGTACCATTAGTTCTAACAATTCTATTATTGAATTCACCATAAATTAAAGCATTATCTATACTTGAGTCAGTTCCGTTTGCAGCAGTAGACATCTCAATATATAATTTATTACTTCCGGTTTCGTTATAACCAGCTTGATGTCCAATTGCAACATTATTAGTTCCAGTTGAATTTTGACGAAGTGATGCAAAACCAAGCGCGGTATTATTATTAGCATTAGCGCTTGTTAAAGCATTTCTTCCAAGAGCTACATTTTCATTTCCTGATGAATTAGAATATAAAGCGCCAACACCAATAACCGTATTAGTATTTCCAGTCAAGTTTGAAAACATGGATTGGTCACCAATAGAAACGTTTAATTGTCCTGTAGTATTGCCAGGCATAACATTGGTTCCGATAGCTGTATTTCGTATTCCTGTTCCGGCTGCATTTAAAGAATTTGCCCCAAATGAAGTATTCTTATTACCAGAAGCTATAGTAGGGTTTCCAATAAATCCGCTACGAATGTTATTTCTTCTTATCACTAAATCTACATCATCTGTAGTACCAATAAAATTAGTTGCTGAACTTGTTCCGCTATTACCAGAAATCGTCCAATTTGTATTATTTACTGTTGCTAATTGAACCCAAAGCGAACCATTCCAGTAATAATAACCGTTTGGCGCAAACCCTGAATTATAAACTAATAATGAAGTTGTTGGAGATGCTATAGTTGTTACATCGGAAGTACTTGTTAAGGACACTCTGGGAATAAGTAAACCTTTATTACTAGAAGTAATATCCAACATAGAAGTAGCATTGGGACTAACTGTTCCAATACCGACTTGAGCTTTAGAAATAAAACTGATTAAGAAAATACAAACAAATAATATTTTTTTAATTTCCATTGTTATTCAAATTATTTTGAAAAATATACATTCAACAATTGCAAAGGTTATTAAAAGAATTGGGGCTACAAATTTCACTAAATTATCTCATTAAATAAAATATTTTTTTTTCATTTAGCTAATTATCAAAACTTTATCGCAAATGGCGTAAATCACTGATAAAATGTATCAAATAAGTTGTTATTTTTGTAAAATGCTTAGAGTTCAAGACATAATTTTTTCTTATTCGAAAGAAGTTACCATTAAAAAAAGTGCTTTTTCAATCCATAAAGGTCATAATGTTTCTATAATTGGCGAGAGTGGTTGTGGAAAAAGTACGCTTCTAAAATTAATTTATGGTTTGCATGACTTGAACGACGGAAATATTTTTTGGAATGATATAGAAGTTTTAGGACCAAAATACAATTTGATTCCAGGCATGGATTTCATGAAATATCTCGCACAAGATTTTGATTTGATGCCTTACATTACAGTAGCTGAAAATGTTGGTAAATATTTGTCAAATATCGATTCTGAAAAAAAATGGAATAGGGTAAAGGAGCTTTTAGAAATTGTAGAAATGGAAGACTTTTTCGATATAAAAGCCAAAAATCTTAGTGGTGGTCAGATGCAAAGAGTTGCAATTGCTAGAGTTTTAGCCTTAGAGCCAGAAGTTTTATTGCTTGACGAACCTTTTAGTCACATCGATAACTTTAGAAAAAACAGTTTGCGAAGAAAATTATTCGCCTATCTAAAGGAAAAACAAATTACTTGTGTAACAGCGACTCATGATAGCACTGATGTTCTTTCATTTGCCGATGAAGTTTTAATAATGAAAAATGGAGAAATCATTGAAAGTGGAACTCCAAAAGCAATTTTTGAAAATCCAAAATCTAAATATATTGCCTCACTTTTTGGAGATGTGAATGAAATTAATATTGATGGTAAATTACAATACATTTACCCACATCAAATTAAAGTTGTAGAAAATTCTGATATAAAAGTTGAGGTTTTAAACTCCTATTTCAGAGGAAGTCATTACTTGATTGAAGCAAAATTGGATAACGAAATTCTATTTTTCGAACACAATTCAGAGATTCCCAAAACAACACAAGTATATTTAAAAATAAAATAGACCTTCAAATTTACTTCAAAGGTCTATTAACTATTCACTTATTACTAATCACTCTTCACTAATTCTTCAAATACTTCTCTAAAAACTGATCTTGTTCCCAAAGTAGGTGAAAGATATTTTCTTTAGCAGCATATCCGTGTGATTCTTTTGGTAATAAAACCAATCTTGCTGGCGCACCAAGTCCTTTAAGAGCTTGAAAATAACGTTCAGATTGTAAAGTAAAAGTACCAGGATTATTATCGGCATCACCATGAACTAAAAGTAAAGGCGTTTTCATTTTATCTGCATTCATAAAAGGAGACATTCCGTTGTAAATTGTAGGTACATCCCAGTAATTACGTTGCTCACTTTGAAATCCAAAAGGCGTTAAAGTTCTGTTGTATGCTCCACTTCTTGCAATTCCACAAGCAAATAAATTAGAATGTGATAATAAATTAGCAGTCATAAAAGCTCCATATGAATGCCCGCCAACTGCAACTTTTTTACGATTGATATATCCTAAATTATCTACTGCATTTATTGCAGCTTCTGCGTCATCAACCAATTGCGTTATAAAAGTGTCATTTGGTTCTGTAGTTCCTTCACCAATGATAGGAAAAGAAGCATCATCAAGAACAGCATAACCTTTAGTTACCCAATAAACAAACGAACCATAGTTTGGAAATGTAAATTCATTTGGATTTTTATCATTTTGTCCTGCTGAGTTTTTGTCTTTAAATTCTGCTGGATAAGCCCAAATCAATAAAGGTAATTTTTCTTTTTTAGTTCTGTCGTAACCTGCTGGTAAATATAAAGTTCCAGACAAATCAACGCCATCTTTTCTTTTGTATTTAATTACTTCTTTATAAACATTTTTAATGCTTTCAAATGGATTTTTAAAAGCTGTAATTGGTGTTAGTTTACCAGATTTAATGTTTCTAAAATAGTAATTAGGATAATCATTTTTAGATTGCATCATCACTAAAACATCACCTTTTTTATAATCTTCAATAGACATCAAATCTTCTTTTTTGTCCATTATTTTTGAAGTGTAAAGACGTTTTGTTTTTAATGTTTTCAAATTCAATTCATCAATGAAAGGAAATTGACCTTCTTTAGTATGTCCGTCACCAATTAAATAAGCATTGCCATTTTCGGTTGCGATTACATATCTTCCAAATTCATTCTTTTTGGTTTCAAAATTTCCTGGATCTGAATAGATGTCTTGCGAGTTTCTATCCGAAATTACTTTTGGAGTTTCATTTGGATTAGATGGATTTAATAAATAGGTTTTAGCATTTCTTGTATCATACCAACTGTCATAAGCTATTGCAAAAGTGTCATTTCCCCAATTGATTCCGCCAAAGCGTTGTTGCGTCTTCATCATAGAAGTTGGTGCCGAATTGAAAGGCGCATTCCATTGAAAAACTTCGTCTCTATAATCTACTTTTTTAGCTTGATCACCTTCATCAAGAGCTTCTACATAAACTAAAGTTGCCGGTTTGTCTGCTCTCCAACTCATGCTTCTTTTTCCTTTTCTTACAGAAGAGAAACCTTTTGGCATAATTTCCGTTAAAGGTACTTCATTTACTTGTTTGATTTCTTTTCCATTCAAATCATAAACTACAGATTTTTGTGGAAAACGACTCAATGGGACTATATAAGAATAAGGTTTTTGAATTGTAGTAATCATCAAATAATTTCCATCAGGTGAAAAACTTTCTCCAGCATAAATGTCTGCTGGTTTGAATAAAGTTGAAGCTCCAGAAATCGTTACTTTATATAATTCTGATGTTACTAAAGCATCAAAATTAGCTTCGTCATTTTTGTTTTTCAACAAATCTTGATAGGTTCTATTTTGTGATTTTGAACCATCACTCATAGAAACGGTTGGTCCTTTTGGTAAATCTTTTTTCTCATTGATTAAAGCCGGACGATTTTTTGGCAAAACTTTCACCAATAACGTCTGATTGTCATTCATCCAACTATAAGGACTTCCTAAATTGGCATTCAAATTGTCTGATGTTATTTTTTTTGCCGAAGCTGTTGCTACATCAATTATCCAAAGTTCAACTCCAGAATTCGTAGTATTCGTAAATGCAATTTTCTTTTCGTCTGGCGACCAAGAAATGTTGGTTAGTCTCGCATTTTGAGGAAGACCTGATACTTGAGTTTCATCTTTAGCAGCAATTTTTCTGATTTTTAAATTGCTGATATACGTAACAGTACTCGAAATATTAGTTACAGGATTAATACGTAAACCACCCAAACGCATTTCTTCTTGATTTAAATCGTCAAGCGTTTTGTAAGTATTTCTGTAACTTAAAAGCATGTATTCTTTTTTAGAATCCATACTTACAGATGGTGCTCTTTCATAATCGGCAAGAGCTAAAATCTCTGCTGAAGGCTTTTGGTAACTCAGATTTTCTTGAGCAAAAGTGAAGCTAATAACTCCCAAAAACAATAATGCAATAAATCGTAATTTCATAAAGTTTAGTTTTAGTGAAAATTTATTGGACTAAAGTAAAACAAACTTGTTACATAATTGTTTTGGTTTGTGTTAAAAATATCCTTAAAAAAAGTTATCAATTTTAAGCTACAGCCAATTAATTTTATAATTTTATGCAAAATATTGATTGATGAAAAAATTCTACTTTTTATTGCTGATTTCTTCGTTTGCTTCGGCGCAATTAACATGGTCACCACTTCCAAATGCTGCTGTGAACACCAACGGACAACGATTTGATGATGTTTTCTTTTTGAATGAAAATTTAGGTTGGGCAGCTAATGGATTTTATGCTGCAGTATACAAAACAACCGATGGTGGTTTAAATTGGAATCTACAAACCAATAATGCCCTACTTGGTAGCAGTCATTATTTTAGAAATATCGAGTTTCTTGACGCCAATATTGGTTTTTTAGGAAGTTTGAATGGTAAATTTTACAAAACTCTTGATGGTGGTGCCACATGGAATTTGGTTACCATAACCCCAAATCCAGCTGCTATTTGTGGATTGGATTGTGTTGGAACTTCAACAATTTATGGCTGTGGAGCTTATTTTTCTCCGGCATACATTATAAAATCTACCGATAGTGGTGCTACGTGGCAATATATTGATATGAGTGCTCACGCAAATACACTAGTAGAAGTATTATTTTTAGATGAAAATACAGGTTATGCGGCCGGAAATAATGCTACTGGAGCAGTAATCTTAAAAACTACTAATGGGGGAACAACATGGTCAATTCTTTACAATGGCTCTATTCCAGGTGAATATGTTTGGAAATTACAAACCTTACACAATAATACCAATGTAATTTTTGGTGCTGTTTCTTCAGTCGCTCCAAATAATGGAAAATTAATAAAATCTATTGATAATGGTGCTACTTGGACAACAAAAGTTGCTCCAGAAGTAGATGTTCAAGCAGTTGGTTTTGTAGATGAAAATCATGGTTGGATGGGTGGTCAGGCCACGGGTTTTTACGAAACTATCAATGGTGGCGATACTTGGACAAACACTACGGTTGGAAGTAACTTGAATCGAATTTTTATTTTAAATAATGATTTGGCTTATGCTTGTGGAACTACAATTTACAAAATGACTAATAATTTAGCAGTCAATCAATTTCAAGAGCAAGCTAGAATACCATTAATCGTTAGGGTTGCACCAAACCCAATAAAAGACAAATTGAATTTAGAAATTGATTTTAAAGGTGTAGATCATTTAATGTTAGGATTATACTCCAATACAGGACAACTTATAAAACAACTAAAACTTGATGAAATTGAAGGCGCTATAACCAAAAAGTACACTTTTGATTTTCCTTATCCTGCAGGAATCTATTTCATCAATTTGCACACTAATACTGGAAGACAGTCGGTTAAAGTAGTGAAGTAGTAAAAAGATTGCAGATTTATTTGTTTTTAAATATAGTTATTCCGCAAAGTCGGGTTTTAAATTATTTACATGCTCTAACTATCAATACAATACCCCACATTATTAGTATAAAACCTGCATTCTGAATTCGAGAAAAATATAAGCCTTGCTTTTTTATTTTAATTGATTGTTGATAGTATACTATCAACAAAATCCCTAGAATAGTAAGACTTAAGCCTAAAACAATGTTATAAAAATCCATTTTTTTTCTTTTCTTCTATAGTACTTTTTGTACCAGTAAATACAGTATTAATAATTTATTTTTTGCTTTTATGATTAATTGCGCTGAGGTTTTTTCTCGTAATAAGGAATAAATTCTTGAATATAGCAAGCCTTATCTGTCCTAAAAAGACCTCTTTCAAAGGCTAATTTGTGTAATTTTTGCAATTTTTTAAATCTTTTTTTTCGAAGTCTATCCACTTTTCTTAGACTTATAAAATCATGAGTTCCGCTTGAAATCATAATAATTTCAACTTCTTTACAATTATCTGTAAGTTCTATATTTGAAGGCTCCAAACCAATAAATCTAAATGATAATTTATTTTCGGAATCAGGAATTACAATTTCAAAAAAACCATTCATATCTGTTTTACCAATTTCAACATTAAGATTATTCAAAATTGAGGTCATTGGCATAAACTCAAATTGTTCATTAATTATTCTTCCTTTAATTGTTTTACTCTGACAATGGAGATTACAAATTGAAAAATAGAGTACAATACATTTGATTAATATTTTTTTCATTTTGCTTTTTTCATTTTGAATTTTACTAACCAAGCTCCACAAAGAGTTCTTTCTAACACTGCGCTGCGAAATGTCGCTGGGATTTATTTGTTAAATACTTTACATTACAATTTTACTGAATAGATTTTTTTAATTTGAAATTGCTAGAATAAAAAAAATTATCGCCATTAAAATAATTCCTAAACCTATAGCTATAAAAAATTTAGGATAATCATATGTTAATATTTTAAATGCATCAGAAAAATACTCCAAGGTATTACCTCTTTTTATGCCATATTCAGGTCTTTTCTTATTCTTATTTATTTTATTATACATGATTAGACCGATTAACAAAAATGATAATCCTATTGGTAAGCCATATATAACTCTTTCAAAGTATTCAGTTGTACTCATTTAATGGTTTATTTGCCTTTTTATATGCTACATCAAATATATTAAAAAAAATAGCAAAGTCAGGAGATATTTATGACTCTTTAAAACAAGAACTTTTGATAAATCATTTATTTCTGTTGGACTTTTTAAGGAGTTTGTTTTTTAATATCAAATGAATCTATTTCATCAATCTGTACACTAATACTGGAAGACAGTCGGTTAAAGTAGTGAAGTAGTAAAAATAAGACAGATGTTATTTGTTTATTTTAAAAAAAACTTTTAATTTTATTAAAATTTTAAATAAAAAACTAAAACATAAATCATGGGAAAATTTGTAATCACAACAAGAAAAAATGGTGAGTTTCAATTCAATTTAAAAGCAGGAAATGGGCAAACTATTCTTGCAAGTGAAGGTTATACTACAAAAGCAGCATGCTTAAATGGTATAGAATCGGTTAGAAAAAATTCGCAAGACGATGGCCGTTTTGATAGATTGGAAGCTAAAAGCGGACAACCTTATTTCAATTTGAAAGCTGGTAATGGTCAAATCATTGGAAACAGTGAAATGTACGAAAGTGTAGCTTCAAGAGATAACGGAATTGAATCAGTAAAGAAAAATGCACCAGATGCAACTGTTGATGATCAATCGGCATAATCAATTTTGAAAAATAAATAAAAAACCAGTTTTACGACTGGTTTTTTTGTTTTATAATGGTTTATTAAACTATTAAATTCAAAATTTATAGCGATAAATGATGTGCTTTTTTAAAAGATGACTAAATTTGTGTTACTAAAATTGATAAAACGATAATACATGTATAATTCCAAAATAATAGGTTTAGGATATTATGTTCCTGATAATGTGGTTACTAATGATGATTTGTCTAAAATTATGGACACCACAGACGAGTGGATTCAAGAACGCACTGGTATAAAAGAACGTCGTCACATAGTAAGAGGTGAGGATACGACAACTTCTATGGGAGTAAAAGCTGCAAAGATTGCTATTGAACGTTCTGGTGTTGCCAATGATGACATTGATTTCATAGTTTTTGCAACAATTTCACCAGATTATTATTTTCCTGGACCAGGAGTTGCATTGCAACAAGAATTAGGATTGAAAACAGTTGGAGCTTTAGATATTAGAAATCAATGTTCTGGATTTATCTATGCACTTTCTGTTGCCGATCAATTTATTAAAACTGGAATGTATAAAAATATCCTTGTGGTAGCTTCAGAAGTACAATCACTTGGTTTAGACATGACCGATAGAGGTCGTGGTGTTTCAGTTATTTTTGGAGATGGAGCAGGAGCAGCAATGGTATCAAGAGAGGTAGATACTACCAAAGGAATTCTTTCTACACATTTACATTCTGAAGGTCAACATGCAAAGGAATTGGCAGTTTTAGCACCAGGAATGGGCGGAAGATGGATTACAGATATCATTGCCGATAACAATCCAGATGACGAAAGTTACTTTCCACATATGAACGGTCAATTTGTGTTTAAAAATGCTGTAGTTCGTTTTAGCGAAGTTATCAATGAAGGTTTGCAAGCCAATAATCTTCAAGTTTCTGATATAGATATGTTGATTCCGCATCAAGCTAATTTGAGAATTTCTCAATTCATTCAGCAAAAGTTTAAATTGACTGACGACCAAGTGTTTAACAACATTCAGAAATACGGAAATACAACCGCTGCGTCTATTCCAATTGCGCTTACTGAAGCATGGGAATTAGGTAAAATAAAAGATGGTGATACTGTTGTTTTAGCAGCTTTTGGTAGCGGATTTACTTGGGCAAGTGCCATAATTAAATGGTAGAAAATGATTTTTTTACTGATATTAATCTGCCCAATACTTCTAGGTTATTACATTGATAAATTATTTTTTTCAGAAAAAAACGAAGAATCAAATATTTCGTATTGGATTTTATTAGTTATCAATTTTTCGGCAATTTGCTATGCAATTTATGAGTTAGGTTACTCTGTTGAAGGAGCTATTGCTAGAGGTATAGTAGGATTATTAAGTTTTATAATTTTTCTTGTTGGAATTCCAAAAATTTTCAAATTAAAAAATAGTTCTACAGAAACTAAATTAAAAATAGCTATTACATTAATAGTTTTATTAATTATTGGTTTTGGATTGTGTACATCAGAAGGATTATTCTAAATGATTTTGAAATAAAATAAAAACCCCGATTTGCACTTCGGGGTTTTTTAGTTCAAATGCATTACAATTTGAATCATAAAAGCTGTTTTCTGTTGGGGCAAAAAAGGCGCTTAATTTATTAATGTATTTAGTTAGGTTTTTGTTTCAATAAAAGTAACATCATTAGATGAATTTTATTTAGCCCGATAAATATTATACAAAAAACGATAAAAAGCAAATAAAATCGTTTAAATATATATTTTTTATTTATTTGTATTTATATTCTTATATTTTATGTAAATTTAATTCTACAATAAAACAATTCAAAAAATAGTTATCCTACTCAAATTTTATAAAAACTTTTTCCAATTATATTCTATCTTTGCAACCTCAAAAAATAATAAAAATGACTTTACAACAAATCTTAACTCCAGCCATTATTGAAGCCGTTCAAAAACAGTTTGATATCACTATCGACAAAATTGAATTTCAGGCTACGAGGAAAGATTTTGAAGGCGATATTACTATGGTAATTTTTCCGCTATTGAAAGTTATTAAAGGCAATCCTGTAGAAATTGGAACCAAAATTGGAACTCATTTAGTTGAAAATTTAGCCGAAGTTGAAAAGTTCAATGTAGTTGCCGGATTTTTAAATATTGTAATTTCTGATGCATTCTATCTTACTTTTTTTAACGGAATAAAAGATAATAGTTCTTATGGATTTGTTGAAGCTTCATCAAGTTCAAAAGCGGTTATGGTGGAATATTCTTCGCCAAATACCAACAAGCCTTTGCACCTTGGTCACGTTCGTAATAATTTATTAGGATATTCAGTTGCCGAAATCATTAAAGCTTCAGGAAAGAAGGTATACAAAACTCAAATCATCAACGATAGAGGAATTCACATTTGTAAATCGATGTTGGCTTGGCAGAAATATGGTAACGGACAAACTCCAGAAACTTCAGGTTTAAAAGGAGATAAGTTGGTTGGAAATTTTTATGTTGCTTTTGATAAAGAGTATAAAGTTCAAATCAATGAGCTAATGGCTCAAGGAAAGACAGAAGAAGAAGCTAAAAAACAAGCACCAATTATTTTAGAGGCACAACAAATGCTTTTAGATTGGGAAGCAGGAAAACCAGAAGTTATTGAGCTTTGGAAAACTATGAACCAATGGGTTTATGATGGTTTTGCTCAAACGTATAAAAGTTTAGGTGTTGATTTTGATAGTTATTATTATGAATCAAATACCTATTTGTTAGGAAAAGAAGTAGTTCAATTTGGTTTAGAAAAAGGAATTTTCGAAAAAGATCCTGATGGTTCGGTTTGGATTGATTTAACACCAGATGGATTGGACAGAAAAATCGTGCTTCGTTCAGACGGAACTGCAGTGTATATGACTCAAGATATTGGAACTGCAATTCAGCGTGTAAAAGATTTTCCAGATGTTGGAGGTATGGTTTACACTGTTGGAAATGAGCAAGATTATCATTTTAAAGTCTTGTTCTTAATCCTTAAAAAACTTGGTTTTGATTGGGCTGATAGTTTGTATCATTTATCTTATGGAATGGTAGAATTGCCTTCTGGAAAAATGAAATCTAGAGAAGGAACTGTAGTTGATGCCGATGATTTAATGGAAGAAATGACTACAACAGCCAAATCAATTTCGGAAGAATTAGGAAAATTAGCTGGTTATTCTGAGGAAGAGAAAGCTAAATTGTATAGAACAATTGGTCTTGGAGCCTTAAAATATTACATGCTAAAAGTAGATCCGAAAAAGCAAATGATGTTCAATCCAGAAGAATCAGTTGATTTTGCAGGAAATACTGGTCCATTTATTCAATATACTTATGCTCGTATTCAATCGATTTTGCGTAAAGCAGAATTTGATACAACGATGTCTGTTTCAATTGAATTGCATCCAAAAGAAAAAGAGCTACTTAAACAAATTGCACTTTTCCCAGAAACTATTCAAGATGCAGCTCGTAATCATAGTCCGGCTTTAATAGCCAATTATACTTATGAATTGGTAAAAGAATTCAATTCGTTTTATCAAAATGTATCTATACTTGGAGAAGAAAATCAAGATAAAAAAGTATTCAGAGTTCAACTATCTAAGAAAGTTGCCGATACTATAAAATCAGCCTTTCAATTATTAGGAATTGAAGTTCCTGAGAGAATGTAATCAATTTTATTAGAAATTCAGTCTAACTAACAAATTTGGAGTTCTTTCAATTGAAAAAATATTTACTTTTTCAATAGAATTACTGTTTTGATTAATTCTGAAGTATTCATTGATTACGTTTCTATTATTTAGAATGTTTTGTATAGAAGCACCAACTACAAGATTGATTTTTTTGTTTATTGTAATGCTATAATTTGATGATATATTTAGTTGTAAATAATCATTTAATCTACTAGAATTTGGTGAATCAAAAACGATTTCGCCATTTTTTATAGTATTATTGGTTGGTAAAGTTGTTGGTTTCCCTGAATGCCATCGACCACCAAAAGCTACTTTTATTTTTTTATAGTCATAAATTATGCCACCATTAAGTTGATGTCTGTTCTCAAAATTGTTTGAAAATGTTGGTGGAACATAATCATTAAAAGTATAATCATTGATGGTATAGCAATAGGTAAGCCATGAAACTAAATGATTAAATTGTTTTTGAATCAATACTTCGCTTCCAATCGCATTGTATTCGCCATTTATTTTTATAAATTCTAATTGATTTTGAAAGCTTTGACCTTGTGAAGTGATTCCTGTGGCTTTTTTATAAAAATTTTCAATTGATAGTAACCAATTTTTCTTTTTGAAAGTCAATCCTATAGAAACTTGATTACTCTTGATGATTGGTACATCTTCATTATTTGATAATATCCATCTTCTTTTTTCAATTCCTAAAAAATCTTGATGTAAGTCAATTATTTGAGAGCTAGTTTGGTTTTTAATTTCTGCTAAAAAATCAATTTGAAACGTCGTATTTATTGGATAATTTACCTGAACTCTAGGTTCAAAAATAAACTTACTAAATTGAGAAATGTAATTCTGACGAAAACCTAAAGAGGAATTAAAGCCACTGTTTTTTGATTTATAATTTAGTTCACCAATTAATGCATGAATGTGTAATACATCTTTTATTCTTCTGGAAAATAAAGGTGAATTTACTTTGTCATAGTTACCAATTCCAATTTCATTAAATTGATAACCATTGTTAAATGTAATTTTATCGTTTATTGTATGTGTATTTCGTAGTTGTATTTTAAAATCTAGGACACTATTTTCTTGATTAGAAATCTGGTTGCTACTTATAGACTGATTTTCAGATTTGATATCATAATAAGATACATATGAAACTATTTTTGAACTATTTTTTTTATTCCATTTAGTTTCCAATTCAACACTTCCAGCGTAAGAATGTTGATTTAAAACATTATTTCTAATAGTTTTAATATTGTTTTGAAATCTATCTTGATCTACATCCAATTGATTAGAGATGGCAATAAGATTTACTCTAAGATTTGTTTTTTTCTTTATCTTTTGATTAAATGAAACAGTTCCATCAAAAAAGTAAAAATTCACATTCGACTTATAGTCAACATTTTGGTTTTCTGAAAGATTGGTTACAACTGTGTTTTGAAAAATTCTATTATAATAACTTTTGTATGTTGGAGAGTTAAATAAATCAGTAAATGAGCGTCTTCCACTTATTTGTAACGATGAATTTTTAGATGTTTTTAATGTTGTGTTAAAATCAAAATTTATCATGTTTGATCCAAATGATGAATTGCTTTCTTTTGAATTTGTCGATGTAGATATATCAACTACACTTGAAACACTTTCACTATAAAATGCTGAAGTACCATTTTTACTGATACTTATTTTTTGTCCTAAGTTTGGATTTAAAACCGAAATTAAACCATAAAAATGACCAGTTTGAAATAAGCGGATTCCATTCCAAAGAAATAGATTTTGGTCATGAGTTCCACCTCTCACATTAATATTAGAAACCGTTTCATCAACGCTTAATATTCCTGGTAATTGTTGCATAGTTTGAAAAACGTCTGCTTCAACTAAGCCAGGCAATAATCCAAATTTCTGTGGTTTTATTTCAAAAGTACCATTTGTTTTTTTTGAAATTCCTTTGGTTAAATATATAGGAGTTATAACTTCATCAAGCTGATTTATAACATTTTTTAGTTTTATTTTTGGACAATTCTCTTTATACAACTCTAAAGCAGTAATAACAATTTTCTCATAATTTACATGAGTGATTTCTATTTGATTTGGAGATTTTTGATTGAGTTCAAAATATCCTTTTTCATCACTTGTTGTATTGTAAGGTGTGTCTTTTATATGAATATTTGCATAAGCAATAGGCTGATTATCATTATAATCGATTAGATAACCGCACAATGGTTTGTCAAGATTTTTATTGTTAATAACTGATATTTGTGTTGCAGTAATTATTTTGAATTCTAATTTTGTTTTAGATTCTAGGTAATCAAGTTTTTCAATTAAAGTAAGTTTTTTATCAGGTGGAATTATTTTAAAAATTGAAATTTCATCTTCAAGGTAATTAAAATTTACAAAATGCTGTTTTGCTATCTTTTCTAAAACTGTTTTAAGCAAAACTGTTTTGTCTTTGTTCTGAGCATTTAAGTTCAAAGCAAAGACAAAAAATAAGATTAAAGAGTAAATACCTTTTTTTAATTTCACTTTATTTCTTCAAAAGTATAATTCGATTTTTCTGTTTTTGAATATTTTAAATGATAGATTGAGGTAATGGTTTGTAAAGCAACATCTAGATTGTTAGTAGGTAATTTTCCAGTAAATAGTTGCTTGTTTTCAATTTCTTTTTGGTTAATTGAAATGTTATATTGTCTTTGTATTTCGTCTAAAACATTTGACAAACTTTCTTTATTAAAATTAATTTCAGAAGAAGTCCATGATGGTTTTGTTTCAGAAACATTTTCAAAAAGAATTTTGTTGTTATTTTCAAAGGCAACAGTTTGTCCTTTGGTTAAAATCACTTCTTGTTTATTGTAATTTACTTTTACTCTTCCTTCAAAACAAGTAACATCAAAACGATTTTTTCGAGCTTTTACATCAAATTGAGTTCCAAGAACACTTACAGTTCCTAAATCGGTTTTAACTTCAAATTTTTTGCCTTTTGCAACCTTGAAATATGCTTCTCCTTTTAGATTTAAATTTCTATTGGAATCCCAGTTCCATTTTTTATAACTTATTTCCGATCCAGAATTTAAAACAACTTCTGAATTATCAGGTAAAGAAAATGTTGTTTTTAAACCATTAGCTGCAATTTCATTAGTTGCAGAAAAAGTATTGTAGCTAAAATATAATCCCAATCCAATTACCAATACTGCAGCAATTCTTAAAAACCAATTTTGTTTCAAAGGAATTACTTTTGGCGCTTGATTCTTAGATGCAATAACCTTAGATAGTAGCTTCTCTTCATCAAAGTTAGTGGTTTCTAAATCTGATGAATAAAGTTTAATTTTTTGGTACAAATGGTAATCCGATTCTGATTGAAATTCTTTCAACTCTTCATCAGTCATCTCATCATTCAACCACTTCGCTAATTTGTAATTTTCTTCCATAATCTTCTTTCACTTATGTAAAAACAAAATAAAGTTATTTTACCCTACTTAAAATTTTTAAATTCTTTTCTTAATTCTAACAAAGCAATGTGAATACGTTTTTCAACTGCTTTAACACTTATATTTAATTCTTCAGCAATTTCAGCATATTTCTTTCCGTCAATGCGGTGCATCAAAAAAGCTACTCTTTGAGTTTCATTTAAATTTTCAATTGCAGTAAGAAGTTTATCTTTAAATTGTTTTTCTTCTAATAAAAATTCAGGACTTTCATTAGAACGGTCGTTTGAAGTATTAGTTTTTTGGTAATTAAGTTTTACTTTTTGATGTGCAATTACATTCAATGATGAATTATTAGCAATTGTGTATATGTATGATTTTGCTTTTTCTAGAGGAACATCTTTACAATTTTGCCATAATTTAATAAAAGCTTCTTGAGCAATATCTTCGGCTTGTTCTTCATTACCATATTTATAAGTCAGAAAATTGCGTAACGATTTTATATGATTTTTAAAAAAATGTGAAAATACATTTTCCTGGCAAGTTTCTGAAATTGTATAATTAGACATGATTGTTTTAATGTTTTTTTGTAAAAATAAAATAATTTTTTTAATGTGGTAGGGTAAATTTGTTTTACTTTGTTATTACATTATTAGGAATCAAAAAAAGCATAAGGTTTATGAAAGAATTTAAAATTTTAATTTTGTTTCTCTTCATTTCTTTGTTTACCTCTTGTCAAAAAGAAGAAGAAGAAATAATAGATGATTCTCAGAATCCTGCTCCGGCCAATTTGGTTGTGGGAACTCCGTTAGTAAATTTGTTAGCTAGGACTTCTCAATTTCCTACAGGAATTGATAATGTTTTAGATAACTCAAGTTGCTTTTATGTACAATTACCAGTTACTATAACTGTAAATTCGCAAAATGTTACTGTTTCAAATCAAAGTGATTATCAAACGGTTCAAAACATCAAAGACGCAAGCTCATTGGATAATGATATTGTTTTTTTTACATATCCAATCACTATAAAATTTCAAGATTTTACTTCCAAAGTTATTAATTCTTTGGGTGAATTAAATAATGAAATTAATGATTGTGATGATGATGATGATCTTGACGAAATCGATTGTATTACAATAAATTATCCTATTTCAATAAACATTTACAATACTGATAATCAAATTGCAAACACAATTACTCTTCAAAATAATTCACAATTTTTTAATTTTATTGATAACTTGTCTTCTTCTGTTATTGCAGCAATAGTCTATCCAATATCAGTTACAGATTCAAATGGGAATAATGTAGTTGTAAATAGTAATTCTCAATTAGAAACCTTGATTGATGATTCTATAGATGATTGTAACTCTGGTTCTGGTGGCCCAAATCTTGTTTTTTCATCTGTTGTAAGTTCTGGCACATGGAGAATAACTTATTTCTATGATGATGGAGATGAAACTTCTGATTATGCCGGATATAATTTTACTTTCAATACCAATGGAACATCGATAGCTACAAAAAATTCAACTTCAATAAATGGAACTTGGTCAACTTATCTTGATAGTGGAAATACAATATTCGACTTGTTGTTTAATGGAGATACTTTAGATGAAATTGAAGATGATTGGAGAGTTGTAGAATTTTCTTCAACTATCATAAGACTTAAAGATTCAAGCGGAGGAAGTAACGATACTGATTACTTGAATTTTACTAAAAATTAACCAAATAAATATTTAAAAAAGAACTTTATGAAAACACTAAAATTAATACCAATCCTACTTTGCATTTTTATGCTAAACGTTGCTTCTATGTGCAGTAACGATGACAATAATTCAAATTCACCTGCTGATCCAACTCCTGTAATAAATACAGTTAATCAAGGAACATGGAGAATAACTCTTTACAACGATTCTGGAACAATTAAGACCTCAAATTTTACTGGATATAACTTCACTTTTGGAACAGGAAGTGCTTTAACAGCATCTAATGGTTCTAATACTTACAACGGAACTTGGTCAGTAACTTCAGGTGATAGTAATAATGATAATCCAAGTAATGATTTAGATTTTAATATCGGATTTTCTACTCCAGCCAATTTTGCAGACCTTACTGATGATTGGGATATTGTAACCTACACTGCTTCAAAAATCGAATTAAGAGATGTTAGCGGTGGAAATGGAGGAACTGATTTATTAACTTTTGAAAAAAATTAATACTATCTAAATAGAATCCTAAATATTGTTTAAAAACCCATTTTGGAAACAGAATGGGTTTTTTTATGTTAAATTTTAAATGGAGCTTCCATTTTTTATGTGAGTAAATATAATTAGTTGGATTTTTAAAGATTAACAGTAGATTGGATTTAATTTAATTGATTATTTAATTTAAATATGGAGATGAAGTTTTTATGAACAGAACTATAAGTTTTAATTTAGTTCATTAAATGAATAACAAAGTGATTACCTACTTTGTAATAAGCAGTTTCTTTTTTTGAGTTCCTATTATTGTATATTCAATACATTACTTGTGCATAGAACATTGGTTTTATACTATTTAATGATTTAAAAATCAGGGTTATGTATTATGTTTAGTTGCATTATAAATACTAAAAAGTTATGCATAAAAAAAAACTGCCCAGTTATCTGGGCAGTTTTGTAGGTTAAAAATTTGGGTCTTTTTTTAAATTTAATTAATCATCTAAATCGCAAGAATCTTTAATTTTATCTTTAATTAAATTGGCTAAACTTTGATTACCATCAGTATCATTAGGATTAATTTCTATAATTCCGTCTCCATCGTTATCTGTAGCAGAACTAAGATCAACACTATTTAATGCTGAGGTCAAATCGAAATCAAAAATTATTGAAGTGGAGTTATTAGATACAACAATGTTTTGATTTGTGTCGTCATAGTCAATTTCAAAATCTTCCTCAACATTATGCCAAAATTCAAATGGTACTCCATTTATAGTTCCTTTTATTTCAATTGATTTGTTATACATATCACTACCAATGGTTCTATTTTTTGCCATCTTAAATTCAACCTCTTTATAAACTCCACTTGGAACATTTAACGATGTTATCTCATAGGTACCATTTAGTAAATTTAATTCAAAAGGTCCTTTTAATTCGATATCATCATCATCACCATAAAACCCATCACCTGAAGAAGAATCCTCCATTTCAAATTCAATTTCTTTTAAATTGATTTTAAATGAAGTTAAATTAACGTTGCTGTTGGTTTTTTGTTCTAATGATCTATTGGCCAAGTAGCTAGATCTCGCTTTGATAGTTAAGTTGTCTGAATTTTGTTCATCATCTTTACTGCATGATACACTTATTAAAGAAATGCAAAATAAACCGATTAATAATCCTTTGTTTTTCATAGTTTATAAATTTAAAGTTATTTAATTTTAATACTAAACAAGTAATTCAATATTTACCCTACCAAACTTTTATTTTGATTAAATCTTAATTTGAAACTTTATAACTTTAAGTTATATTTGCACTTCTAAAAACACCATTATGTTCAATAATTTAAGCGATAAATTAGATAAAGCATTCCATATCCTAAAAGGACATGGAAAAATTACAGAAGTAAACGTTGCAGAAACTCTTAAAGAAGTTCGTCGTGCCTTACTTGATGCCGATGTTAACTTTAAAATTGCTAAAGATTTTACTACATCAGTAAAAGAAAAAGCAATGGGACAAAATGTATTAACTACATTAGAGCCTGGACAATTAATGGTGAAATTGGTTAAAGATGAATTAACCGAATTAATGGGTGGTGATGCTGCAGGAATCAATCTTTCAGGAAATCCTACTGTTATTTTAATGTCTGGTTTGCAAGGTTCTGGTAAAACAACTTTCTCTGGTAAATTAGCCAATTATCTTAAAACTAAAAAGAACAAAAAACCACTTTTGGTTGCTTGTGATATTTATCGTCCTGCGGCTATCAATCAGTTGCATGTTGTTGGTGATCAAATAGGTGTTGAGGTTTATTCTGAACCAGAAAACAAAAATCCTGTTGATATTTCATTAAAAGCTATTGCTTACGCTAAAGCAAATGGTTTTAATGTAGTAATTGTCGATACTGCTGGTCGTTTAGCTGTTGACGAAGAAATGATGACTGAAATTGCAAATGTTCACAAAGCTATTCAGCCACAAGAAACGTTATTTGTTGTTGACGCAATGACAGGACAAGATGCTGTGAATACTGCAAAAGCCTTCAACGATAGATTAAATTTTGACGGAGTTATCCTTACAAAGTTAGATGGTGATACTCGTGGTGGAGCAGCGATTACAATTAAATCGGTTGTAAATAAACCAATCAAATTTATTGGTACTGGTGAAAAAATGGATGCAATCGATGTTTTCTATCCATCACGTATGGCTGATAGAATTCTTGGAATGGGAGACGTTGTTTCGCTTGTAGAAAGAGCTCAAGAGCAATATGATGAGGAAGAAGCAAGAAAAATTCAGAAGAAGATTGCTAAAAATGAATTTGGTTTTGATGATTTCTTAGCTCAAATTCAACAAATTAAAAAAATGGGTAGCATGAAAGACTTGGTTGGAATGATACCAGGTGCTGGAAAAGCACTTAAAGATGTTGAAATTGAAGATGATGCATTCAAACATATTGAAGCAATAATCCATTCTATGACACCAATAGAAAGAACAAAACCTTCAATAATTGATATGAAAAGAAAAACTAGAATCGCAAAAGGTTCTGGTAGAAAGATAGAAGAAGTAAATCAATTGATGAAGCAGTTTGACCAAATGAGCAAAATGATGAAAATGATGCAAGGTCCTGGAGGAAAAAACATGATGCGCATGATGGGCGGAATGAAAGGTATGAAATAATGGAAAGACGCGATTTATCGCGTCTTTTTTGTAACTATAACAACAACACAACACACAACTACAATGACCATTTTAGACGGAAAAAAAGTATCTGAAGATATTAAGAATGAAATAGCAGCTGAAGTTCAAAAGATGAAAGACAAAGGCGAAAAAGTTCCTCATTTAGCAGCAATAATTGTTGGAAATGATGGAGCAAGTTTGACTTATGTTGGAAGCAAAGTAAAAGCATGCGAAAGAGTTGGTTTTGAATCTACATTGATAAAATTACCAAGCACAACATCTGAAACAGAACTGCTTAAGAAGATTAATGAATTAAATCAAAATGATGATATTGATGGTTTTATAGTGCAACTACCACTGCCAAAACAAATTGATACACAACAAATCATTAATTGTATTGATCCAAGTAAGGATGTTGACGGTTTTCACCCGGAAAATTTTGGAAAAATGGCTTTAGATATGAGTACATTTATTCCGGCAACTCCTTTTGGGATTTTGGAATTGTTAGAACGATATAATGTTCCAACAGATGGAAAACATACCGTAATTATTGGAAGAAGTCATATCGTTGGGCGTCCAATGAGTATTTTGATGGGAAGAAATCACTTTCCAGGAAATTCAACAGTTACATTGACACACAGTCACACTAAAAATATAAACCAAATTACAACACAAGCTGATATTATTATCACAGCCCTGGGAGTTCCAAATTATTTAAAAGCCGAAATGGTTAAAGATGATGTAGTTGTAATTGATGTTGGTATCACTCGTGTTGTTGACGAAACTTCTGAAAAAGGATACAAAATTGTAGGTGATGTTGACTTTGAAAATGTTTCTAAAAAAGCATCATTTATAACTCCAGTTCCAGGTGGAGTTGGACCAATGACTATTGCTATGTTATTGAAAAATACACTTTTAGCAAGAGAACAAAAACGCCTAAAAAAATAATATGAATATTGTTGTTGCCACTAAAGAACAATTAGCAATAGTTAAAAATTTGGCATATATAATTTGGCCTAATGCTTACGAAACTATTCTTTCAAAAGCGCAATTAGACTATATGTTAGAGATGATTTATTCTATCGATTCTTTAGAAAAACAATTTGATAATGGACATATTTTTCTATTGATTGAGGATGATCAAAATTTTATAGGTTTCGCATCTTATGAATTAAATTGTAACAATTCAAATAAAACTAAGCTTCAAAAATTATACGTCTTACCTGAAATCCAAGGAAAAGGAATCGGTAAGCAAGTAATAGGTTATATTAAAGAAAAAGTTGTTCTATCGAATAATTTAGCTTTGTTTTTGAATGTGAATAAATTCAATAAAGCCAAAGACTTTTACCAAAAATATGGTTTCCAAATTACAAAAGAAGAAGTAATCGAAATAGGGAATAACTACATTATGGACGATTATGTTATGGAAATTAAATGCTAAAAAAAACTCCAACTGAAAAGTTGGAGTTTTTTTATTGTCTTTTTCTAAAATCTCTACGAGGTTGAGATGAAATTTTCGGAGTTACTTTCGGCAAACTTGCTTCTTCAGTTTTACTTGAAGGCTCTATCAATTGATTTAATTGTGTAATTTCTGCTTCAGTAAGTTCACGATACCTTCCTAATGGAACATCCAATGAAATATTAATAATTCGAGTTCTTTTTAGAGCAGTTACTTCATAATCAAGATATTCACACATTCTACGAATTTGTCTATTTAGTCCTTGCGTAAGTACAATTCTAAATACGTATTTGCTAACTTGTTCAACTTTACATTTTCTGGTAACCGTTTCAAGAATTGGAATTCCATTAGCCATTCTATCTATAAACCTATCAGTTATAGGTCTATTTACAGTTACTATATATTCTTTTTCGTGATTGTTTCTAGCTCGAAGAATCTTGTTTACAATGTCGCCATCATTGGTCATAAATATCAATCCTTCACTGGCTTTATCTAATCTACCAATTGGAAAAATACGTTCGTGATAATTGATGTAATCTACAATATTATCTCTTACTTCAAGATTGGTTGTACATTCAATTCCGGGTGGCTTATTGAAAGCAAGATAAACGCGTTTTTTATTATTTTCTCTAACCAGTTTTCCATCAACACGAACTTCATCTGTTGGTGCAATTTTAGTACCCATTTCTGGCACAGTTCCATTAATGGTAACTCTTCCTTGCTCAATTAACTTATCTGCTTCACGACGTGAGCAAAATCCAGTTTCTGATAGAAATTTGTTGATGCGAGTTAGATTTTCTTCCATAATGCAAAGATAGATTTATTTTTCAGATTTCAGTCCCGAGTCTTCGGGATTAGAATGTTTGATAAAATAATTTGTAGAAAAATTACTTCTGAACAAAATCTACAATAGTTTGATACAAATAGGCATCATGCATGCTGTGTCCAAGTCCTCTTGTTTCAATAAATTGTGCTTTTTCCCAAGCTTTTGAAATCTTTTTTCCTTCTTCAAATAGTACTACTGTATCTTGAAGATCATGAGCTACAATTCCTTCAATTGTACTATTCTTTAAGAATTTAGAAGCCGAAAAGTCATCTATAGTTAGATTGAATCTTTTCTTAGTGTAATCAATTAAAGATTGATGAATACGTTTGTTAAGGCTCAACATTTTAATGTAATTATTTAAAATCACTTTAAAATCAGAAGGAGCACCAAGTAAAACTATCTTTTCAAAATTATGATTGTAGTGCGCTTGGAAATAGGCAATTGCATTTCCGCCAATAGAATGTCCAATAGCAATTTTTGGATTGTATTTTTGAACAACAACATCAATGAATTCGGCATAAGTAGGAACATTAAATTCTTTTCCGCTACTTTTTCCGTGAGCTGGACCATCAATTGCAATAATGGTTTTTCCAGTTTTCTTTAAATGTGATAGTAATTTCTTCCAACGTGATGCATTACTTTCCCAACCGTGAATCAGTAAAATGATATCTTCATTACCTTTCCAAATGTAAGTCTGAAATTCATGTTCATTGTGCTTGTGGCTAACATGTTCTGCTTTAAGTAATGTTTTTGGAGTTTTGTGTTCCGTAATTCTGCCTTTTCTAGGTTGACTAAAGAGTTTATACGCTAATGCGAATGCTTTTTTTGGAGCAATATAACTAAGTGTATTGATGTACAATCCAACACTTTTTACAAGAATAAATTGAATAGTTTTGTCCATAAAAAAATCCCGACGTTAATCGGGATTCAAGATATTACATTTTTGCGAATATTTTTTCCATTTTTTCTCTTTCTTCATCTGCCAACGATGCATCAACTAAAATTCTTCCTGAATGTTCATCAGTGATGATTTTTTTTCTTGAAGCAATTTCAACTTGCGTTTGTGGTGGAATAGTAAAGAATGAACCTGCAGATGCTCCACGCTCAATAGAAACTACAGCCAAACCATTTCTAACGCTAGAACGGATTCTTTTGTAAGCAGCTAATAAACGCTCTTCAATTTGTTGCTCATATTCAGCTGATTTTTCTGTCAAGAAAGATTCCTCTTTTTGAGTTTCAGCCATAATGTCGTTCAATTCAGCTTTTTTGTGCTTTAAGTGAGTTGTTTTTTGTTCTAATTTTTCTTTAGAATTTGAAACCACTTCTTTTTTGTGCTCAATTGAAGCTTTCAATTCTTTAATTTGCTTTTCAGCTAATTGAATCTCAAGTTCTTGAAATTCTACTTCTTTAGTTAAAGAGTTGAATTCTCTGTTGTTACGAACATCTTTTTGTTGTTCAGTATATTTTTTGATTGCTGCTTGATGATTTTCAATAGCATTCTTTTTAGCTTTAATACTATCTTCAATAGTTACTAAATCGCTTTGTAGTTTTTCTAAACGAGTAGTCAAACCTGCTACTTCATCTTCAAGATCTTCCACTTCTAAAGGCAATTCACCTCTTACATTTCTGATTTCGTCAATTCTAGTATCGATTATTTGTAAATCGTAAAGCGCTCTTAATTTTTCTTCAACGCTCAATTCTTTTGTAGTAGCCATATTTTATAAGTACTTAACTGGATTTGTATTTTCTTCTGATAAAACGATTGCAAAATTAGTAATTTTTTCTTTAAGAAAATCAACAATATAATTTTTTGTATATCTTTCGCTTTCAAAGTGTCCAATATCAGCTAAAACTATCTGATTTTCAGCTTCATAAAAGTTGTGATATTTCAAATCAGATGTTAAAAAAACGTCAACATTGGCTTGAATTGCGTTTTTTATAGCAAAACTACCCGAACCACCAAGAACCGCAATCTTTTTAACTTGTTTTCCAAGTAATTGCGAATGACGAATTCCTCCACATTGCATTTTGTCTTTTACAAATTCCAAAAAGTCAATTTCAGACATTGGATTTTCGAGTTCACCAATCATTCCTAAACCAATATTTTGATGGGAATTTTGTAAATCGTAAATTTCATAAGCTACTTCTTCATAAACATGATTAGAAAAAAGAGCTTTCAGAATTTTACTTTGCAAATGTTTTTCAAAAGTAACTTCGATTTTAATTTCTTGTGCTTCGACAAATTCAAATCGTTCTCCAATTTCGGGATTGCTATTTTCATTTCCCATGTAAGTTCCAATTCCTTGAGAGTTGAAACTGCAATCTTCATAGTTGCCAATTTTTCCAGCACCAGCATCAAATAAAGCATTGCGTACTTTTTCAACATTCTCTGGAATAGTATAAGTTACCAACTTTTGAATGAAATTTTGCTTAGGAACTAACACTTTAGTATTCTTCAAACCCAAAGCATTACAGAAAATTTTGTTGACACCATTCTTATGATTATCCAAAGCAGTGTGAACGGCATAAATGGCTATATCATTTTTTATGGCTTTTAAAACAGCACGTTCTACATAATTTTTTCCAGTAATTTTCTTCAAACCACTGAAAAGAATAGGATGGAAGCAAACTACCAAATTACATTTTTTCGCAATGGCTTCATCAATAACGCTTTCAAGAGCATCATGACAAACTAAAACTCCAGTAGCTTCATCGTTTTGATTTCCAACCAATAATCCTACGTTGTCAAAATCTTCAGCATAAGCCAAAGGAGCCATTTCTTCAAGAATTGTGAGTATTTCTTTTATTTTCATAATCTTATTGTATCTTCTTAAATCTGCAATCTAAATCAAGTTGCCCATTCATTTAAAACTTCTTTTATATTCCAAACTCCATTGGTATTTTCAAATAAGAAAAAGCTTCCTGAATTATGCTCAATACTTCTATAAAAAGCCACTTTTACTAAACAATATTTTTGAGCAAAATACATGGGTTTGCTAACTATCATTAATCTTTGATTGTTGTCGTGAAACCTATCGGAAACTTTCTGAAACTCTTCCAAACTCAAACAATTATTGACTTTACTTTTCAAATACTGATTTTGATTTGTAAAAAGTAAATCAAATTCCTTTGACCAATTTTCGTTTAGTTTTATATTAATTTGATTTTTAATTTCTTGAGCATTTTTCTTTAGTAAATCGTTTTTAGCAATTACTTCTAAAGTTTCTTCATTATTGGGTGCTTTGTTGCAATAAAAACTCAATAATTGCAATCTGTTTTTTACTATAACTTTTTCGTTGGCGTAATATTTTGATAAAAGCACTTTTAAAATTGCAACATCGTTGTTTTCTTGGCTAAATCCAATTTGAAAACAAAAGATAAAAGCAAATAATAATTTAATTCTAAAGTTCATTTTGTAAAATTAATTTCAATTCAAAGATAAAAAATTATACTTTCGTACTATGATTATTTTAAGGTATTTACTTTTTCCTTTTTCAATTCTTTATGGTTGGATAACTTCCATCAGAAACTTTGTTTTTGATAAAGGAATTTTGAAATCCTATTCGTTTGATATTCCTATAATTGCTGTCGGAAACCTTAGTGTCGGTGGAACTGGTAAAACACCTCAAATTGAATATTTAATTCGTTTGCTTTCTCCAAATTATAAAATTGCTACCTTAAGTCGCGGTTATAAAAGAAAATCGGATGGTTTTGTTTTGGCAGATTCAAATTCAAATGCAGAAATTTTGGGTGATGAACCATTTCAAATTCATCAAAAATTTCCAAATATTCATGTAGCAGTTGATGCTCAAAGAAAAAATGGAATCGAGCAATTATTAAAATTAGATAATAAACCAGAAGTTATTTTATTAGATGACGCTTTTCAGCATAGAAAAGTCAAAGCTGGATTTTACATTTTACTTTCTTCATTTGATGATTTGTATTTTAATGATTTTATGCTACCAACAGGTAATTTAAGAGAGAGTAGAACCGGTGCGAAAAGAGCCAATGTGATAATTATCACTAAATGTCCCAAAGATTTATCGGAACTTGCACAACAAAATATAATTAGAAAGATAGGATTAAATGTTCCAATCTTTTTTAGTTTTATAGATTATGATTCAGAAGTTTATAATGAATTTGAATCTGAAAAAGTTGAGGAAATAATTGATGTTGATAAATTACTTTTAGCAGGAATAGCAAAACCCGAACCCTTTTTTGCATATTTGCAGGCTGAAAAAAATGTAAAACTAGTTTATCCAGATCATCATCATTTTTCAGAAAAAGATATTGAAGAAATTAAAAATAAAGCAAACAATAAGTTAATTATCACAACAGAAAAGGATTACGTTAGATTGAAAAATCAGAATTTGAAATCACTTTTTTATTTACCTATTAAAAGTAGTTTCATTTCTAAAGGTGATGATTTTAACCAAACAATTTTAAATTATGTGGGAACAAGTACAAGAAACCGTTAATTACATCAAAGAAAAAACAGGTTTCACACCAGAATATGGAGTAATCTTAGGTTCAGGATTGGGAAGCTTTACAGATGATATTGCAATTGAATTTACGTTACCTTATTCTGAAATCCCTAATTTTCCTGTTTCAACCGTTCAGGGTCATAAAGGAGCTTTAGTTTTTGGAACAATTGGTGATAAAAAAGTTGTTGCAATGCAAGGAAGATTTCATTTCTACGAAGGTTATGATATGAAGCAAGTAACTTTTCCTGTGAGAGTTATGAAATATTTAGGTGTTACTAAATTGGTAGTATCTAATGCTTCAGGTGGCGTTAATCCTAATTATGAAGTTGGCTCAATAGTTTTGATAAAAGATCATATCAACATGATGCCAGAACATCCATTACGTGGAAAAAATGATGAACGTTTCGGACCAAGATTTGTGAACATGAGCGAACCTTATAGTTTGAAAATGATTGCAAAAGCAAGAGAGATTGCAAATGAAGCCAATATAGAAGTTCATAATGGAATTTATATGGGTTTGCAAGGACCAACTTTTGAAACTTTAGCAGAATACAAGATGGTAAAAAATATTGGTGCTGATTGTGTTGGAATGTCTACTGTGCCAGAAGTTATTGTTGCACGACACATGGAATTAGAAACTTTTGGTCTTTCAGTTATTACAGATATGGGAGACGAAGAAAATATTGAAGAAGTTAACCACGAAGAGGTTCTAAAAGCTGCTCAAAAAGCAGAACCAAGTGTAAGATTACTGATAAAAGAACTAATCAAACAATATTAAAAAAGAAAGACGCTCATCAAAAGCGTCTTTTTTTTATAATAAATTTTCTGCAATGATTTTGTAAAATTGTTCTGGATCAAATGGTTTGGTGATTACATCATTCATTCCATAAGAAAGGAGCATTTCTCTATTTTCATTTAATGAAATTGCTGTAAGCGCAATAATTGGAATTTCGGTATTGAATTCTCTAATTTGTTGCGTTGCTATTGTGCCATTTATTCCAGGTAAGTGAACATCCATTAAAACTAAATCATAATTATGCTTTTGTCTTAAATAGGTAACACTATCTTCACCATTGTCTAATATTTTGCAGAACATACCTTTGTTTTCAATCATCTTCTTGGTAATCATTTGATTGATTTTATTATCTTCTACCAATAAAATTTTCTTGTTCTCAATTGCGGCATTATCTATGGCTTGTTCTTTTATTTCTACAATTTCATTTTTACCAACTTCGAATGGAAGCGAAAATGAAAAAGTGGTTCCCAATCCAACTTTACTATTAATTTGAATTCTTCCACCCAATAATTCTATTAATCGTTTTACAATGGCTAGTCCAAGTCCTGTACCACCATATTTTCTATTAATTTCTATTGAACCTTGAGAAAAGCTTTCAAAAATTTCGTTTTGCTTATCTTCGGGTATTCCAATTCCATTATCAGAAACTTTAAATTGGATTTGTATTTTTTTGTCTTCAACTTTTTCAAGTTTAGCAATTAGTTTTACATAACCATTTTTAGTAAATTTTAATGAATTACTAACAAGATTAATGAAAATTTGCGACAGTTTTGTAGGATCACAAATTAAATTATCGGGTATAGTATCTTCAATTTCTAAGATAAATGTATTATTATTTTCATGTGCAATTTCTTTGAAAGATTTTTGAATATTAGATAATTGAAGTTTTAAGTTGCAATTAATTTGTTCAATAGGTATTCTTTCTGATTCAATTCTATTAATTTCTAATATATCATTTATAAAAGTTATTAAATAATTTCCAGAAAATTTCAATGAATTAAGGTAATTCAATTGGCTATCTTTTGGATTCTCTTCTAATAATAAATGCGTAATTCCATTAATAGCATTTAAAGGAGTTCGCAATTCGTGACTTACCGTAGAAAGAAATTCTGAACGAGCTTTGGTTGCTCTTTCGGCATTTTCTTTTGCAATTTCAAGCTCTTTGTTTTTTTCTTTTAGTAAAGCATTAGATTCTGTTCTTAATACATTGTTTTTATACAAAGACAAACTTAAGAGTGACAAAATAGAGATTAGTGCAATAGCCAATATGCTTATAAGCTTAGCAAAAGTATTCGCTTTTTCTTGACTCTTGTTGTCTTTATCAATTTGTTCAATCAGTTTTAATTTTTCGGAATCTTTGAAAGAAGCAAAATCTTCATTCCCTATTTTTTTATCATTTAAATAGGTTAAACTATCTTTCAATCTTAGATATTGTTTCAATAAATAATGTGATTTTTCAATATTCAATGATTTTTCAAAACACTCACTAAGTGCCAAAATTATATTAGCTTTTTGTTCTAAATTGTTTTTGTTTATTTCAAGAGCTCTATTGAAATAATTAATAGCTAAATTATATCTCTTTTTCCCAAATTCAATTGTTCCTACTTGATATAATGCTTCAGCTTTAGTTTTATAAGTATCGCTAGTGTCTTTTTTTATAATAATATTTTCAAATAAAGGCATTGCTAAGTCAATTTTGCCTTTTTCTTTATAAACAATTCCTTTTTGAAGATTTAGCATTTCAATTGCACTAGGAATTTTAATTTTCTCATAAATTCCTCCAGCCGTATTGAAATTTTTTTCAGCCATGGCTAAATTATTTTTTTCAAGATAGCAAACACCAATGCTATAATGCGCTAGTGCTTGTTGAGAGGATAAAGGTAAAGTGGTATAAATTGCAATACTTTTTACTAAAACATCAATAGCATCATCAATTTTTTTTAATTCTAAGTATATAACTCCTAGGTTAGAATAACTATCAGCAATAGATTTTTGATTGTTGGTTTTATTCGCAAAATCCAATGCTTTTTGAGAATAAACAAGGCAATTTCTATAATTGTTTTTTTTCTGGTTAAACTTCACTAAATCAATATAATAACTAGTGCTATCGATTTTCTCATTTGGTTTTTTTTGAGAAAATGAAATTATTGGAAGTAAAAAAAATAAAACAAAAATATGCCTCATAATAGGAAAATTCCTTTTTTGTGAGGTCTAAAATAAAGAAATTATTTTTGAATAAGTAATATTAAATCAATTATTCTCGATGAATAACCAATTTCGTTGTCGTACCAACCCACAACTTTTACCATTTTATCGATTACAGAAGTTAATTGTGAATCAAAAAGACAAGAATTTCGATTGCCAAGAATGTCTACAGAAACGATAGGATCTTCTGTATAATCAAGAATTCCTTTTAAATTTGTTTTAGATGCTTTTAAGAATGCTTCATTAATTTCTTCAATAGAAACAGCTCGTTTTACATTGAAAGTTATGTCGGTCAATGAACCATCAGGAACAGGAACTCTAATGCCACAACCTCCAATTTTTCCTTCCATTTCCGGAAAAATTTTAGTCAATGCTTTTGCTGCACCAGTAGTTGTAGGTACAATGGATTGGCTTGCACCACGAGCACGACGTAAATCTTTATGTGGTTGGTCGTGAAGGCTTTGGTCAGTTGTGTAAGAGTGAACAGTTGTAATGTAGGCTTGCTCAATACCACATAAATCATTAATAACTTTCATCATTGGAGCTGCATTATTAGTAGTGCAACTTGCATTGGAAATAATTTTTTCTGTTCCGTCAAGGATGCTTTCATTAACTCCAAGAACCACAGTTTTTATTTCGGAAACTTCTGAAGGTGCAGAAAGAATTACTTTTTTCGCACCAGAAATGATGTGAGCATTAATTTCGTCAAATGTTTTATATTTTCCTGTAGATTCAATTACAATATCGATTTCATTCCAATTTAGATTTGAAATTTCTTTTTGGTGATAAAAGGCATATGATTTTCCATCAACGATTATTGATGTTTCATCAAATGAAACTTGATAAGGTAAAACACCATGAATGCTGTCATATTTTATTAAATGTGCCATAGTTCTATTATCAGCAATATCATTTATGGCAACAACTTCAATGTTTGGATGATTGATAAGTAACCTGAAAAGATTTCTTCCAATTCTTCCAAAACCATTTATGGCAATTTTTGTTTTAATCATTGGGTTCTATGTGTATTAAAACGTGACCTAATTGTGGAATTTCTTCACGCAAAGTATCTTTTAAACGATGTGAAATATCATGACCTTCTTTTACAGAAATATTTGAGTCAACAATGGCGTGTAAATCAACGTGATATTTCATTCCAGCTTTTCTTATGAAACATTTTTCAGTGTCAATTACACCTTTCACTTTATGCGAAACTGTTCTTATTTCTTCAACTAAATCATCATATAAATGCTCGTCCATTATTTCGCCCAAAGCAGGTCTGAAAATTAAATAGCTGTTGTATAAAATAAAACCTGAAGCAAAAAGCGCCGCCCAATCGTCTGCAGATTCGTATCCTTTTCCAAGAAATAGAGCAATAGAAATTCCTATAAATGCAGCAACAGATGTTATTGCGTCACTTCTATGATGCCAAGCATCTGCTTTTAGTGAAGAACTATTAGTTTCGATGCTTTTTTTCATAACTAATTGAAAAGAGATTTCTTTCCAAACAATTATTAATCCTAACACAATTAAGGTCCAAGATTTCGGCAATTCATGTGGTGTTCCAATATTTAAGATGCTTTCGTAGGCAATAATTGTTGCTGATGTTATTAGAAAACCAACTACAATAAATGTTATCAAAGGTTCTGCACGACCATGTCCATAAGGATGATTTTCGTCTGCTGGTCTACTGGAATATTTGATTCCAAATAGCACTAAAAATGAAGAAAAAATATCGGTTGTTGATTCAATTGCATCAGCAATTAAAGCATAAGAATTACCAAAAAAACCTGCCAATCCTTTAATTACAGCTAAAGATGCATTGCCTATTAAACTAAAATAGGTTGCTTTGATGGCTGCTTGTTGGTTGGCTAAATCTCTTGACATTTATTTATAAAATATGTTTTTCAGCATGATAAGAAGAACGCACTAATGCTCCACTTTCTACATGACGAAAGCCCATTTCTTTACCTAATTTTTCGTATTTTTCAAATTGTTCTGGAGTGATGAACTCTTTTACAGGTAAATGTTTTTTACTTGGTTGTAAATATTGTCCAATAGTAATGATATCTACATTTTGGTTGCGAATGTCTTGCATAGTTTCAATAACTTCTGCTTCAGTTTCACCTAAACCTAGCATAATTCCGGATTTAGTTCTTTTAATTCCTTTTTCTTTCAGATATCTTAAAACTTCTAAACTCTTATCATATTTAGCCTGAATTCTAACTTCACGAGTTAAACGACGAACCGTTTCCATGTTGTGAGAAACAACTTCTGGATTGGCTTCAATGATTCTATCGATATTTCTAGTATTTCCTTGAAAATCTGGAATTAAAGTTTCTAATGTAGTGTTCGGATTCATTCTGCGAATGGCTTGAACAGTTTCTAACCATATAATTGAACCCATATCTTTCAAGTCATCTCTGTCTACACTAGTGATAACAGCATGTTTGATGTTCATTATTTTTATAGAACGCGCTACCTTTTCTGGTTCGTCCCAATCAACATTTTCTGGACGTCCAGTTTTTACGCCACAAAATCCGCAAGAACGCGTACAAATATTACCAAGAATCATAAAAGTAGCTGTTCCTTCACCCCAACATTCACCCATATTTGGGCAACTTCCTGAGGTACAGATAGTATTTAGTTTGTATTTGTCAACTAATCCACGAAGTTCGGTATATTTTTGACCAATAGGTAACTTAACTTTTAGCCATTTTGGTTTTCCAATTGGAAGGTTATTTTCGGTAGCCGTTTCCATATTCACTTTTTTTGAAATGCAAAGATACGAATGTAGATTCTAGATTTTGAATATTCTATTTCAGATTTTTGATCATTAAGAAATATTTATACTTTGTTTCAAAAAAAAACTGCTTTGTTTTGGCAAAGCAGTTCTCACATTTATTAACTTGAATTACAAGTCAGGAATCAATAATTATAGCATTACAGTAATTGGTAGCGTAAATTGAGTTCTTACAGGTTCTCCATTTTTAATTCCAGGAGCCCATTTAGTTTTTAAAGATTTTAAAACTCTGATAGCTTCTTTATCAATTTCTGGAGTTGTTTTTCTTGTTACTTCAATATCTGTCATTGCTCCATTTTTCTCAATTACAAATGAAACTAAAACTCTAATTGATTGACCTTCTTCTTCATCATTATTTTGTTTTTCAAAATTTGTTCCAACATACTCGTAGAATTTTTTAATTCCACCAGGAAAAAAAGGTTGTTTGTCTAACTCTGCAGGAGTTACTGGACCGGTTGGAATAATTACCACTGGTTTTGGTTCTGTTCCGCCACCATCAATTCCACCTGGTGTTCCCGGAGTTCCTGTTCCTGGAGTACCAATTGGAGTGTTAATTTTTGGTAATTCAGAAGTTATTGGAATAGGCTCTTTTGCATCAACTGTAGGAGCTACAACAAAATTTTTGTTAATAGGAACTTCTTCTATAGGAGCAGTATTATTAGTAACTGGTTCTGCAGTTTTTGGCTCATCTATGATTGGCTCAATATAATTATCTACTCTGATAATTGTATCAAAAGGTTCCTCTGGTAAGATTACTGGTTTAGGTCCAAATGAACTTAAAAGCATACCCATTCCTGATACAAAACCAAGGAATAGAATTCCAGAGAAGAATGCAATAATGGTTGTTTTGGTGCTGTCTTGACGTAATTTGTATGCACCATACTCTTGGTTTTTGCCTTCAAATACAAGGTCTAACCACTTTTTTTCAAAGATACTTAAGTTTGACATAATTTATAGTTTTAATTGTTAAGTATCGATGTTACATAAGCTTTAGATATTAGATTTCAGATATTAGATTTTAGATTTCAAAAATTTTGTAAAATTATTCTAATCTGTTTCTTGTTTTAATAACGCAAAGATTATTCCAATATTGTGTGATTTTTGTAAGAAAATGTAATTTATTATAATGTATTGTTTAAAAATTGAAATTAGAGATGCGTTTTTGATAATCTGAAATCTATTCAATACATGGACTAGCTAACCCTGATTACTTCACAGCGTGTTTTTTTTATTTGAGTTCAGTGAATGCAAAGCATTTGCAATGGAAATCCTTTGTTGATAAACAAAGATTGTAATGGAAAGCAGGAAAATGGAAACCAAAAGGAACCAAGCCATTCGTTTCCAGAAATAATTATCGTTTTGTTTGGATGATTTCTGCCAAGAGTTTTTTGGCGCGAAGGAGTTTGATTTTGACGTTGCTCAAAGGTTCTTCAAGTTGTTCGGCAATTTCTTGGTAACTCATTTCTTGAAAGTAACGAAGTTGTATTACTTCTTGATAGTGAGGTTTTAATTCTTTTATAAATTGTAAGAGTTGCGATAAATTTTGCTCTGTAATCAATTCATCTTCAGCCGTTGGAGATGTGTCAGCTATATTGTAAGCTTGTTGATCTTCTTCGTCAGTAATTTCTACAAAAAGGGTTGATTTTTTTTTGCGAAGTAAATCAATGTGAACGTTTTTTGCAATGGCTATTAACCAAGTATTGAACTGAAATTCAGGATTGTAAGTGGTTAATTTGTCGAATGCTTTAGAGAACGTTTCTATGGTAATATCCTCGGCATCGGTTTCGTTTTCTGTGCGTTTTAGCATAAATCCATAGACCTCGTTCCAATAATGGTCGAGTAGGTAAGTGAAGGCTACTTGATCGCCTTTTTTAGCTTTTTCTATGTACGGATTTATTTCCACTGAACGGGTTTTGAAAAGGTATTGGTGATGAAAACGTTAAGTTGCGTGAATATTAAAACGATTTCAATAATTGGAAACCAATACATTACGTCTTTTTCTTTTAGTTTTCCGGCTGCAAATCCAAGTGATAACCATGCAAATAGATAACGGAAACCAATCAAACTTAGTACAATAATCCACTGAAATTGAAATGCTAAAAGGATTATTGGTAAAATTAGAAATAATAATTGGGTAGCATAAAAAATTGCCAATTGCGTTCTGTCAGATGCTTTGTAATGTTGTGCAGTGGCAACGTGTCTTCGTTTTTGTGTAAACCAATCTTTAAAAGTAGTTTTTGGCTTAGAAAAAGTAAAACTTTCTGGTGTGTAGCAAACGGTCGTATTCTTGGCATTTGCCGCTTGATTAATGAACAAATCATCATCTCCAGAACGAATTTTCATGTGATCCATAAAACCGCGAACTTTGAAAAACTCTTCACGTTTGTAAGCCATATTTCGACCAACACCCATGTATGGTTTTCCTAATTTTGCCCATGAAAAATATTGCGTTGCCGTCAATAAGGTTTCAAAACGGATGATTTTATTTAGAAACGAATTTTTAATTTTTTCGTAAGCGCCATAACCTAACACAATCGTTTTTTGTTGGGTAAATTGGGCTGACATTTCTTTAATCCAATCGTTAGATTTTGGGTAACAATCGGCGTCTGTAAAAAGTAGGTATTCGTTTTTTGCAGCTTTGATTCCAAGTGTTAAAGCAAATTTTTTATTTCCCCAAAAAGCTTCGTTATTTTCTACTTTTACTAATTTAACATTAGGATATTGTTTTTCAAAAGCTTCAAATACTTCTAAGGTTTCATCGCTCGAAGCATCGTCAATAAGTACTATTTCGTAATCTGGATAATTTTGTTCAGCAAGTAACGGAACGAAATTTTTCACATTTTCTTCTTCGTTTTTGGCACAAACAATTACTGAAATCGGAACTCTTTTTGGTGTAGAAGTTTGTGGTTTAGCAAAAGAAAATTTACCAAAAAACACTACATAATATAGGAATTGAACAACTACAACAGCAATGAATATACAAAGTAAAGTTAGTAACATAATGGCTTTATGGTCTTATTTAAAAACGATTGCAAAAGTATGAAATTCAATTTATAGATTTCAGATTTTAAACAGTAGTTTTTAAATTTAATATCTAAAATCTAAAATTTGATGTCAAATCACATTCACTTCCGCCTCAATAGCAATTCCGTACTTATCGAAAACCGTTTTTTGAACGTATTTTGATAAATTTAAAATATCTTGTCCGGTTGCATTTCCGTAATTTACTAAAACAAGTGCTTGGTTTTTATGAACTCCGGCATCGTCTTTTCGATAACCTTTTAATCCTGAGTGTTCAATTAGCCAACCAGCTGGAACTTTAACTTCTGTTTGTGAAACTTCAAAGAATTTTACCTCTGGAAATTTTTGTTGTACTTTTTCAAATAATTCTTTTGAAATAATCGGATTTTTAAAGAAACTTCCGCTATTTCCAAGCTCTTTTGGATCAGGTAATTTACTTTGACGGATGGCTATCACAGCATTGGAAACGTCTTTTAATGTTGGAGTTGTAACGTTTTGTTTTTCCAATTCTTTTCTAATATCACCATACGAAGTATTGATTTTGTGATTGCGTTTTGTGAGTTTGAAAACCACAGAAGTTATAACATATTTATCCTTAGCTTCTTGTTTGAAAACACTTTCTCTATAGCCAAAATTGCAATCTTCTTTTGTGAAGGATTTCATTTCTTGTGATAGAATATTCATAGCTTCACACGAAACAAAAGTGTCTTTGATTTCGGTTCCGTAAGCACCAATATTTTGAACTGGAGTTGTACCAACATTTCCTGGAATCAACGACATATTTTCTAATCCACCAAAGTTTTGATTGATGGTCCAAAGTACAAATTCGTGCCAATTTTCGCCTGCTTGACTTTCAACCCAAACGAAATCGTCGTCTTCTTTAATGATTTTTTTTCCTTTCAAATCAACATGAATTACCAAAGCATCAATATCTTGAGTTAAAAGCATATTGCTTCCACCACCAAGAATGAATTTTTTATCTGAAGCGTGATTTTCTAGAATAGATTTCAAATCTTCTAAATTATGAACGGCTACAAATTGTTTGGCTTTGGCTTCAATACCAAAAGTGTTGTATTTTTTTAAGGAGAAATTATTGTGGATTTGCATTTGTTTGAAATTTTACCGCAAAGTTCGCAAAGTTTTTCGCAAAGTTCGCAAAGAGAAAATTGGAATTTGGTATTTCTTTTTTGGGATTTTAATCCGTTGTTTCTAAAGCTCTTCTCAAAAAGTCATTCATCGGTTTTAGTGCGATTAGTTTTTGAGCTACTATTTTACTAAAATCTTTATCAGTAAATAGTTTTTCATCGATTTTATGTGAAGCGGTAAAGCTTTTCAATTTTAAAAATTCAATCGCTGGATGATTTGGATCAAAATCTTTTGGTGCTTTTTTCAAAGTATTGCTTTCATCTCTAGTCAGTTCTTTAAACTCATTTTTAAACGTTTTATCAGCAACTATGGCTTCTAAATCGTCGTGAAAAAATTCAATTTCCTTACGAATTAACTTTAACTCACTAGGTTCTGGACACCAAACGCCACCTGCGATGAAGCAATTTCCTTTTTCAAAATGAATGTAATAACCAGGAGCATTTTTGCTATTTTTATTTTGAGACATCCAAACACCCATATTGGTTTTATAAGGCGATTTATCTTTAGAAAAACGAATGTCACGATTGATACGAAATGTACAATTTTTAACTTCCAAAGGTTCAAGCGATTTGTCTAATGGCTTCATTTCATTGAGAATAGACGCAATGAAGTTATGATAGTCTTTCTTGTAACTTTCATATCTTTTTTTGTTCTCATGCATCCATTCCGTATTATTGTTTGCAATTAAATCGGCTAGAAATTGAAGCGCTTCTTTTGTTATCATTTTTTATAGTTTCTAAAATCAAAAATCGTTAATCTTCAATCGTTAATTTATAGCTGTTTTCTCAAATCTTCTTCAGATAAAAAACCTAAATGTCTCCAAGTTTCTTTACCATTTTCATAAATCAAAATTACAGGTAATTCATCAAGTTTCATAGTTTCCAACAAAGTTTTGTTTTCATCGGCATCTAATCTAATTAAGGCGATTTTACCTTTTAATTCTTCTTGCATTTTGGTTAAATAAGGAGCCATTTTTTTACATGGCGCACACCATTTTGCTGAAAAATTAATGATTACTTTTTTATCGGAATTGATTAATTTTTCAAATTCTGAAACCGATAATCCTTTTGGAGTTGCAGCTACATTTGAAGTTTTCTTTCCTTGCCATTTCATGATTCCTCCATCTAAATTGTAGATTTCTTTGAATCCAAGTTCTAAAAGTTTTATGGCAGCTTGATTACTTCTTCCGCCCACTTTGCAATAAACGAAAACAGGTTTTGATTTGTCTAATTTTTCAACTTTTGCAGTAAAATCACTTCCGTTCCAATTAACGTTTGAGGCATTTTCAAGATGTTCAACTGAAAATTCTTCAGGAGTTCTAACATCTAATAATTGAGGATTTTTTGTTCCTAATAATTTTGTTTCATAATCAATTCCTGCTAGGGTTTTGATAGGTTCATTTGATTCTGCAGATTCAACAGATTTACTTGTTTGTCCTTGACAACTAATAAATAGGATGGATAACGATAGTATTGATAGAATTTTTCTCATAATATTTTTTGAAGCAAAATTAAAGAAGTAAAAATAGAACAATATAACAAATGTTACAAACTAAATATTTTATAACTTTGATGTGTTGTTTTTACAATACTTTCTGTGCGTTCTGGATGTGTGTCAGAAATAAATAATTGTCCAAATTCCTCTTGGTTGACCATTGCTACAATTTTACTCACACGCGTTTCATCTAATTTATCAAAAATATCATCAAATAATAAAATGGGTTTTTCGCCACTTTGTTTTTTTACAAATTCAAATTGGGCTAATTTTAAAGCAATTAAAAACGATTTTTGTTGCCCTTGAGAACCAAATTTTTTGATTGGAAAACCATCAATTTGAAAGGCTAAATCATCTTTGTGAATTCCAACAGAAGTATATTGTAATGCTCTGTCTTTCGACAAGTTTTGTTCTAATAATTGCAATGTTGTTCCTTCAAATAAATGACTTTCATAAACCAATTGCACTTTTTCTTCTGAACCAGAAATAGCTTGATGATGTTTGTTAAAAATCGGTAGAAAATCATCAATGAATTGTTTTCTCTTTTCAAAAATTTTCTGACCTAAATCGTTCAACTGCTCATTGTAAATTGATAAAGTATCGGTTTCAAATACATGATTTAAAGCAAAATATTTCAGCAAAGCATTACGTTGACTGATAATTTTTTGATATTGAATCAATTCTTGCAAATAGGAGGAATCCAATTGCGAAATAACACTATCAATAAATTTTCTTCTGGTTTCACTTCCCTCAATAATTAAGTCATTGTCTGCTGGTGAAATAATTACAAGCGGAATAAATCCAATATGGTCTGAAAATTTCTCGTAAGGTTTTCCGTTTCTTTTCAGAATTTTCTTCTGACCTTTTTTGAAACTACTAACAATTTGCTCATTTCTTTCCGATTTTTCAAATTCGCCATCAATTACAAAAAACTCTTCATTGTGTTTAATATTTTGAACCGCTAATGGATTAAAATAGCTTTTTCCATACGCTAAATGATAAATTGCATCAAGCACATTGGTCTTTCCAATGCCATTTTTTCCAACGAAACAATTGATTTTGGAATCAAATTCGAAGGAAGCTTCCGAAAAATTTTTATAATTGAATAAAGAAATTTTTTTTAAAAACATTTGTAATGGCTTGAAAACACTATAATCAGCGACTTTGAGAGTGTTTTTTTTTAAGTGGGTGCAAATTATTGAAAATTATCGACAAAATGACTTTCAATTTTTTTCTTTTTAATTTATTTTGCCCAAGGTAGAAAGAACCTTTGATAAAAAAAATAATTTAAAATTTAAATGATTTTTTTTATGTCGGTTTGAATAAAAATTTTATTTTTGCGCACACTAAATTAAATTTAAATGGCAACTTATAATAAGAGAGGTTACAAAACACCAAAAGAAAAAGAAGAAAAAGTAGACGCTAATTTTATTGAAGATACTCCAAATGTTGATGCTAAAGATAGTACAACTGCAAAAGCATTTGACGCATTAGATGAAACAGCTTCGAAAACAGAAGATTTTGTTGCTAAAAACCAAAAATATATTTTAGGATTTTTAGGAGCTGTTGCTCTTGTAACTATTGGTTATTTACTTTATCAAAAGTTTATTGCTGAGCCAAAGCAAGTTGATGCTACTGAAGATTTATTTGTTGCTCAACAGAATTTTCAATTAGCTACTGATGCTACTGATGCTAAAAAACAAGATTCATTATATACTTTAGTTCTTAAAGGTTCTGAAGGAAAACAAGGAGCTCCTGGTATCGCTGACCAATATTCTGGTACTGATTCTGGAAATATAGCTAACTATTATGCAGGTATTGCTTCTTTGAATCTTAAAAAGTATGATGATGCAATTAAATATCTTGAGAAATTTTCATCTAAAGATGCTTTCTTAGGTGCTATTGCAACTGGAGCTATTGGTGATGCTTACGCTCAAAAGAATGATACACAAAAAGCTTTAGATTTTTACGTGAAAGCTTCAGAACAAAATGTAAATGAGTTTACAACTCCAAGATATTTATATAAAGCAGGACAAACGGCTCTGGCTTTAGGTAAAAAATCGGATGCTTTGAAGTATTTTACTCAAATCAAAGAAAAATATGAGACTGCACCAGAAGCACAACAAATTGATGCTTTAATTGGAATGGCTCAATAATTAGTATTCAGTATTCAGTGTTCAGTTAGCAGTTTGTTGCTGAACACTGTAAACTGAGCACTGAACACTAATAAAATGGCTACAGCTAATAAAAATTTATCCAATTACGATAAAAACACAATCCCAAATGCGAAGAATTTTCGGTTTGGGATTGTTGTTTCAGAATGGAATGACCACATCACAGAAGGACTTTATAAAGGTACAATTGAGGCGCTTTTAGATTGTGGTGCTACTCAAGAAAATATTATTCGTTGGAATGTTCCAGGAAGTTTTGAACTGGTTTATGGAGCACAACGCATGATTGTAACACAAGAAGTTGATGTTGTAATTACGATTGGTTGTGTTATTAAAGGTGAAACAATGCATTTCGAATTTGTTTGCGAAGGTGTAACTCAAGGAATAAAAGATTTGAATGTTCAAACTGATGTTCCTGTGATTTTTTGTTTGCTTACTGATAATAACGAGCAACAATCTATCGATAGAAGTGGAGGAGTTCATGGTAATAAAGGAACAGAAGCTGCAATTGCTGCTATAAAAATGGCTGATTTAAGAAGAAATTCTGAAAATAAGTAATTCTTACTCAAGTTATAAAACATAAAATTTAAACCTACTTTTTCAAAGAGTAGGTTTTTTCTTTTTTAGTATGTTGTTAACTATAATAAACAATAGATTTTCCTTAAATTTGCTAACTTTGGTTTTTAACCATGAAAATAAACTCCAAACCATATACAAATAAATGTCTAGCATAATTCAATTACTTCCCGATCATGTTGCCAACCAAATTGCCGCTGGTGAAGTGGTGCAACGTCCTGCTTCTGTAGTAAAAGAATTACTAGAAAATGCTGTTGATGCTGGAGCAACGGATATAAAATTAATTATAAAAGATGCCGGAAAATCGTTAGTTCAAGTTATTGATAACGGAAAAGGAATGAGTGTTACCGATTCGCGTTTGTGCTTTGAACGTCATGCCACTTCCAAAATTCGTCAAGCGGAAGATTTATTTTCGCTTCATACCAAAGGTTTTCGTGGTGAAGCTTTAGCATCGATTGCTGCTATTGCTCATGTGGAAATGAAAACCAAACAAGAGCAAGACGAACTTGGAACTCATATAATTATTGAAGGAAGCAAATTTGTTTCGCAAGATCCATCAGTTTTGCCAAAAGGAACTTCGTTTGCTGTGAAGAATTTGTTTTTTAATATTCCGGCACGACGTAATTTTCTTAAATCGGAAACAGTTGAATTTCGTCATATTGTTGATGAATTTCAACGTGTAGCGTTAGCACATCCAAACATTTATTTTACAATGTATCACAATGGAAGTGAAATGTTTAATCTTCCAAATTCTAATTATCGTCAGCGAATTGTGAATGTTTTTTCGGGTAAAACCAATGAAAAATTGGTTCCAATTCAAGAAGAAACTGAAATTGTAACTATTGAAGGATTTGTTGGAAAACCTGAATTTGCTAAGAAAAATCGAGGCGAGCAATTCTTTTTTGTCAACGATAGATTCATAAAAAGTGGTTATTTGCATCATGCTGTGATGGCTGCTTACGAAGGTTTGTTGCCCAATGGTTCGCAACCAACGTATTTTATTTACTTAAATGTTCCGCCAAATACGATTGATATCAATATTCATCCTACTAAGACAGAAATTAAGTTTGATGATGAGCATGCTTTGTATGCGATTTTGCGTTCCACAATCAAGCACAGTTTAGGACAATTTAATGTAGCGCCTGTTTTAGATTTTGACAGAGATCCAAATCTAGATACGCCTTATCAATATCAAAATAAAACTGCAGAATATCCAACAGTTCAAGTTGATAGTACCTTTAATCCATTTGCAGACGAAAAGCCAAGTAAACAATTTTCAGGAGGTTCTAATTCTTATAAAAAACAAGAAGTTGCTGGTTCTAATTGGGAAAGTTTGTATGTAGGATTGAAAAATGACACTTCAGAAGTGGAAACTTTTTCATTTGAAAGTGAAGAAGTGACCGCATCATTATTTGATGAAAAAGAAGAAGAACAAACCATAAATAGAACGTATCAAATTCATAAAAAATACATTGTAAGTCCAATAAAGTCTGGAATGGTTATTATGGATCAAGGTCGTGCGCATCAACGTATTTTGTATGAACAATTTCTAACGAATATGACGGTTCATCAAGCTTCAAGTCAACAGTTGTTGTTTCCTTTACAAATGTATTTTTCAAACAATGAATTAAAATTAATAGCCGAATTGCAACCTTCTTTAGAAAACACCGGATTTGTTTTTGAAGCTTTTGATACGGATTCTATTCATATTTCTGGAATTCCTGTAAATACTACAGAAAGTGAAATTTCAATGGTTTTAGAGCAATTACTTTCCGATTTGCAAGACGGAATTCCTGATAGTAGTTTTAGTCAAAATGATACTATTGCTAAGTCTATGGCCAAAAGTTTGGCTGTAAAAACAGGAACTTATTTAACAGAAAAAGAACAGGAAAACTTGGTTAACAATCTTTTTGCGTGCAAAGAACCGAATGTTTCGCCATTTCAAAAACCAACTTTCATTACGATGCGTGTGGAAGATATTGATAAACGATTTGCCTTATGATGAATATCACACCTGTTGTAAAACAACTTTTGATAATTAATATTATCTTTTTTATTGGAAGTCAAATAGTTCCACTTGCAGAAAGTTATTTTGCATTGTACTATTTTGAAAACCCCATGTTCAAGTTCTGGCAACCATTAACACACATGTTTATGCATGGAGGGATTGCACATATTTTCTTTAATATGTTTGCATTGTATTCCTTTGGAAGTGCTTTAGAGCATTTTTGGGGTGGAAATAAGTTCTTGTTTTTTTATATTTCATGTGGACTTGGAGCGGCTTTGTTGCATAGTTTTATTAATTATTTAGAGTTTAGAAATGAACTTTCGTATTTACTAGATTCTGGTTTTAAAAAAGAGGATGTACTTAGTTTACTAAATCAAAATATGTTTGACAGAAGATGGTTAGATATAATTGGACAAGATGGAGTTGATGTATTAAGTATTTCTTACCATACTCCAGCCGTTGGTGCTTCAGGAGCTGTTTACGGCCTTTTAGTTGCTTTTGCTTTTATGTTTCCAAATGCTGAATTAGCATTGATGTTTATTCCAATTCCAATAAAAGCCAAATATTTTGTACCTGGGATTTTAGCAATTGATTTATTTTTAGGTTTCAAAGGAAGTTCAATTTTTGGCGCAGGAAGTACAGGAATTGCCCATTTTGCTCACATTGGTGGTGCATTAACAGGTTTTATAATGATGTGGTATTGGAAGAAAAATCAGTTTAATCATAAACGTTGGAACTAAATGAGTAGGATTTTTGACGATATAAAATTGCAATACAAAATTGGCGACATCACTAATAAAGTAATTTATTGGAATGTTGGAATGTTTCTATTGTCGTTAGTGCTTTTTTTTAAGTTTAAGGAATATCAATTTGATTATCCTTCATGGTTAGCTTTATCATCAAATCCAAATGATTTTTTGATATTTCCTTGGACATTTTTGACTTATGCTTTTCTTCATTCTGGATTTTGGCATTTGTTTTTTAATATGGTAATGCTCAATTTCTCAGGAAGATTGTTTTTGACGTTTTTTACACAAAAGCAGTTTTTAGGATTGTACATTTTGAGTTCCATTTTTGCAGGTTTGGTTTTTGCTGTTTCTTATTTTTTGATGGGAATTAATGCGCCAATAGTTGGAGCTTCTGCAGCTGTTTTATCTATATTAGTTGCTGCAACAACATATCAGCCTTTGATGGAAGTTAGGTTATTATTAATTGGAAATGTAAAACTTTGGCACATAACAGCAGTAATTCTTATTTTAGATATTATGCAGATTTTAATAGAAAATACTGGTGGACACATCGCACACATTGCTGGTGCTTTTTTTGGAGTTATTTATATCAAGTTACTTCAAAGCGGAACGGATTTAAGTAGAATTGTAACCATAGTAATTGATTTTTTTGTTAATTTGTTTCAACCGAAGAAATCGACACCATTCAAAAAAGTTCATGTTAATACTAAAAAAGCTAATACCACAACTAAAAGTAAGATAGTAGTAAAAGATAAAACGCAACAGCAAATTGATGAGATTTTAGATAAAATAAGTCAATCAGGTTATGATAGTTTAACCACAGAAGAAAAGGAGTTTTTGTTTAAAGCTGGTAAATAGTAATCAGTGTTCAGTTTTGCAGATTAAAAAAAATTAACTTTGTGTCTTAGTGCCTTTGCGGCAATGTAATATGAAGAAACTTTCATGGTTTAATAAAGTAATGTATTTTTTCAATATAGTGTTGACTGTATTGACTTTTCTTGCTTATGTTTTGCCGTTTCTTGCGCCAAAGTTTTTTCCGTTTTTATCAGTTTTGACACTTATATTGCCTTTATTTTTAATACTTAACGGATTGTTTTTTATATATTGGTTGTTTCAAATAAAGAGACAAATGATGCTTTCTGGCATTGTATTAATTCTTGGAATTACTTTCGTAAATAAGTTTTACAAGTTTTCTTCTAATGAAAAAACTTTTGAAGAAAAGGATTTTGTGGTTATGAGTTATAATGTTCGACTATTCAATCTTTTTCAATGGTTGCCTAAGGAAAATGTAGGTGATGAGATTAAGCAATTTATTAATGATCAAAATCCAGATATTCTCTGTATTCAAGAGTATTCAGAAACTGCTAATGTAGATTTACGAGTGTACAAGCATAAATTTATTTTTATGCAAGGAAATAAAATTAGAACAGGTCAAGCGATTTTTTCAAAATATCCTATTATTGATAAAGGCAATATTGAATTTCCAGAATCTAATAACCTAATCGTTTATGCCGATATTAGAAAAGGAAAAGACACAATAAGAGTTTATAATATGCATTTGCAATCCATTAAAATATCGCCAGATGTTAACGAAATGCAAGACAATGTTGATTCTATAAACCAACACAAATCGGAATTAGTTGTAAAAAGAATTAGTAAAGCATTTACAAAACAACAATTGCAAGCAGAGATTTTAGTCAAACACAAAAAAGAGTGTTCGTATCCAATGATTATTTGTGGCGATATGAATAATAGTGCCTTTTCGTATGTTTATAGAAGTATTAAAGGAAATCTTAACGATTGTTTTGAAGAAGTAGGAAATGGTTTTGGTCAAACCTATAACTTCAAATATTATCCTGCACGAATTGATTATATTTTTGCTGACAAATCAATTCAAGTTAAGAGCTTTCAAAGCTTTCCAAACTTTAAAAATTCTGATCATTATCCAATTATTGCTAGGTTAATGATTGAGTGATTACAAGGATTGATTTTTTAAATAATCTAAAGCATAACGACCTTCATTAAAAAGCAAATCGAGGACACTCAAATTGTTTATAAAACCATGTTTGTCATCAAATACTTGTGTGTATGGAGTAATGATGGTGGTATCTTTTTTTCCGTTAGCCAAATCTCTAAAGTCTTTGAAGTTTGGAACTTCTTGGAAATATTCAGTAGTTTCAGTATATGTTAATGGCATTCGCAAACATTTTGAAACCAAAGTCATGGTATCAAAATTTAAATCTTTTAAAAAATCATATTTTTTTTCAAAAATAGGTATTATTTCATCTTCAAAATATTCAAAGAAAGGCGAACTTCTATAACCAGCTTCTAGCGATTTAAAATGTTGTTTTTGCCAATCAAAGTCGTTTTCAATCCTTACATCTTTTGTCTTTTGATGACGTTCTTTACTATGTTTGATAGGAACATTCAACATTTGCAAGCCATTCGGACTGTATATATACATTCTATTACGATTGGTTTGTTTTTGGAAATTGTCTTCCATTTCAAAAGTAATCGAATCTGCTTGTGCCATTGCAATAAACTGACTTATTGATGGGAAATAAGTAGGATATAAAATTATATGATTCATTGTTTATGGTTTGTTGTTTATGGTTCACAAACTATGAACCATAAACTATAAACTATTCTGTTTTTTTTGCTTTTCTCTTAGTCCAGAAATATTCACCGACGAAATAGGCAGCTAATAAAAATAAGAAATATTTAAAATAAGATTGAGGTTGTCCTTCACCACTTACAGTTGTAAACAATCGTTCCCAACGAATTTTATTCATAATTCCTTTACCATTTGAATCCCAACTCATCCAAATAAAGATTGGTTTTCCTACAATATGATCTTCTGGAGTATAACCAAAATAACGAGCATCTAAAGAATTATGGCGATTATCTCCCATCATCCAATAGTAGTTTTGTTTGAACGTGTAGGTTGTTGCAATTTTGTCATTTATATAAATATCATTACCAACAACCTTCAATTTATTTCCTTCATATTCTTTGATAATAATCTTGTAGAATGGAAGAGATTCTAAAGTTAATGCCACCGTTTTACCAGCTTGTGGAATGTAAATAGGACCATAATTATCGCCACTCCAAGCAATTTTGTTCTCATCTGCACCGTCGTGATGTTTGCATGGGAAAATTCCATTTTCACGACCTTTTCTGATATTTCTTTTTATAGAAGTAATTCCAGAAATTGTTTTTAGTTTTTCTGCATTTTCAAATGTAAGCGCACGAATAGTTAATGAATCTCTGTCTGCAGTTTCAAATCCATATCCATCTGTTATATTTAAATCTTTGAAAACAGCGTCAAAATCGGTTGTAGATTTTGGATCTAATGTTACTTTATAAGAATATTGAGGTTTAGCTCTATCTGGTAAAATCAATTCTTTTCCATTGATAAAAACAATTCCGTCTTTGATTTGTAGGCTATCACCAGGAATTCCAACACAACGTTTTACATAATTTGTCTTTTTATCGATGGGCTTGTCATATCTTTTATCGGCAGGAAGATACATATGGAATAAGGTGTCTCTTGGCCAATTGAAAACTACAATATCATTATTTTTTATTTTTTCAAAACCAGGAAATCTAAAATAAGGTAATTGCGGAAAAGTAGAATATGATTTTGTCTTTATAAATGGTAAGGTATCATGAACCATTGGCGCTGCAATAGTTGTCATAGGAGTTCTTGCACCATAATTTTGCTTACTTACAAATAGGAAATCACCAATTAACAAAGATTTTTCTAAAGAGGATGATGGGATTACAAAAGGCTGAATAAAATAAGTATGAACAAAAGTTGCAACAATGATTGCAAAAAGCAAAGAACCTATTGTATCACCAGTTTTGGTTGCTGGAGTTAAACTTCTATCTTTTATATATTCTACATTCTGAGTGTAATTGATGTAGTAGATGTAAAACCCACAAGTTATCACTCCAAGAAAAGTGTCAGTTGAAGAATTTTTACCAAAACTTCTCAGGGTTTCTACCCAAACAATAGGAAACATCATTAGATTGATTACCGGAATAAACAATAAAAATGTCCACCAAGTAGGTCGATTTATGATTTTCATCAAAACTATCGAATTGTAAACTGGAATAAATGCTTCCCAAGATTTTCTTCCTGCTTTTTCATATAATTTCCATGTTCCCAATCCGTGGATTAGTTGAACAATTAGGAAAAACACAAACCATTGATATGCTGTCATTTTATATTTGTTTAAAAGTTTATGAGTTTAAAAGTTTAAGAAATATCTTAATTCATTTAATCTTCTATATCTATTTTCTTTATTCTAATTCTAAAACGTCTTTCATTGTAAAAACACCTTTTTTTCCTACTAACCATTCGGCAGCAATTATTGAACCTAAAGCAAACCCATCGCGATTATGTGCTGTATGTTTGATTTCTATAGTATCTACTTCTGACGTGTAAAAAATACTATGTGTTCCTGGAACATTTTCTATTCTTTTAGCATCAATTTGAATTTCGTTTTCCTTTGGATTTTCTAAAGTCCAATTGCTATAATTTGAATTTTCTATAACTCCTTTTGCTAATGAAATAGCAGTTCCACTTGGAGCATCTAGCTTTTGAGTATGATGAATTTCTTCCATCGTAACTTTATATTGATTGAACTTTGACATCATTTTTGCCAAATAATTATTCAATTCAAAAAATAAATTTACTCCTAAACTAAAATTGGAACCATAAATAAAGGCGCCATTTTTTTCTTCACAAAGTGTTACCATTTTATTGTAATCTTCCAACCAACCTGTAGTTCCTGAAATTACTGGAATTCCGTTATTCAAACACTCAGAAATATTTGTGACAGCAGAACTTGGTACACTAAAATCTATGGCAACATCAGCATTATCTAGTCCATCAAAAGAAGAAGCACTTGATTTTCTTAGTACGATTTCATGACCTCTTTCTAAAGCAATTCGTTCAATTACTTTACCCATTTTTCCGTATCCAAGAAGTGCTATTTTCATGATGAGTTAGTTAGCTTGTGATGTTGTTTGTTACAGTTTTAAGAAAACTTTATAATTTTAAAGTTACAGAAATACCAAGATTTTGTCTTGAAGTGAAGTCATTTCTGTAAATATCTGGTTTTACAGTAAGTTTTTCATTTACATTGAATTGCATTAAGTGAGCATCAACGTTAGCATCGACAATATTTAAAATGTAAAACAATCCAGTGATAAGCATCGATAAATCTCGATTTCTTTGATAGAATTTTTGTGCGGCAATAAGTCGGGAATCATCTAAATAAGAAAATTCATCTCCAGTATAACCTTCTAATCGACTTTTATAGGCATCGCGATATTGATGGTATTTTTTATTATTACTAATATAGAAATAAATACTAGTTCCCATAGCTCCATAAACAATAGGAATTTTCCAATATTTCTTATTATAAGCTTGTCCTAAACCGGGAAGAACAGCTGAATAAAAAGCTGCTTTTGCAGGTGCAAGCGGATTGATTTGAGATTTGCTAATAGTATCTAAAGCTACTAAATCTTTACCCAATTCAGTTTGGCTAAACGACAAATTGCTTCCCAAAAGAAGTAAGAATAATGATATGTAAATCGACTTAATCACTAACCGTTGATTAATTTTACAATTCTATTAAAATCCTCTTCTGAATGAAATGGAATTGCAATTTTACCTTTTCCTTTTCCGTCAACTTTTACATCAACTTTTGCTCCAAAGAAATTAGTAAAGGCTTTCTTTTGGTCGTCTGCAATAGAAAATGAACTTGCTTTTTTTGCTTTCGCAGTAGTAGGTTTTAATCCGTCTTGATGTTTTTTTACCAAAGCTTCTGTATCACGAACAGAAAGGTTTTGGCTTACAATTTTTTGATAAATATCAGTTTGAACATCTTGGTCATCTATATTAATCATTGCACGACCATGTCCCATACTAATAAATCCATCACGAATTCCTGTTTGAATAATCGGATCTAATTTTAAAAGACGAAGATAATTTGTGATTGTAGAACGTTTTTTTCCAACTCGTTCACTCATTTGTTCTTGAGTTAGTTGAATTTCTTCAATCAAACGTTGGTACGATAAAGCAATCTCGATTGGATCTAAATCGTGACGTTGAATGTTTTCAACCAATGCCATTACCAATGATTCGTTATCATTAGCAATTCTGATGTAGGCAGGAATTGTTGTCATTCCAACTAATTTGGAAGCGCGTAAACGGCGTTCACCAGAAATTAATTGGTATTTATTGAAATCTAATTTTCTTACAGTAATAGGTTGAATAACACCAAGTTCCTTGATTGATGAAGCTAATTCTTTTAATGCTTCTTCATTAAAATTAGATCTAGGTTGAAACGGATTTATTTCAATAGAATCAATTTCAATTTCAAGAATATTACCAACAACTTTGTCAGCATTTTTATCATCAATTGATTTAATATCGTTATCAGGATCTTTTAACAAAGCAGACAATCCTCTTCCTAAAGCTTGTTTTTTTAGTGCCTTCGCCATAAATTAGTTACTGTTTTTTTTAATAATTTCTTCTGCTAAACTCAAGTAATTCATAGCTCCTTTGCTAGTTGCATCAAAAGCAATGATACTTTCTCCAAAACTTGGTGCCTCGCTTAATTTTACATTTCTTTGAATTATAGTTTTGAAAACCATATCGTTAAAATGTTTTTGAACTTCTTCTACAACTTGATTTGAAAGGCGTAAACGCGAATCATACATTGTTAAAAGTAATCCCTCAATATCTAAGTTTGGATTATGAATTTTTTGAACGCTTTTTATTGTATTCAATAATTTTCCTAAACCTTCTAAAGCAAAATATTCACATTGAATAGGAATTACTACAGAATCGGCTGCTGTTAAAGCATTTAATGTTAGTAATCCTAGTGATGGTGCACAATCAATTAAAATATAATCGTATTTATCTTTAATGCTTTCTAAAGCTTGTTTAAGCATATACTCACGATTTTCTTTGTCTACCAATTCAATTTCAATGGCAACAAGGTCAATGTGCGCAGGAATTATATCAACATTTGGTGAAGTAGATTTTACAATTGCTTCTTCAGGAATATTACTTTGTTCAATAATTTGATACGTTCCAATTTCTACACTTTCTACATCAATGCCTAAACCCGAACTCGCATTGGCTTGCGGATCGGCGTCGATTAATAAAACTTTCTTTTCTAAAACTCCTAGTGATGCAGCTAAATTAACCGAAGTAGTCGTTTTTCCTACACCACCTTTTTGGTTGGCGATTGCAATGATTTTACCCATTTATTTGATTCAAATTTTGAGTGGTAAAAATACAATTTTTTATGGTTTATAAAAGTGTTATTTGTTAACAATCTTGTAAAATTTAGTTTTCAGTGTTCAGTACTAAATTGTTAGACAATAATTCTTTTTCAAATAAAAAAGTCAGATAGAAAATTCTAACTGACTTTTTTGAAAAGGTATTTTACTGGCCACTGAATACTGACCACAGAATACAATTACTTACTTCCTTTATTTTTAATCATTGCTTCAAGCATATCCCACATTTCTTGTGGAATTTTTTCTAGAATATTAAATTGTCCTGCGCCTTGCAACCATTCGCCACCATCAATAGTTACAACTTCTCCATTGATATAGGCAGAAAAATCGGAAACTAAATAAGCAGCAAGATTTGCCAATTCTTGGTGATCACCAACTCTTCTTAATGGCACTTTTTTAGCCATGTCAAATTTTTCAGCTAAGTCACCTGGCAATAGTCTGTCCCAAGCACCTTTGGTAGGAAATGGACCAGGTGCAATAGCATTCATGCGAATACCATATTTTGCCCATTCTACTGCTAAACTTCTTGTCATAGCTAAAACTCCAGCTTTTGCTGTAGCACTCGGAACCACATAACCAGAACCTGTCCAGGCATAAGTTGTAACAATATTTAAAACATTGCAATTGGTTTGTTTCGTTTCAATCCAATGTTTTCCAAAAGCTAAAGTGCAATTTTTCGAACCTTTCAAAACAATATCAATAATAGTATCAAAAGCATTTGCAGATAATCTTTCAGTAGGAGAGATGAAGTTTCCTGCTGCATTGTTTAGAAGAACATCTACCTTTCCAAAAGTTTTTAAAACTTCTGCAAGCATAGCTTCTACTTGGTCGTAATGTCTTACATCACATTGAATAGGTAAACATTTACTACCAGTTTCTTTTTCTAATTCTGATGCTGTAGTTTTTAATTTTTCCAAATCTCTTGAAGAAATTGCAACATTAGCACCTAATTCTAGAAAATATTTTGTCATTGCTTTTCCCAAGCCACTTCCGCCACCGGTTACTACAATTGTTTTACCTTTTAGTGCATCGTCACGAAGCATTTTTGCTGAAAAATCCATAGTTTAGTTTGTTTTAGAAGTGTAAATATAGAAAATAATTTATTATGCACGCATAATATTATAATTTTAACAATCGATTAGTTGCTTCTATCAAAGTATTATCATCTTTGGCAAAACAAAAACGAATGCATTGTGTTTGGTTCCCATCTGCATAAAATGGAGAAAGTGGAATGGTAGCCACTCCAAATTCAGTAACCAAGCGCTTTGTGAAATCCAAATCTGTTTCATCAGAAATAGCAGCATAAGAAGCTATCTGAAAATAAGAACCCTCACATGGAAGTAGTTCAAATTTTGAATTTTGCATTAAGTTTCTAAATAAATCTCGCTTTTGTTGGTAAAAATTTCCAAGTTCAGAAACTTGCACCAAATCCATATAATCATTGATAGCATATTGAGCAATACTGTTGACACTGAACACTAAAAACTGATGTACTTTTTTAATTTCTATCATTAAATGTTCAGGAGCAATTAAATAGCCAATTTTCCAGCCAGTTATGTGAAATGATTTACCAAATGAGGAAACGCTAACACTTCTATCTCTCAGTTTTTCTCTATGATGTATCGAAATATGTTTGTTTTCAAAGGTGATGTATTCATAAACTTCATCGGAAAGAACCAAAACTTTTGGATGCAATTCTAATAATTTTTCGAGTTGTAGAAAGTCGTTTTCATTCCAAGTTTTTCCAGTAGGATTATGAGGATTATTAATGATAATCATTTTGGTTTTACTATTCATAGTAGCTCCAATAAGTTCCCAATTTGGAGAGAAATCATTGTTTAAATTGATGCGTTTTGGAATAGCATTACAAAGTAAAATAGGCGTTTCATAACAGTCATAACTTGGGTCCAAAATGATAACTTCTTCTTTTGGTTCCACCAATGCTTGTATGCTTGCAAATATACCTTCTGTAGCTCCAGCAGTAATCAAAATATCAGTTCTCGGATTCACTTTTCTACCATACGAATTTTGTGTTAGTGTGGCAATTTTCTCAAGTAGTGGAGGAAAACCAGCCATCGGCAAATATTGATGAATTTCTTTATTTGACCATTGAGCGACCAAGTTTTTTAAACGTTCATCGACAGGAAAATTCGGAAAGCCTTGCGATAAATTTATGGCTTTATAATCTCCTGCCATTTGCGACATTATGCTGAAAATACTAGTGGTAATATGAGGTAGTTTGGACATGCTGAACAATTATTTTATGCATAAAAGTAAATAAATATATTTTCTATCCCAACCTTTTTATAAAATAACTACTCTATAACATTGTAACACGTTTTGAAAGAAAACAAATAAATATCCACATGAAAAATCTTATTCTAATCTCGCTTTTGTTTTTTGGAAGTTGGGTTCAAGCTCAAAATCCTCAGTTGAATGTTAAAGGTAAAGATTCGTCGTTGGTGCGATTGAGTCAGTTGAAAGTAACTGTAAAAGTTGTTGGAAATATTGCCTATACTACCACAGAGATGCACTTTTTTAATGGAACCAATCGTCAAATGGAAGCAGAGCTGTTGTTTCCTTTGCCAGAAGGAGTTTCAGTTTCACGATATGCAATTGATATTAATGGTAAAATGCGTGAAGCTGTTCCAGTGAATAAGAATAAAGGGAAACAAGTTTTTGAAGCCATAGAACACCGTCGTGTAGATCCAGGATTGTTGGAAAAAGTAGAAGGAAATAATTTTCGTACACGCATTTATCCTTTACCACCTAATGGAAAACGTATTGTGATTATTGGCTATGAACAAGAATTAAGTAGTATAGATGCAACCCATTTAGGATATCAAATGTTAAGTAGTTATCCTTATGCATTAGATGTTTTTGAATTGTCAGTAGCCGTTCTTGGAGCTTCTGCAACTCCAACTGTGACCAATGATGAAGGTGTTTTAGCTTTAGAAAATTTGAATCAAAGTTATCAAACTTCGTTGACCAAAAATAACTACAAACCTAAAGACAAACTCTTAATTTCCATTCCAATTCGTCAAGACATTCCAAGTGTTGTCGTGCAATCTGTTGATGGGCAGCATTATTTTTATGCAAACGCTGTTTTAGATGGTGCCAACATAAATAAGAAAAATCCAAACTCAATCGGATTAATTTGGGATGTGTCTTTAAGTTGTAGAAAACGCGATTTGATAAAAGAATTTGCCTTATTAGATGCTTATTTTAAAGGATTAAATACAGTAGAAGTTGTACTTTATTTTTCAGGATATACTTTTGATAAAAAAGCGACTTACCAAATTAAAAATGGTGATTGGAACGAATTGAATGCAGCTTTAAAGCAAGTAAAATACGATGGAGGAACACGTTTTTCTAAAATCAAATTACCGGTTCATGATGAGTATTTGTTCTTCACCGATGGATTATCTTCATTGAGTTCTAATGTTTTGCCATCAACTAAAAAACCAGTATATACCATTACTTCTTTGCCTTCTTCTGATTATGCTTTTTTGAATTTTAATGCTATTAAAACTGGTGGTAATTTTATCAATTTGAATCAATTAAAAGTAGAAGATGCTTTAGATAAATTGGTTAATCAAAGTCTTAAGTTTTTAGGAGTAAAAGAGAATTATATGGTTACCGATTTATATCCTATGGTCGGAACACCAGTTTCAGGAAGTTTTAGCGTTGCCGGAATTTCATTGAAAGAACAAAATCAAGTTGTTTTATTGTTTGGTTATGGAGATACTCCAACTTTAGAAAAAACTATAGTTATCAATGCTTCAACACAAGCTTCAACAGATGTTAGTATAGAAAAATTATGGGCTCAGAAGAAGATTGCCAACTTAGTAATCCAATACAAACAGAATGCAGAAGAGATTGAAACTTTAGGAAAGAAATATGGAATTGTAACCAACAATACTTCGCTTATTGTTTTAGAAAATTTATCCGATTATATCCAATACGATATTGTTCCACCTGCTGAATTACGTCCTGAATTTGATAGAATGATGAAACAGCAAATCGCCAATGCAGAAGCTAAAAAATACAACAATTGGCAAAATGTTGCTCAATATTACGAGGCATTAAAATTATGGTGGGATAATAACACGAAGTATTCTAAACCTAAACCAGTAAAAATTCCTAAAGCAAAACCAGTTGTAGCAACTCCTCCAAGAAATGTTAGTTTTAGTGGAGTTAACCCAAGTTTTGTTAGAGGTTTAGTTTACGATAACCAAGGGCCATTGCCTGGCGCTATTGTTGTTGTTAGAGGAACAACAAGAGGTGTAAGTACTGATTTTGATGGAAAATATTCTATTGATGCTAAAGTTGGCGATGTGCTTGTTTTTCAATTTGTTGGTATGCAAAGCACTACTTTTATAGTTGGAAATAATAAACGAATTGATGTAACATTGAGAGAATCTAATGTTCAATTAAATGAAGTTGTCGTGCAAGCAGTGGGCGTAAGGAGAGATTCAAGTCAAGATGATGAAGATGATGAAAAAGAAAATGTAAGAGAAAAAAGAAGTATAACTAGTGCTTACAGTGTAGTCAAATCTGAAGAAATATCAGTGGCTTCTAATCCAAATGCTATAAGAACATTATCAGGTCAAGTATCTGGAATAAATGTTCAAACAAATACAGCTTGGTCAAACGATTCAAATGATAATGTTACATATCAAAATGGTTTTGTAAACAATGATAGGACTAAAATAAGTAAATGGAATCCAGATAGAATTTATCTTAAAGCTTTGGCTAATGCTCCGGCAGATAAAAAATATGGTTTGTATTTGGAATTGCGAGAAGGTCAAGAAACCAATCCGAGTTTTTATTTTGATGTAGCTAATCATTTTTATGATTCTGGAGATAAAGCAACAGCATTATTGATTGTTAGTTCCATTGCCGATTTAGGATTAGAAAATCATCAATTGTATAAATCCTTAACTTATGTTTTGCGCCAATGGGAAGCCTATGAAGATGCTTTGCATACGGCTAAACAAGTAGCAATATGGCGAGAACAAGAGCCACAAGCACATCGTGATTTGGCTTTGACTTTAGAAGATAATGGTCAGTTTCAAGCAGCTTTTGATGAATTGATAAAAGGATTAGAAGTGAATTATTATGGTGAAATGAGCGGACAATATGCAGGTGTTGAAGATATTATTTTAATGGATTTAAACCGAATGATGCAAGAACACAAAAGCATTAAAACAGATAAATTAGAAAAAAAATATCTAGATAAAATGCCAGTAGAAATCAGAATAATTTTAAACTGGAATCAAATGGATACTGATATCGATTTGCATATTATTGAACCAACAGGTGAAGAATGTTATTATGGCCACAGAGATACACAAGCAGGTGCAAGATTTTCTAAAGATTTTACACAAGGTTATGGACCAGAGCAATATTTATTACGCAATGCTGTAAAAGGAAAATACATCATTAAAACCAATTATTTTGGTGAAAGTGCATTAACAGAAAATGGACCAGCTACTGTAATGGTAGAGGTTTACACTAGAAAAGGAAATGGTAGCATAGAAAGAAAATTGCAAACAATCCAATTAGGAAAAGTAAAAGAAAACCAAAATTTAGCAGAAATTACAATAGATTAGTTAATTAGTTGAGGTTAATTGTGAAAGCAGCTTTGAAGTAAGTTCAAGGCTGTTTTTTTTAACCTTTATGTTAAAATAAAAAGACTTTTTAAAAACATAATACGTAGTATTATATATTCAGTTTTTACTTCTTCAAATGTTAAATTTTCAAATTTCATTTGGTCAATTGAAAAATAGTTCAGAAGTTTGCGTCATCAAAAAGAAGAAAAAATGAATTTAACTATTTGCAATATGTGTTGTATGATGTGGAAGTTTCCGCAGAGGACATTTATTGCATAATTTTAAGTTTTTAAAATATATACAATCAAACCTCTGCAAATTGCAGAGGTTTTTTTATTTCAACTAATTTCAAAAAAAAATAATTCTAAAATGAACGTAATAGCAAAAAATATGATGACTTGTATGATGATGCACATGATGATGCACATGATGATGTGTTGTATCGGCATTTGCTATTACCAAAAACGGAAAACGTAAAAGAAATATATATTTCTAGTGTAAAAGTCCTTTTGGTATGCCATCCAAAGGGACTTTTTTTATTTAATCTGAATTCATTTCAGATTCTTATCAAAAGTAAAATCTAAAATTTAATATCTAACATCTAAAATTCAAAATCATGAGTACACAAAAATTTGCAACAAACGCTTTACACGCAGGACACGACGTAACAAAAAATGCAGGAACTAGAGCCGTTCCAATTTATCAAACCACCTCTTACGTTTTTAATGATTCACAACATGCAGCCAATCTATTTGGTTTGGCAGAAGCAGGATTCATTTACACTCGATTAAACAACCCAACCAACGATATTTTGGAGCAACGTTTGGCAAAACTAGAAGGTGGAATAGGAGCAGTGGTTACCGCTTCCGGAACATCAGCAATTGCAACCACTTTTCTAACATTACTAAAAGCTGGCGACCACATTGTAGCATCCAATAGTCTGTATGGCGGAACCTACAATCTGCTGAATGTAACCTTACCAAGACTCGGAATCACAACTACTTTTGTTGACCCATCAAATCCTGAAAACTTTACCAAAGCGGCGCAAGAAAACACCAGAGTATTTTTTGCAGAAAGTCTTGGAAATCCCAAACTTGATGTCTTAGATTTGGAAGCTATTGCTAAAGAGGCAAAATCTTTCAAAGTACCATTTATTGTTGACAATACTGTTGCAACTCCTTACTTGCTTAACCCAATTCAATACGGTGCAGACATCGTAATTCACTCACTTACAAAATACATCACAGGAAACGGAACTTCTCTTGGAGGCGTAATCATTGATGCAGGAAATTTTGATTGGAGCAACGGAAAATTTCCTGAATTTACCGAACCTTCTGCAGGTTATCACGGATTAAAATATTATGAAGCTCTTGGAGCTGCCTCATTTATTGCTAAAGTTAGAATTGAAGGATTGCGTGATTTTGGCGCGGCTTTAAGTCCGTTCAATGCTTTTCAAACGATTCAAGGTTTGGAAACTTTAGAAATTCGAATTAAAAAACACAGTGAAAATGCTTTGGCTTTAGCGCAATGGTTGGAAGCTCAAGACGAAGTTGATTGGGTGAATTATCCAGGATTAGCGACTTCAAAATATAAAACTTTAGCCGATAAATATTTGCCAGAAGGTAAAAGTGGTATCGTAACCTTCGGATTAAAAGGAGGATTTGACGCTGCCAAAAAAGTAGCCGATGAAACCAAGTTATTTTCATTACTAGCCAATATTGGTGACACCAAATCATTGATTATTCATCCTGCAAGTACAACACACCAGCAACTTTCAGAAGAGCAACAACTTACTACTGGCGTAACTAAAGATTTGATTCGCTTGTCGGTAGGTTTAGAAGATATTGAAGATTTGAAATCCGATTTAAAGTCGGTTTTTGTAAAGCTTCCAGTAGAAAAATTGATTTAGGTTTTTGTTTGTTTTGAACTGCCTCCGATTTCGCGGTTGGAGGGAGTTTTTTAAAAAAGATCCACCAAATCTTAATTTTCTTAATTCCTTAATGGTTTAAAAAATATAAAATGTTAGAAAAAATAGACGTATTTAATTTCACTTTAGAAAACGGAAGTACAAAACCCTATCTTCCGTTGAGTTATCAATTATTTGGGCAACCTTTGGGTGAAGCTCCAATTGTGGTAGTAAATCATGCTTTGACAGGAAACTCCAATGTCTCTGGTGTAAACGGTTGGTGGAATGATTTGATAGGAGAAGGAAAAACAATAGATACCAATTTTTTTACAATCATCGCTTTCAATATTCCCGGAAATGGTTTTGATAACAATTTTGGAAATTTGATTTCAGATTATAAGCAATTTACTATTCGTGATATTGCCAATATTTTTTGGGAAGGATTGTTTTCTCTAGATATTTCAAAGGTTTTTGCAGTCATTGGCGGAAGTCTTGGCGGTGCCATTGCATGGGAAATGGCAGTATTGCAACCTAATAAAATTCAAAATCTTATTCCAATTGCCACCGATTGGAAAGCAACCGATTGGGTAATTGCCAATGTCTTGATTCAAGATCAAATTTTGAACAACTCTGATGATCCAATTGCAGATGCTCGTTTGCATGCTATGCTTTTGTATCGAACGCCACAATCTATTAATCAACGATTTAAAAGAGCTCAAAACAATAAATTAGCGGTTTTTCAAATTGAAAATTGGTTGTTAAATCATGGAATCAAACTGAAAAATCGTTTTCGATTATCGGCTTACAAACTCATGAATCATCTTTTAAAAACTAATGATATTACTAGAAATAGAAGCGATTTTTTAGCTGTGGCAAATTCGATTCAGGCTAATATTCATATCGTTGCAGTCGATACCGATTATTTTTTTATTGCTGACGAAAATCGGAAAGATTTTGAAGCACTAAAATCTGTAAAAGACAATGTTCACTATCATGAAATTGAATCCATTCATGGTCATGATGCTTTTTTAATAGAATATGCCCAATTAGAACAATTTTTGAAACCTATTTTTAATAAACAAAAACAAAAAAATTATGTCAACGCTTAGAATAAATATAGTCCTTTTCGGAATCGGAAACGTAGGAAGTACCTTAGTGAATCAAGTTTTAGAAAGTCAGAAATTCTTTTTAGAAAAGAAAAATATCGAATTGCGATTTCCAATAATTACCAATTCAACTTTAGCTTTTTTTGAAAAAGATGGAGTTAAAAACCAGTGGGAAGCCAATTTTGCTCAATCGGCAATCCCTTTCAAAGTTGAGGATATTATTGATTATGTGAAAGAACTTGAATTAGAAAACTTAATTGCAGTTGATGCAACAGCAAGTTCGGATATTTTAAAAAATTACATTCCTTTACTTCAAAACGGATTTAATATTGTGGCAGCCAATAAAAAAGCGAATACACAACATCTAGACTTTTACAACGATTTGAGAAGAATAGCTAAGAAATTTGATAAATCATTTTTGTATGAAACCAATGTTGGAGCAGGTTTACCAGTAATTCAAACGATAAGTGATTTGTATTATTCAGGTGAAAGAATCACTAAGATTAGAGGTGTATTTTCTGGTTCGTTGAGTTATATTTTTAACAGGTTTTCATCAGAAAATGAGTCTTTTTCAAAGATTTTAGTAGATGCCGAAAAACTCGGATTAACCGAACCGGACTCAAGAGAAGATTTGTCAGGAAACGATGTGGCTAGAAAATTATTGATTCTTGCTCGTGAATTGGAACAAAAAGTAGAGTTATCAGATATAAAAGTTGCGTCATTATTGTTGCCTGAATTAAATGAAAAACATTCGAAAGCCCAATATGCCATCAACAAATCATTGTTTGACAAACCTTTCAATATTGCCAAAATCACACAATCCGACAATCATGTGTTGCGCTACGTTGGTGAATTGGATTTAGAGAAAAACAATTTGGAAGTAAAATTAGTTTCGGTTCCCAAAGCTACTGCATTAGGTCAACTAAAAGGAGCAGATAACCTTATTGAAATTTATACTAAATCGTATGGTGAAATTCCAATAGTAATTCAAGGAGCAGGTGCTGGAAAAGCGGTAACTGCAAGAGGCGTTTTGACCGATATTCTAAAATTAGCAGAGAAAATTAAAGTTAAAAATGAGGTTTGGGTTTAGGAAAATTTATTAAAAGCTACATTGATTTGTGGCTTTTTTTGACTTTGATTTAATTTAAGTTTTGAATACAATTATTTCATTAATTCAAATTTTATTAATTCCTCTTTTGGACACATTAAAATATTGGGATTTATTTTTGGATGATTGACAAAAAAATGCAATTCATCTGTAGTAGATTTTTTTGTGAATTTTAAATAATATTGATTTTCGGAATAATTGAAGTGGTAAATATTGTCGTATTTGGTGTCTTTGAAATACGTTTTGTTTGGTGAATTCAAGTCATAGTTGTAATCGTTGATTTTCAAAGTATAACCATCACCAAGTTTAATATTATCTAAAAACCTATTGAAAAACTTTCCAGAACTTGCCATACCAATATTACTAAAAGAAAAAGATTCAGGAAAAAAATTAGATTCAAACCCAAAGAAATCTACAAATTTTTGATGAACACTTTTTTTAAACTCAATAGCATATTCAGTCGTTTTTTCTATTTCTGAGGTGTTTATTTTAAAAGATTTCGTACCATCATAATTATAGCAACTAAAAGTTTTGTCTTCATTTAAAATTAGTAAACCAATGTTTTGTATAAAATTATCGACGTTAATTTGAATAATATCATAATTTTTAAAATTGTACTTTCCAATAATTGCAGGACTTAAAGTTTTATCATTTTTAAAAAATAATTGTTTTTCATCATTGGTGTAAGCAAAAATCAAATCACAACTTTTTTTAGATTTAAAATCATAAAAAGTTCTGTTGTACATGAATTTGTATTTCAATTTTAAAGGAATTTTTTCCTTTGTATAAGGATTTATTAAAGTGTTGCCTTTTGAATTAAAAACAAAAAGTTCATTACTAATTACAACAAAAGAATTTTCTTTAGAATAGGGAATGTTTACATATTTTCCATTGAACAAATCATAGCAATGAATTTTATCAAATATAACAAATGAAAATTCATTGATAATTTCTGCTTCTTTGTATTTTGGTTCAACAATTTGCTCTTGTTTGTCATTAACTAAGCCATATAAATTGTTTGAAAAATAGGGCAAATAAGAACAATAATTTTGTGCGCTACTCAATTGGCTTAGAACAACTATTAAAAGTAATGCAATATATTTTTTCATAAAATTAATTTTTAGTAAAAATAAATGTTTTTTTTATAAATAGTAATAGTTTTATGAGATGAGGTAATGATACTATTTTTGTTTTTCTTAAATGACTCAAAATAAGAATTTTGGCAGGCTTTATTTTTTTTCTGCTGAAATAATGGCAGAAAAAATTGTTCTGTCAGTTTTTATAAAAATGTTGAACTGTCAGTTTTTTAGATTAAATACAATTTTTATCGATTAAGTGTCAGTTTTTTTCTTGTAGTATTTTAATGTTTTTTTTGTAAGGATAATTGGCACAATTTGTGAGAATAAAAAAAGAGTCCGCCGAACTCGCAATTCAGGACTCTTTTATTGTTTTCTTAAAATTCCTCCAATAGCAAGAATGGAGAGGATTTTATTTGGAGGTGCAAATCTATTCTATTTTTTTTCTCCTGCAAATTTTTTAACGGTTTTTTCTTCTCGGTCTCATACTCAATACCGACTAACAAACTTGTGTACAATTAAAAAAAAACTGAGGAGAATGAGTTTTAACAAAGCAGATTATTTAGGAAGTGTTATAGAAACACACAAAATGAAACATATCGATGACTTATTCGATAAGTTCAAAGAAAAGAGGAAAGAGATTAAAGAAAAACTTGAAGGAAAGTATGAAGAAAAAATTTATTCTCCTTTTAATTCAGGTTCTTATGCAAAACATACGGCAATAAATTCCAAATTTGATTTGGATTTAGCTGTTCCATTTAAAAGAAATTCCTTTTCAACTATTGAAGAAATGTTTAACGATGTCTATGATTTTTTATATGAGGAATATAAAGATGTTGCTACCGTTAGAAAGCAAAAAGTATCTATTGGTATTGAATTTTTTTCAGATAATGATGGTGATGTAATTCAAATTGATGTCGTGCCTGGAAGAGAATTAAGCAAAGATGATTACCCTAAAGAGCATTATTTAAACATCAATATTAATACCTATGATGGTAATTATACACAAACTAATATTCATGCACAAATTGACAATATTAAAGGTAAGCAAGACGAGAGACAAATAATTCGATTGTTAAAGATTTGGAAATATCAAAAAAACAAGGATTTTAAATCTTTTTTTATGGAATTAATTGTTATCAAAGCTTTTGATAATAAGATTGTTTCAGGGAATCTTTGGGAAAAACTCAAAATTGTTTTAGAGTATATTAAAGATGAAATTACTAAAGAAAACTTTACTTTGAAAGATCCAGGAAACACTAGTAACGATATAGCAAAGACTCTAGATAGTTATCAAAAAAACTCTTTAAAAAATGATTTTCAAAATATTCTTGATAATGTTGAATTAAATGAAGAAAATTTAAAAAACTATTTCAAAGAAAATGAAAAGTATAAAATAGTTGAAACTGAATCAAAAAACAGTTATAGAATCAATAATTCTTCAAGTGCCATAATTCCACCAAGTAATCAATTTGGATAGAATGGAAAAAAAAGTATTAGATGTAAATACAGTTTTTCAACAGTTCACAAATAACCTCAAAATAGTAAAAGATTTTGAGGTTGTTGATAATATAATCAAGGGTAAAATTGAAGTTATATGCCAAGTTAAAGAAAATATAATATTTGATGTTGAAATAAATTTGAATTATCCTTTAAAAACTGGTAAAACTGAATCAATTACATTTTACAATAATTATTTAAAAAAGTTTGCTCATATAAATTATGATGGATCAGTTTGTTTCCACACTTTAACAACGCCTCATTTAAAATTAAAACTTGAATCTGACATTAAAGCATTATTAGAATGGACTGATAAATACTACATTGATGAAGTAAACGATAATCATTTTGAATATTTATTTTACGAAAATCAAGAGATTAATCATGTGTTTTTATTTTGTGACACTGATTCTAAGCCTAAAGAAAATGATTTTGGCTTTTTTTATTTCACACAAAAGAATAATCTAAGTTTAAAAAACACCTATTTAGTTCAATGCTTAAAAAGTCAAAAGGAAAAGTTAAACATTGTATTTAGTTGGAATAAACACAATAGTGAATTTAAAAATTCTTTAAAAGGTTTGTATTTCATTTCTGATAGAGTTCCAGTTTATTATAGAAATTTTTCGTTTAATAATTGGATTGATTTTGAAAGTACTTTTAATAGTCCTTTTCTAAAATTTCTAAACGATTCGGTGAAAAATATTGATAAGAAAGATTTAATAGATGGGAAATATTTTACATTGTTATTTGGATATCCAATTGGGAAAGGAAAAATAAATTTTGAAACAATAAAAATTGATTATTATGACATTCCTGTTTTTAAAGGAAAAATATTGAATAGAAAAATAACTTGGTTTAAAACTGTTGATAGTTCTTATGAACTTTTTTTTGGAAGAGGAAAGCTGCATGAAAGTTTATCTGATGGTAAAATACTTTTAATTGGAGTTGGAGCAATAGGAAGTAATTTATCGGAATCTCTCGTTCGCGGAGGTTGTAAATTTTTAGATTTTTTTGACAATGACAATAAAGAGATTGGAAATATCTGTAGAGCTAAATATAATTTTTCACAAGGAGAAACAAAAAAAATAGATGAGTTAAGTCAAATTTTATTTGAAATTTCACCTTTTGTGAATATTACAAAATTTGATTATTCAATTATTCCTTTACTGTCAGACGATTTAAAATTAAGATATTCAAATTTTCTAAATAGTTATGATTATGTAATTAATTGCACTGCAAATAATGATGTTAATTTAATTCTTGATGATTTAAATATTACAACAAACATGATTACGATTTCTATATCTAATAATGCAAATGAATTGGTATGTATTATTGGAAATGAAAATATATATGAGGAAAATTCAAAAATTTATAACACTATCAAACAGGATTTAGATGATTTATTTTTCCCTCAAGGTTGTTGGAATCCTACTTTTAGAGCATCTTTTCATAATATTAGTGCTCTTTTAAATTATGCATTAAGTAATATTAATTATAGATTGGAAAAAGCATTACCATTAAAAACTTTTATGTTGGAAGTGAAAGAAGAGGAAAACTATATAATTAAATTAAAAGATTAATCAATGATAAAATCTAATAATGTAATTGGTTTAAAGATTGAATATGATGATAATCTTTTAAATGAATTGTTGGATGTCGCTTTATTACATTATCCAAATGAAATTGGAGGTTATTTATTAGGTAAATATTCTAATGACAAAAGTAAAGCAATAATTGTCAAACAAATTGTTGCTTTAGAATATTCAAACTCACCAGTTTCATTTAAACATATTGTTAATAAAGAAACAAAAGAAGAATTGATTAAACTATACGAAGATGAAGGGATTCACTACATAGGTGAATGGCATACACATCCTAATTCAGATTCTAGATATAGTCAGACAGATTTTAACGCATTAAAAAAAATAGCTAGCGGAGATGTTCAAAACCCAATTTTATTAATCGTTGGTTTTGACAAAAGAGGAATTAGAGACTACAGTTTTAATGTTTATTTTAATAAGAAAATATATAAGTATGAGTGAAAACGAAAAAATTAATATGAAAAGCCTTTTTATTGGTCTACAAAAAGCAATGGTCGCTGATTTAGAATCAATAAGAGAAAACACTCCTCATGAACCAACTAAAGGTGATGGAAGTGAAAATATATGGTTGGAATTTTTTGAAAAGTACCTTCCCAAAAGATACTCTGTAACAAAAGCAATAATAATAGATTTTGAAGGTAATAGAAGTGATGCTATTGATATTGTAATATATGATAAGCAATATACACCATTCATATTAAATAGAAATGGAATTAAGTATTTGCCTGTTGAAAGTGTTTATGCCGTTTTTGAAGCAAAGCAAGATATATCTAAAGGCAATTTAGAATATGCAGCTGATAAAGTAGAAAGTGTAAGAGTTCTGAATAGGACAACAGCTCCAGTAGTTGATAGAGGTGAGATTAAGAATGCTCCTAAATTGTTTAATATTTTAGGTGGTTTTTTGTCATTAGAGAATTCTTGGACAGATTCAATAGAAATATCGGAACCATTTGATAAATGTTTTAAAACTTTAAAAAAGAATAGAGAAATGAATATTGGATGTGTTTTAAATGATAAATCATTTGTTTTTGACAGTTCTGAAAAAATTAAATTTAGTAGTAATAATGAAACTTTAATATTCTTTTTTCTTAAGCTTCTTCTAGAATTACAAAAATTAGGTACTGTTAGACCAATTGATTTGAATAAATATATTGATCAATTAGATTCTCAATAAAAAAACGCCGACTGAAAAGTCGGCGTTTTTTTATTTAACGTTATTGTTTTAATCCTCCAAAAGCACCTCCAAAATACTAATTGCAGCTTCACTAATTTTAGTTCCAGGACCAAAAACGGCAACCGCTCCAGCATCAAAAAGAAATTGGTAATCTTGCGCAGGAATTACGCCACCAACAATTACCATAATATCTTCGCGTCCGTATTTTTTAAGTTCTGCAATAACTTGTGGCACTAAAGTTTTGTGTCCAGCAGCAAGAGATGAAACTCCAAGAATGTGAACGTCGTTTTCTACGGCTTGTTTCGCAGCTTCTTGTGGCGTTTGAAATAACGGACCAATATCCACGTCAAAACCTACGTCGGCATAACCTGTGGCAACTACTTTCGCACCACGATCGTGTCCGTCTTGTCCCATTTTGGCAATCATAATTCTAGGACGACGACCTTCTTTTTTGGCGAAGGCATCGGCTAGTTGTTTTGCTTTTTCAAAACTTTCGTCGTTTTTAATCTCTTTACTATACACGCCGCTAAAACTTCTAATTTGTGCTTTATATCTACCGAAAACTGCTTCTAAAGCATCACTAATTTCACCTAATGTTGCTCTGTTTCTTGCTGCTTCTACTGCCAAATCTAATAAATTTCCATTAGAGTTTTTAGCACAATCGGTTAATTTTGCTAAACATTCGGCAACTTTAGTATTATCGCGAGTTGCTTTTATTTGTGTCAAACGCTCAATTTGTTGCTTGCGCACCATATCGTTATCTACATCTAAAATCTGTAATGGATCTTCTTTTTCTAATCTGAATTTGTTAACGCCAACAATGATATCTTGGCTACTATCAATTCTAGCTTGTTTTCGAGCCGCAGCTTCTTCAATACGCAATTTTGGAATTCCAGCTTCGATGGCTTTCGTCATTCCTCCTAATTCTTCTACTTCTTCAATAAGTTTCCAAGCGTTTTGTGCAATTTCGTTGGTCAAACTTTCTACATAATAACTTCCAGCCCAAGGATCGACCGTTTTGCAAATTTTGGTTTCTTCTTGTAAAAAGATTTGCGTATTTCTTGCAATTCTAGCCGAGAAATCGGTTGGTAATGCAATCGCTTCGTCCAATGCGTTGGTATGCAACGATTGTGTTCCTCCAAAAGCCGCAGCAGCTGCTTCAATAGCAGTTCTAGCCACATTATTAAAAGGATCTTGCTCAGTTAAACTCCAACCCGAAGTTTGACAATGCGTTCGCAATGCCAATGATTTTTCATCTTGCGGATGGAATTGTTTTAGCAATTTTGCCCACAACATTCTTCCGGCACGCATTTTGGCAATTTCCATAAAATGATTCATTCCAATAGCCCAGAAAAAGGAAAGGCGAGGAGCGAACTCATCGATTTTCATTCCGGTTGCTAAACCTGTTCTAATGTATTCCAAACCGTCTGCTAAAGTGTAGGCCAACTCAATATCTGCAGTAGCTCCAGCTTCTTGCATGTGGTAACCTGAAATAGAAATCGAGTTGAATTTTGGCATTTTTTTGCTCGTATATTCAAAAATATCAGCAATGATTTTCATCGAAGGCGTTGGTGGATAGATGTAGGTATTTCTAACCATAAATTCCTTCAAAATATCATTTTGAATCGTTCCTGAAAGTAGGTTAGGAGTTACACCTTGTTCTTCTGCAGCAACAATATAAAATGCCATAATGGGTAAAACAGCACCATTCATTGTCATAGAAACCGACATTTCACCCAATGGAATTTGGTCGAAAAGAATTTTCATATCTTCAACCGAATCGATAGCAACTCCAGCTTTTCCAACGTCTCCAAAAACGCGTTCGTGGTCAGAATCGTAACCTCTGTGAGTAGCTAAATCAAATGCTACCGAAAGTCCTTTTTGTCCAGCAGCAAGATTTCTTCTGTAGAAAGCATTACTTTCTTCAGCAGTTGAAAATCCAGCATATTGACGAATGGTCCAAGGACGACGAACGTACATGGTAGCATAAGGTCCACGAAGATTGGGTGCAAATCCTGCTCCAAAACCAATGTGTTCCAAATTTTCAATGTCTTCTTTAGAATAAGTTGGTTTTACTTCAATATTTTCAGCAGTGTGGAAAAGTTCCGAGTTTCGGGTTTCGGGTTTCGAGTTTTTCGAACTTTCCAAAGTTATATGTTGTATATTTTTTCTCATGGTTATGATTCTTGAGATAATCGCTCTTGCTCTAATTTCTCTGCCAATCTTTTTTCAATGATAGGAGTGATGAGCGTTTTGCGCGGATTTTGTTTTACAAAAGGATACAATTCCAAATCGTTTTTCATGCTATCGTTTTTGTTTGGATATTTGTTGGTTCCTAATAATATTTCTTTACCATTGTCGAATAATTCTTGCTCTTTGTTGGCACTTTCACTGATTTTTCGTTGAATAGTTCCTTCCATTAATTGGGTAATTAAACCACCATTTTTTTCAATGTCTTTGAATAATTCTAATGCTTTTTCTGCTAATTGTTGCGTTAGATTTTCAATATAATAAGCGCCATCAGCAGGATTATTTACTTTATCAAAATAACTTTCGTGTTTTAAAACTAAAAGTTGGTTTCTAGCAATTCTATCGCCAAATTCGTTGTCTTTATGATATAATGCATCGTAAGGTAAATTGGCTACAACATTAGCACCACCAAGAATTGCCGACATACATTCGGTTGTAGTTCGTAGCATGTTTACGTTGTAATCGTAAATGGTTTTGTTTCTACGAGTTGGTGTTACGATGATGTTACAATCAAAATTATGATGGAACTCTTTTGCTAAAGTGTTGAACAAAAGTCGTAAAGCTCTCAATTTTGCAATTTCGAAAAAGTAGTTGGTTCCAACTGCGACTTCAATTGTTATGGGATGTTTTAATGCCGGAATTCTATTGAAATATTCATTGGCATGAGCCAAAGTGTAAGCTAATTGTTGCACCATATTGGCTCCAGCATTTTGATAAATTCCCGAACTAATATTTAGATAATTAATTGCTGATGAACTTGCAATAGTATTTAGTTTTTCAAAATCACTTTCTAGGTTTTCAAACCAATTTCCGTCTTTAGTAAGTTGCCCAATTGGATCAATTTGGATTACGAATTTTGCATGATTTTTGGCAGCATATTCACTTACTTTAGTTGCGAAATCTACCGATAGAAATGGCAAATTAAAATAGTAAGTTGTTTTTTCTAAAGGAAGATTTTGCATCAAATCTGCTATAGAAATGGTATCGTTTTCTATCGTAAAACGAATACATTCTGCACCGCGATTTAATGTGTCTAAAGCTCGTTCGTTAGATTTTTTCACGTCGTGAACGAAGATGTTTTGAAGGATTTCAAAAGCTTTTTCTGGAGAATTTATTGAAATTTTAAAATCTGTTTCTTCCACTTCATCATTGTGATAAAATGGTTTTACTTTGATTCCTTCTGGGCTTTCCCAAACGAGTGTTTCGTTGTAATCAGCGCCTTTGAGTTCGTATTGAATTTGCTGTTTCCATTGTTTGGAACTTACGCTTTCAAAATCTGTAAAAAGTGGTTTATTTGTGCTCACAAGTATTTTGCTTTTTGATACTTCAAATTTAGTCAAAAATTATCTTTTTTTGAAGATTTAAATTTGATTTTTTGCAAAATAGGTATATACTTTTTCGATGGTTAAATTCTAATACTGATAAATGATAATTTTTTTCGAATGAGTTTCTTTAAAACCGTGATATCTAGTTTAAAGTTCACAATCTAGCCCTGATTGGATCTCGTCTTTTGGGACGAGAGGAAAGCAGGAATTGCCATTTTCGAAAGGACTACTGTTTCGCTCCTTCTATACTGTCTTTAATTCTATCCTCTTCGATGTCAATGATGTATATGTCTTCGCTGTCTTTTTTCATGTAGTATTTCTCGCGAGCATATTTTTCGGTTTGACCAGGATTGTTTAGGTTTTTAATGCTTTGTTTGTCCTTAGCGATTTCTTCTTGGTAGTATCTTTTATTGTCTTCTAATTCGTTGATTTCTTTATCTAAAACACGACTATCCATATAAGAATAGTTGTCAAGAAAAAGCATCCAAACGATGAAAAATAAGGAAACCAAAGTGTATTTGCTTCCTAAAAATTTAAGAAACGGAAAATCACTAATAAGGTTTTGAAACCAATTTTTCATTTATTTCAGATATAAAATTAGACTAAGCGTTGGTTGATTACAGCACGAACTACATCGATAGCAACGGTATTGTATTTGTCATTTGGAATGATAATGTCTGCAAATGCTTTTGTTGGTTCGATGAACTGTTGGTGCATTGGTTTTAGTGTAGTTTGGTAACGGTTTAAAACTTCTTCCATATCTCGACCACGCTCAGCAATATCACGTTTTAAACGACGAATTAAACGCTCGTCTGAATCGGCGTGAACAAAAACTTTTACATCAAACATCTCACGAAGTTCTGGATTGGTAAGTATAAGAATTCCTTCTACAATCATTACTTTTCTTGGATGTGTTGAAATAGTATCGTCGGTTCTGTTGTGCGTAACGAAAGAATAAACAGGTTGGTCGATGGTTTTTCCGGCTTTCAACTCTTTTAAATGTTGTACTAAAAGTTCAAAGTCAATGGCACGTGGATGATCAAAATTGATGTTGCTTCTCTCTTCATAACTCATGCCTACATTTTGTTTGTAGTAAGAGTCTTGAGAAATAATTCCGACTTCAGTTTCTGGAAGTTCGTTCATAATTTGGTGAACAACAGTTGTTTTTCCTGAACCTGTTCCGCCTGCAATTCCGATGATAAGCATAGTTGTGTTGTTGTGTTATTATTTGGACAAAAATAGCATAAAAAATCAATATCAATTGCAATTTTTAGTTCAAATTATATTTGATTAAAACTTAAAATTTTAATGAACTTGAGGTTCCTTTTTCTTATTTGTATTACAGTTGTAAGTTTTTATTTAACATAAGATTATAGGTTACTTGTGTTTTTATTTTGAATGTTTCAAATACTTTTATGAAGTATAACAGAACCTTATGAAGATAAACTACTTTTTTATTTTACTTTTTTTTATTCAAAATGTTTGTTCTCAAACCGAGAAAGTGATTTCAGGAAAAGTTGTGAACGACAATTTTCCTATGGCTAAAGTTGACGTTATTAATTTTACACAAAACACGCTTGTTGTAACTAATAACAATGGAGAGTTTAAAATTAAAGTCGCTGTTGGTGATAAATTAGTGTTGTTTGTAAACGAGTTTAATAATTATAAATTAATTATCACTCAGAAAGACATAGATGCTAATTGGCTACAAATTAATTTATCTAAAATGCCAATTGAACTTGATGAAGTTAAAGTTGCTAATAAATTTAAGTATAAAAATATAGTAAGTCAGGAGGATATTGATAAGATTACAGTTGCTAAAGAAGCTTCAACACCAAAAGTAGTGGGCGTTTATGACGGAAGGACTCCCAATGGATTAGATTTTGTTAGAATGGGTAAAGGAGTATCAAAGTTTGTGAAAAGTCTTTTTGGTGATGATGATGAAGATAAAAAGAATGAAGAAGTTCGTTTTATCGATTATTTGGAGTCTAATTTTGACAAAGATTTTTATGTTAAAACTTTAAAATTAAAAGAAGAAGATATAACTATATTCAAAGAATACTGTGGCGTGGATGTGCAATCTTCGGTTTTAATGAAAGAAATGGAATACCTTAAAATTTATGAATTTCTTATTGCCAAAAGTGATGCTTTTAAAAAAATGCGTAACTATTAATTTAAAACTTCTCAAAAACTCCCAAACCAAATAATGCAAAATCATATTTTACTGGATCATTTGCGTCTAATTTTCTAAGGCTGGAGTCTAATTCTGAAAGTGCTTTTGCATCGTTTTGTTTTCTAGAAAGTAATTCTAATTTTCGAGCTACATTTCCTGAATGAACATCCAATGGACAAGATAATGCGGAAGTCGGAATGGTTTTCCAAATTCCAAAATCAACTCCTTTTTTATCGTTTCGAACCATCCAACGAAGAAACATGTTTATTCTTTTTGCTGCCGAATTATTTAAAGGATCAGAAATGTGTTTTTGAGTGCGATTTTGATGATTGATTTCGAAGAACACTTTCTTAAATTCGGAAATACTTTTTTGCATTGAATCTTTCTCAATGTTTTTTGAAAAAACAGCTTCCAAACCATTATGATTGGTGTAAATATTTTGTAAACCTTTTACAAACGTAATCATATCGCCACCATTGAAAGTGCGATGAACGAAATTCTCTAATTTTTCGAGCTGGTAATCTTGATGGTTTAGGACAAAATCGTATGGTGAATTTCCCATGAAATCCATCATTTTTTTAGCATTATTGATTATCATTTTACGGTTTCCCCAAGCGATTGTTGCCGATAAAAATCCTGCAATTTCAATGTCTTCTTTCAAAGAAAAAGCATGCGGAATTTGTATAGGATCACTTTCAATAAACTTCGGATTGTTGTATAATTCTACTTTCTCGTCAAGGAAGGATTTTAATTCGGAATTAGTCATTTTTGTTGATTTTTTTGGCATAAAATCCGTCTTTTAAATCTTTGCTTCTTTGTTGTGGAATGATATAAAAGTATTTTTTGAAATAAGCGATTTGGTCTTTATTTACGCAAGGAAGTGCTCCGTTTCCATTTGCCCAAAAGAAGTCGTTTTGGATAGGAGAGTTGTATTTTAAATTGCCTAATTGTATAACTTCAAATGATGTATTGTTTTTAGTGTTTTCATGAGGAAAAATGATGTTCTCTGTTGAAAAATTACTGAGTTCCATCATGAATTTGTAATTTGAAAAACGATTTAAATTGATAGGAAGAAATAGAATTAGTAGCGTTGGAACTAACGAAAGCAATAAAACAGCATTGATTATTCTTTTATTTTGAAACAAACAAATGAAGCAAAACAGCGAAAAGAATAAGATAAAATTCATGAAAAATCGATATTGAGGCGATGTTGCGAAAAGGATGATTAATTGCAAAACCATCAAAATATAAAGTATCCAAACTGCTTTCTTGTTTTGAAATTTATAGATAAAAAAGGGTGTAATTATAATTAGTAAAACACTCAATTTATTGAATAATCCATTTAGTTTTGGAAGTGACAACCATCTTAAAAATAAATCGAAAGCCGACATAGAATTGTATTGTTGCAAATCGACGAAGTAACCATAATATTTTAATTGGTCGTAATAAAAACTTTCAATACTATCAGGAATCGCATAATCCATAGTTAAGGATGAAAATAATTTGGATGGAAAAACTGGCGAACCACAAATAATCATGTTTTTCGTTATAAAAAGTATCAAAACAATAGTTGCCAATAGAAACGATTTTGATAAATTTTTTGATAGAATTTTGAAATTTTGAATCAATAATACGATTGGAATTATAACAAAAGTTAAAGTGGTATTTTTAATATAAAGTGTAAAAAGTATCAGAATTACAATCAAATTAAAAACTTCAACAGTACATTTTTTGAAATTTTCTAAAAAGTAAAAAAAGATGATAAATGACAAAACATAAACTGGAATATCAGGCGAAGGCGCGCTAATAAATTGAAAAAGGAAAATACTCGCTATCGGAAACAATCCTATCAAAAGATAATTGGAGTTCTTATTTTGGTAAAATTCTTGAAGTTTTTGGATAGAAAAAATGGTTCCCAAAAGCATTACAAATCCACTTAAATCATTGAAATTGGAATACAGAAATGAAAAATTAAAAACACTTTGCGTAATGTGCCAACCACTCGTTTGACCAAGAAAAAAATGCAAATTCACAATTCCTTTTACAAATCCGTATTCATTAATCCATTTGATGGTTTGAATGTAATAAGACTCATTATCAATTACATAAGGAATGGAGCTGCATTGCGCAACTATCATTAAAGTAATTGTGAATAAAAAGATTTTTAGCTTTTTTGATAGTGATTGTAGTTCAATCCAAAAGCTTTTATAGTTTTCAATAATCTCCTTTTGGAATTTAAAAAAAAGTAAAAGATTTAGAATCAAGAGAACTCCATGAAATTCAAAATTAATTCTGCCAAAAATGGCCCAAATACTCGCAAGAATAGTAACAGAAAACAATCCTAAAATGGATGTAATCGCGAAATTTTTATTTTTCAATCCAATACATCTATCAAAACCAAAACCAAGATTGATTGTGGTGAAGAGAATATAAATCCATGATAGAAGTATTAGAAGCATTTACTTTTTGTTTGAAAGTTTAAGAGTTTAAAGGTTTAAAAGTTTAAGAGTTTAAAAGTTTGAGAGTTTAAGTAATTTTATGTTTATTACAGAACCCGAAACCCGAAACCCGAAACCCGCAACCCGAAACTCGCAACTTTTTAATTACTAATCTGTCCATCAACCATAACCAATTTTCGGTCTGCCATGTTGGCTAATTCTTCGTTGTGGGTTACAATTACGAAGGTTTGTCCAAATTCATCACGAAGTTTGAAAAACAATTGATGTAAATTTTCTGCAGAAGCCGTATCTAAATTTCCTGAAGGTTCATCGGCGAAAATCACTGCTGGTTTGTTGATTAAAGCTCTTGCAACTGCAACTCTTTGTTGTTCACCGCCCGAAAGTTCGTTGGGTTTGTGATCAATTCTGTGTGATAATCCCAAATAATCAAGTAATCTTTTTGCTTCTGTTTCGGTTTCTTTTTTTTCTTTTCCACCAATAAATGCTGGAATACAAACGTTTTCTAAAGCTGTAAATTCAGGTAATAATTGATGAAATTGAAAAATAAATCCCAAATGTTGGTTTCTAAATTTAGATAACAATTTGTCATTCATTTTTAAAATGTCTTCCTCATTTATGGTTAATGAAGTTCCATTTTCTAAAGAAGGTTTGTCTAACGTTCCAAGGATTTGCAATAGCGTTGTTTTTCCTGCACCAGATGCACCTACAATGGATACAATTTCACCTTTTTTTATATGTAAATCAACACCTTTTAAGACTTGTAAACTATCATAAAACTTGTGAATATTTTTGGCTGTAATCATGCTTCAATTTTTCACAAAGTAACAAAGTATTTTATAAAAAATGAGTGATATAGATTTTTTTTATCGTTGAATAAATAATAAATAAAAGTTAAAGAAAACTTTTTGTTTAAAATTATCGTAAATTTGTTAAACAAAATAAACCCAAAATAAAATAGCCATGAACACATTAATTGAAAAAGAAATTTACGAATTGATTGGCGATAATCATCAGATGACATCAGCAGAAACTCCTTTGCGTCCTGATGCATTTGACAAATCGGATGCTGACAAAATGCAAACCATAGAAAAGCATTTCCATATCATTATGGAAGAAATGGGATTAGACATGACTGATGATAGTCTTCAAGGAACACCTCACAGAGTTGCTAAAATGTTTATTCAAGAAATATTTTCTGGATTGAATCCAGCGAACAAACCAAAAATATCGGTTTTTGACAACAGTTATAATTATGACAAGATGTTGGTCGAAGCTAACATTAGTTTCAACTCAACTTGCGAGCACCATTTTTTACCAATAGTTGGAAAAGCTCACATTGGCTATGTATCTAGTGGAAAAGTTATTGGATTGTCAAAATTGAATAGGATAGTAGATTATTATTCTCGTCGTCCGCAAGTGCAAGAGCGTTTGATTATGCAGATTTACAACGAATTGAAAACTGTTCTAGAAACTGATAACGTAATTGTTGTGATGGAAGCTACACATTTGTGTGTGTCAAGTCGTGGAATTAAAGATGAATCGAGTTATACTTCAACCATTCAGTACGGTGGAATTTTCAATGAAAAAGAAAACAGAAACGACTTTTTCAACATGATTAATCAGCCTAAATAGTTTGGCATTAGATTTGTAATATCATTTCCAAATTATAAATTAAATTAGAAATGATATTACAATCGGATGCATTGACCAACTTAAGTAACAAACAAAGAAATTTATTTTTAGGTATTTTTCTTGATTTGGTTGGTATGTTAACCTATTTAGTTCCAGTTTTTGGAGAACTTGCAGATACCATTTGGGCACCATTAGCCGCTTTTATGTTATCTTATATGTATAAAGGTTCCATTGGTAAAGTGGGTGGAATAATAGAGTTTTTAGAAGAGATATTACCTTTTAGTGATTTCATTCCAACTTTTACTCTGACATGGATTTACACTTATGTGATTAAAAGTCAAGAGGATAATAATTTAAAGGAACTTCAATAGTTCCTTTTTTTATTTCTCAAAAAAATCGGCGATAAATCCAAGTTTCATGCTGCGAAGCATTTTCTTTTCAAAAGCCCAAAAGAATTTGAATTGACCAAATAAGAATCCGTAAAAAACTAATAGTACTTGGTAAAATGGAAAAATAAGGATAATGTACAGAGGATAATAAATCCATGGTGAGGTTGATTCTTTGTAAATTCCTAGTAATGCTAAAAAAGGTTTAGATATAATAGAAGATGATATACCAGTAGCAGCAAATACAACAAGTATGACAACTACTTGCCAATCTGATGTTATGTTCCAACGTTCTTTAAAACTTCCCATTTTCTAAAATAAAGTGCAAATTTACTCAATTTATGGACGTGGAACAAATCCGGCGAGTTGTTGTTTGTATGTTATTTGAAAATAAATGAAATAATTATAAATCAAGTAGTTTACTTCGTAACCATAGTGAATATTAGAATCGTAATTTATTTGCATTTCATATAAATTAGGATTGTAACGTAGCGGTTGTCTTGCACGATTATTCCATTCATTTACATAGATTCTATTTCTGTCTTCCAAATAGCTTTCTGAATAAAATCCTCTTTGTCTTGCTTGAGAATATAACCAAGAATTAAATCCAACATCAATAATTATGACTTCATATTCTAAAGAGTCATTTGCAATTCTAATAGTATCGGATGCTTTTGTCGAATTCTCATTAGTTGTTGAAATAGATTTATTTGTTGAAGAGCATCCAATTATAAAAACAAGTATTACAAAAAAGTAAATTAGATTTTTCACAATATATTTTTTATAAAGTTACTAAAATTCAATCTATTGTGATTTGATTTATAACTGTTTTAACAAAAAAAAGTACCTCAATAACTGAGATACTCTTTTCAAGCCATAAAATATAAATGTAATTTGTTAGTACCAAACATCATTTTATTTGCTGAAATTATTCTCCTTTATCTTCGTCCAAATCGTTATGATTGTCACCACCAATACTGTAATAGTTGTTTTCTTCATCTTCGCTACCAACTTCTTCTTGCTCGTCATCAAGTTCAGTTCCTGGAATGTCTAAATCTTCACCAGTTTGATCTTGATCGAAATCTTTTTCATTTAATTCAGAAGTATTATCAATTTGGATGAATGGTTTCTTTTTAGAAATATCTTCAGGATTTATATCAATTTTTTTTTCAAGTTGGTTATAAATATCTTCATTGGCAGGATAATGAGGATAACCAGGAAATTCATCTAATTTCTCATGGTCTTTTTTTTGAGTATCTTTCATTTGGCTTAATTTACATTTTGAATTCTAAACGGTTGAAATAATCTCTAATGAAATGATGTTGCTCTATATCACTCATTTTATCAGCATTTTTGACTTTAATTTTGACTTTGCTGTATTTTGAATCAGATTTTAAAATATTGAATAATTCTGCTTTTGCATCCGTTGGACCAAATAGAAGGACTTCATCATATTTTTCAATTTCAGCAGCAATATTTTTGTAAAAAGTTGTATGTTTTTGCTGCTCTTTGTTATGCATTTCATTTTCACTTCGTTTTAAAGTTTCTACCTTATCTTCATAAGTAAAATCGGAAGTTATGGTTTTGGTTTCTTTTACCTCTGAAGGAAATTCGATTAAATAGGCATTAGAATGATCCATCCAAATTCCTAGTTTTTTTGATGATTTCATTGTTTTATTATTAATGTTATAATTAATATCAACAACAAAATTGAGAAGAAATTCAAGCTTTTATGTTACAAAAATGAGGATAATGATTACATGATTCTCACATTTAGCCATAAAAAAACCACCACTGTAAAAGTGATGGTTATTATTGAAAAGAATTTCATTTAATTATTTTCCAAAAAGTTTTCCTAATAAACCTCCAAGTCCACCAGATTTTTTAGTCACAGCAGAAATTGCGTCACTCATTCCAACTTGTCCGTCACCATCTTGGTCTAAACCAAATTGACCACCGTATTTAGTAACAGCATCCATCAATCCACCACCATTTCCACCTGAAATTGAGCTAATCAAATCTGTAATATTAAATCCAGGTTGGTTAGGATCTTTAGCTTTATTAATCAATCCACCTAATATTTGAGGAATTAAACCACCAGCTACACTTCCAGCAGCTTCTGAAGATAAACCGAATTTTTCTCCAAGGTTTCCTGTTACTTTTCCTGTTAATTCTTGAACTACTGGATTGTTCATATCAATTGGAGTTTTACCAGAAAGTAATCCTGCTAAATCACCAATATTTCCACTAGCAACCATATCTTTTAAACCAGAAAGGATTGAACCTCCAGCTTCTTCCATTACGGCTTCATTTTGTTCGTTTGGTACTGCAGGATTGTTTACTACTGCATCACCACCAAATTGTTTTACTAATTCTGTAAGTTGTTCAAACATAGTTTTTTGTTTTTAGTTTTAACAAAGGTATAAAAGTTTAAAAGCAAATTTATAAAACGTCAAATTTATTCTACAAAAAAATCCAAATCTAAATTTTACTTCAGATTTGGATTCTATTTTTTTTGAAGTTGATTACTTCTTTAATAGACCAATAATTTGTTCGGCTAATTCGGTTCCGATTCTGTCTTGCGCTTCTAGAGTTGCAGCACCAATATGAGGCGTTAACGAAATTCTAGGATGCATCAAAATTTGAATTTCAGGAGTTGGTTCATTTTCAAAAACATCTAAACCTGCAAATAGGATTTTATCATTATCTAAAGCTTCGATTAAAGCAACTTCATTAATAACACCACCACGAGCACAATTTACGATTCCTACATTGTCTTTCATTTGAGCAATTTCATCGGCATCAATTACATAACCTTCTTGCGCAGGAACGTGAAGTGTAATAAAATCAGAATGTTTGAATAAATCTTCTAATGGTTCTGTAATAATATCAACATTTATGAATTGACCAGTGTAAAAATCAACTCTGATTTCGGCATTGCTTAAAAATTTATCTGCAGCAATTACTTTCATTCCAAGTCCAAGTGCCATTTTTGCAACCGCTTGACCAATTCTTCCAAAACCAATAATTCCTAATGTTTTGCCACGAAGTTCGATACCATTTGCATAAGCTTTTTTCAAACCTTCAAAATTAGTATCACCTTCTAAAGGCATATTTCTGTTCGAATCGTGCAAGAAACGAACTCCAGTAAATAAGTGCGCAAAAACCAATTCTGCCACACTTTCAGAAGAAGATGCTGGCGTGTTGATTACATGAATACCTTTGTTACGAGCATATTCTACATCAATATTGTCCATTCCAACGCCACCGCGACCAATGATTTTTAAATTTGGACATACATCAATAATGTCTTTACGAACTTTGGTTGCACTTCTAACTAAAATCACATCAACATTATTCGAATTGATGAAATTGGCAACTTGTTCTTGAGCTACTTTGGTTGTAATTACTTCAAATCCACCTTTTTCTAAAGCTTTGATTCCGCTTTTTGAAATTCCGTCGTTAGCTAATACTTTCATAATTTGAGTTTATGAGTTTAAAGGTTTATGAGTTTAAAATTTAAAACTCATTTATAATTTATGTTTTGTTTTTTATATTTTAGATTCAAGCTCTTTCATTACATCAACCAAAACTTGAACGCTTTCTAGAGGCAAAGCATTGTACATTGATGCACGATATCCTCCAACAGAACGATGTCCAGGCAATCCAGAAATTCCTGCTTCTTTCCACATTTTGTCAAAAATAGGTGCGTGGTTTTCATCATTTAATAAAAACGTGGCGTTCATGATACTTCTATCTTCAACGACTGCAGTTCCTTTAAATAATGGATTTCTATCGATTTCTGTATATAATAAGTTGGCTTTAGCTTCGTTGATTTTTTCAATTGCTGCAATTCCTCCAAGGTTTTTCAACCATTGTAATGTTAGAAGCGATGCATAAATAGGAAAAACAGGCGGCGTATTGTACATACTTTCTGCTTTGATATGTTTTTCATAATCCAACATACTTGGAATATATTTTCCAGATTTTCCTAAAATTTCTTCTTTTACAACTACTAATGTTGCACCAGCTGGTCCCATATTTTTTTGAGCTCCAGCATATATTAAATCAAATTTTGAAAAGTCTAATGTTCTAGAAAAAATATCCGAACTCATATCACAAACTACTGGAACATTTGTTGTTGGAAACGATTTCATTTGCGTTCCAAAAATGGTATTGTTGCTTGTACAATGAAAATAGGAAGCATCCTCAGGAATTGAATAACCTTTTGGAATGTGATTGTAATTTTGCTCTTTAGATGAACCTACTATTAGAGTTTCTCCAAAATGTTTGGCTTCTTTTATAGCATTACTTGCCCATGTTCCAGTGTCTAAATAAGCTGCTTTTCCATCCGTTTTCATTAAATTGTATGGAACCATCAAGAATTCTAAGCTAGCTCCACCAGCTAAAAATAAGGCTTGATATCCTTTTCCTTCCAATCCTAAAAGTTCTAAAACTAAAGCCCTTGCTTCGTCCATAACGGCAACAAAATCTTTACTTCTATGAGATATTTCTAAAATAGATAAATCGGAATTATTAAAATTTAAAATGGCTTGTGCTGATTTTTCAAAGACTTCTTGAGGAAGAATACATGGTCCAGCGCTGTAGTTGTGTTTTTTCATTGTTAAGTTAATGCAAATTTTAAAGCGCAAATTTCGTAAATAGCCTACGAAAAAGCGGTTAGAATTTGACAATAATCAGCCCTTGTTATTAACGAAATCGTTATAGTTTATAACAATTTTTGAGAAAAATGCAATCAAATTTCCTTTAGAAATGCTAAAGTGTCAACGTTATCGGCATAATCCCAAAGTTTTGGTTTTTGTGTTTGTCCAAATAGTATTGAATTTTCTATTGCATCTTTTGAAACAATGCATTGAATTTGGTCAGCATCGTTTTCTAAACGTGATTTTATTTCATTCAAGTCCTCATAATATTCATAAAAAACAGATGAAATCGGTGAGGAGTAACTTGTGTCTTCTTTGATTGTAAGAAATTCATTATCCAACAATTTGAAATTACTCATCAAAAAAACGGCTTTATTATAATCGTAGTTGTTAGAATATTTTTCGTAAAAAATCACATCTTTATATTCGTAAATGGCTTTAAAGAAATTTTCAAAATTGTAGTCTTTTGGAATAAAAAGTTTTGAAACATTGCGACAACCTAACCCAAAATATCTAAAAATATCTTCGCCTAAATTTACTAAATCTTCATGCGACTCATTTCCAGTTAAAACGGCAACTGAATTTCTATTTTTACGAATAATACTTGGCTTGTCTTTGAAATAAAATTCGAAATATCTTGCTGTATTATTACTTCCAGTCGCAATTACTGCATCAAAATTTTCTAATTTTCCTTCTGTAAATTTGATGTAATTTTCTAATTCAGAATTTACAGAGATTAAATAGTTAGCAAGGAAAGGCAATAATTTTTGATCGTTGGAAGATGTCTTTACCAAAACTTTATGACCAGAAACCACTACCGATAAAAAATCATGAAAACCAACTAATGGAATGTTTCCGGCAAGGATTAATCCAACTGTTTTTGGTTGCACATTAGAGAAATCGTAATTTGATAACCATTTGTCTAAATTTTCTTCTGTCAAAGCTTCTGCCCAAGAATTTATAGCAAAATAAACTTGTTCCGGTGTAAACCAACCATTATGAGATTGTGATAATTCAATCAAATTTATAAAATCATCATAGAACAAATTATTATTTAGAACAGCTTCATTTTTGGTGTTATTATCCAACGAAAATTGGCTTAAAAACTTTCCTAATTCTACAAAAGCGTTAATTTTTTCTTTTTGTAACATTTGTAACTTGTTTATGAATGGTTTTGATTGTAATTTTGCACAAAATTAAACAAATCATTTAGGATTAAGGATTTTTTAAATCTAATATCTTAAATTTAATATCTAAAAGTAAAGATGGCAATCATAATAACAGACGAATGTATCAATTGTGGTGCATGTGAGCCAGAATGTCCAAATACTGCAATCTATGAAGGTGCAGATGATTGGAGATACAAAGACGGTACAAAGTTAAGAGGAAAAGTAATTCTTCCAGACGGAACTGAAGTGGATGCTGATGCAGCTCAAACGCCAGTATCTGATGATGTTTACTACATTGTACCTGGAAAATGTACAGAATGTAAAGGTTTTCACGAAGAACCTCAGTGTGCAGCAGTTTGTCCAGTGGATTGTTGTATTCCTGATGACAATCATGTAGAAAGTGAAGAAACACTTTTAAACAGACAATCGTTTTTACATAACGAGTAACTTATTTTTTGCAAAATATAGAGTAAACCACCAACTGTTGATATAGTTGGTGGTTTTTTTGTTTTAATTAAATAGGTTATGATTTTATAAAACATATTTAATCTATTATTTATCAATGTTTTAAAAGAATTTATATATTTGTTAATAAACTAATTCAAGTATGAAGTGTTTTATTGCATTTGTTTTTTTATTTTTTTCAAGTCATCTTTATTCTCAAGAGGTAGAAAAATCTATAATTCTTAAAGATGCAGATACTAATTTAGCTATTGAAGATGCAACTGTTTTAGTCTTAAAAACAAAGCAACTTAATTTAAGTAATGCTGAAGGAAAAGTCAGTTTTCTTCTAAAAGGAATTTCCAATATACAAATAACGCATACTTCCTATGTTTCTCAAACAATTAGGTCTACAATATTAAAAGAAAGAGAAACTGTAATCTTTCTTAAAAGTAGTTTTAATAAATTAGATGAAATAATTTTAACAAAGCAACATCCACAAAAAATACTGGCTTCTTTAATAGAAAATTCTTCCAAAAAACTCACGGTTCCAGCAAGATTGAAAGTATATTCTAGAGAGTTTTTTAAACTTAACGGAGTTTATTCTAATTACAATGATGGACTCTTGAATTTTCAACTTTCAGGAAAGCCAAATGATTTTAGCACAACTATATTGGTAGAGCAAAATAGGTCTTTCGGATTGGTTGAAGATTATATAATGGATGAACTTGTAGGATACAATTTGAATAATATTATGCAAAACTATTACAATTTCAAATATTTGAATCCGCTTTTGGAACCGAGAGCTAAGAAAGAGTACGATTTTTTAGTAAAAGCACATCCAGTCAATGAAGATTACTATGTTATGACTGCTATACCAGCAGATAATAGTTCAGCAATGTTAGACGACTACACTATAACTTATGATAGAAAAAGAAAGATAATTATTGAAGTTAGTTCCGAGATTTCTCCAACTTCATTTGCAAAAGCAAAAGATAAAACAGGAAAAAATGGGAAGCATGTTTATAAATCTTTTTTCAAAACCATGTATCGATTTGACTCCAATAATTATTATTTAATTGGTTCAAAAGAGAAAATCGGATATGAAAAAGTTGTTAAGAATAAAACGACAGACATAGAAGTTAGGAATTACTTTATAACTACTAATTTCAGTAACCAAAATTACAGCTTTAAGGAAAGTGAGGTTTTTAAAGATAAAACCTTATTCAATAAGAAAAATACAATTCTAAGTAATTATTGGGAAATCTCTGGAATGGTTGCTACAGAAGAAGAGGAAAAGATAATTTTGAGTATTGATGATTAAAATAGAGCGAATCAAAAACTAATTCTTTAATAGTTTTTGATTCGCTTTTTTTTCTATTGTTTCACAATAACATAAGTTTTATAAGTAACAGTATCGGTTTTGGAATTATAGGTTTCTAAAACTAAATTTCCATCAGTATCAAAATAACCAATTGATGTTTCTTTACCATTATAATAAATAAAACTATTAGTAGATGTTTTTCTTAGTAAAGCACTTTTTTTAATGTCATCACCAGTTATTCTATAGCCATTAGCATCAAGTTCAACATTGTATTTTTTGTTGTCATACATATAATAGGATGAACGATCTACATCAACTGTACGTGTACTTCCGTCAGGATTGGTGATTTTTGTAGTAGTTGTAACTACAACTGGTGAATCTTTGGTTTCGATGTTCAAAGTGTTTGGTTTTTCTTCTTTCAATTCAATTTTTTGAACTTCTCTTGTATTTTCTTTCTTTACATAGGTTTTTTTACCATTAGAATCAGTAATAGTAGTTGTCGTCGTTTTTGTTTCGTCTTTTATGTTTTTGTTTTGAGCTTCAAAACTAATTGAAACTAATAACGCTATGGTAACTAAAATAATTTTTTTCATGAGATAAGTATTAAAGATTAATTCTTTACAAATTTAGATTAGACTTCATGCTTAAATTTTATATAATTTTATATGAAGTTTACATAAATCTCATGTAAAAAAAATCCTGAAAGTCAACTTTCAGGATTTAGTTATAATATGAAATTGTTTTTTAGAAATTGAAACCTAGCCTAGCATAATAATATGCTCCTCCAAATCCCATTTGAACGGCATCCCAATATCCACCAGCTTCAACCCAGTCATCTTGTTGATCAGGATAAATATTTAGTAAGTTATTTGCACCTAAAGTTATTTTGAATGCTTTAGATATTTTATAACCCAATGTTAAATCGGTTACTATTTTCACTCCATAGGTATCAGTTGCAGCTTTGATTTGATTAGCAAACGAACCACCATAATCATTTACATCTTCATAAACTTGGTAGTCTAATAATTTTACTTCACTAAAACGTGTAAAAGCTAAACCACTATCAAATTTTTTGTACCCATAATTTAAGTTTAAACCAAATTTACTTTGAGGCGCAGAAGCTAATAAAAATGCTTTATCTCTTTCTCCGAAGAAGGTTTGCTCGTCTAAACCATTATTTTTTACTTTAGTAATCTCCATATCATTGATGTTACCCACAACTGTAGCTCCAAATTTAGAATCTCCAAAAGTTTTTTTCCATGATAAGACTACATCTAAACCTTTAGTTTTTGTATCTACTCCATTAGTAAAAAATTGAGCTGCATCAACATTTAATCCTAATGATGAAGCATCAAAATACCCTGTTAGTACAATTCTATCTTTTACATTGATCATATATCCATCGATTGTTGCTGTAAAACTTCCGTAATTTGCTGTAAAACCTAATGAGGCATTTATAGCTTTTTCTTCGTTTAATTTTCCAATACCAAATGCTTTTGTAACAGGACTTTCGTTTCCAGAAAGTAAAACTTCTGTTGCTCCTGAACTACTAAAATTTGTAAAACTTGTATTGTAATAAATTTGTGCTAATGATGGAGCTCTAAATCCAGTACTAATAGAACCTCTTAAATTTACATTATCTGTTAATTTTAATCTTGAAGCTAATTTTCCGTTTAATGTACTACCAAAATCACTGTAATTTTCAAAACGCACTGCCGTACTAATCATGAATGCTTTTGTTATATCTAATTCACCATCAGCATATAGAGAAAAGTTTGAACGCGTTTCATTTACTTCGTTTGCTGGACTATATCCAGGAAAACCTTGTGAGCCTCCTGGTCTTGGATCTCCAGAAATTGGGTCAATTGGAATAGTTTGAATTGTTGGATCTGTAACTACATTTCCATTGATGTCATAGGTAGCATAAGAACCAACTTCTCCAGCAAAAATATTGAATTTTTCAACTCTAAATTCAGTTCCTAAAGCTAAATTAAATCCTTCTAAAACGGTGTCATAATTTTTTGAAAAATCTAAATTTGTGGTATTTTGCAATAATTTATGTCCACCAGCATCAAAACTAGTTGGAGAATTTGCACCTAATGACGCATTTAATGTGCCTTCAATATTATACTGAAATGAGTTGTTTCCCAATGAATTACTCAAATCCATTTTCCAGCCGTTATCAAATTTTGTTTTAATTCCAACCGCTAATGAATGATCTAATATATCAGACGTAATTCTTGGTGTAAATCCTCCAGGATAAATAGATTCAACAACTCTAGCGCCACCATTTCTTGTAAACGCATAAGCATCAGTATTTCTAATATTGCTTCCTACGAAAGCATAAAAATCTGTTTTAGTTGAAATAGGAATTGATAAATTACCCATAAAGTTTAATCCTTGAACAGCAGCTTCTCCAAATCCTTTTCTAAAATCAAAACCAGGACGAAGTGTTTTTTCTTTATTTAAAAACTCTCCTGTGAAATTAACATATCCACCATTTTTTCCTAAAGAAACTCCATAGTTCAAGCCAACTTTAGTTGAAAAACCATCAAGATTTTTATCACTTCCAAATGTATTTCCATTTCCATTTTGGTCTAATCTAAATCCAGGAGTATTTGCTGTTCCTAATGGAAAATCTCCTTGAGCGTTTGTATTGTATGCTCCAGTTGTAATCGAACCTGTTAACTCTTTTACATTATCATTTAAAATAATATTGATTACACCAGCAATTGCATCAGAACCATATTGAGCAGCTGCACCATCTCTTAAAATTTCAATTCTTTTTATTGCAGTAGCAGGAATTGCATTCAAATCGGTTCCAGTATTTCCTCTTCCTCGAGTTCCAAATAAATTAATTAAAGACGATTGGTGTCTTCTTTTTCCATTAATTAATACCAAAGTTTGATCTGGTCCCATTCCTCTTAAAGATGCTGGATCAACGTGATCTGCACCATCTGAACCTGATTGTTTGTTAGCATTAAACGATGGAGCAGCATATTGTAATAATTCATTGATTTCAATTTTTCCACTTTGAGTTGTTACGTTTTTAACGTCAATAACGTCAATTGGAACTGCCGAATTTACAATGGTTCTTTTTGAGTTTCGTGAACCAACAATTTGTACTTCATTTAGAACTTGTGCACCAGATAAAACAACATCAATTGTTAAAGTATTGTCCGTACTTTTCTCTACAGAATTATATCCAATGTAAGAAAATATAAGTATTGCACCTTCTTTAACTTTAATTTTAAAACTTCCGTCAGCATCTGTAGAAACCCCATTAGAAGTGCCTTTCTCTATGACGTTAACACCAAATAAAGGTTCGTTTTTGTCGTCTTTAACATTACCTGAAATTTGTTTTTGTGCAAAAACATTATTTAAAGCAATGAAAAAAAATAATAATGTAATTTTTTTCATAAAAAGTAGTTGGTTAGTTAATAATTTGTCGCAATATAATGTTTTTTAGATATTGAATTAACTAAAATTATAAATTACTTTCAATTATTTTTTAAACAATTTAAAATCTTATATTTGCACACTTTTAAAAAATAAAACGGACCAATGAAAGCAGGAATTGTAGGATTACCAAACGTAGGAAAATCAACTTTATTTAATTGTTTATCAAATGCTAAAGCGCAAAGTGCCAACTTTCCGTTTTGTACTATCGAGCCTAATATTGGTGTGGTAAACGTTCCAGATCCAAGAATCAATCGTTTGGAAGAATTGGTAAAACCAGAACGCGTTCAAATGGCAACTGTTGATATCGTTGATATTGCAGGATTGGTAAAAGGAGCAAGTAAAGGTGAAGGTTTAGGAAATCAATTCCTTGCAAACATTAGAGAATGTAACGCTATTATTCACGTTTTGCGTTGTTTTGATAACGATAACATTGTTCACGTTGATGGAAATGTAAATCCAATTCGCGATAAAGAAACAATCGATATCGAATTGCAATTGAAAGACTTAGAAACCGTTGAAAAACGTTTAGAAAAAGTAAATCGTGCAGCTAAAACTGGAAACAAAGAAGCTCAAACAGAAAAAGCACTTTTAGATAGAATTCGTGAAACATTATTGCAAGCAAAATCTGCAAGAACCGTTGAACCACAAAATCAGGACGAAATTGAATTATTGGAAGATTTTCAATTAATTACAAACAAACCAGTACTTTATGTTTGTAATGTTGACGAAAGTTCAGCAGTTAATGGGAATAAATACGTTGACCAAGTTCGAGAATTAGTAAAAGACGAAGATGCAGAAGTTATCATACTTTCAGTTGGTGCTGAAGCAGATATTACCGAATTAGAAAGCTACGAAGAGCGTCAAGTTTTTCTAGAAGATATGGGATTGACTGAACCAGGTTCTGCGGTATTAATTCGTGCAGCTTACAAGTTATTAAAACAACAAACATATTTCACAGCTGGAGTTAAAGAAGTTCGCGCTTGGACAATTAACGTTGGCGACACAGCACCAAAAGCAGCTGGAGTAATCCACACCGATTTTGAAAAAGGATTCATCCGTGCTGAAGTTATTGCATTCGAAGATTATTCTTCTTTAGGTTCAGAAGCTAAATGTAAAGAAGCTGGAAAACTAAGAGTGGAAGGAAAAGAATACATCGTTAAAGATGGAGATGTGATGCATTTTAGATTTAACGTATAACTACTTTTTTTTAATATTTAAAAAGCTTTAAACCAAAAGTTTATAGCTTTTTTTTGTTTTTAACTTTTTTTTAATTTACTTTATAACCCCAATCTATTAAAGTAACCAAAAAAATGAAAATTCAACAACTGCTATTTAATAGCTCCGAAAATTCAACTTCAATTGTTTCAACTGATGGTTTTAATCCAGTTGAAGCACAATTAGTTTTAGCCTTTGGTGAACGAACAATTTTAGAAAAATTTAAGCATTATGAATCATTAAGAAGTCTGTATCCCAATTCAGATATTGTTTTTTGCTCTACTTCAGGACAAATTTCTAACGATACAATTGTAAATGAAAAAGTAATATCAACTGCTTTACAATTTCAAAAAACAAAAATTAAAGCACTTGAAGTTGATATTCAGTTAGATAACAATATTGAAGATTTAGGTAAAAAAATTAAAAACGAAATTTTTGTAAAAGACTTAAAATCTATATTAATCTTATCTGAGGGAAGTTTTGTCAACGGAACAGAATTAATAAACGAATTGATCAAACAGACTAATGGAGATATACCTATTTTTGGAGGTTTAGCTGGTGATGCTTTTAATTTTGAAAAAACAATAGTAGGACTTAATTCAGAACCATCTCAAGGAAAAATTGTTGCTGTTGGTTTTTATGGCGAAAATATACACTTTGGTTTCGGATGTGAAGGCGGTTGGACCGATTTTGGTCCTGAACGTGAAGTTACGTTATCAGATAAAAATGTTTTGTATAAAATTGGAGATCGATACGCCTTAGATTTATACAAAGAATATTTAGGTAAATATGCCGATGAATTACCAGGTTCATCATTGTATTTTCCATTATCGATGAAAGAAAATAAAGAGAATGAAGCGATTGTAAGAACAATTTTAGCCATTGATGAAGAAAATAAATCGATGACATTTGCAGGAAATATTCCTCAAGGTTCTTATGTTCGTTTAATGAAAGCTAATTTCGATAAATTAATTGATGCGTCATATGAAGCGGCAAATAGTAGCTTAATTAATGACAATGAAAACCCACAATTGGCTTTAATGGTAAGTTGTGTTGGACGAAAAATAGTTTTAGGAAACAGAATAGAAGAAGAAATTGAAGTTGTAAAAGATGTTTTTGGTAATAATACTATTCTTGCAGGTTTTTATTCCTATGGAGAAATTTCTCCAACTCTACAAAATGTTGCTTGCGAACTACATAATCAAACGATGACCATAACCGTTATTTCTGAAAGTGAATAAATGGATAATAATATTTTAAATAGAAATTTAAAACGACAACTTAATAAATTTTTAACTGAGGATGATTTTGCAGATAATCCGAAGTTATTAGATTTTATTAATGTAGTGAATCAAACCTATTCAAACTATGAAAAAGATGCCGAATTATCAGAACAAGCCTCTCGATTAAATGATAAAGAATACTCTGAAATTAATGCCAAATTAAAAGACGAATTAACCGAAAAAGAATTCTTTGAAAATAAGTTAATTGAATCCATTAGTAAACTTAGTGGTAATACAATTAAGCGAAGCTATAATAGCAATATTAAAGAACTAATTAAGGTGTTAAATAGTGAAATTGAACTCAAAAAAGAATACCAAGAACTTTTATATGTAGCCAAAGCTTCTGCTGAAAATGCTAACGAAGCAAAATCCGATTTTTTATCCATAATGAGCCATGAAATTAGAACGCCTTTAAATGCAATTATTGGTTTAATTTATATCATGGAAAAAGAAAATACTTTAGCAAGTTTTCAAGAAAATCTTGAAGTATTGAAACACTCTTCAAACAATTTATTTCTTCTGATTAACAATATCTTAGATTTTAGTAAAATTGAAGCTGGAAAAATAGATATAGAAAAAATTCCATTTAATCTTAAAGAATTAGTTATTCAAATTTCAAAATCATTAGAACATCAAGCATCTGAAAATTTGAATAAAATCAAATTGATTATAGATGAAGATTTTATACCAAATGTGATCAGTGATCCGTTGCGTTTGAGCCAAATTTTGACCAATTTAATTTCAAATGCGATTAAGTTTACAAAAGAAGGTGAAATTATAATTGAGATTAATCAAATGTCTTTTATTGATGGATTTTCAACCTTTAAAGTTCAAGTTAGAGATACTGGAATTGGGATTGATTTAGAGAAGTTTAATTTGATTTTTGAGAAGTTTTCTCAAGCTGAATCAACAACAACACGTAAGTTTGGCGGAACAGGCTTAGGGCTCGTTATCACTAAAAAATTATTAAATTTATTAGATTCGGATATCAACATTGAGAGCAAAATCGGTAAAGGATCTAATTTTTATTTTGTACTTCAATTGCCAATTGATGTCGATTTTGCTGACCAAAAAGATAGAATTTTCTCTAATAATTATCAAGAAAAAAACTTAGATGGTTTAAGAGTGCTCTTGGTCGAAGACAACTTAATTAACGTTAAAATTGCTGATAAAATAATAAGCCAATGGAATGTTGATGTAGATGTAGCTCACAATGGTTTGATAGCCGTTGAAAAGCATTTACGAAATCAATATGATGTTATCTTAATGGATTTGTCTATGCCTATAATGGATGGTTATGAAGCGACTACAATTATTAGAGAACGAGATAAAAATATTCCAATTATTGCATTAACTGCTTCTGCATCATACGGTTATTTGGATAAAGCTATCAAATTAGGAATTAATGATTATGTGATAAAACCATTTAGTCCGAAAGAATTGAATATGAAACTTTATAAATATTCAAAACTACTTTAAGTTATAATTTTGCACTCTATTTTTTTGGCACAACATTTGGATTGGTAAAAAAAACTTTTCCCAATGAAAAAATTAGCTTTATTATTCGTTTTGCTTTTTCTAATGATTTCTTGTAAACAAAGTGAAGTTCCTACTGATGGAAATAATTTTTATTTTGAAAACCCTCAACCAATTAACGATTCAGAATTGAGTTCCATTCCAAATAAATTTAAAGGAATTTATATGTCTGAGGATTCTATTTTTTTGAATATTACAAATAATATGATTTTTTCGGAAAGAGAATATAAATTCAAATTTCACAAAAATCAATTAGATTCTTTAAAGGAATATTTTGATGTAGTCGATGGTAAATATATTTCAAAAGATAAAAAAGAAATTTTCAATTCTAAGAAAGTTCGAGATTCAATAGAATTTGCATCTAAAAATATTGATACTATTTTTCAGCTTTCTGATATGCAAAAAGCAAAAAGGATTAATGGGTTTTTAGTTTTAAATCAAAAAGATTCAATTTATTGGAAAGTGAAATTGATAAGTTTGAATAAGAATACTTTAGCCATTAAACAATTATATTCTGAAGACGATTTAAAAAGAATGGATTCTATAACCAAAATTCATTCTAAAAAACTTGATTCTCTTTCTTATATTATTTCACCTTCAAGAAAAGAATTCAAAAGTTTTAATGAAATTAAAGATTTTGGATATGATTCTAAATTTATAAAAGTTAAATGATGAAAATTATAAAAAAGACTTTAAAAATTATCAAAAAACTGTTTTTTGCAATTTTGATATTTCTGATAATTTACAGTGCATCTGCATTTTTATTATCAAAAATCACAATCAATTCCGATGCAGATAATCAATCTAAAGACGTTTCTATTTATATAAAAACCAATGGAGTTCATACCGACATTATCGTTCCTGTAAAAAACGAAATCAAAAACTGGAGTTCGCAAATCAAGTTTGAAAATACTAAATCCAAAGATACAACTGCAACTTATTTAGCCTTTGGTTGGGGAAATAAAGGATTTTATCTAGACACGCCAGAATGGTCTGATTTAAAGGCTTCAACTGCATTCAATGCTGCTTTCGGATTGAGTAATTCTGCAATACATATTACATTTTACAAAGCAATTAAAGAAAGTAAAGATTGTATTAAAATCACTATTTCTGAGGAAAATTATAAAAAATTGGTTGCAAATATTGAAAATACATTCCAATTTGATTCAAGCCAAAATCCGCTATTTATTGAAGCCACAACTTATGGTAATAATGATAGTTTTTATGAAGCAAAAGGAAACTATAGTTTATTTCATACTTGCAATTCATGGGCAAATGAAACACTAAAAAATGCCAATCAAAAAGCTGCTTTTTGGACTGTTACCGATTCGGGAATTTTTTGTCATTATCAGTAAGCTTCTGTATTCTTTTTTCCATTTTCTCTTCTCTCAACTTCGTACTTCCTATTTCGTAAATCGTACTTCAACAAGCTCAAGATAACATTAGAAAATAGACTAGCCGCAAAAGAGATTTTGCGGTTTTTTTGTTCAACGTTTTACGGCTTTTAATAGTTTTGACGACTTATTTCTATTGATTCCTACATTTAAAATTACTTTTTGAATTTTTAGTGAAAATTCCATAAAATCTGAAGCCTCACAATTGTTACAAACCACTGTGCATGTTGCACAACTCAAATATACAAAACCTTGTAAATAAATTTGATTTTTTTTAAATTTACTCATGCAAGGAAAAAAGACATTTACACCACAGTTATTTGTATCGGTAAATTTGTTGGAATT
>NZ_JBIISA010000012.1:0-96727 GCF_044341265.1 Flavobacterium sp.
TGCTTTAATAACATCTATAAAACTCTATAATTACAGCTAAATATACAAAAAAAAGAGCAGAAAAACTAAGTTTTCTACTCCTTAAATTATTATACTTATTACTTAAAGGACTTTTTCAGTGCCCTCTAAATTTAGAAAGCCTTTTTTATTTAAAACCACATCATTCCGCCTGATTTCTTTTCTTTTCCTGCAATTTTTCTAGTTTGTAGGTTAATGAAAACATTACGTAACGTCTTAGCACTACGTTTTCTTCATCTCTAATTGATGTCGCTGTGATGTTTCTTGTTGCGTTTTGATTTTGATTCAACATGTCATATACTTTCACTTTGGCCATCAATTTCTTTTGATAAAAACTATAAGACAAACTGGTATTCCATAAGTAGAAATCTTTCTTGAATCCGCTTGCTATGTTTGAGTTGTATGTGTATCCAAAGTCGTTTCCGAAAGTCCAATTTTTTGGCCAAAAACTCGTCACTTGTAAGTTCAATCGATGAGTAAAATTGGATGCCGATTCAATCACATAATTTGAGAAATTAGTTTTGCTAAAGGAATAATTGTACGATGGATTAATCGTTAACAATTCGCCATATTCGTAAGTAAAATTAACTCTTGGATTGAATGTGTAAGTTTTTGCACTAAACAATTCACCATCGGTATAACCTTTTGACAAACCAAAATTATTGTTTGCTCTTAATTCAAATCTATATTTATGACCTTCTTTTTTGATGGATTTATTCCAGTATAAACCAAACCACGAATTATATGTGCCAGATACATTTTCGTATGAAGTAGTTCGTTTTCTATTAGCATCAAATGTTGTTGAAAAGACGATTTGATTATCGTAAAAATTTCCTCCTGTATAAACTCCATATCCAGAACGCGTTGCGTAATCGAAATCTCTATAAGAAAAATAAATACCGTGATTTTGATTCAAATCTAAATTTGGATTCCCAATTATAGTATTCAATGGATTGGCTAAATCTTCAACTGGCAAAATTTGTCTTGCAGTTGGAAGCGTGTAAGAGTAATTGTAGTTAATCCATAAGTTTTTACTTTTTGAAAAACGATAACTAGCATAAGTGTTTATATAGGGTAAAACAAATTCTTTTTCTAAACTGGTTTTTACATTTAAATATTCTGAATCATTATCAAAATTGATTAATGTTGTTCCTATATTCAAATTGAAATTCATTTTTTTGCTATTGTACGCTAAACCTGTGTTTGGGGTAATTGTTCGTTCTAACGAATTAAAAACATTAGATAATTCATCATTTGCAATCGAATAAGTTTCATTTGTTGCATCAAAATCAAAAGAATTTCTTCTATCTCTATTTCTATCCATTTTATATTCTACACCCAATTTTACTTGAAGTGAATCTGTAATTGGTTGATAAAACTCTAGTTCAGCCCTATAATTGGAGCTTATGTTTTTAGAATTATTGGTCTGATTCCTGACATCATCTGGATCGGCTCCTTGATAAAAAATAGTTGTTGATCTAACAATTTCATCTTCTTTTGTGTTAGAATTTTCGCTATCAAAAACAAAACTTAAACTCTTCCCTTTTCTTTTAAATGATTTGGTAAAAGACAAAGTATTATTGAACGAGTCATTATTGTTTTCATAGAAATTGTTTGAGCTACTTTCGTTTAAAAGAGCATTAGCTGCATCAAAAGAAGATTGAGAAGCAACATTTCTATTTTTGTTATTCGACTTTGTGAAATTTGGCTCTAATGATATTGTTGTTAATGAATCTATTTTAAATTCAAATAATGATGTAACATTATGAACATATCTGTCTTCGTTTGTATTTGAATTTGAGTTTGTTGAGAAATTTCCAGAAGGTAAAAAATTAGTCAAACTAGTTCTATTGGTGTTCTTAGAATTTGCTCCAGAATAAAAATAACTTAAGGAAGTTTCTGCATCTTTAAACCATTCATCAGAATAATTCAATCCAACTAAATTAGACTGCGTAATCCCTTTATTTCCTCCAAAACTTCTTCCGTTTATTCCAAACGAACCGTTGTCACCAATCCAGACACTCCTATTTCTTCCGCCACCCATATTATCAAAAACTTCATCCATTGAGAACCCAGTTGCATTGATATTATTGGAAGATGCCAAAACACTAATTTTTCGTTTATTTTTAAAATAATTCACCAAAGTACTAGATTCATATCGTTTATCAGAACCACGTCCGCCCATGAACTTGCCAAAAAATCCTTTGTTTTTATCTTCGTCAATGGTTAGATTTATACTGGCCGTATTGGCACTTGCTGCAGCACCTGTTTGCTCTTCTTTTTTAGTTTTAGTGTCAGAAACTTGAACTTTATTGATGATATCTGAAGGCAAATTTTGTAGCGCAATTTTACCATCTTTATCAAAAAATGGTTTTCCGTTGACTAGGATTTGATTTACTTCTTTTCCGTTTACCGTGATTTTTCCATCAGCGTCAATTTCTACGCCTGGTAATTGCTTTAATAAAGTTTCAACATTAGCATCTGGACGCACCTTAAATGAAGATGCATTAAACTCTAAAGTGTCTTTTTTAATTCTAATTGGAGGAGTTTCTTTCTTGATGATGACTTCATCTAGATTATTTATAGCAACTTTTAATGCTAAAGTTCCAAAATCTTTGTCGGCAGATACATTCTCTAAAGGTATTTTATATTCATCATAAGTTACAAAAGACACTTTTAGAAAAACTGGTTTGTCAATTTTCTTCAATTTGAAATCAAATTTTCCAAATTTATCTGTAATCGTATAATCAATCACGGTAGAATCTTTGGCTGATGAAAGATAAACTGTTGCAGATTCTATTGGTAATTTGGTTACTTCATCAATTACTTTTCCTTTTAAATTAAAGGTATTTTGACCATAAGTAAAGGAACAGAATACAATTGCAAGTACGACGTAGAAAGTTTTAGGCATAAATTTATTGGTTAGTTTTTCTAAATAACTACGAAATAAAGACTTTAGTATTTAAAGAAATAATTTCTTACAAAACTTTAACATAAGTAAATAAAAAAACGCCCAATTTCTTGGACGTTTTTTTTATTATTTCTTCTTTTTAGTTGTCTTTTTTACAACTTTCTTTTTTGTAGTTATAGGAGCTTTAGTTTCGGGTATTATTGGGTCTGCTCCTCATTTCAACAATTTCATAGACTCTAAAGCATAATTATTTGTTGGATCTAAAGCTAAAGTTTTACTGAAAAACTCTTTTGCTTTTACTTTATCAGTATTAGCATAGAATGCTGCAATACTGTTATAAGATTCTGTAATTTTTGCTTTGTTTTTAGCTATTTCTTCGTCACCTTTAGGTAATACGATATCTAAATATTTTTGATAAGTAGCTGCCATCACCTCATCTTTTTCTAAAGAACTATTAATTCTAGCTTTGTATAAATATGCCTCTTGATAAGTTGGTGATGCTGTAATTACATTATCCATGGCTTTATCAGCTTTATCTAAACTTACAAGGTCAATAGTTTTAGCATCTTTTCCTCTGTTGATTGTGAAAACAGAAAGACCATAGTATACATTATCTTCAAGATAGTTTTTTGACGTTGGGTTAGAAATTGCTGCTTCAAAAATAGCTGAAGAAACATCATACAACTTTTGTCCAAAATACTTTTTACCAATTTCGTTCAAACCATTTGCTAAAACTGGCTCCATATTAAGAGCTTTCTGAATCTCAGCTGCTCCATTTTTTAACATTGTTGCGTCAACTGTTTTCCCATCTGCACCAATTGATTTTTTTACAAGAGCTAATCCTAAGTAATAATAATCACCAGGAATTACTTTAGTTCCTTTAGCAATAAATTCATTAAGTGCTGTAATAGCTGCTTCTGTATTTCCATTTTCATAAGCAGAGTAACCTAAATAACGTAGAATTCTTGGATTAACTTTATCTAGTTTTTTCATTTCATTTGCTTCTGCTTCTAGAGCTACATAATCTCTTGCTAAGATTAAGAAGTCTGCATGACGCATACGAGATGTCAATGAATAATCTGTTAATTTCATGTACTCATTATAGCTATCTAATGCTTTTTTGATGTTTTCTGTGTAAGTAGAAGGTTTATTGTTAGCCCACAAATAGTAGGTTTCTGCTAATTCTCTATAAACAGGACCATAACTTTTGTTGATTGCAATAACTTCATCATACGCTTTAATTGATTCTCTATAAGCTTTAGCACCTTTTAACAAAACACCCAATTGCATTTTAGCTCTAATCAAAGAACTATCAGATTGGTAAGCGCTTCTATAAGCTGAATATGCTTCATTTTGATTTTTTTCACCATAGTATGCATCACCTAAAGCTAAGTGTATGTATGCATTAGTTGGATTTGCAACTTTGGCTTTATTCAAAACTTCAATCGCTGCTTTATAGTCAGGTTTGTCAGCATTCATATAAGCTTTTGCAATATAGATGTACTCTTCCACATCTTTCTTTTTAAGATCTTTAGTTACTGCATCAAATTTAGATTTTGCAGCTGCAACATTACCACTATTCAATTCTAATTGACCTAGACCAATGTTATTGATTTTTCCTTCTTCAGAAGATAAACCTCTGTCAAAAGAAATTTTTGCAGAATCCTCGATGTTTTGAGTTAGATATATATTCCCTAAAAGAAATGATGCTCTACCATTACTTTTGGTTTGAATAATACTCTTTAATAATGACTTAGCTTTTTCATACTGTTCAGCATCAATCGCTTTTCTAGCTTGATCTAAGTCTTGTGCTTGGCTCACTGCGGCTGAAGCTAACAAAGCAATACTGAAAATTTTAAATTTGCTCATCTTATTGTAATTTATTTCTTGTTTTCTATTTGATTTCTAATTCTAATATTTCGGCTTGGTTCTCTCATTGGAGAAAGTCCCGATTGTGTAATTATTCTTTGTCCTATCTCTCCGGCTATGAATGAAGCAAAGCCCATTCCTAATCCTTCATATCCTTGACAATTGATAATATACAAAACACGTGCCAAAGGGTATGCTCTACTTCCTATGTTCTCTTGTGATGGGTAAACATACTTGTTATCAGTAGTTTTCACACTTAAAATTTTTACACTATTTACATATTTTTGCATTGCTGCTTTTGGTTGTGTCAACCAATTTATTCCAACTACACCAATCATTCCATCATTTTCTGAAACATGTTTTATTACTTCATCATTAGTTTTGAATGAAAAAACACCTTCACTTGGTAGTGATTCTATCTTTGCTAATCTGCATAAATAGCTAACTGTACTTGAGTTAGGGTTGTCAAAAACCAATCCTTTTATGCTGTTTTTAGTTCCTTTTAAATAATCAATTACTTCTTTTAAATCAATTAAAGTATCGTTTGATTTTGTATTCTTTATAAATGTTATGGCATCTATTGCAAATGCTGTAGTTCTAGGTTTAATTTTTTTCTGATTAAAAATAGCTGTTTCCTCCTTATTTAATTCTCTAGAAAGTACGATAATTCCTGATTTTTCATTTGTAAAATCAATAACGCTTTCTTTTTCAGATTTTGGAAGCAAAGTTATTTTTGCATCATACTGTGTCTCAAAAATAGTTACTTGATCTTCAACAATTGGCATTAAAGTTTCATCTACTAAAATTGTAGTTTTTCCTTCAATGATTGTGTCTGACTTAGGATCATTTATATCTTTTTTCACACATGATATTACAATTCCTAAAATAAGAATTGGAACTAAAATCAAAAATAAAATCTTTTTATTCTTCATCATTGTTAGTATTAAAATATCTATAGAATCTGAAAAAACCGTAAGCCATTAATAATATTCCTAGAGCTATTCTATATTGTGGTTGCAATCGTATTGGAAAACTAGTCCAAAAAATTAGCACAATACCAAATGTTAAATAAATCAAAAAAAACAAAAATCCTATAAATAGAAGAAATCGCTCGTTAAGCGATTTCTTCTTATAGTTTAAAATTAATTTCTTAATCATTACTATTCTTCTTGAGGAGCTTGAAGCGTGATAGGCAATTGGTAAGAACATCTTACTTTTTTACCATTTTGTTCAGCTGGAGTCCATTTTGGAGATTTTCTCAATACTCTTTCTGCTTCTTTTCCGGTTCCGTAACCGATATCTCTTAAAACTTTGATATCTGTTAATGAACCATCTTTTTCAACTACGAATTGAATAAAAACTTTTCCACCCGGACTATCCGAAGGTACATTATAGTTGTTTTCGATAAATTTATAAAACTTTGCCATACCACCCGGAAACTCAGGTTTTTGTTCGATACCAGCTGAATTATAAATTGTATTATCTTCCTCAACTACTGCAGGCCCTTTTGGTCCGTCACCTGGAGGTGTTAAAACTAAATCGGCATTTGGATCACCTTTGATGTCCTCTTTACCAAGATTTTTGTCTTTAATATCCTCAATTTTAACAATTTCTTCTGTAACCTCATTTGTTTTTGCCACTACTGGCTTAACAAATTTTACTTGATCCACTTTTGGTGGAGGCGGTGGAGGTGGCGGAAGATTTTCTTTAGGTTTTTCTTCTTTTGGTGGTAATTTTACTGTTGTAATTTTCTCATTTAATGACAAATCATCATCAGAAGAATCTGGGATTAAATTTATCAATAATGGAGTTGCCACTGCAAAAGAGAAAATAACCGCACCAATTATTAAAGCACGAACATTGGTCTTAGTATTGTCTTTACGCAATTCATAAGCACCATAACTTTTGTTACGTCCTTCAAAAACGATGTCTAGCCATTTATTATTTAATAGGTCTAACTTCATTTTGTTTCTTTTTATTGTTAGTACTTATTTAGCACCTTTATTAAGTTCTTCAGCTAATTTTTTCTCTGGATCAGAAAAATCATTAACTATTGCATAAGTAGGCACTTTACATATTGCCATTTCATCTAGGATATCAACTAAGTTTTTGTAAGTTGATTTTTTAGTAGGTTTGATAATTACAATTAAACCTTTATCCTTATCACCTGTTACCTCTGGAACTGATTTAACTTTAGGAAGTAAAACACTACGAATTCCTTCTTTTCCATAACCAATATCTTGAGGTTTCCCTCCTGGTTCTGGAGTTTCAATAAGTCCATGAAACCATTTGATTTTATCATTATCTCCAAGAATAACAGTAACTGTCCTTCTTTGGTCAACTTTAATATCAGCAGGTGGAGTATCATCAGTTTCTTTGTCAGGCAAACCTAAATCCATTGCTTTGGGTTTAGATAACGAGGTCGTTAACATGAAGAACGTGATTAATAAGAATGCTAAATCCACCATTGCTGTTAAGTCAACTTTAGAATTTTGCTTTTTACTTCTTACTTTTCCGCCTTTGCCACCGCCACCGTCGCCGGTATTTAATTCAGCCATTTTCTACTATCTTTTTTGAATTAATAATTTTTACCTCTTGTACCAGTAACTAAATTGAAGCTATTGATTTTTTGGTCCTGTAAAATATCCATAATTTTTTTAATTTTTGGATATTCTTGTTTAGCATCACCTCTAATGGCGAAGTCGAGATCTTTTTCTTTACCTAATTCAATATTTGCTTGACGAGCAGTATAAATCCAATCTTTTAATTGATTGTCTAAAGAATCCATTGGGATTCCTGGTTGTAAACCTGCTTTATTTCTTTCTGCGCCTTTCATAGCAATAATTTGTTTAAGAGCTTGTATTGGCACTCCAAATTCATCAATTAGAGCAAATTGAGCTGATTCTTCTGGTGTAAATTTTATTTTATACATATTACCCATTAACTCAAGTGTTTTTTCGCGAACATCTCTGTCCTTCATTCCAAAAAACACTTTATCTTTTCCTTCACTTTTACCAACAGTCAACGTCACTAAACCAGTTTCAGGAAGTTTCACCTCTACTGTTGACGCTGGCGTTTCTACAGGCAATGGCTCAGGAGTCTTTGCTGTAGCTGTCAAAATGAAGAACGTAAGCAAAAGGAAAGCTACGTCACACATTGCTGTCATGTCGATAGATGCCGCCTTTTTAGACATTTTTATTTTTGCCATTTGTTATATATTTTTTTATTTAACACATATATAATTAGGTGCTAAAAAAAAGTTACTATTATTTTAAACTTCCTCTCAATCTTCTGTAAGTATTCACGATTGCTGTTCCAGCTTCGTCGATAGAATACGTTAAAGTATCGATTTTAGAAGTAAATAAGTTGTAAGTAATAATTGCTAAAGCAGAAGTAGAAATTCCTGTCGCAGTATTGATAAGTGCTTCAGAAATACCATTTGCTAATAAAGCTTGGTCAGGAGTACCAGCAGTTGCTAATGCACCAAACGCTTTAATCATACCAGTTACTGTTCCTAATAATCCTGCAAGAGTTCCTAAAGATACTAATGTAGAAAGAATAGTCATGTGTTTTTCTAACATTGGCATTTCTAATGAAGTAGCTTCTTCGATTTCTTTGTGAATCATTTCAGCAGCTTCTTCGCTTGAAAAACCTTCTTTTTTAACATCTTGGTATTTAACTAATGCAGCTCTAATAGCATTTGCTACTGAACCTTTTTGTTTGTCACAAGCATCGATTGCATCTTCAATGTTACCACCAGCAATGCTAGATTGAACTTTTTTCATGAATGCATCTAAGTTACCTTTTCCAGCAGCTTTAGAAATAACGAAATATCTTTCGAAAGAGAAAACGATTACCATTAATAATAATCCCATTAAGACTGGTACAATTGGACCTCCTTTGTATACCATCGCTAAATAATTTCCAGGAAGTGGATGTCCTGTGTTTACTCCACCTTCGAAGTTTGCACCATTACCCATAATAAAGTTCCAAATAATCCATCCAACAAAAATACATGCTACGATGATAATTCCAGAAATCATTCCTCCTCCGTTTGAACCGTTGTCTTTTTTAACGTTTGCCATTTTTTAAAATTTTAAGTTTTTAATAATTTATAAGTTTTAGTTGTAAGTAAACTTGAATAGGAGCAAATTTAATTTTTTAGTTTAAATAAAAAAACTTTTTTTGTTATTTATAACATTATCTTAAATCATACAAATTCATAGTATTTATTCTATTGAAAATTTAATTTTAATGTTAAATGTTTAAAAGTTTCAATTATAACTAATTAAAAACTCAATAAATCCTAATCTTAATAACGTTTAATTAACTGCATTTATTATTAATATAGAGGTGAAAAAAGTAGAAAAGGTTGGGAAGAGGTGAAAAAATGAATCATATAAGGACATTAAGAGAAGTAAAAAAATGTATTATATTCGCTTTATATTAAAAAATCATTCTAATTTTCATAATAATGAGTAAAAAAGATAACTTCATTCAGCACATTAACGAAGGTTACACTTCTAAAGGAGAAAGTATAATTCTAGGAGCTGCAATTTTAGACGCCGAACCTGTTGGAGAAACTCAAGTTAGAATTCCATTGAAAACATTAAACCGTCATGGATTAATTGCAGGAGCAACTGGAACTGGAAAAACTAAAACCATTCAAGTGCTTTCTGAGCAATTGTCTTCTTTTGGAATTCCTGTTTTAATGATGGATATCAAAGGTGATTTTTCTGGGATAGCACAACCTGGTGAAGAGAAACCTTTTATTACTGAGCGTCACGCAAAAATAAATATTCCCTACGCTACAAGTTCTTTTCCTGTTGAGCTAATGACACTTTCTGCTCAAGATGGCGTGAGAATGAGAGCAACCATTTCTGAATTTGGACCTGTTTTATTTTCAAGAATATTAGATTTAAATGATACTCAAGCTGGAGTGATGGCGGTTATCTTTAAATATTGTGATGATAACAAAATGCCTTTATTGGATTTAAAAGACATTAAAAAAGTCCTTAATTATATCACCGAAGAGGGAAAAGATGAAATTTCTGAAAACTACGGAAAGATTTCAACGGCTACGACCGGAACAATTCTGAGAAAAATTATTGAATTGGAACAACAAGGAGGTGATTTCTTTTTTGGAGAAAAATCATTCGAAATTGATGATTTGATGAGAATCGACGAAAACGGAAAAGGATACATTAATATATTACGTCTAACGGATATTCAAGATAAACCTAAATTATTCTCGACATTTATGTTGAGTTTGTTGGCTGAAATCTATCAGCAAATGCCTGAAAAAGGTGATGTTGATCAACCTGAATTAGTTTTGTTTATTGATGAGGCACACTTAATTTTTGACGAAGCAAGTAAAGTTCTTTTAGATCAAATAGAAACAATTATCAAGCTTATTCGTTCAAAAGGAATTGGCGTTTACTTTGTAACACAAAATCCTATGGATATTCCTAAAGGTGTTTTGGCGCAATTAGGTTTAAAAATTCAGCATGCATTGAGAGCTTTTACAGCAAATGATAGACAAGCCATCAAACAAACTGCAGATAATTATCCAACTTCTGATTACTATCAAACCGATGAAGTTTTGACTTCGCTTGGAATTGGAGAAGCCTTTGTTACTGCATTAAATGAAAAAGGAATTCCAACACCTTTGGCTGCAACAATGCTTCGCGCTCCTCAAAGTAGAATGGATATTTTAGTGGATTCAGAAATTGAAGCTATCAATGCCAAATCGAAACTTGTAAAAAAATATGCCGAAGAAATCGACAGAGAAAGTGCTTACGAAATTCTGAATAAAAAAATTGAAGAAGCGTTTGAACAAGCTGAAGAAACAGAAGTTGAAGAAAAGAAAAGCAATGAACCAAGCACCGCTGAAGTTATTGGTAAATCGGTGACAAAAGTGGTAACAAGTGCTAGTTTCATTCGTGGAGTTTTTGGTATACTGATGAAGTTATTTAAGAAATAAATTTGATAACTTTTTCATAATCAATTTATAAGATTTTTTTTATACTTTTGTTTGTAACGTTACGCAACCTTTGTAATCCTCTTGCATCTTAAAGTTAAAACTATTGATTATGAGAAAATTCTACACCATATTATCCCTTATTCTATTCACAGCAATTGCTCAGTCGCAAATTGTAAACATTCCTGATGCTAATTTTAAAAGTTTTTTACTTTCCTATCAACCTGTTATTGATACAAATGGTGATAATCAAATTCAAAATAGTGAAGCTTTAAATGTGACAACTTTAGATATACAAAGCTATAATACCACAAATTTAACAGGAATTGAAGCGTTTACTAATCTTCAAAGTTTAACTTTTAACACCTCTGCAACCTCTGTAAATTTGACTGGATTAGTGAATCTTGAAAATCTTTATAGTCAAGGCAATCAACTAGTTTCTCTAGATGTATCTATGTTGTCTAACCTACGAATATTAAATTGTTCTACTACTTACTTAACAAATTTAAATGTAACTGGTTTAACAAATTTAATTGATTTAAATTGTTTTGGATGTTCTAACCTATCATCTTTAAACCTTACTGGTCTAACTAATTTACAAAACTTAAACTGTTCTTATTGTGATCAATTAACCACTTTAAATTTAAATGGTTTAGTCAATCTTCAAAACTTAGATTGTTCTGATTTGGGTGGATTAACAAATTTGGATGTAAGTTCACTAGTCAATCTTCAAAATCTAAATTGCTCAGGAAATAATTTAACTTCACTGGATGTTAGCAACTTAAATGCGCTAACAAATCTACATTGTTCCTATAATTATATACAAACTTTAACAACTACAGGAGCAAACAATATAACTCAATTAAATTGTAGATATAATGCTTTATCATCATTAACAGTTAATAATATGCTAAATCTACAAATTCTGGATTGTGAATCACAAGGAGGCGGTGGAATATCTAATTTAGATTTAACTGGATTAAGTAGTTTAAACTTTCTAAGTTGCAGTGGTAATAATTTAAACACTCTAGATGTTACCAATTTGGTTAATCTTACACATTTAAGCTGTAGTGATAATTCTATAGGAACATTAAACTTGTCTAATTTAAACTTATTAACTCATTTAGAATGTTCGCTAAATCCTCTAACATCTTTAAATGTTTCTAACCTAATTAATTTGACTTTTCTAGGTTGTGCTTCAAATCAATTAAGTACTCTAAACGTAACTCCATTGATTAACCTTATAACACTAAACTGTGGACAAAATAACCTAACTAATCTTGATGTCTCAAGTTTAATAAGCCTTAGTAATTTAGTTTGTAGTGGAAATCAATTAACAAGTCTTGATGTATCAAATTCACAATACATTAGCAATTTAAATTGTTCAAACAATCAATTATCTAGCATTGATTTATCTAATCTTGGATATTTAATTTATATAAATGTTGCTAATAATTTATTTACTTCAATAGATCTAAGTAATACTGGATTAATCATTTCAACATCAACTAACATTCCTTCTTATGACTTCAATAGTAATCCAAATTTGACTTATATTAACCTAAAAAATGGACATCATATTGATTTTCTTTCTAGTTACATCTTTTTTAATTGTCCGAACTTAGCTTACATCTGTGTACAAGACCAATATATTCAATATATTCAGCAACAATTGCAATATGAAAATATTACAAATGTTCAAGTAAACTCTTATTGTAGCTTTGTTCCTGGTGGAGTAAACAATTCAATTACAGGAGCATTTACTTTAGACATCAATAATAATGGTTGCGATGTAAACGACTTACATCCTTATGATATAAAAATCAATATAAATGATGGAACTCTTTCTGGAGCTACTTTCACTAATAATAATGGCCTTTATAGTTTTTACAATCAAGCAGGAAATTTTGTTTTAACTCCACAATTTCAAAATCAATATTTTACAGTTTCTCCAACTGCGGCTACACTTAATTTTCCATCGCTGGATGGTTCTTCACAAACTCAAAACTTTTGTATTACACCTAATGGAATTCATAATGATTTAGACATTACTATAATTCCTATTCAGCCAGCCCAACCAGGATTTGACGCTTTATACAATATTGTTTATAAAAACAAAGGAAATCAAACACTTTCTGGAGCTATAAATTTTCAATTCAATGATGCTATATTAGATTACATTACTGCCAATCCAGTAGTTTCAAGTCAATCTTTAAATAATTTAAATTGGAATTTTAGTAATTTATTTCCACTTGAAAGCAGAAACATATTTTTAACCTTAAATGTAAATGCTCCAACAGAAATTCCTCCTGTAAATATTAATGATGAATTGGTGTTTACTTCTACAATAAACCCAATTTCTGGAGATGAAACAGCTTCAGACAATGTCTTCAATCTGAATCAAATAGTGGTTGGTTCTTATGATCCAAATGACAAAACGTGTTTAGAAGGTACAACAATTTCTCCAACAAAAATTGGTGATTATTTACACTATTTAATACGTTTTCAAAACTCTGGAACTGCTCCAGCAACAAATATTGTTGTAAAAGACATGATTGATGCTACAAAATTTGACATTAATACATTACAATTAATTACAACATCACATCCTCAAGTAACGAGAATAACAGGGAATAAAGTTGAGTTTATTTTTCAAGGAATTAATCTTCCTGCCGAACAAGACAATGAGCCTGCAAGTCATGGTTTTATTGCTTTTAAAATTAAAACTAAAAACAATTTAGTTCTTGGTAATTCGGTTTCTAATACTGCCGACATCTATTTTGACTATAATTTCCCAATAATTACAAACACAGCAACATCAACATTTACAGCACTTGGAGCAAACGAATTCGAAAATAAATCGGTTAGTGTTTATCCAAATCCAACCAAGAATATCTTGACTATAACTGCAAAAGAAAACATTACTTTTATTCAGTTATTCGATATTCAAGGACGATTAATTGAAACAAAATTAACTACTTCAACTGAAGCTAAATTTGATATATCTAAACAATTAGCTGGAATTTATTTTGTGAAAGTGTATACAGAAAATGGTGTGAAATTTGAAAAAATTATTAAGCAATAATGAAAAAATACTTAATCCAAAAAACACCTTTTGTAGTTCCAACTACTGATGGCAAATTGATTGAAGAACATCATGGAAAAGTCGCTACAAATAATAATGACATTTCAATTGCTCATATGGTTGCGCCACCAAAATGGAGTGAACCTTTTCAAACACCTGAATTTGAAGAATACACTTATATTATTTCAGGTAAAAAGCAATTCATTATTGAAGGTGAAGTTGTTGTTTTAGAAACTGGTCAATCTATAAAAATTGAAGCAAATACAAGAGTTCAATATTCTAATCCGTTTGATGAACCTTGTGAATATATTGCAATTTGCAAACCGGCATTCGATTTTACAAAAGTGCATCGAGAGGAAATTTAGTAAACAGTTTTCAGTTTTTGTAGAATCAAGTTCTCTACTTCTTCTGAATTCCAATTTTCTTGTATATTCTCTATTTTTAAAATTTCTTCCATGATTTTATTTTGAAAATCACCTATAGCTAAAGCTTCAGAATAAGGCTGTAAACTAAAAGTTACTCTACTATATAATGGCATCCATTTGTCAGGATGTTTGTCAGAAAACCATTTTTCAATTTTCTTTTGAAGAAGAAATTTTTCATCTGCGGTTTTCGAACTCATTTCCATGAAATTTCTATAGGAAAGTTCTGCAATAGCATCTGTATTTGGTTTTCTAGAGTTTTCGTAATCGTTTAACAAATTTGCCCAATCATCACCATATTTTTCAATCATATTATTTAAAACGGTAATATCTTCAAATCCAGCGTTCATTCCGTGACCATAAAATGGAACTATAGCATGACAAGCATCTCCAATTAGAGCAACTTTATCACTAAAAGTCCATGGGAAACACTTCATAGTAACTAAATAACTTGTTGGATTTTTAAAGAAATCTTCTACAAGATTTGGAATTACTTCTTTTGTATCTGGAAAATGTTTTGCGAAAAATTCAACTAATTGTTCCTTTGTTTTTAATTCTTCAAAAGAATTTTCTCCATCATGAGGCATAAACAATGTACAAGTAAATGTACCATCTAGATTGGCTAAAGCCATCAACATAAATTTACCTCTAGGCCAAATATGTAAAGAATTTTTATCTAATTTATGTGAACCATCTGCATTAGCAGGAATGTGTAATTCTTTGTAACCAATTTCTAAAAATTCTTGTGAATAATTAAACATACTCTGACGTTGCATTCTATGTCTAATTCTTGAAAAAGCTCCATCGGCACCAAAAGTTAAATCATAGTCTTTAGTAAACCACTCGCCTCTTTCAGTTTCTCCAATTGATATTGTTGCAGTAGTTAAATCAACATCCCAAACCTTTTCTTCAAAGAAAAATTCAACACCAGCTTTTTCAGCTAAATCAACCATTTTTTTATTTAATAAACCTCTAGAAAGCGAATAAATAACTTCACCATCTTTACCATAAAATTGTTCATTAACTGTATTTTCACCAACGTGAATAGCTCGTTTTTCAACAGGAATCCCAATTCCTAAGACCTCTTTCTCTAAGCCAACATCACTCAAAGCTCTAACACCTCTATCAGATAAAACTAAGTTTATAGATCTTCCAGAGAAATTTATTTTTCTAATATCTGGACTTCTATCATAAATATGAACAGTGTGACCTCTTCTTTTAAGATAAATTCCTAATAAAGTTCCAACTAATCCTGAACCTACAATGGCTATTTTTTTGGGAGTTTGCATTATATTTTTATAAGCGGTTTTGCAAATTTATCGAATTATATTTACATCTTACTGACAAAAACCAACTTTGTTGAAGTTTCCATAATCTCTTTCTTATTCATCTTCATTTTTCTGAATTTGCCTTGATTGTACATTTCGGCTTGGTCATTATAATGCTTACTCATTGGATTTCCTGAGTTTCCTGTTGGTAAAATACTCACACTATTTTCAACATCAGAAAAATCGATAATTCTTCTAGTTGAAGGTCCAGCTTTTACTTCATAAATTCCATTAGAAGGAAAGCCAAACATTAAATTATTAATCACTTCATTGCTTCCTGCTACTTCAAATTTTCCGACATTAAAAAATGAAGATAAAAGTTCAATTTGACCAATTGGATGAACGTGTTCCAAAGTATGAACCCTATTCCAAGTCCATTTTGAAATGTCATTTCCAAGTTGTTTTTCGAGTTCGGTAATGGATTCTTTAAATGATTTTGTTAGAATTTCTTTTCGAGTTTCTTTTTTATCTTTAGTTTTAGAATTATCCCACCAAACTGAATTTTCGTTAGCTACTTGAGGTTCAATTATTTGCTTAATTACATGTGTTGAAAGCAATGCCGAAAATTTAACTTTACCCAATTCGTCTTGAAACGTATTTTCTAAATATCTATAGATTAATTTATTATAAATTGTTGATTGAATAGTAGTTAATTCGTTTTCGCCATCCCATTTTACTAAAGAATACATTGCGTCTTTTTCTAAACGAGAAAAATCATTTGTATTCAAACTTGAAACAATTGATATTGCATTTTTTGCGGAATTGGTTGAAGTATTATCCAAAATCATTTTTTCAACATCCTTAGAAGTCCAATTGTTTTTTGGAAAAAGAATACTTTCAATTCTCATTGCTCTATCTTTTGGCAAATAATATCCAGGATACAAATAACCATCAACGGCTTCAGTTTGATTATTGGAAGAATACACATAATTCCAACTAGGATTTAAGGCTGTTGGATTTTTAGAAAAATCAAGAAACTCTTTTTTATCGTCTTCACCATTACTTCCATTTAAAATGAAATTTGGGTTGACATTTTTTGGTAATTTATACAATTTTCCTGCGGCTGTCCATGAGATATTATTTTGTGCATCACCATACATGATGTTTAATCCTGGCGCATGAATAAGCTCAATATTTGTTCTAAAATCAGTTATATTTTTAGAATGACTTAAATGATAAACTGCATCAAGAATTTGATTTTTTTGCTGCGTATAAATCCACGAAAGTGCAATAGGTTTGTCAGTAGAAATAGTATTCAAAACTCCATTCATAATGGGTCCATGAATGCTTTCCTTAATATTTAAAACAATATCGGAACTGTCTTTTACTTTGATGGTTTTTTTTCGATTCTTAAAATCTAAAAACTCATTTTTATACTTGTATTGATTTTCATCCTTCTGATTAATTTCCTCTTGAAACAAATCTATATCGTCGTTTTCAAACATCGTTAATCCATAAGCATAGTCTCGATTATGTCCTAAAAGTGGAAATGGAGTTCCTGCCAAATAGTAGCCATATATTTCGTAATCTGGACAAGAAATATGTGCTTCATACCAAGTGCAAGGTTGTGCAAAACCGATATGCGGATCGTTGGCAAAAATTACTTTTCCATTTTTGGTTTTTTGTGAACCAATTACCCAACTATTACTTCCAATAAATGCTGGAACTGGTGAATTGTCTAAAATACTTGCTACTTGTTTAGAAATCTCGGAATAATTAGAAACTTCGCCTTCAAAACTTTTTAATTGAACAGCACCAAAAGAACCATCAAGTCCAAAATCTTTCAAATATTCTGAACCCAAATTATCACGAATATCGGTCATTAAAGGATCAGTTTTTTGAGCCATTGCAAAACTAAAAGACATAAATCCGAAGATATTATAAACATCTTTTAGAGTAAATGGTTTCTTTTCTAATCCTAATAAAGTGTATTCGACTGGAGTTTTTCCGTTTTCAATGTATTGATTTATCCCATCAAGATAAGCCATTGATAATTTATAACTTTCTGAATTTTTATCAATATTCGCTACAGCTTTTTCAGAATTTTCATCAATACCTAAACCAACAAAAAACATATCTGTTTTAGAAACTTTATTCCCAAAAAGTTCCGATAATCTGCCAGCGGCAATTCTACGTAACAATTCCATTTGCCATAATCTATCTTGCGCATGAACATAACCTAAAACTACTTGAGCATCGGTTTGATTAGCAGCATAAATATGTGGAATTCCATATTCGTCAAAGAAAACTTCTGTGTTTTTAGAAATGTTTTTTATGTCAACTTCACCTTCGTATTGAGGTTTTGTTGTTTGAAGATAAATGTAAAGTGAAAGTGCAATTAGAAGTAGTAGTGCAACAAAAATAAGTAATGCTTTTTTGAATTTTTTCATAAAGTAAGATAAAACTCAAAGTTAAATAAAAAATCCGCAACAATTACTGCTGCGGATTTTAAAAATTTTATTTTAAAATTTTATTTTTTACTACTGTCAATTATTGCTCCTGTTCCAGCGCCAACTCCAGCTCCAGCAAGTCCGCCAATAATGGCACCTTCTCCTTTTTTCTTGCTAATCGCTGCACCAGTTATTGCACCAACTCCAGCACCAATTACAGCGCCTTTTGCTGCTCCACTCCAACCTTTTCTTTTTGTTGTTGATGTTGTTGTTGCTCCTGATGACTGAGTTTTTGTAGTATTATTAACTACAATTACTTCTTTCTCTTTTGCGATTTTAGCAGCGTCAACTTTCATCGAATCAATAATTCTTTGTTTTTCTGCTACAACTTTCATTGAATCAATAACAACTTGTTTTTCTGAATCTACAACACCAGATTTGTCTGAATTTTTACAAGAAGTAAAAAACATCATTCCTAAAATTGTTACCGAAACTAATAAATTCCTCATATATAATTTTTTATATTTTTTTAAAGGTACGTTATTACTAGCTGATAAGTTTTTTAAGGTGTTTAATTTAACGTTTCCTAAAACTTACTTTCTTGGAAACTCTATTTTTGTCCCAACATTCAATCCGTTATTTTTGGCTAAAACACCACACATGTGAAATAACATTCTTGCTCCTACATTTCCATCCCAATCGTCGTTTTCGCCTGGCGCTACTTCTACCAAGTCGAAACCTATGATTTCTTTGCCACTTTCGGCTAATTTGTTGAATAAATAGGTAGCTTGTTCAAATGAAAATCCGCCTGGAACTGGAGTTCCTGTATTAGGACAATACCATGGATACATTCCGTCGATATCAAAAGAGATGCAAACTTTTTGTGGCAGTGAAGCAATGATTGCATCGCATTGTTGTTGCCAAGTCATTCCTTCAAAAGTTTCTTTTTTCAAATCGGAATCGGTATGAACTAAAACTCTTCCGTTTTCTGATTTTACAACGTCAACTTCTTGCTCACAGAAATCGCGAATTCCAACTTGAACGATTTTAGAAATCTGCGGAATTTGTAACGCATTGTACATAATTGATGCATGCGAATAAGTAAAACCTTCGTAGGCAATACGCAAATCCATGTGCGCATCAAGGTGTAAAATTCCGAAATTATCGTGTTTGGTTGCCAAAGCTTCGTAATAACCAAGTGGTGTTGAATGGTCACCTCCAAGAAGAACGACCTTTTTACCTTGGTTCATCCAATGCAAAACCGTTTCTCTAACTTCTGAATGCAAATCTCTACAAACAGTATTTATTTTATCTAAATCGGCTTTCAATGCAGGAATTTCAAACACATCTTGACCGTCTTCCAATGCTTCTATAATGGGTTGAGCTAATGCTTTGTATTTATCAGAATTGGTTTTCCATGAATCTGGAATTTCTGCGTAATACATTCCTAGTTTCCATAATTCTGGAAAATCTTGATGATTCAAATCCACTTGAAAAGAAGCATCCAAAACAGCTTCTGGACCTTCTGAAGCACCAGCTCCATAACTTACAGTTACTTCCCAAGGCACAGGAATTATTATGATTTCTGATTGTTCTGATGAAAATGGCAATCCGAAAATAGTTGCATCAGCTAATCCTGGTTGTGATGGATCGAAAGTATTTATTATCTCTTGTTTAGTCATTTTGATAGTTTCAAAGTTTGAAAGCAGCAAAGTTAGTGTTTAAAGTATTTTTTTGAAACTATTTTTTCATCAAATCAAAATATACATATGATAATTGTCATCTTTTTTGCAAGCTAAAAAAGTCATCTTTGACGATTACAATTATTAATAATTATTTAGGTATGAATAAAATAAATGCACATACTTTTCATATTCCAGTTATGGGATTGGCCTACACTATTGATAGTCCGATTCGAGTGGCTCAGTATGGAATATCGTCGGTAATTTCGATTACTGATGATGAAGTTATTGAAAAAATGCGAGCGTTTTACAGCGAAAAATTTGAACAACCTTATCAAGAAATCACACAAAAGTTTCACGATTATAGAGCTGAAAGAATTACTCATTATTTGAATTTGGTAGATACTATCGTTAAAGAAAAGTTTGAAAATTTCAAAAACGAATTGGCGGAAAGCAAAACTTCATTGGAGAATTATATTGCCATGTTGCCGAACAAATCGGATTTGAAAAAAGGATTACAAGGTTTTATTGACGACGGAATTACGATAAAAGAAACTATCAAAAGTTATCTTGAACAACATCTTGCTCCTGGTGATATTGATGTGAATATTATGACCAAAGTCGATAAAGATAATTTTGATAAAAACGATCAATTACCAGTAGAATTCAATGATGCTCACGCAGCACTTCGTGGATTTGCCAATAGTAATTTGACTTCATCAGTTGTACTTTCTGCAGGAATGAATCCGAGATTGTATAGCTATTTTGAAAATTTTAAAGACTTTTTTCCAGATTTTAATTCAGATTTAAAAAAGAAAATCATTTTGAAAGTAAGCGATTTTCGTTCGGCTATGATTCAAGGGAATTTCTTGGCTAAAAAAGGACTTTGGGTTTCGGAATACAGAATCGAGTCGGGTTTGAATTGTGGCGGACACGCTTTTGCTACTGATGGTTATTTGATGGGACCAATTTTGGAAGAATTCAAAGAAAAGAAAAATCAATTGGTGCAATCGGCTCATGATTTATTGGTGAAAGCTTTAGGACAAAAAGAAATGCCTGTTCCAGAAAAACCATTAGCATTAAAAATCACGGCTCAAGGTGGTGTTGGAACGGCTGAAGAACATGAATTTTTATTAGAAAATTATAATTTAGACTCCATTGGTTGGGGTTCTCCATTTTTGTTGGTTCCAGAAGCAACTTCGCTTGATAATGAAACTAGAGCTTTATTGGCTAATGCAAAAGAAGACGATTTTTATTTGAGCAATATTTCACCACTTGGCGTTCCATTTAATTCGGTTAGAGGAACTTCTAATGAGTATTGGAAACAAAAAAGAATTGACGAAAATAATGCTGGAAGTTCTTGTCCGAAACGATTATTGGCATTAAGCAAAGAACACGACGACAAAGGTTTGTGCATGGCTTCGAAGAAATACCAAGATATAAAATTGGAAGAATTAGAAGCTAAAAAAGACGACATTTCTTCAAATGAATTTGATAAAATCAAAAATAAAATTACTGAAAAAGCATGTCTTTGCGTTGGATTAGTAAACGCTGCTTATTTAGAAAATGATATTAAAATAAAAGGGCAACAACAAGGAATTGTGATTTGTCCTGGACCAAATTTAGCTTATTTTGATACTGAAATTTCTTTGGCTGATATGGTAAAACACATTTATGGAAATGCGAGTGTAATGACTGATGCCAATCGTCCGAATGTTTTTGTAAAAGAATTGAGAATGTATGTTGAGTATTTAAGAAACGAGATTTCTGAATATACCAACGAACTTTCATCTGGTCAAATAAAAAAATGGAATTCGTTTAAGAATAATTTATTAGAAGGAATTAACTATTATCAAAACCTATTTGATACAACGGAATTCTTTAAAAACGAAAAGACTAAAATTCAAAATCAAATAAAACAATATCAATTGGAATTGCATGAAATAGAAATTCCTAGTTTGGTTTTGGCATAGTTTTTTTGCCACGGATTTTACAGATTTATACGGATTATCACAGATTAAAAAAAGGAATCTCTTTACAATTGTAGCGAAATTCCTTTTTTTTGATTTGAAATAGTTATCTGTTTTCTAAAATTCCTTGTTTAAGAATCTGTCCAAAGTTGTACATATCTTCATACGAAGTATATAACGGAACTGGAGCAAGACGAATTACATTTGGTTCGCGCCAATCGGTTATGACACCATTGCTCATTAAATAGTCAAACAAACTTCTTCCTTCTCCATGAAGAAAAACTGATAATTGACAAGCTCTTTCTTCTTGGTTGGATGGAGTAATTACTTCAAATGTGCTATCTACTTCTTTGTCTATTTCGTGAAGAATAAATTCTAAATAAGCTGTTATTTGATTTCTTTTTGCGATTAGTTTATCCATTCCAACTTCAGCAAATAGTTCAACTGATGCTAAATATGGTGCAAGAGAAAGAATTGGTAAATTAGAAACTTGCCATCCGTCAGCGCCGTGAACTGGATCGAAAGTTGGTTCCATTTTGAAACGTCTTTCTTTGTTGTGTCCCCACCAACCAGCGAATCTTGGTAAGTTAGAATGATGGTGCTTTTCGTGAACAAAAACGCCTGACGCATTTCCTGGTCCGGAATTCATATATTTGTAAGAACACCAAGCTGCAAAATCTACATTCCAATCGTGTAATTCTAATTTTATATTTCCAGCTGCGTGCGCAAGGTCGAAACCTACGTTTGCTCCTACTTTGTGTCCTGCTTCGGTGATGGTTTTCATATCGAAAACTTGACCTGTGTAATAATTTACGCCGCCAAATAATACTAAAGCTAATTCATCTCCGACTTCTTCAATTTTAGCTAAAATGTCTTCTAAACGAATGTTGTGCTCGCCTTCGCGTCTTTTGATTTCGACAATTGCATCTTCTGGTTTAAATCCGTGATGATTGACTTGAGATTGAAACATATATTGGTCTGACGGAAATGCTTTTTCTTCGCAGATAATTTTATAACGTGTTTTTGTTGGACGATAAAACGAAACCATCAATAAGTGTAGATTGATAGTTAACGTATTCATTACCGAAACTTCTGAAGGTTTTGCTCCTACAATTTTGCTTAATGGCTCTGCAAAACGTTCTTGATAATCCCACCAAGGTTTTTCAGCATAAAAATGACCTTCGACAGCAAGATTTGCCCAATCGTTCATTACTTCATCAACATAGGTTTTTGCAGACTTTGGTTGTAAACCAAGTGAATTCCCTGTGAAGTAAATCACGTCTTTACCATCATGTTTTGGAAAGATGAATTCTTGTCTGTATTTTTTTAATTCGTCTTGAGCATCTAATTGTTGAGCGAATTGGAGATTATTTTGAAATGTCATTGTGTGATTTGTTTGTGGTGTAAATGTAAAGAAAAAAGAGAATAGAGAAAAGAAAAAAGACTTTTGAAAATTGATTTTGTATAAGACAATTGCCAACTAGCCCTGATGCTGAAATTGTTTGAGCTCTTTTTCTAATGTTGCCTTCGAGAACCTCAGGCAACATTAGAAAAAAGCGAGTTTCAGCAGCAGGAAAATGGATTGCAAGAATGCGGTAGATTCGCTCCAAAAAAAAATCTCACCATTTCTGATGAGATTTATTAAAGGAATCTGAAACAAGTTCAGATTAAATTATCAACATTGCGTCGCCGTAAGAATAGAATTTATAACCTTCTTTGATAGCTTCTTCGTATGCTTTTTTCATTAAATCGTGTCCACAGAATGCTGAAATCATCATTAATAATGTTGACTTAGGCGTGTGAAAATTAGTAATCATTGCATCTGCAATACTGAAATCGTATGGTGGAAAAATGAATTTGTTTGTCCAACCATCGAACGGATTTAATGTTCTTTGTGATGAAACTGAACTTTCAATAGCACGCATTGAAGTTGTTCCTACACAACAGATTCTTTTCTTTTTAGCTTTGGCATTGTTTACAATATCACAAGCTAATTGGTTAATTTTTAACTCTTCTGAATCCATTTTGTGTTTAGATAAATCTTCAACTTCAACTGGATTGAAAGTTCCTAAACCTACGTGAAGCGTTACTTCTGCAAAGTCAACTCCTTTGATTTCTAATCTTTTCAAAAGGTGTTTTGAGAAGTGTAAACCGGCAGTTGGAGCTGCTACTGCACCTTCTTCTTTTGCATAGATGGTTTGGTAACGTTCTGCATCTTCTTCAGTTACTTCACGATTAATGTATTTTGGGATTGGAGTTTCTCCAAGTTCTGTTAATTTATTTCTGAATTCTTCGTAAGAACCATCGTAAAGGAAACGCAAAGTTCTTCCACGAGAAGTGGTGTTGTCGATAACTTCAGCTACTAATGAATCGTCATCTCCAAAATATAATTTGTTTCCAATTCTAATTTTACGAGCAGGATCAACTAAAACATCCCAAAGGCGTTGCTCTGCATTTAGTTCTCTTAACAAGAAAACTTCAATTCTTGCACCTGTTTTTTCTTTGTTTCCATACATACGTGCTGGAAAAACTTTGGTGTTGTTAAGAATCATTACATCGCCATCACCAAAATAATCGATAACGTCTTTGAACATTTTATGTTCGATAGTTCCTTTTTTTCTGTCGATAACCATTAAACGAGATTCGTCACGGTTTTCTGCTGGATATTCAGCAAGTAATTCTACTGGTAAATTGAATTGAAAATGAGATAATTTCATAATTAAATTTTAGATATTAGATATTAAATTTTAGATATTGAAATCATAAAAATTAAATCGAGTGCAAATATACGATTGTGAAATAGGCGTTGTCAAGTAAAAAGGGGTTTATTTTATAAATCTCCCATTTTACTTGACAACGCCAAGAAAAAAAACTAAAAACTACTTATCTTTAAATCTTACTTAACAGTTGAACTTTTCCATGCATATCTTTGGAAGCTGTTAGAATTAATGCTCCTTTTTTACCTTTTTCATAATAGTGAAGTTTGTCACCTTCTTCCATTTTGATTGTTGTTGTTGCTCCTTTGGTTAAGGAATAACTTCCGCCACTTCCTGCATTGATAACTTTAACTTCGTTATCGGTGTCATTTTTTATTTTGATATCGAATTTTTCTGAAACCAATTCTAACTTCTCTATTTTTGAAATAGCATTAGAAGAACTATTAAATGAAATTAATGTTAATGCGATGATTGAGATAAAAATTATTTTTTTCATGATACTTTTAATTAATGATTACTTTTTTAGTTACTAAATTATTTTCTAAATCTTGAATTCTAACTAAATACATTCCTGAAGACAAATTAGAAACATTGATTTGCTTTTGATTTGATTCTATTACTTTTTGTCCTTGAATGTTGAAAATTTCGATTGATTTTAATTCTAAAGCTGTTTCGATATTTAAAATATCATTCACTGGATTTGGATAAAGTGAAACTTCTAAGTTGTTTGAATTAAAGTTTTCAAAACTCAAAGAATTGTTGTTATATAAGCTAGTTATGTCTGCTTGAGATAATGCGTAATTATAAATTTTTAAATCGTCGATGGCGCCATTAAAATAACCTGTAAAACCATCTTCAGACAACCCAAGTTTAAATATATTAGTATTATTTGCTGTGTTAAAAGTTAAAGGCGCTGATGAAAGCAAAGTCCCATTTCGGTATATTTTTGCAGTGATTCCGTCATAAGTACATACAAAATGATACCAAGTTGCATTTACACTAGTCGCACTAGGTTGAATACTTGCACTTCCGTTAGCGAAATAAAGATTGGAACTTGGTCTAAAGGCACATCCATTTCCATTGGCAGCATTTCCATAATGAAATACATAATTTATTGTAGTATTTAAAGTAAATGTCTTTGCCCAAACTGATATCGTTCTACTACTTGATCCATAAGGTAAATTTGGTATAGTAGCTGTTGAACCTGTATTGAAAAGCACTAATGCTCCATTTGCATTTCCGTGACGGTCAACATCAAAAGTAGTTCCGCTTGATGAAAAAGGTGCATTCCCACTAATATTAGTGTAACTATTATCAAAATTATATTGAGCAATGCTCTGTGGAACATTTTCTATTGCAGTAAAATTATCCATTTTAAAAATCATAGCATTGTTATTGGATGCATACAAGTAAACTTTAAACGCTACATTATTTCCAGCTGGAATTGTACCTGCTGGAATTGTACCTGAAACAGTAGTACAAATCGTTGAATCGGTTGAAACTACTGAAATATTCACCCATGAACTTGTAGTGAAATTATAATATTGAAGATATAGAATACCACTTCCAGCACTGCTGTTTCTCTTATAATCACATGAAACTGAAATTGAACCGCCATTTGAAACGTAAGTTGGAGATGAAACTTCTGCTCCAGAGCCTGCTCCAAATGTGGTAAAGGTACAACCGTAAGTTCCCGAACAAGAACTTGTGTTGTTTATAGAAAAATTATTATTCATCCAGCCAGAAGGAAATGTACCCGATTCAAATCCTTCAGAAAAATTTATTTGGGCATTTCCATACAAGAAGGCGAATAATAACAATATTAGTAATTTTGTTTTCATAATAAGTTGTTTTATAAAGTTTTGTCAAAAGTATTTCGATTATCTACCTTAAAATGAAGCAGTTTACCAAATAAGCTTTTCAGTTAACCACATCTTTCTTCGTAAATCAAAAACAAGGTTTGGTAAACTCATCTTTAAATTTAGTTTCGTATTTATTACATTTGTTTAAATTCAATAGAAGTTGAAACACATTTACATAGTATTAATTTTCTTTTTCTCGCTTTTTGGCTTTTGTCAAAATCCGTTTTATGTTTCTATTGATAAAACTTCTGGTTTACCTTCTAATAGTGTTTACGATATTTTTCAAGATAGTAAAGGATTTATGTGGTTTGCTACTGGGAAAGGAATTTGTCGTTATGATGGTTCTACATTTAAAACATTTACTTCTGATGAACAAACTTCTAAATCAGGTTCTTGTCTAGCAGAAGATGGTTTTGGTAGAATTTGGTATTCCAATTTTGATGGCTATTTATATTATGTAGAAAAAAATGTACTAAAATCATTGAAACAGCCAACCTCTCTCGGATACTTTAGATTTGGAATAATCAAAGATGAATTGTTTTTGTTACAACCTAACATGGTTTTAGTTTATGATTTGAAAACACTTAAAGTAAAATCTAAAATTGATATTTCTGATAAAGAGATTAGTTTTTCATATGCTACAAAAGAGAAGTTTTATATTTTAGGAGCCTATTTGTATGAATTTAGTGATTCGAAAAAGTACACTAAACATATATTACCTGATGCATTTTATGACGAAATTAATGGTTCAATTATGAACTATTGGGACCATAAATTAATTATAAATTCAAAATCAAACAATATTTATTATAGTTTTAAAGACAATAAATTCTCAAGGAATACCCTTAATATTTCTACAAATTTTAATCAAAATACTTCCATTATAAATAACACTATTTGGATTTGCACTACCAATGGAATTATCAAAAATGATTTAGACTCTAAAGAAACTATCACCTATTTTGCAGACCAAAATATCTCTTACCTTTTTAGAGATAATCACAAAAATTATTGGATTTCAACATTAAATAAAGGAGTTTTATTTATTGAAGATTTCGAAAATAATTACATTGACATACAACCAAGACCGTTAACATTATCTCTTGGTAAAAACGAAATTTATATTGGAGCAGAGAAAGATTTAGTTTACAAATTGAATTTAAAAAAACTTGTAACAGAAAAAGTTTTTGAAACGGAAAACAATCATGCTACAGGTCAAATTTTTGCTGATACCATAACTAATAATCTCTTTTTTACTTCTTTTAAATTCAACATTTTAAAGAATAACAAAATAATAAGTGACTATGCTGTTGCTATTAAAGATGTTAAAAAAGTAGACCATAAATATTTTTCATTTGCAGCTAGCGGAATTTCTGGACTCTTTTTTGTAGATGAAAATTTAAAAAGTGATTGGGACATTATTTTCAATAAAAATAAATCTAAGGAGTTTTCTGGCTTTGGACAATCCATGTTAATAAAAAGAGTAAATGGAAAATCAACAGAGTACAATGCTGCAAATAAAACAATTTATTACGCTACAAATAACGGATTAATAGCTGTCACAAATGATGGAAAAAACGAAGAAATAAAATACAAAAACAAAACATTACATTTAATTAAAATTCAAAAATATAAAGACCAAATATATGGGCTTTCAACTTCTGAAAAAATGTATGTCATAAATTCATCTAATGAAGTTTCACCATTAAAATTACCCTATTTTTTATCTAACGAGAATTTCAATAAATTTTTTATTTGCAATCAATATTGCTATTTATTTGCTTCTCATGGCGTTTATGAATTTAATTTTATTTCGGGTGAAGTTCAAAAGGTTTTGTCTTTAAGCAGTGACATTGAAGCCACAGATGTAATTTTAAAAAACAACAAACTTTTTTTTGCTACTTCTAAAGGAATTGTAATTAAAAACAGAAAAGAAATTGGCAATTATCCAAAACCAAAACTATTCATAAACGAAATTCAAGTTAATGGAAAGCAAAGAGAACTTAATAAATTTTTAGTATTGCAACCCGATGAAAATGATATTAGTATTAACTTTTCAACACTTTCATTTATTCCTAACGAAAGTTATTCTGTATCCTACAAAATAAATGATTCTGACTGGAAAATACTTGATGCAGCTACCAAAAACTTAAAACTTTCTGCCTTATCATCTGGAAATTATACAATTCTATTAGCTTTAAATTACAACAACCAAAAAATAGATTTTCAGCAAATAAAGTTTGAAATTAAAAAACCTTTTTGGTTGAGTAATTTCTTTATTTTTATTTCAAGTCTTTTATTTTTATTGCTTTTCTTTTCTTTTTACAAGTATCAAATTAGAAAAATTGAGAAACAAAATCAAATGCTTTTAGAAAAAAATGAATTGGAAAAAAATTTAAATTTATCTACTTTAAAAGCTATAAAATCGCAAATGAATCCGCATTTCTTTTATAATGCTTTAAACACGATTCAATCCTATATTTTAGCAAATGATAAAAAGCAAGCGGTTAATTATTTATCTAAGTTTTCTTCTCTTACTAGAAATATTTTAGAAATGACTGAAAAAGAATTTATTTCTATCAATGAAGAAATTACTACTATGAGTTTGTATCTAGATATTGAAAAAGCAAGATTTGATAAGGATTTTGAATACGAAATTAATACCGAAAATATTTCCGATTTAGAGCACAAAATTCCCTCTATGTTGTTGCAACCTTATATAGAAAATGCTGTTAAACACGGATTACTTCACAAAAATGGTTTGAAAAAACTATTAATTACTTTTTCTAAAGATGGCGATAAAATAAAAATAGAAATCGATGATAATGGTATTGGAAGACAAAAAAGTGCTGAATTAAATGCTATAAAAAATAAAAATCATAATTCGTTTGCAACTAACGCCATGCAAAACAGAATTGACCTATTAAACAAGAATAATAAAAACAAAATAACAATTGATTTCATTGATAAGATGAACCAAAGTCAACAATCATTAGGAACAACTGTTGTTATTGAAATTCCAATAAATTAATATATTATGAAGGCTATTATAATTGATGATGAAAAAAGAGCTCGTGTATCGCTTTCACTACTTCTACAAGAATATTGTCCTGAAGTTGAACTTGTTGCTGAATGCGAAAATTTACCTGAAGGAGTAAAAGCAATCCGCAAATTCAATCCGGATTTAGTACTTCTTGATATTGAAATGCCCGGACATAGTGGATTGGAATTGGTTGATTTTTTTGATGAAAAAGAAATCAATTTTTCAATAATTTTCACAACTGCTTACAATGAGTATGCTATACAAGCATTTAAACTATCTGCTTTAGATTATCTTTTAAAACCAATCATTCCTGAAGAATTAATAAATGCTATTTCAAGAATGGAACGTCAAAAATCACTTCAATTTAAAGCATTAGCTGAAAATATTCTAAACGAGTTCTTTGAAAAAATTGCTGTTCCATCAGGAAATACCTTGATACTTATAAAAATTTCAGACATTGTTTATATCAAAGGTGAAGGTTCTTATTCAGAAATTTACATGCAAGATAAAAGCAAACATATGGTAAGTCGTAATCTGAAAAATTTTGAAGAAATTTTATTAAAAGACAAGCGTTTTTTAAGAACTCATAAATCTTATATTGTCAATTTTGATGAAGTTGTTTCGTTCAATAAATCGGATGGTGGCTGGTTGGATATGAAAAACGGCAATTCTATTCCAATTTCTTCAGAAAAAAGTAGTTTAATTATGGAACGAATTAAAATTGTAAAACGTTAATTACACTTCTTCTAACTGAAAACCAATGCTTTTCAAATCTTCCCAAAAAGTTGGATACGATTTAGAAACTACTTCTGCATCTTGAATAATTAATGACGTTTTTAGGGCTAAAGGTGCAAATGCCATTGCCATTCTATGATCTTGATAGGTTGCAATTGCTATATTAGAATTTAGAGTATTAGATTGTTGGATTGTTAGAGAATCATCAGTCACAGAAATGTTTGCTCCTAACTTAGAAAGTTCTGTTTTTAACGCTTCTAATCTATCGGTTTCTTTAATTTTTAGTGTGTGCAAGCCTGTTAGATTGCAGCCAATTCCTAATCCAAAACAAGTTACTGCAATGGTTTGTGCAATGTCTGGAGAGTTGTTTAGTTGCGAGTTAAAGATTGCAAGTTTCGGGTTTTTATCTTTTGAAATAGTTATGGAATTATCATTATTAAAAATCGTTTCCACTCCAAAGTTTTTATAGATTTCTACTAATGCTGAATCGCCTTGAAGACTATTTTGTTTGTAACTTGAAAGTATGATTTGTGTTCCAATTTCTGAAAGTGCGACAATAGAATACCAATAAGACGCTGATGACCAATCGGATTCTATTATTAGTGTTGTAGGTTGTAGGTTGTAGGTTGTAGGTTTGACTGAAATTACATTTTCAATAAAAGATGTTTCTACATCAATTTCATTTAGTAATGCTAAAGTCATTTTGATATATGGAATAGATGTAATTTCTCCTTCTAAGGTCAATTCTAATCTGTTTTCTAGTTTTGGTGCGATTAGTAATAATGCTGATATGTATTGACTACTAACATTTGCTGGAAGTGAAACTTTACTTTTCGTTAATTTTTTTCCTTGAATTTTTATTGGAGGAAATCCCTCATTCTCTTCATAAGTTATTTCTGCTCCAAGTTGTTTAAGTGCTTCAACCAAAATCTTAATTGGACGTTCTTTCATTCTAGAAGAACCAGTTAGCACAACTTCTTTTCCTTCTTGAGTAGCAAAAAAAGCTGTAAGAAATCGCATGGCTGTTCCAGCGTGATGAACGTCTATTAATTTTGAATTGTGAGTTGTGAATTGTGAATTTAATGCTTTATTCATCACATCTGAATCATCTGAATTTGAGGTGTTTTCTAATGAAATATTTGGATACAAAGCTTGCAGCAATAATAACCTGTTGGTTTCCGATTTGGAACCTGTTAACTTTAATTGTGAATTGTGAATTGTGAATTGTGAATTTAACAATAGGTTCATTTTTTTCCTATTTTTTGTTTAGTAGTAATAATAATTGATGCTAAAATTTTATTAATTTCAACAATGTCTGATTTCAATGATTGGAATTGAGTTTCATTTAAATATTCTGATTGATATAATAATTCTAACCAATAATCAGATTCATTAGCCTCTTTTTGAGCTATTGCTAATTTATGTATAAAATCTAATTTGCTTTCTGCTTGTTCTGATTCTCTAACCAAAGCACCTATTGCTGTTCCGCTTCTTAATAATTGCTTACTCAAAACGTATTCTTTTTTGTCAGAACATAAAAACTGATAAAGTTTAACAATACGTAAAGCAAAGCTAAATGATTTGGTTTTAATTACATTTTCACTCATAATTTACAATTCACCATTTACCATTCACAATTATTTCAGTTTCTCATTATTATGATGTCTGTCGTGATCACGATTGGTTTTCAAATCCATTTTTTTATCAAAAGCAGCTTGAAGGTCAATTCCTGTTTGATTGGCAAGACATAAGACTACGAAAACCACATCTGCAAGTTCTTCGCCTAAGTCTTTGTTTTTATCACTTTCTTTTTCGGATTGTTCTCCGTAGCGACGTGCAATAATTCGTGCCACTTCACCTACTTCCTCAGTAAGTTGTGCCATATTGGTTAATTCATTAAAATAACGAACACCGTGGTTTTTAATCCAGTTGTCGACTTCTAGTTGGGAGTTTTTTAGGTTCATGTTACTCTTTATTTTTTGTATCAATAATTATTGTCACTGGACCATCGTTTATAAGTGCTACTTTCATATCCGCACCAAACTGTCCGGTTTGTACTTTTTTTCCAATTTCTAGTTCCATTTGAGAAATGAAATTTTCGTAAATTGGAATAGCAATTTCGGGTTTTGCTGCTTTAATGTATGATGGTCGATTTCCTTTTTTGGTTAAGGCATGAAGAGTAAATTGACTAACAATAATTACATCACCATCGATATCTTTTAGCGATAAATTCATTACATCATTCTCATCTCCAAAAATACGAAGATTTGCAATTTTTGAAGTTAGCCATTCGATATCTTCGCTTGAATCTGCTTCTTCAATTCCGATTAGAATCAATAATCCTTTTTGGATTTCGGCTACAATTTTGTTATCGATTGTTACAGAAGAATGGGAAACTCTTTGGATTACTGCTTTCATTATTATTAACGATTGAAGATTAACGAATTTAGATTTTTGAAATTTCTGAAAACTGCGACTGAAAACTGCTTACTTGTTTCTAGTTTCATCACTTGCAATTCTATCTTCATTGTATATATCGGTTCGGTAATTTTCGTCATCACCTTCTAATATTTTTAGATAACTATTGTAGCGTGTCCAAGAGATTTCATCTTTTTCTAATGCATCTTTGATGGCGCATTTTGGTTCTTCTTTGTGCAAACAATTATTAAATTTGCATTGGTCTTTTAGTTTGAAAAATTCAGGAAAATAACCACTGATTTCCTCTTTTTCCATATCAACAATTCCGAAACCTTTGATTCCTGGTGTATCAATTATTTTTGCTCCAAAAGATAAATCATACATTTCTGCAAAAGTGGTTGTATGTTGACCTTGCATACTTTGTTCAGAAATAGTTTTTGTTTTTAAGTGTAAACTTGGTTCTAATGCATTTACTAGTGTTGATTTACCTACTCCTGAATGTCCAGAAAACATTGTAGTTTTTCCAATCATTAGTTCTTTTAGTTCCTCAATACCTTTACTTTCTTTAGCAGAAACCCGCAAACATTTATATCCAATTTGTTGGTAAACATGTTGCATATATAATTGTTCATCTAACGTTGTTTCGTCTAAAGTATCAATTTTATTAAAAACCAAAATTGTTTCAATACCATAAGCTTCTGCTGTAACTAAAAATCTATCAATAAAATTGAAAGTTGTAGGCGGATTATGAATAGTAATTAACAGAAAAACATAATCTAAATTGGAAGCAATGATGTGCATTTGATGAGACAAATTCACTGATTTTCTAACAATATAATTTTTTCTATCGTGAATGTTATTTATTACTCCTGTTGTAGTGTCTGAAGATTCGTCAAGTTCATAATCTACAATATCTCCAACCGCAATAGGATTAGTACTTTTAATACCTTTGATTCGGAATTTACCTTTTATACGACATTCCATAAAATCTCCTTGTAAAGATTTAACGGTGTACCAACTTCCTGTAGATTTATAAACTAGTCCTGTCATTTCAGATTTCAGATTTCAGATTTCAGATTTCAGACAATTACTAAAACTTAAATCTTAATTATCCACAAAAGTAGAAAAAAGAGTTTAGAAGTCTTTTATCATTACCATTTTACTTTAAACAAAAAAACCGTTTAAATTAATAAACGGTTTTAATTAAATTTTAATAGTTTAATACTTGTAAGCAACACCTTTTTTAATTGCTTGTGATCCGCCAAGCCCATTTGATGTTCCTCCAACGGTTGATTTATCCGCAGTTTGTAAAATGAATGGACACCCCATTGCTGCAGCTGCCATTTTTAATTTTTTCTCCGCTTTTTTATCACCAGTATTCCCAGTATGATAGTTAATTAATCCTGTTTTTCCTCTAACTTCGCCTTCTTTTATCAATCCTGATATATAGGCTTTGTCTTCAAGAATAACTACTTTTTCCCAATCGTCTTCACTACTAACAACTATTTTTTCTGTTACTTCTTCAACTCGACCAGATTTTCCATAAACAATTTTCTCAATTGCATACTTACTCAAAGTGTTTTCTGCATCTTCACCATCATATTTGAAAACGATAGTATATTCTTCTAGTTTTATTACTTTTCCATTCACAATTTCTCCATTGTGTTTGTAAATTTTGTCCACTTGAGCAAAAGCAGTAACACTAAAAAATAGCATAAATAAAAATAATTTTTTCATAATTTAAAATAATTAGAGGTTTAATTTTGCAATGATAATAAAAAAATCACAATTGATTAAATATTTTCTCCTGATGCGTTATACTCTCTTGGTGAATGGCTTTGAAAAATTGAATGATAAATTCTTCGCTCAATCCTTTTTGACTTCCGTCATTTACCATTTTTTCTAGAATTTCGTTCCAACGTTTGTTTTGTAAAACAGCTACATTTTTCTCTTTTTTTAGAGCTCCAATATCTTCAGAAACTTTCATTCTTTTTCCGATAACATCTAATAATTTAGCATCAAATTCATCTATTTTACTTCTCAATTTTGCTAATCTAGTTTGATATTCATCAGCATCATCGGTTTCTTTTCTGATGGTTAAATCAAAAATTATCTGTTTCAAACGCGTTGGTGTAACTTGTTGTGCAGCGTCACTCCATGCGTTATCTGGGTCAATATGTGTTTCGATTATCATTCCGTCATAATTCAAATCCAATGCTTCTTGCGTAACTTGAAAAATCATGTCGCGATTTCCAGTAATATGTGATGGATCAATAATCAATGGTATATCTGGAAATTTATTCTGAAAATCAATAGCAATTTGCCATTCAGGATTGTTACGATATTTTGTTTTTTCATAAGTAGAAAATCCTCTGTGAATCACTCCAAGATTCTTGATATTGGCATTGTATAAACGTTCCACACCACCAATCCATAAAGCCAAATCAGGATTTACAGGGTTTTTCACCAATACAATTTTATCAGTATTTTGCAAAGCATCGGCAATTTCTTGAACAGCAAACGGATTTACTGTTGTACGTGCACCAATCCATAACACATCAATATCATGTTCTAAAGCTAATTTCACGTGAGCAGCAGTTGCTACTTCTGTAGCCATTAATAAACCAGTTTCTGCTTTTGCTTTTTGCAACCATTTTAGTCCGATTTCACCCACACCTTCAAATCCACCAGGACGCGTTCTTGGTTTCCAAATTCCAGCTCTATAAACTGAAACTTTAGAATCCTTCAATTCACGTGCAATTTTCAAAACTTGTTCCTCGGTCTCAGCGCTACAAGGTCCAGCGATTACTAGTGGATGTGGTAAATTGAAATTATTTAACCACGTTCTCATTTCTTTTTTATTTTCCATTTTCTTTTGTTGTCGGTTGTCAGTTGTTTGTTGTCAGTTATGAAACCGAAAACAGACAACTCACAACTATTTATTTTAAAATTTCTTTAATTCTATTCGTGTTTTGCATTTCGTTATAAACTTCTTCGTAATTATCATCTTCTAACAATTTCTTGAAATTAGATAAATTCTGAATGTATTCTTCTAACGATTTTATCACTTGTTTTTTGTTTTGTTTAAAAATTGGCGTCCACATTGCCGGTGAACTTTTGGCTAAACGAACCGTACTTTCAAATCCGGAACCTGCCATGTCAAAAATATCTTGTTCATCTTTTTCTTTTTCAATAACAGTTTTTCCTAGCATGAAAGAACTTATATGCGACAAATGTGAAACATAAGCGATATGTTTATCATGCGATTTTGGATCCATATATCGAATGCGCATTCCGAGTTTTTTGAACAAATCCATTGCTTTTTCTTGCAATTTGAAAGTTGTTTTTTCTACTTCACAAATGATGTTTGTTTTACCTTCATACAAACCTTTAATTGCTGCTTTTGGTCCTGAAAATTCTGTTCCTGCAATTGGATGACAAGCCATGAAATTTCTTCTTTTTGGATGATTTTCAATTGCTTCACAAATTGGATTTTTGGTTGAACCAACATCAAAAACCAAGGATTGTTCTCCAATTTTATTCAAAATCTCAGGCAAAATTACTAAAGCAACATCAACTGGCACAGCAACGATTACTAAATCTGCGTTAATTAAATCATTTTCAGTTGCTTTTTGGTCGATTATTCCGAGATTTAATGCTTCTTCAAGATGTTTCTCATTGGCATCAATTCCGAAAATTGTGGCATCATCATAAATTGATTTGATGTCCAATGCCATCGAACCGCCGATTAATCCTGTTCCGATTATGTATATTTTCATAACTAAAATCTTTTTATTGCTTCTACAATATTTTCCTCTTTTACGCATAGTGAAAATCGTATGAAACCTTGGCCATTACTACCAAAAATGGTTCCTGGTGTTAGAAAAATATGTTTTTCGTATAATAAATTATTTATGAATTCTTCCGATTGAATTCCGGCTGGTAATTTTGCCCACACGAACATTCCTACAGCGTTTTTATCGAAAGTACAATTCATTTTTTCTGCTAATTCAAAAATCAAATTTCTTCTTTTGGTGTAAATTTCATTCTGACTTTCAAACCAATCTTTTCCTAATTTTAATGCTGCAATGGCACCTTTTTGAATTCCATAAAACATTCCCGAATCCATGTTGCTTTTTACTTTTAGAACAGCATCAATTAAAGTTGCATTTCCTAAAACCATTCCGACTCGCCAACCTGCCATATTGAATGTTTTGCTTAACGAATTTAATTCTAATGCAATATCTTTTGAACCTTCAATTTGAAAAATGGACAGCGGATTGTCATTCAAAACAAAACTATACGGATTATCATTCACAATTAAAATGTTGTGTTTTCTTCCAAAATCAATTAATTTTTGATACAGTTCTAAAGTTCCGTTGGCACCTGTTGGCATGTGTGGATAGGAAACCCACATCAGTTTTACTTTTGATAAATCGGATTTTTCTAAAGCTTCAAAATCGGGTTGCCAATTATTTTCCTCTTTTAAATCGTAATAAACTGCTTTTGCCTGAACCAATTCTGTCACCGAAGCATAAGTTGGATAGCCCGGATTCGGAATTAAAACCTCATCGCCTTCGTTTAAAAACGCTAATGAAATATGCATAATTCCTTCTTTCGAACCCATTAATGGCAGAATTTCTGTATTTGAATTTAATTCTACGCTGAAATTGTTCTTATAAAAATCAGCAAAACCTTGACGTAATTCTGGCAAACCTTGATAGCTTTGATACTCATGTGCTTTTTCATCAAACATAGCATTTTGAATGGCTTCAATTACCGACGAATGTGGCGCCAAATCGGGACTTCCTATTCCCATATTGATGATTGGTTTTCCTTCTGACATGAGTTGTCTTACCTCTTTCAATTTTCTTGAGAAGTAGTATTCTTGAACGGTTTCTAGTCTTTTTGCTGTTGTAATCATATTTTAACACGAATTGCACAAATTTTCACGAATTCATACTTTTTAAAATTTCACTAATTGAATTTTGAAATTGCTTTTTGTTATTGTTTTTTATTCTTGTATTCTCCTAAAACCTTGAATTGATTGGTCATTATTTCTAAAACTTTAACAGCTTTTTCATAATGTTTGTACTTTTCAAAAACTACATCCACAAAAAATGAATATTGAAAAGGTGTTTCAATTATGGGCATCGATTGGATTTTGGTTAGATTTAATTTGCAATTGGTCATGACATTTAAAACCGTTGCCAAACTTCCTGGTGTGTCGTCTAACTCAAACTTTATGGATGCTTTATTGATTTCTTCTTTATTTACTTGACCCTTTTCTTTACTAATGATAAAAAAACGTGTCATATTATTGTTAACCGTTTGAATTTCTGGCGCGATTATGGTTAAATCGTATAATTCTGCTGCGACTTTACTTCCTATTGCAGCAATATTTTTTAATTGATTTTGATGAATTCTTCTTGCTGTTTCGGCAGTATCTTTGTCTTCAACTAATTTGATATTTGGATGCTTTTTTAAGAAATCCATACATTGTAACAACGCCATTGGATGGGAATGAACTTCTTGAATTTCTTCTAAATTTTGTCCGTTTAAAACCATTAAATTCTGAATAATATCTAAATAATATTCGCCAATAATGTGAAAATTATTCTTGTCAATTATGGCGTAATTTGGAATTATTGAACCCGCAATAGAATTCTCAATTGCCATAACGGCTAGTTGCGATTGATTGTTAATCAAACTATCCGCAAGTGCTTCAAATGACAAACATTCATCAATAGCAACATTTTCTTGAAAATATTCTAATGCAACTTGATGATGAAATGATCCTTTAATTCCTTGTATGGCTATTTTTTCTTTCATTTTAGTCAAAAAAAAAATCCCGATTTGCATCGGGATTACTATTTATGTTTTCTATATAAATTACTTTTTTACATAACACAATAACAATCCCTGTCTCTTCCAAAAGAAGAAATAAGAAAAATTGTTATAATATGTTGCGAAAATTGTGCTCATTGTTGTTTTTATGTTCTGCTAAAGTAATAAAATTTCCTAAACCTTGACAAAAAATTTAAAAAAGTTACGGAAACGTTTTCGTTAAATCATAAAAGTTTAATTTAAACGTTATTAACCTTATTGGTTTTAGATTTCCTTTAGTATTTATTACATTTGCTTCAAATATCAAATTATGTCTATAGAAGTTCAAAATATTTCAAAAAGTTATGGTGCTCAAAAAGCATTAGACAATGTTTCGTTTTCAGTAAAAAAAGGAGAAATTGTTGGTTTTCTTGGTCCGAATGGTGCTGGAAAATCTACTTTAATGAAAATTTTGACGACTTATATCAATTCTGATGAAGGAAAAGCTTCTGTAAATGGCAATGATGTAAATGAAAATCAGAAAGCTGTGCAACAATCGGTTGGGTATTTGCCTGAGCATAATCCGTTGTATTTGGATTTATATGTTCGTGAATATTTAGAATTTAATGCTGATGTATACAAAGTTGCTAAATCTAGAATTGAAGAAGTAATCCAATTGACTGGTTTATCTTCTGAAAGCCATAAAAAAATCGGACAATTATCTAAAGGTTATCGTCAACGTGTTGGTTTGGCAACCGCTTTATTACATAATCCAGATGTTTTAATTTTGGACGAACCAACAACAGGTTTAGATCCAAATCAATTGGTTGAGATTAGAAATGTGATTAAAAACGTTGGTAAAAATAAAACCGTTTTTCTTTCTACACATATTATGCAAGAAGTTGAAGCGATTTGCGACAGAGTTATTATCATCAACAATGGAAAAATTGTTACTGATAAAAAACTTGATAAATTGGTTTCAGATATTGTTGAACAAATTATTGAAGTAGAATTTGATAAAGAAATTAACGAAGCTTTATTTTCAAAATTATCAGATTTAAAATCATTCAAGAATACACACGATAAAGTTTGGGAATTGACTTTTGAAACTGAAGAAGACAAACGTTCATCAGTTTTTGACTTTGCTCAAGAAAATGGTTTACGAGCACTTCAATTGACTTTGAAAAGTAAAAATTTGGAACAGATTTTTAGAGAGAAAACAGCCAAGAAATAGTATTCAGATTGCAGTTTTTAGATTGCAGATTGCAGTTTTTATCTTTTTTTTTACGAAATATTTATTAAAATGAATTTAGTAAATATGTTTGATATGAAAAGCTGGTTTGACTTCTAATTATAAATAACTTGTCCTTGATATAATTCTTCAACATCTACAATTGGCGGATTGTTCTTTAGAATTATATCTCCTGTACTTACCATTTTCCCAACAATACTTTGTATTGGTTTTACAATCATATCATTTGAACCTCTGTGAAAAACTTTGATAGTTTGTGCTGTTAAATTAGGAGCCTCAATTCTTCCATCTCCAGCATAGAAATTAAAGAATGCTTGGTTTGTACTTCCCGAAATAAAATATCTAGCAACATTATTGTTTTCAATAACTAACTGGCTATTATTTACATTAATATAAAAATCACTTGTTCCTGCTCCTTCTTTTCCATCGCCATCTTTATCTAGTGCATACAATCTTAAAACAGGATAAGTAAGCACACCATTAGATGAAATTTTTCGATCACTTTTAGAATAAATATCTTCTATGTTGGGCGCAGTTATATAAACTTTTGTTTGTCCGTATTCTCTAACCCAGTTACAAGACGAATTCTCTTTTAGCTTCAAAATGTTACCTTCTTGCTTAACCTCAACGTTTTCAATTATATTTTCACCAGTAACAATTTCTACTTTGTATTCTGCTCCTTGAGTTATGATAAGTTCAATACCAGTGTAAACTTCTACTCTTGTGAATGGTGTTACTTCTACAATTTTTGTAATAGTATTTCCAGCAGATTCAATACAATCACTTGGCTTTTCACAGGAAATTAATGTTATAAATAATACTGTTGCAATTATTATTTTCTTCATGTTATAGTTATTTTATAAACGTACTCCAACTCCAAACTCCAATGCTTCGGCAAGAAACAAATGGGTTTTTATTGTAAATCCGGCAAAAATTTTATTGGTGATGTAATATTTCATTCCTACTCTATCATAAATAGGTATTTCATTTTTGAATGGATCATAAACATAATATCCTATTTGAGCTTCGAGTGAAATTCTATTAACAAACAATTCGTGACCTATAAAAACTCCAACTCTTTTGTAATCAGTATTTGGATCTAAATTTAATTCAGGATAAGCAATAGATTTATATTTAATAAAATCTTTAAAGCTAGTAGTAAGAAAAACTTCTGTACCAAATTGAATGGCGCTTTTTCTATTTAATCTTTTATCAGCATAAACACCTATATGATAAAACGGATGTTGACCACTTCCAATAACAGCGCTTTCATTAACACCAGATCTAAAAACTATATTATATTTTATTGGTTCTTTATATGTCTTTTTAATCATAGTTGAATCAACACTATTGGTTTTTGACTCCTCAAAATTGTAATTAATTCCTAGATTTAAACCATAAGTATTTACACCACTATTTGGAGATTTTGTTCTACCATTTGAATAATGTGTGAAAAGAATTCCTGCTTCAATTCCGAACCTATCAATAATATTTTCTTTTTTGTAGAAAAGTCCGAGGTTGGTATTCGCCATTATCTTTGAACCAAAAGCTTTATTCTTACTATTTTCGACTTTATCATAAGGTGTAGTTGTAAGCGCAACTCCTTGAGACAAAAGCAACTTTACATTTCTATTCAAAAAATAAAAATTATATAAAGCTCCAACTGAATAATTACTTCCTATGTAAGGATTATTAGAATTTTGATAAAGAAAAAATGCACCATATTCTGGATAATTATATGCTGCATGCCATTCGCTGTTGCCATGAGTTTGTTTAACAAAGTCTACCATTACACCACTTGGATGCCCTTTAAGATGTTCTAAATCTGGAGTATGCGGAAGAACATTACCTCTAAAATAAGTTACACTTAAAGAAGGTGTGTCTTGATTATTTTGCGAAAAGCAACCTAAAGAAATCAATAAAAATAGATAGTAAAATCTCCTCATTTTAAAAAATTAATTCGCACAAATATAACAGAATAAGTTAAAGAATTAAATCTTTTTGATTTAGAGTAATCATTGATTTCTTGATTATTCTATCTATTTTTAAAAAATTTCTTTAGCAATAGCCTTGATATTTTCAGCTTTTCCCATTGAATAATAATGCAAAACTGGAATTCCTGCCGCAACTAATTCTTTACTTTGCTCAATACACCATTCAATTCCAATTTGTTTTACATGGTCGTTATCTTTAGCTTTTACAACCGCCATAATCAAATCATCAGGTAATTCTAAAGAAAAACGGTGTGGAATTAAATTCAGCTGCTTTTTAGTTGCAATAGGTTTCAAACCTGGAATAATTGGAACTGTAATTCCTGCAGCTCGACATTTAGCCACAAAATCAAAGAATTTTTTATTGTCAAAAAACATTTGCGTAATTATGTAATCGGCTCCATTTTTAATTTTTTGCTTTAAAAAGTGAATATCACTATCTAAACTTGGTGCTTCCATGTGTTTTTCTGGATAACCTGCAACTCCAATACAAAAATTAGTACAAGCTGAATTTTGCAAATCTTCATCCAAATAAATTCCGTTATTTAAATTATTGATTTGTAAAACCAAATCGGTTGCATATTCATTACCTTCTTTTTCAGGTTTGAAATAAGTTTCGTTTTTTAAAGCGTCTCCACGAAGTGCAACCACATTGTCAATTCCAAGAAAATCTAAATCGATTAGAAGATTTTCAGTATCTTCTTTAGTAAATCCACCACACAAAATATGCGGAATAGCATCAACTGAATATTTATTTTGAATTCCGGCACAAATACCAACAGTTCCAGGACGTTTTTTTACAATTTTCTTTTGCAAAAGTCCACTTGGTAATTCTTTAAACTCATATTCTTCACGATGATACGTTACATCAATAAATGGTGGTTTGAATTCCATTAAAGGATCAATTCCATCATAAATAAATTGAATATTTTGCCCTTTCAATGGCGGAAGAATCTCGAAAGAGAATAAAGGTTTTCCTTGGGCGTTTTCTATGTGTTGGGTTACTTTCATAATTTTTAGTTGTCTGTTGTCTGTTATCTGTTATCTGTTTCCAAAACAATTGAAAACTGAAAACTGAGAAAAGACAACTATTTTTAATCTGCTATATTCGGCGCAAGCCATTTGGTCGCTACTTCTGTTGAAATTCCTCTTCGTTTTGCGTAATCTACAACTTGGTCTTCTTTTATTTTTCCTAGTCCGAAATATTTACTTTCTGGATTGGCAAAATAATATCCCGAAACCGATGCTGCTGGCCACATTGCCATACTTTCTGTTAAGGTTACTCCTATTTCTTGTTCTACATTAAGCAATTTCCAAATGGTTGGTTTCTCCAAATGGTCTGGACAAGCTGGATAACCTGGCGCTGGACGAATACCTTTGTATTCTTCTTTAATCAAATCATCATTAGATAAATTCTCATCGGAAGCATAACCCCAAATTTCTTTTCTAACTTTTAAATGTAAATATTCTGCAAATGCTTCGGCTAATCTATCGCCAAGTGCTTTTACCAATATGGAATTATAATCGTCTAATTGCTTTTCGAATTCGGATGCTTTTTCATCAACACCAAAACCTGTTGTAACACAAAAACATCCAATATAATCTTGTTTTCCTGAATCTTTTGGTGCAATAAAATCGGCTAATGCAATGTTTGGTGCGCCTGCTGTTTTTTGAGATTGTTGTCTTAAAGTTAGAAAGGTTGCGAGTTGCGAGTTACGAGTTTCGGGTTCTGTATAAACTGCTATGTCATCATCGTTAATTGTGTTTGCTGGAAAAATTCCTAGAATTCCTTTTGCTGTTAGCCATTTTTCTGAAACGATTTGATTTAGCATTTTTTGAGCATCATCAAATAAATTTGTGGCTTGTTCACCAACAACTTCATCAGTCAAAATCGCTGGAAATTTTCCATGTAATTCCCACGATTGGAAAAACGGTGTCCAATCGATGAAATCTACTAATTCAGAAAGTTCAACTTCAATAGTTTTTGTTCCGATGAAATTTGGTTTTGATGGTTGGAAATTATTCCAATCTAATTGTAATTTATTCTTTCGAGCTTCTTCAATGGACAGATAATTTTTATCACGACTTCTGCTTAGATAGCCTTCACGAAGTTTGTCATATTCTTCTCGAATGGCTTTCACATAGCCTTCTTTCGTTTCGGCTTGCAACAAGTTACTAGCTACAGTTACTGCACGTGAAGCATCGTTTACATGAACTACTGTTTCTTTATATTCTGGAGCAATTTTTACTGCTGTGTGTGCACGTGAAGTTGTTGCGCCACCAATCATTATTGGAATTTTGATATTTAATTTATCCAACTCTTTTGCTAAATAAACCATTTCGTCTAATGATGGTGTAATCAATCCGCTCAATCCGATAATATCAACATTATGTTCAACGGCTGCTTGAATGATTTTTTCTGGCGGAACCATGACTCCTAAATCTATGATTTCAAAGTTATTACAGCCCAAAACTACAGCAACAATATTTTTACCAATGTCGTGAACATCACCTTTTACAGTTGCCATCAATACTTTTCCTGCCGATGAAGATTTTCCATCTTTTTGAGCTTCAATAAATGGAAGTAAATAAGCAACTGCTTTTTTCATAACACGAGCTGATTTTACAACTTGAGGCAAAAACATTTTTCCGCTTCCGAATAAATCACCTACTACATTCATTCCTGCCATTAAATTGATTTCGATAACATCAATAGCTTTTTCTGAATTTAATCGTGCTTCTTCAACATCAACTTCGATAAATTCGTCGATTCCTTTTACTAAAGAATGTGTAAGTCTTTCTTGAACAGAACCATTACGCCATTCTTGAATTGCTTTTTCATTAGTTTTGAAATCTCCTTTGAAGGTTTCTGCTAAATCTAATAATCTTTCTGTAGCATCATCTCTTCTGTTTAACAAAACATCTTCTACATGTTCTAATAAAATCGGATCGATTTCATCGTAAATCTCAAGCATTTCTGGATTTACAATTCCCATAGTCATTCCGTTTTTGATAGCATGATAAAGAAAAGCCGAATGCATTGCTTCACGAACTTTATCATTTCCACGAAACGAAAACGAAACATTACTCACACCACCAGAAATATTAGCATAAGGAAGATTTTCTCGAATCCATTTTGTAGCTCTGAAAAAATCTAAAGCATTTAATTTATGTTCGTCCATTCCTGTTGCTACTGGAAAAATATTTGGGTCAAAAATGATATCTTCTGCCGGAAAATGTACTTCATCGACTAAAATATCATAACTTCTTTTGCAAATTTCGATACGTCTTTCATAGGTATCAGCTTGACCATCTTCATCAAAAGCCATTACGATTACAGCAGCGCCATATCTTTTTATCAACTTGGCATGATGAATAAAAACTTCTTTTCCTTCTTTCAAAGAAATTGAATTGACAACTCCTTTTCCTTGAATGACTTTTAATCCAGCTTCGATAATTTCCCATTTGGAACTATCAATCATTACTGGAACTCGAGCAATATCTGGTTCGGCCGCAATTAGATTTAAGAATTTTGTCATGGCATAAACACCATCCAACATTCCTTCGTCCATGTTGACATCAATAATTTGAGCGCCACCTTCTACTTGCTCTCTGGCAACAGAAAGTGCTTCTTCGTATTTTTCTTCTTTTATTAATCGAAGAAATTTACGTGAACCTGTTACATTGGTGCGTTCTCCGACGTTGACGAAAATTGAATTTTCATCAACAAAAAGCGGTTCTAAACCTGAAAGCTGTAAATTTATTTTATTTGTTCTTGACATTTTTTATGCTGAATTTATTTCAGTATCTTTTAATTATTTTACATTAAATTAAGAATCATTATTAATTCTTTACTAAATAATTATTTTTATATTTTTCTAATATATCGCTACAATTACTTTCAAGACCTGGGTAAACATTCTCTTTTGAAATACCTAACCATCTCAATTCTTCCTTAATTTGTTTTTTTTTATAACCATCTATTAGAATACTTTTTAAAAAATTATCTTTTTGATCATTTTCCAATAATCCATTAATTTCATTACCAAAAATTGTAAAACAAGCTTTTTGTAATTTCATCCTTTCATCAAACAAATATGGATAAATAGCTAACGGATATGCTTTCTCATTTGAGTTAAAATCCATCTCTAAATATTTTCTACATAACTCATCAATATCCAATTTTCCTTCATCAGAAATCAAATCTTTCTTTTGATGACTATGAGGAAAATAAATATCCGAAGAATTTCCACTATATCCTTCAATACTTTTGTAAGTTAAATTATTTAATCTGTGAGGATTTAAAATCCAAATTACAGCATCATCGTCTGTTGAAACATCTTCAATTGAAAAATAGATAGCAACTAAAGCATTTTCTGTCCAATCCAACAATCGTGTCTTCAATCCATAATGTTGCATTAAAAAATATTTATTCCATTCATTATTTTCAATTCTATTTTGATTAAAAAAATTTATTGATTTTCGGGAGAATTCAGCTTTATAATTATTTTCAATATCTTTAGTATTCTCGAAAATATGTTCATAATCATTTATCTCAACTCGACCATAAATTCTGTAAGCATTGGGTAATAATGGAGTATATGGTTTTCTATTTGCTGTAGCTTCTGATAGTTTTTCTCCATCTTTTAGAAAAGAATTTACTATGTCGTATCTTTTTTCACCCCTAAACCATAAATTTCGAATTTCTGTACTATTTGATAAAAATTGAAATTGATTTTTTATTAATTCAATTATTTCAGAAACGCTACTTGCTTTAATTTCTTGATTCTCCATTATAAATCATTTTTTACATTTTTAAGATACTAACTATAAATTAACTTGTTTTTAACGCAAGGGTAAACCAACTAAATTTATAATCTTTTTACTCTCTAAATCTATAACCAAGCCATAATTTAAAGATTTATCTTCAAAATATGAATTCTTTTGCTCCTCTGACATATATGAAATATCTTTAATTTCCTTTTTTATATATTTATCAAATCCAACGAACAAAACTTGCTTTATGTAAGATGGAAAAGGTCTTGTAAATTTGACAACGATATTTTTTGATTCATTTGGTCCAAATTCAACAACAGTTTCTTTTGTGTTTTCAATGACTTCTTCATTAGAAAATGATGACAACGGCACTCCTTTACTGTTCTCAACTACGCGTTCATTAGTCATATAAAAATCCTCCTTAATACCAACAAAATTTCTATCTAATCCTTCATAATTTTCAGTTCCGATTTCGTAATACCAAGGAAATGGTATCCGCATTATTCTGTTATAAGGATTTTTTATATCAAATTCTATTGTAACTGAAGTTCCATTAATTTTTTCTGGTCTTGCATGTTTATCTTTTTTAATCTCAAAAACATTTTTGTGTTCAACAACTTTTAAATCAGTTATTGTGATATCAAAAGAATAATCTGAATCTATCTGATGTTTAAAATTATAAAAATCAATTTCAGCTGGCTTGTGTACTTCTTTACCAAAATCCTCAAATCCAGGTTCAACACTTTTTTCTTCATTTTTACAAGAATAAAAAGATATCAAAAAGATTAAAAAGAAAATTTTTTTCATAATTCTGTATTTATTAAAAATTATTATTTGATGAAGTTGTAATTCTCGGTTTGAATTCTTTGGCAACATCTGCTATTGCTTTGATATGTTCTGGCGTTGTTCCGCAACAACCTCCTATTATATTTATTAAATTATCTTTTAGATATTCTCTAATTAAGGCTTGCATTTCTAATGGCGTTTGGTCATATTGTCCAAAAGCGTTTGGCAAACCTGCATTTGGATGTGCTGAAATATTTAATTGTGTATTCATTGACAAACGTTGCAAATAGGGTTTTAATTGGTCTGCTCCAAGTGCACAATTGAATCCGATGCTTAATAACGGAATATGAGAAATAGATATTAAAAATGCTTCGACTGTTTGACCTGAAAGCGTTCTTCCAGAAGCATCTGTAATTGTTCCAGAAACCATTACCGGAATGTCTAAATTTCGTTCTTCCTTCACTTCTTCGATAGCGAAAAGTGCTGCTTTGGCATTTAATGTATCAAAAATAGTTTCTACTAATAAAACATCGCATCCGCCATCTATTAGAGCTTCTACTTGTTGACGATAGGCAATTTTTAAATCATCGAAAGTTACCGCACGAAATCCTGGATCGTTTACATCTGGACTCATAGATGCTGTTCTATTTGTTGGTCCGATAGAACCTGCTACAAATCTTGGTCTGTCTGTGAATTCGTCTGCAACTTCACGAGCGATTTTAGCAGATTCGTAATTTAGCTCGTAAACTAAATCTTCCATGTGGTAGTCGGCCATTCCGATTGTCGTACCTGAAAATGTGTTGGTTTCTACAATATCTGCTCCTGCTTGAAAATACAAACGGTGGACTTGTTTTACAGCTTCGGGTTGTGTGATGGAAAGTAAATCGTTGTTTCCTTTTAGTGGATGTGGAAAATCTTTAAAACGTTCGCCACGAAAATCTTCTTCAGAGAAATTGTTGCGTTGTAACATGGTTCCCATTGCTCCGTCTAGAACTAGGATTCTTTCTTGAATTGCTTCTGTTATTTTTGACATAAGTTTTTTTACACGAATTGCACGAATTTGCACGAATTCTTACTTTTTATTATTGCACTAATTTTAAAAACTTCGTTTTTTTAAACGAAATTATATTTGCTTTTTTAAACCATTAAGCTATTTAAGTTTATTAAGAAAATGTTCTTTTGGAAACTTGATTTTACAAAAATGGATAACTAATTAGCCCCGATTGCAATGGAAATCCTTTTTCTTTTTTCTTTAAAAAGGAAAAGATTGGAATGTAAAGCGGGATTATGGTTTGCTGAAATGCACAAGCCATTGCTTCGCCAATTCACTATCGCTCGGGTCGCTCTTAAAAAATTTTATGTTATCATGGAAAGTGAGAAGAAAATCTCGTGGTTATCTTTGCTTAAATTTACTTTAAACTAGAATGTAGCACCTTCTACAGTGTAGGGTTGCTAAGCTTTCATTGGGTCTATTCCCTCGGGCTTTCGTGATAACAATCAATAAGTTTATGAACAGTGCAAAGTAATAACATAGAAACTTATTTTGCAAGTGTTTGTGAAAAAATAAAAACTATAACGATTTAGTGATTTTTTAAAAAAAAGCAGATAATAATTTGCAATTCAAATTGATTTCATACATTTGCACTCGAAATAAAGAGGAAAAATTTGAACTGATTGCAACCTCGTAAAAAAATGCTAAAGCAGCAATTCTCCTTTAGTATTTCCGTTGCAATTTTCTTTTTTTCTTCACAATTAGTATTAACAGAATCTGAAATAAATTCAGATTAAAAAATTATATTATGGCTTATTTATTTACGTCAGAGTCAGTGAGTGAAGGACATCCGGACAAAGTTGCTGATCAAATTAGTGATGCGTTAATCGATAACTTTTTAGCATTTGATGCTGAATCTAAAGTTGCTTGTGAGACTCTAGTTACAACTGGACAAGTAATTCTTGCTGGAGAAGTAAAATCAAATACTTACTTAGATGTTCAACAAATTGCGAGAGATGTAATCAAGAAAATTGGTTATACCAAAAGCGAATACATGTTTGATGCAGATTCTTGCGGAATACTTTCGGCAATTCACGAACAATCTGCCGACATTAATCAAGGTGTTGACCGAGCTAACAAAGAAGAGCAAGGTGCAGGTGACCAAGGTATGATGTTTGGTTATGCAACTAATGAAACAGAAAACTATATGCCTTTAGCATTAGATTTGTCTCACGCTTTGTTGATTGAATTGGCAAATTTAAGAAGAGAAAATAATGAAATTACTTATTTGCGTCCCGATGCTAAATCTCAAGTAACTTTAGAATATTCTGACGACAATAAACCACAACGTATTGATGCTATTGTTATCTCTACTCAACACGATGATTTTGTTAAACCAGCGTCAAACTCTAGAGAAGACAAAGACAAGGCTAATGATGAGATGTTGGTTAAAATTAAAAGTGATTTGATTTCTATTTTAATTCCAAGAATCAAAGCAAAGTATCCTCAATATGCTCATTTGTTTAATGAAAACATCACTTATCATATTAACCCAACTGGAGTTTTTGTAATTGGTGGACCACACGGAGACACTGGTTTGACAGGAAGAAAAATTATTGTTGATACTTATGGCGGAAAAGGTGCTCACGGTGGTGGTGCATTTTCAGGAAAAGACCCTAGTAAAGTTGACCGTTCAGCAGCTTATGCAACACGTCATATTGCTAAAAACTTAGTTGCAGCAGGATTGTGTGATGAAGTTTTAGTTCAAGTTTCTTATGCAATTGGTGTTGCTAAACCTACCTCTATCAATGTGGTAACTTATGGCACATCAAAAGTAAACATGACTGATGGAGAAATAAGCAAAGTAGTTGAAAAAGTATTTGACATGCGTCCGTACTTTATTGAACAACGTTTAAAATTAAGAAATCCAATTTATAGTGAAACTGCTGCTTACGGACACATGGGAAGAACTCCTGAAACCGTTACTAAAACGTTTCAACTTCCGAATGGAGCACCTAAAACGGTTACAGTTGAATTATTTACTTGGGAAAAATTAGATTTTGTAGACCAAGTAAAAGCTGCTTTTGGATTATAATAACTTAGATTCTGAAATAAATTCAGAATTAAAAAAACCTGATTCTTAATTGAATCAGGTTTTTTGTTTTTTAGTAAGTTCCGTTTTTCATTTTTTCTAATACTGCTTTGTATTCTTCTATTAATGTTGAATCGGAAGAAAGTATTGCAGAGTCAATTGCCTTTTGTTCTGTTAAAATACCTAAATCTTTTTGACCATTTAAATAATATAATTGTGCTAATGTATCTAAGTAATAATAATTATCTTTTTCCAGTTTTAAACTAGTTTCAGACCACTTAATTGCATTTGACAGAATATCTAGATTTGTATTTTTTACTTTTTCAACAACATACCATGCAGCAGTATTTAAATCATTAGCAAACGAACTTTTATACTCAAACCAGCTGTAATCTACATCGGGATTATACTTTTTATCAAGTTGTTCAATAATACTCGAGTCATCTTTTATATAACTTTTATAAAAAGTATTGAAGGTATTTAAATATTGTACATCCAATTTATTTTCTTTTAAAAAAATCATTTTATTTTTAAGCACCCATATGTTATCACTTGATATTGATGCTGTTTTATCAAAATAATTTAAAACTTTATCGATTTGATTTTTGTTTTCTGTTCTTCCTAATGCCATAGAAATTGACTCTAAGAGATAATCTTTACGAAATTGATAACCAAGAATTTCTGATTGTAACAAAGGTATTTCATTGAAAAACTTTAATAAATAATCAATAGCTTTATAATCATTTGCATTTAATTCTTTATTATAGTCATTAAATAACAAACCACTAAATCCTGCAGATAGTCTTAATTCATTGATGATTATTGTACCTAAATCTGCATCTACAGCTTTATCATTTTGATGAAAATCTAGTAGATTTTTATATTTAGCATTAACTTCATCTGGTTTAGATTTTAATTTATACAAATTAATTTTTTCTTTTAGAATATCATAATAACTGTAATCTTGAAATGCTGCCGTAGCTGAATCGACTTCAACAACTGGAAAATCTTGTGTAGCATTTTCTTTTTCTTCTTCTACGACTTGAACTTCTCCGATTGTTTCAACAGGCATTGCTGGTGGTGGAATTGAAGACACATAAGTACTTCTTCCTGAACTTGTAATTTTAACTAGTTCTTGTTTAAATTGTGAAATTGTTTTCTTTTTATTTAAAACTACATCATCTAGTTGAGCATAGGAATTAATTAGTTTTAATTCACTAAATATGGTTGACATGTTGTAATAAGCAAAGTTATCATCATTAATTTTAGCTTTTGTATGATACAACTTAACGCCATCTGAATTGAAAAATATAATTGATTGATTATCTATAATACCCAGCTTTTTTAAACTGTTTTTATCCTTTTCTGTGGCAAGATAAAAATTGAAATTATCATATTCAGGATTATATTTATCATACATATAGTATTGATTACTATTTTGATAGTCTTCAATGTATTGGTCAAATTCCTTTTGTGCATTTTTGCTAGTGTCATAAAACACCAATAACATTTTATTTGGATACTTACTTGCTTCTTTTTGAGCTTCAACTAATGTTTTTTCAATTTTTAATTTGAAAACATATTTTGGAATTTCATCTGCATAACCAACTCCAACCGCAGTAGAATCAACAGCATAATTATAATTATCTACCTCTTTTTTTCCAGGATAGGTCCAATCTTTTTCAACTCTTTTTTCAATTGGGTTTTCCTTTATAATATCCTTTTTTATATCTTTATTTAATGAAAACTTTAATGGAATTTTCCCTTCAGACACAATTAACTCTTTATTAGATTGGTCATAAAATCCTTTTAAATTAAGTCTTCCAAGATCATTTGAATAATAGGTCACTTTTATTTGAGATACATTATTAGGAATTTGATATTTTTCAATAACCGTTTCTTTATATAAATTTTCTTCAACAAAATATATAAAACTAGATTTATCTATCTCAAAACTTAATTGTTTTCTTTCATAGTCAAAATCATCTGTGACATTTAAAAGTTCCTTAATCGTTTTATATTCTATTGCAGCATCACTAGTTTTCTGAATTCCTACGTATACATTATAAAATCTATAATATGAATTTTCACCTAAATCGATTGTAATTTTATCAGATTTTAGATTTGGATTTGAATATTCAAGAACAAATTTTGGAGTATCGTCATAAGATGTTTTAAAATAAACCGAATCATTTACAACCTCATAAGTTCCGGATAGAATAGATAACTGAAATTTATTGTTATCCGACAAGATCATCTTGAGCGATTCGGCTGCCGGAGTTGTTGAAGAATACTCGCCTGTTTCTAATTTATTGTTTTGTGAAAACAAACTAAAAGAGAGAACAAAAAACAAAAGTGTAAAATAATTTTTCATTTGGTTTTAAATATAAATTTCAAGCATTAAATCTACTAATAATTATAATGCACAAACAATATTTCTAACTATTTTTAGATATTATTTTACAACATTAATGACAAAAAAAAGGAGCTGCCATTGACAACTCCTTTAATCCATTAATGTAAAAATTTTACAAATTATACTTTAAACTAAATATTAAATACCTTGGTTGAACAGTATATTGAGATGTTCTAGTAGAGAATTGAGAAAAACTGTCATCATTCAACGATTTTGTATTCAAAATATTGGTAGCTGCAATTTTATATTCCCATTTGCTATCTTTTGTTTTTTGGTAAATTAAACTTGCAGATAGAAAATCGTACTCGTTTTCTATTGTTTTATCCTTGTTGTAATAGTGGTAAAATTCATATTCTGAAACGAAAGAAAAACTTTTTAGGAAATAATAATCCACTCTTACAAAAGGTCTGTCCGTAAAGAATTTAGCATTGTTATAATCATTTACAGTGTAGGAATAACCTAATTCTATGTTTGGTGCATTTTTATAATTTGTAGAAGCTGTTAATGTGTGAACTTGTGTAAAACTTTCTGCTGTTGCAAAAACACCATTTTGAAAATTATTAAACTTTGCCCAATTTAATCTTGTATTAAACGAAGCTTTATAGTTTTTCGAAAAAGAACGACTATAGCTACCAAAACCAGATAAAGTTTCTTCTGCAAAATCAGTGTTGAAAGGTGAAGAAGTTTGGTTTACACCTACGAAATTTGCTCTTAATTTTACTGCATCAATTGTTCTCGTATAAGTAATTGCTCCGTTGATGTTTTCAAAATTGAACATATTATACTTAAAATAACGTAGCGAATGATTTTGCTGTGTAGCATTTTCAAGTGTTCTACTTCCTCTTGACAAGCTATTAAATCCGTTTAACACAAAACCTTCAGTTAATCTGTTGATGTCGGTAAAAGTGTTGGTCATTGCATAATTATACGTCAATGTTTCTGCCTTTTTTATTTGGTATAACGCTAAGAAATCTGGCAGCACTCTATAGAAATTTAGTGTAAAATCGGTTCCTAGTTGACTGTTTGTCATGTTATACGCATGTAAACTTACTCCTGGAGTGAACGTGAATTTTCCAGTCAAAATTTTGTAATGCAATCCTAAGAAAGCGTCATTAAAGTTGTAATTAACATTATTGGTAGTACTGGCATCAGTCAAATTATTTTGTGTTCCACCATCTAATATTTGATAGATTGATGAATCAAAACTTTGGAAGGAATAAGTATTTCCTAGAGTTACATTAATATTACTTTTAGCTGTCAGCATATAGTAATAATCTAGTTTTGTATCTAATTTATTTGTTCTTACAAAACGTGTTTGATTAATGTCATTTCTATTTTGACCCGGAACATAACCTGCCAAAACAAATGGCTGTGTTTGTAAATTAGCATTGTAAAAAGGATCTTCATCTTGATACAAATGTTGCATTTCTAATGCGAAAATATTTTTATCGTTGTGTGTATAATAAAAACTCAAATTCTGGTTTACAGATTTAGGATCTTGTCTTTTAGCTGTTAAAATATTTTCTGTATTTGATGAACTACCTACTATTGATTGTCTTAGCAACGAATTGTCTTCATCTTGTTTTGAAAATTTTGATAAAATATCATAATCAAATTGAAATCTTGCACTTGGCTTGTAGCTAGAACTTAATTTAAAAAGTGCTAAATTACTTTTTTGATGCGCTACTTCATTTCTATTTTCTGTTGAAGCAACATTAGAAGAATTTGGCTGAAGAAAATTAGTTTGTGTCTTTGTTTCTAAATCGGTTATTGATGAAGAAAGTATTCCGAAACCACTTAAAGTCCACGCTTTTGTTGGATTGTATGAAAAGTTTGTAGCTCCGAATTGTGTTTCAATTTCTTTAGCACGATTGTTTCTTAATAATGAAATTCCTAAATCATTAGAGGCAACATTAAAGTTTGAACCACCTTTAGCCATCATACTTCTAAAACCGCCTGTGAACTTAAAATAATCTTGCACCGTTAAAGGTAATTCTCCAATATTATTAAAATTTGAAATCAAGTTAATACTATACTTTGGGTTGTAATAAAACAATTTCAGATTAATAAGATAACGGTCGTATTTGTTATCATCGGCTGTTCCGCCACCTGCAGTCATGTCACCAAACCAAAAGTTTTTCTTACCAGATTTCAATTTGATGTTCATTGCTAAATTATCTTGATTATTTTCAACACCTTTTAGGATAGAATTTTCATTATAATTTCTTAGCACTTGGATTTTATCAATAGCATCTGCTGGAATATTTTTTACACCAAGTTTGGTATCACCATCAAAAAAGTCTTTTCCTTCTACCATCAATTTGGTTACTTTTTTACCTTCTACTTCTACTTCTCCATCAGCATTTACTTCTACACCAGGTAATTTTTTTAAAACATCTTCAAGTTTTCTTTCAGTGCCCGATTTAAAAGAATCTGCATTGTAAACAATAGTATCGCCTTTGATTGAAACTGGCATTTCACGAACAATTTCAACACCATCCAACTGAATTCCGCCTGGTTCCATTGAAATGTTTTGTGTGATATTTTCTGTTTTGGTTTCAACGGTGATTTGTTTGTTTTCCATTCCAATGTAACTCAACTTAATTAAGTAGGTTGAATTTGGTTTTAGATTTAAAACAAATCTTCCTTTATCATTGGTTATGGCATAGCCATCCATTCCTTTTGTAACTTGATTTACAGCCATAATATTAGCCATTTCAAGTGGTGTCTTTCCAGATTCAAGAATAACACCTTCAAATCGGATAGTTTGAGAAAATGAGATAGTTGAAATAAAAAATAAGGCGAGTAGTAGTATTTTTTTCATAAGTGTTAGCTGTTGGTTTTTAAAAGAGATTATCTTCCCATTCTCATTTGAAATCCTCCACGACCTTGACCTTGATTCATTTCCATCATCTCTTCCATTTTTTTAGTCACAATATCATCATATTCTTTTTGTGTCACTACTTTACCATTATTTGGTGCTTTTATTTCTGTTTTTTCTTTAGGATTGATAACAATTTTAGAACATAAAATAATTGTTTTTCCGTCATTTACTTCAAGAATTAACCCAGGTAAACCCCAGTATCCTTCTGGACCTTGATTTACAGGTATGTCCATTGTGTACCAAGCTGTGATGGTTATTTCTTTTGGCAATTCTACTTCATCAAAAAAGCTTGTTTTCTTTTCTTTTTTATCTTCGGCTTTTGCATCTGCACTTTTATTCTCGCCTTCCTTTTTAACTTCCTCTTCTCTTTTCTTCGCTTCTTCTTCTTTCTTAGGTCTAAAATTTCTGAAATCAGTTTTACTTGCAGGAATTACCGCTGTTGCTTTGTAACACATATAACCCCCAATTTCTCTTGTTTCACCTTCCATTTTCCAGTTGTAATTTCTTAAAGTATCTTTTACAAGAAACTCTTTTCCCATAAATTCTTTATCAACTGTAAAGGTTTTTTCTTTTGCATTTTTAAAATAAGTTCCACCGCCACCCATCATAGATGACATAAATCTCATTCCACCGCCTTGTTGTCCTGGAGCCTCTAATTTTTCCTCTTCTTTGTAAATAGATGACGTTTTATCGAAATTAAGAATGAATGTTTTTTCAAACATTTTTTTCATTCGTTCTTCAATCATTTTTTGCATTTCTGGTGTCATGTCTTTATTTCCAGACATTCTCGATTTGAAATCGGCAGTGCTTGTTTTAGATTCATAAACAGCCATTCCTTGAAAATCTTTTTGAGCATTTGATGCAACAAAAACTAACAAAAGTGCTAAAGTGAACGTTATTTTTTTCATTTAAAGTATCTTAATTATTTTACGTAACAAATATGACGATTGAATTTGTGTTTTGTTACCAAAGATTTGTTAAATATTTTAGTTTGACTTCTTAAATATCAAATAGTTTAATGTAATTTAGCATCACGATGAAAAGAATATTTTATATACTACTTTTATTATTAGCTACTAATGGCTATTCCCAAAATGAAAAGCTAACTGTAACAAGATTAGATTCCATTGCAATAAATGCTGATGGTTTTGTTGGATTTGATGGATTTAATAATTGTATTTATTTTAAAAACAATGTTTTATATAAAAAAATAGATGCTTCAATTTTACAATACCAAAATCTTGGATTGGGAAAGATAACCAAAGTTGATATTACAAATCCGCTTAAAATTATTATTTTTTACGAAGAATTTAATGCAGTAATTGTGTTAGATAATCAATTGAATGAAATACAAAAAATTGAGTTTTCAAGTTTAGAAACACCTGTTTTAGCAACTGCAATTGGTATCTCTGGACAAAATAAATTATGGGTTTTCAATAATTTGAATCAGCAAATAGGATTGTATGATTTGAATTCAAATACTTATGAAAACAAAAGCATTCCTTTAAATGAAAGCATTACATACTATCAAACAGATTTCAATTATTTTCAGTGGATTGACAAACAAAACAATTGGTACGCCTCAACTATTTTCGGTAGAATTGTTAGCAATGGAAAAGTTGAAATAACTAATGACTTACAATTACTTCCTCAAAACAAAATACTTTTTTCTAAGGATAACAAGTTGTTTCTAAGAGATCGTAACATCAACAAACTGTATGAAATTGAAATTGTTGAGAAATCGTTTAAAAATTTTTATTACAAAGAACAAATTTTATCTATTTTTACCGACCAAGGAATTACAAATTATAAAATTACAATACCATAATGCATATAGCAGTAGCAGGAAATATAGGTGCAGGAAAAACAACATTAACTCGTTTTTTGGCAAAACATTTTAAATGGGAACCTCATTTTGAAGATGTAGTTGACAATCCATATTTGGATGATTTTTATCATCAGATGGAACGTTGGTCGTTTAACTTACAGATTTACTTTTTAAATAGTCGTTTTAGACAAGTTTTGCAAATTCGTGAAAGTGGTAAAAAAATCATTCAAGACAGAACGATTTATGAAGATGCGCATATTTTCGCTCCCAATCTTCACGCTATGGGATTGATGACCAATCGTGATTTTGAAAACTATTCTTCCTTATTTGAATTAATGGAAAGTCTTGTGGAAGCTCCAGATTTGTTAATTTATTTGAGAAGTTCTATTCCAAATCTTGTTGGTCAAATTCATAAAAGAGGTCGTGAATATGAAAACACCATTTCAATTGACTATTTAAGCAGATTGAACGAAAGATATGAAGCTTGGATTACAACTTACAATAAAGGAAAATTATTAATCATTGATGTTGATGATATTGATTTCGTAAATAACCCAGAAGATTTAGGAATGATTATCAACAGAATCGATGCCGAAATAAACGGTTTATTTTAAAATACAAAGCACTTCAATTGAGGTGCTTTTTTAATTTAAAATACATAATTTAGTCTACGAACAAAGATGTAAAAATTTCATCTGATGTGCTTTGCATTAGTGTCACACCATCTTTTAATATGATTTGTGATTGGTTTGTGGTACTATTTGCTTGTGAAGTTAGTAAATAAAGTGAATTGTTTTTAAAATCAAAACTTTCAATGCCAGAATTATTTGGAGTTGTATATAAAATAACACCATTTTTATATACATTCAATTCATTAACAGCATAAACATCACCATTATCAAAACACATTTTATAAATTGGCACATAAATAGATGGTAAATTTGTCTGTACATTAGTTGTTATACTTTTGTAAAAAGAGCTACCCCACACAGAACTAACATAAGATCTGCCATATAAATAAACATCAGTACTTGAGGAATTAACACCCCAAATAAAATCAGTTGAAGAATAGCTAATGCCATTGACATAATATGCTCCGTATGAAGTAATATAAATATTGCTACTATTCACCTTGATACATACTAAATGAACCGGTTCAGTAGTAAACGAATCAACAATGTACTTGATACCATTCTTCCAATAAACCAAATCATAAGTATTTGGTGTAACATTTATGTTTTGAGTTATTCCTGCAAAATAAACATCATTATTATTATCAACATCCATAGAGCAAATAGTAGCAATCTCAGTTGACGTAGAAAAAGTGTCCGTCAGATTGGTAAGCACATTATTTTTCCAATATAGCGTTTTGACATTTCCGCCAATAAAACCATTACCTAGCACATGAATATCATTATTCTTAACAATTAAAGTATCAGAACTTGATGAAGAAAAACCAACATCAGTTAAAGATGATAATATATTATTTTTCCAATAAGTAGCATGACTAGCTTTCGAGCCTGAAACATACACATCGCTAACAAGTGGAGCTCTTTGAATTTCTTCAGACGTACATGAAATTAAAATTATTGCAATAAAACTAGCAAATAATTTTATTAACTTATTTCTCATAAAGGATTTTATTAATTAGATACAAAAAAGTTAAAATGGTTGCGTTGACAATATTTTAATTTCTGAATTTGATTTTTTACTTTAATAAAACAAAAAAATACAACGAGATTTAATCTAAACTATTATAAAAATAAAACAGTGAAGAACAAATTGTATATAAATTTGCATTAAAAACTAAAAATCATCAAAATTAACAATATTGACTTTGTAAGTAATTCCGAAAACTTAAAATGATTATCAACAGAATCGATGCCGAAATAAACGGATTATTCTAATATATAAAGCACTTCAATTGAGGTGCTTTTTTTATTCATTTAACATATCAAATAAAGAAACCATCTTTATATTTACTGATGGTTTATTAGTCTTGATGATTTTGGAAATTCCTGGTAATAAATCAAAATAATTTTCTTTAAAAAAACTATCATTGGATTGTAAATACAAATTTTTAACTAACGTATTTGTTTTAAGTTCAATTAATGTTTCGCCTACAATTTTCATTTCAATAGTTGGCTTTTCTAGTTGTAGATCTTTTGGTTTAACAAAATAATGATAGGCAACTATTTTCTTGTTTTTGCATATAAATTCTAATTGTAATACCGTTTTTTCTTTTGCAAATTTTGGTAATTCAGTAAAAAGAATATCCATACAATTGTTGTTTTTTTCAGTAGTAAGTGAGCATTGTTTTGAAGCCGTCCAAAGTTCTTTTCCAGAAAAATCAATTAGTTTAGCATTTAGTGTTCCTTTTTGTACTTCAATATTGTCATTACTTCCAACAACTGAAAGTCCATTAGTATTTTCTGTTACAACTAAAAGTGTAGGCGCAAAACTTTCCTTCACTTGGTAATGAGACGCTTTCCAATTTCCATAATAATCTAAAGTGCTCCACGAAGTCACAGGCCAACAATCATTCAATTGCCAATACAAAGAGCCCATGCAATAAGGTTTTGCAAGTCGATGGGCTTCAATAGCGGTTTTCATTCCGTAAGCTTGCAAAATTTGCGACACATAATTATACTTTTCTATAGATTTTGGAACCGGAAAATCGCGTGACATATATTCATTTATGGTTTCAAAACCTGTAGGATGTTTTTGATGATTTTTAAAGGCATCGGAAGTAAAATTCAAGTCTTCTTTCGGGATGACTTTTTCTAATGTTTCGAAATTGGGCATTCCCTGAAAACCATATTCACTCATAAAGCGACCTACTTTTTGTTTGTAAATTTCAAAAGGCTCTTTGCCCCACCAAACACCCCAATAATGTGAATCTCCTTGTGTCAAACTCTCCTTTTTACCCCAACCAATTGATGGTGATGAGGGCCAATATCGATTCTCTTTTTTGGACAATAAACTATCTAATGTTTTCGGAATTAATTGATGAAATAGTTTTTCATAATCGTTCCAAATTTGAATGGAATCTTGCTTCGAATACTTGAATTGTTTTTGCCAACCCCAATTTTTCCAGCCTTCGTCATTCTCATTATTGCCACACCAAAGCGCAATACTTGGATGGTTTTGCAAACGAGTTACATTGTCGATTACTTCATTTTTTACATTATCAAGAAATTCCTCATCTCCAGGATACATGGCGCAAGCAAACATAAAATCTTGCCAAACTAAGATTCCGTTTTTATCACATTCATCATAAAAAGCATCTTCTGCATAAACGCCTCCACCCCAAACTCTCAGCATGTTCATATTAGCATCAACAGCGTTTTGTACAATGTCTTTGTATGTAGAAGTTGTAGTACTTGGTAAAAAACTATCCGGTGGAATATAATTGGCACCTTTCATGAAAACTGGTTTTCCGTTTAATTTGAAATAAAAGCTTTTACCTACGCTGTCTTTTTCTTGAATTAACTCGATGGTTCGCAAACCAACTTTTATAAGTTTATCATCAAGTTTATCATTATTTTTTTCTAATGAAAAGCGAAATAAGTATTGATGTGGCACACCCAAACCATTGCACCACCATAAAATCGGATTCTTAATTTCGATAGGAACATTAACTACATTAATCCCTTTTTTGAGCTTGAACCTGAACGGCATTATGTCCATTTTTATCACATAATCTCCTGCATTTTGAACATTGATGGTGAAACTAAAATTTACTTTGGCAAGATTATTACCGAGTTCATTTTGTTCGAAACGTACATTTTCTATTGTAGCATTATTCCAAAAAAGAAGTTTTATTGGTCTATAAATTCCAGAGGTTACAAATCTTGGACCCCAATCCCAACCAAAATGATATTGCGCTTTTCTTGAAAAAATTCGCTCTTTTTCAGGTAATGTACAAGGTAACTTTTGAGCTTTTGCTTTACCAATTTCAACAGCCGATTTGAAAACAATTTTTAGATTATTTTTACCAACTTTCAAATTGTTTTTCACATCAACTTTCCATGTTCGAAACATATTATTGGCATCTAAAATCTTCTCATTATTCAAAAAGACTTCGGCATAAGTATCTAATCCTTCAAATTGTAAAATGGTGTTTTGATTTTTTAATTCTTCTTTTGAAATTTTAAAACTGGTTTGATATTCCCAGGTTTCATTTTCAATCCACTGCAAGTCTTTTTCGTTGTTTCCGAAGAAAGGATTTGGAATAATTTTGTTGTTGTATAAATCGGTGTGAACTGTTCCTGGAACTTTCGCTGGAAGCCAATTGGAATCGGATATTTTTTTAAAACTCCAATTTTCAGAATTCAAATTTCGTTCAGAATTTTGCGACCATAAGATTAATGGTAACAGCATTAGAATTAAAAATTTAAATTGACGCTTCATTACTTTAAATTACTTTTTAATTTGAAAATTTCTTCTGGATTTGCAATTTGAGTTCCATCAATAATAGCTGAAGAATGATAAAAAGTGGCTTGTGTTACTTCTTGAACATCATTGATATTTGTAGAACGTAATCCACCACCAGGCATAATTGTAATTCTATTTTGTGCTAAGTGAACCAACTTTTTTAAAACATCAATTCCATCCATAACATTGAAGTGCGTTCCTGATGTTAAAATAGTCGAAAATCCACAAGAAATGACATCTTCTAAAGCTTGCTCATAATCTGCAACCTCATCAAAAGCACGGTGAAAAGTACATGGAAATGGCTTGGCTAGATTTACTAATTCGGTATTTCTTTCGATATCTATTTTATTATTTTCATCTAAAATTCCAAAAACAAAACCATTGACTTGTAACGATTTAATATTTAAAATATCCGATTTTATTTTTTCAAACTCTTCATTAGAATAAACGAAATCTCCACCACGTGGTCGAATCATTACAAACAAATCTGAAGATAAAAATTTTCTAGTATTAATAACATTCATTGGATTTGGAGTAGTTCCGCCAACTTCAAATCCGTCGCATAATTCAATTCTATCTGCTCCATTTTCATAAGCAATTTTAGCCGATTCAACATTAAAACATGCAATTTCTAATTTGTTCATTACTTCAAATAATAAGCAGCGTCAATTAATTTATTTCCGGAATTATCATTAACTGCATAATTAAATCCGCTTTGAATACAATATGAACCGTATTGCCCTTTTTTATTTAAAGCAATAAAACCTACTTGAATATCTTTGAGTTCTTTTCCTCGATTTTTAGTCAATTTTACAATTCTAGCAACGGCTTCTTCACAAGCTTTTTGTGGTGACTTTCCTTGACGCATCAATTCTACTACAAGATGACAACCTGTAATTCGTATCACTTCTTCTCCGTGACCTGTAGCCGTAGCAGCTCCGATTTCGTTGTCTACATATAAACCAGCGCCTATAATTGGTGAATCTCCAACTCTACCGTGCATTTTAAAAGCCATTCCGCTTGTGGTACATGCTCCAGATAAATTTCCGTGACTATCTAATGCAATCATTCCAATAGTATCGTGATTTTCGATATTGGCTTTCGGTAAATACTCACTTGTTTTAAGCCATTCTTTCCATTCTTTTTCTGATGCTTCTACTAACAAATTTTCTTTTTTGAACCCTTGAGAAAGGGCAAATTGTAGTGCTCCATCACCAACTAACATTACGTGTGGTGTTTTTTCCATAACAGCTCTTGCCACAGAAACAGGATGTTTTATATGCTCTAAACAAGCAACCGAACCAATATTTGAAAATTCGTCCATTATGCATGAATCTAGTGTTACTCTACCATCTCTGTCTGGTCTTCCGCCATAGCCAACACTTCTTTCGTTTGGATCGCCTTCAGGAATTTTCACTCCAGCTTCAACAGCATCTAAAGCTCTTCCATTGTTTTTTAGGATTTCCCATGCGGCTCCATTGGCTTGAACACCGAAATTCCATGTCGAAATAACTATTGGTTTATTTATTTTAGCATCATCAAACTCGACATCATCTTCTTTTGTTTTGAACGAATTCAAAGCAATGGCTACCGAACCAATAGCAGCAGTTTTAATAAAATTTCTACGATTTGCCATACTTATATTTTTTATTCTACTCCAATTTCATCAATAAACAACCATGCATTTGAACCTGCGCCAGGATTTCCTTCTGGAATTTTACCCAAATTTGAAGCAATTACTTTTATGAATTTTGCCTTTACGGATTTTACTTCAATTGTAATTTCTCCTCTTTTTTCAGTAATTTCTTTAGCTGAAATTGATTGCAAACTTTTGAAATTTACACCATCATCGGATAGCAAAAATTCAATGCTTTTTGGAAAATAAATCCAACTTCCTTCATTAGCTAAACTACTTATTGAAACTTTATTTATAACCTCAACTTTTCCTAAATCGATGATTGCATCCATGTCTTTACCTGAAAATCCGAGCCAATCTCGACCAAACTTTTGTCTATCACCAATAACACCATCAACTAATGTAAAAGCACCACTTGCAGCATAACTTTCGCTAGGTTGATTTTGTAAAGAAATCTTTTTACCTGTTGCTTTATTTATAGAAAATGATTGTTCGATGGTTGCGCTTTTTTGTTCTCCGTTTTCAAAATAAGCGGCTTTAATTGTTTGACTTTTTGTAATTGCAATTGGATTTTGATAACTATTAGAATTTAAACTAGGATTAGAACCATCAGAAGTAAATCGGATTCCTTCTTGATTTTTGGATGATTTTATTGAAAATAGAATATTTTTATCAACTTCTGACTGGCTTATTTTGGAGGTTAATTCGAAAATTGCCTTGCTGTAATTGATTTTATTTTCTTCAAAATATTGAAAATGTTGTATCATTCTATCTTGAAAATCTTTATATTTTTCAATATTAGATGTGCCCCAAAGTACTTCTGAAAGCGCCAACATTCTTGGGAAAATCATATATTCAACTTTATTCGCATCTTCCATGTATTCGGTCCAAACATTTCCTTGAGCTCCCAAAATATAGTTGGCTTCGTTTTTATTTAGAGTTGTTGGTGTTGGATTAAAACCATACACTTTTTCAACTGTTGTGAAACCTCCAATTGCCAGAGGTTCGTTTTTTGGTTCACCTTGATAATGGTCAAAATAGCAATGTGAACCTGGTGTCATTACTACAAAATGATTTTGTTTAGCAGCTTCAATTCCGCCTTTTGTTCCGCGCCAACTCATTACAGCGGCATTTGGTGCCAAACCACCTTCGAGAATTTCATCCCAACCCATTATTTTTCTTCCTCTGCTGTTTACAAATTTTTCAATTCTTCGAATAAAATAACTTTGTAATTCATGCTCGTCTTTTAATCCTTCTCGTTTAATAACTGATTGACAATTAGCACATTTTTTCCATCTTGTTTTTGGGCACTCATCGCCACCAATGTGAATATAATCCGATGGAAATAAAGTCAATACTTCTGATAAAATATTTTCTAGGAATTCAAAAGTTTCTTCTTTTGGACAAAACACATCATCTAAAACACCCCATTTTAATGCTACTTCAAAAGGTCCACCAGTGCATGAATATTGAGGATATGAAGCTAATGCAGCTACTGCATGTCCAGGCATTTCAATTTCTGGAACTACCGTAATGTGACGTTCTGTTGCATAAGCTACAATTTCTTTAATTTCCTCTTGTGTGTAGAAACCTCCATAAGGTTTATCATCAAATTTTTGTTCTCTGTAGTGACCAATCATCGAACCTTTTCGCCATGCTCCGATTTCGGTAAGTTTTGGATATTTTTTTATTTCAATACGCCAACCTTGATCATCGGTCAAATGCCAGTGAAAAACATTCATTTTGTATCTAACGAGATAATCAATGTACTTTTTAATAAACTCTTTTGGAAAGAAATGTCGGCTTACATCAAGGTGCATTCCACGCCATTTGTATTTTGAATAATCATTTATATATAAACAAGGTATTGCGATTTCATTCTTTTTATCAGAAGGAATTAATTGTAAAAGTGTTTGAATTCCATAAAAAATTCCTTGATTTGAAAATGAGGTTATTGTGATTTTACTATTTGATATATTTAATTCATAGTGTTCTTTATCAAAATTTATAGTATCTGGAAGTTTCATTATAAGCTGAATACTATTTGAACTATAAACTTCACTTATACTTAAATCTAATCCTGATTTTGATCTAATTATTTCTTTCAAATATTTTGCTTCAAATGAATTTTCAGAGGCTTGTATTGTAGTTTTATCGCTAAACACAAAATTCCCTAAGCCTAACTCTACTTGAGAAGGATATGGAATTATAGGTAATTGATTTTGTGAAAAAACAGTGTTGAAAATCAATAGTAGTAAAAATAGAAATTTCTTTTTCATGCAATTTTGAATTTATCAATGGCTAAATTTACATAAAAAAAGTCAAAAAAAAATGCCCCACTTTCGTGAGGCATTTTATATAAAACATTTTATTCTATTATTTTATAGCGTCAACTTTAGCTTTTACTTCAGCTTCAGTTCCTTCAATAATTTCTTCAGTTACTTTACCATTATTTGTTTTAGTAACAGTAGCTTTAACTTTATCATTACTTACTTTTTCCATGATAACTTTAACTGAAATATTTTCTTTTACTTCACCTTTAAATTTACCATTTTCATCGTACATAGCCATACATTTAGCTTTGTCTTCTGCAGAACAACCATTTTCGTCACACATTGCTGCACACTCTTCTTTGGTCATTGAAGCGCATTTGCTCATATCGCATTTTCCTGTAGCAGCACCTTTAACTTCACATGAAGCGTTTGTACATCCTTTTTCTTCACACTCTTCTTTGCTCATTGAAGCACATTGTTCGGTTTTAGCACAACATGAAGCTTTATCAGTTGCTGCACCTGCTGTATGTCCACCTAAAATTGGAGCTATTACTAAACCAATTAAACAAGTTAATTTGATTAAAATGTTCATCGATGGACCAGAAGTATCTTTGAATGGATCACCAACAGTATCACCAGTTACAGCAGCTTTATGAGCATCAGAACCTTTGTAAGTCATTTCACCGTTGATTTCAACACCAGCTTCAAACGATTTTTTAGCATTATCCCAAGCACCACCAGCATTGTTTTGGAACACAGCCCAAAGTACACCAGAAACTGTTACTCCAGCCATATAACCACCTAACATTTCGGCAATTAATTGGTTGTTATCTCCGTAAACTAATTTACCTAAAAGTACAATTGCAATTGGGAAACCAATAGTTAAGATTCCTGGCAACATCATTTCACGTAATGCAGCTTTTGTAGAAATTTCAACACATTTACCATATTCAGGTTTTCCAGTTCCTTCCATAATTCCTGGAATTTCTTTGAACTGACGACGTACTTCATATACCATGTCCATTGCAGCTTTACCAACAGAATTCATTGCTAAAGCAGAGAAAACTACAGGAATCATACCTCCAACAAATAACATTGCTAATACTGGAGCTTTGAAGATGTTGATACCATCAATTCCTGTAAAAGTTACATAAGCAGCAAATAAAGCTAACGATGTTAAAGCAGCAGAAGCGATTGCGAAACCTTTTCCTGTTGCAGCAGTTGTATTACCAACTGAATCTAAAATATCTGTACGAGTACGAACTTCTTTAGGTAATTCACTCATTTCAGCGATTCCACCAGCGTTATCAGAAATTGGTCCGAAAGCGTCAATTGCTAATTGCATTGCAGTTGTAGCCATCATTGCAGAAGCTGCAAGAGCTACACCGTAAAAACCAGCGAAAGCATAAGAAGCCCAAATAGCACCAGCAAATAATAATACTGTTGGGAAAGTAGAAATCATACCAGTAGCTAAACCAGCAATTACGTTAGTTCCTGCTCCAGTAGAAGATTTTTGTACAATTGCCAAAACTGGTTTTGTACCTAAACCTGTGTAATATTCAGTTACAGAAGAGATAACTCCACCAACTACTAAACCTACGATTGTTGCATAAAAAACTCTCATTGAAGAAATTTCTTTTAAACCTTCGCCGTAGAATTCCATTTGCATTACTTCTGGCAACATATATTTTACCAAAGCAAAACATGAAACAGCTGTTAAAGCAATAGAAACCCAGTTTCCAACGTTTAAAGCACCTTGAACTTGTTTTTCTTTAGCATCATCACTTGATATTTTCACTAACATAGTACCGATGATTGAGAATAAGATTCCAAAACCAGCGATAGCCATTGGTAATAAAATTGGACCGATTCCACCAAAAGCGTCTTCGATTTTACCACCCATATCTTTAATTACGTAGTTCCCAAGAACCATTGCAGCAAGAACTGTAGCCACATAAGAACCAAATAAATCGGCACCCATACCAGCAACGTCACCCACGTTATCTCCAACGTTATCTGCAATTGTAGCAGGATTTCTTGGATCATCTTCTGGAATTCCAGCTTCAACTTTACCTACTAAGTCAGCACCAACATCGGCAGCTTTTGTATAAATACCACCACCAACACGAGCAAACAAAGCGATAGATTCTGCTCCAAGAGAGAAACCAGCTAGAGTTTCAAGAACGATAGTCATGTCTTCTGTAGAAGTCCAAACACCTTTCATGAAATATTGGAATAATATAATAAAGAAACCTGTTAAACCAAGAACTGCTAAACCAGCAACTCCAAGTCCCATAACAGTTCCACCACCAAAAGAAACTTTTAATGCTTGTGGTAAACTAGTACGAGCAGCTTGTGTAGTTCTTACGTTAGTTTTTGTGGCAATTTTCATTCCCATGTTTCCTGCTAAAGCTGAAAAGAAAGCTCCAAAAATAAATGCAACTACGATTAATATATGTGTTGTTGGAACTATAAAAGAAATTCCAGCTAACACAATACTTGCTCCAACTACGAAGAAAGCTAATAATCTGTATTCTGCTTTAAGGAAAGCTAAGGCACCTTCGTAGATGTAATCTGAAATTTCTTTCATTTTTCCATCTCCAGCGTCTTGTTTTAATACCCAAGATCTTTTGATTGCCATAAAAGCTAATCCTATTAATGCCATGACTATTGGCACATAAATCATAAATTCATTCATAATAAACTAATTAGATAGGTTGTTAATGTTTGTTACTATTTATTAATGTTAACAAACATATAAAAAAAAAGACAATTTAAATTTATCTAAATTGTCTTTTATTAATAATGTTATTAACTTTTTATACTGAATAATCCTTTTGGTCTATCAGGGATTGCTTCAAAACGATCTACACATTCTCTAATGATTCTGTAGGCTTCTTTAACATCACCCCAACCTTCTACATCTACTTGCTTGTTTTCTAAATCTTTATAAACTTGAAAGAAATGCTCAATTTCCTTTAATAAGTGTGGATTGATATCAGATAAATTTTCTAAAGTATTCCATATTGGATCAGAAACAGGAACACAAATTATTTTCTCATCTGGGCCTTTATCATCAGCCATATGGAAAACTCCTATAGGTTTTACTTCGATTACACAACCTGGAAATGTTGGTTCGTTAATTAAAACTAATACATCTAACGGATCGCCGTCTAATGCTAATGTTTGAGGAATAAATCCATAATCTGCTGGATACATCATTGATGAAAATAACATTCTATCAAAACGCATTCTTTTTATAGCAAAATCATATTCATATTTATTTCTACTTCCTCTTGGAATTTCGATTAAAACATCGAATGTTTTCAATTTATCTGCAGTCATTTTACTTTCTTTTTTTAAAGGGTCGCAAAGGTAAGTAATAAAAGAAAAAAGCAAAAGAAATGTATAGTAAATTTACAATTTAATTTTATTTCTTTTAACTAGATAATAATGCCAAATAACAAATGAAGCAAAAGTTCTATAAGGTTTCCAACGATTAGAAACTTGTTCCATTTCTTCTAGTGATTGACAATTGTATAACTCTATTAATGTGTTTTTAATCGCAATGTCGCCAAGCGGTACAACATCTGGTGACTGAAGACAAAACATTAAATAGACTTCAATACTCCAATTTCCGACTCCTTTTATAGTAATTAATTCGGAGCGGATTTGCTGTTCGGATTTAGATGAAAAGCTATCGAAATTAATTTCGTTGGAAAGTACTTTAGATGCTAAATCTTTGAGGTAAACTATTTTTTGTCGTGACAGACCACATGATTTTAATTCGTCATCAGAAGAATAATAGATATTTTCTGGTGTGATTTTCTTGAAATAATTTTCTAATTTAACATAACATGCTTTGGCAGATTCTATTGAAACTTGTTGCTCAAGAATAATATGACACATCGAAGCAAATCCTTCTTGGCGCTTTTGAATAATTGGATTGCCGTAAGTATCAAGAATAAATTTTAAAGTTTCATCTTTAGAAGTCAGAAATTCAACAAATTGCTCCATAATTAAAGAAACTAGATTGAATTAAAAATAGAAACCAAATTCTCCTTTAATTGTAAAATTATTTGTTCCCGGAATATCTCTGTAATTTCCTCTCCAGCTAGCATCAATTCGGAATACTTTAAATATGTTTCCGATTCCGACACTGTATTCCCAATAAGGTTGTTTTGGTGCTTTATACACTAATCCTGAGGCATTGATTAATTGATTTTCATTGGAAATAGAACCATAAACTCCTCTAACACCAATGATTTCTCTCCAATTAAGTTTTCGCATCAATGGAATTCTAGATAGTAATCTTCCTTGGAAATTATGATCCCATTGTAAAGTGGCATATTCATCGGAAACAAACTCATAAAAATTTAAATTATTAAAGGTGTTGCCAATAATGAAATAGGTTTGATTTCCGGGAATTACACTCATCAATCCAAGTGGCACTTGTCCGAAAGTTTTTCCGAGTTCCATAGTCAAGTTTGTTCTTCCTAATGGTCCTATTGTTATGGGTTGTTTGTAATATAATTGTAGTTTACTATAATCAAAATCACTGTCTATTAAACCTTTAAATCCTTGACTGTAATTTACAAAAAAGCGACTATACGGACTATCTACATTAAGACGTTCTACTCCATAACCTACTGTTTTTCGTCCAGGAGTATATTCTACTTGAAGATTAACCTCAGATTGTTTTACTTCACTTTTAGTTGTTGTATAAGTATCATCAGAATAATAATCTAAACTAAATGTTGGTGAGGCTGATTCTAAGGTACGATAAGAAAATCCTGTTTTAAAAATTAAATTTTTTATAGGCTCTATTTCAACAGAAGCCATGGTAAGATTGATATTAGTTAATTTTCCATTATTCCCAGAAGCAAATAAAGCAGAAGATGCAAAACTTCTTCCTAAAACATCATTTGTTGTTGTTAAACTGGCTCCAATTTGCTCTACATCTCTTCTATTTCCGGCCTCAACAATAATTCGTCTTTTAGAATCCACCATCCATTTTCCTGACAAACCATATTTGAATTTATTATCATCAAATCCGTAAGCAGTATATCCCTGGAAACGCCATTTATCGTTTGGTCCGAAATAGGTTCTTCCTCCTACTCTAACTCGAATTCCTTCTACAACATTGTACCCAAAGGTTGAAAAAATAGGTCCGAAATCTATATTTCCTTTTTGTATATATCCGCTACCTAAAATGGTTACAAGATTATACATTTGCTTGAATTTTTTTACCGTTTTTAAAGTATCAAGCATTTTGTAAACTCCAATTTCATCTTTATTTAGTTTCTCAAATCGGTTTTCTTCCCAATATTCATCTGATTTAGTATAAACAGCATTATCAATAAAATTGACTTCTTCTTTATAAAACTTATCGGGTTTTACTTCGTTAAATTTATGATTTCTTACTAAAGTTGTTCGTTTTCCATAAACACCTTTAGATTCTTCTTTTTTGTTGATTGCAAAATCTGACATCATGTAATCTCTGGTAAGAAGAAAAACAGAATCATTTACCACTTCAAATTCTTGTTCAATATAAATATCTTTAACCCAGTTAATATTAGCACTTTTAGAAACCGCCATATTGATGGTTTTGATTGCATAAGTAGAATCATTAACCCAAAAATCTCCTTTAAAAGTTAGTTCGTTTTTTCTTCTTGGATAAAACACAATATTGTAACACCATTTATTATCAATAAAAGAGCTATCTCTTAAAACATAATTATAAACATCTATTCCAGTGGTTGAAAGTGGACTTGTAAAACTTTTATCAAAAAAAGTTAAATGATTATTGTAGATATTGTAATCGTTGTAAAGGTCTTTAATAAAAGTGTTTACTCCATCGCCATTTCCTAAACCTGAGTTTTTATTGGCTTTGATAATTGATTTTTCCTTCTTTAATTTATTATCACCATAGACATCATACATAGATTCGTTGATAAAAATAGGCAAATAGGTTTTCCCTGTGACTTTAGAAGTATCTACTTTATTGAAAACAAACTCCATTCCTTTGAAGATTTTTTGCTTCATAAAAGCACTATCTATGGTATTCAAATCAAATTCAACTTTCTCGTATTTTTCGTATTGATATTGATCAAACATACGCAAGCCATTCTTTCTTTTTCTTTCCCAAATTTTTCTAAGAATATCTAATGCTGGATTGTTTTTCTTTGATGTTTTTCCTTTATAGATAACAACCTCTTGCAACATTTCCTCTTCATTCAAAACCACTTTCATGTTGTAAGTTACCAGCTTTTCTAAATCTACATCTTTAGTTGTAAAACCAACGAAAGCTACTACTAATGTTGTGTAATTTTTAGTTGATTCTAAGTAAAACTTACCATTTTCATCACTAACTGTTCCTTCGTTAGAGCCTTTAAACACAATATTTGCATACGAAACTGGTTGATTTTTCTTATCAATAACAACACCACTTACTTTTGTTTGGGAAAAAACAAAAGAGGAAAAAAGAAGAAAAAAAACTATAGAAAAAGATATTTTTTTAAGCATAATACTATTTGCGAATTTTTGGTAAAAAAAAAGCTTCATCAAGATTTCTCCGATGAAGCTTCAAATATAATAGATTATATTATTTGTACATTACTTTTTTTACTGCTTTAACAACATCTTGAGCATTTGGCAACCATTCTTTCAATAAAGTTGGTGAATAAGGCGCTGGAGTGTCAGCAGTTGTAATTCTTTGAACTGGTGCATCAAGGAAATCGAAGGCTTTGTCTTGAACCATATAAGTGATTTCTGAAGCCACACTTGCAAAAGGCCAAGCTTCTTCAAGAACTACTAAACGATTTGTTTTCTTCACAGAATTGATAATCGCATCATAGTCCATTGGGCGAACTGTTCTTAAGTCGATAATTTCACATGAAATTCCTTCTTTAGCTAATTCGTCAGCAGCAATGAAAGCTTCTTTAATGATTTTTCCGAAAGAAACGATAGTTACATCAGTTCCTTCTCTTTTAATATCGGCAACTCCTAATGGAATAATGTATTCACCATCTGGCACTTCACCTTTGTCACCATACATTTGTTCTGATTCCATGAAAATAACTGGGTCATTATCACGGATTGCAGCTTTCAACAAACCTTTAGCATCATAAACTGTAGATGGAACTACAACTTTTAAACCAGGCGTATTAGCAAACCAATTTTCAAAAGCTTGTGAATGCGTTGCTCCTAATTGTCCAGCAGAAGCTGTTGGTCCACGAAAAACCATTGGCATTGGAAATTGTCCAGCCGACATTTGACGCATTTTAGCAGCATTATTTATAATTTGGTCAATTCCAACTAACGAAAAGTTGAACGTCATGTATTCCACAATTGGACGACAACCGTTCATTGCTGAACCAACTGCAATTCCTGCAAAACCTAACTCAGCAATAGGAGTATCAATTACTCTTTTTGGACCGAATTCATCAAGCATTCCTTTTGATGCTTTGTAAGCACCATTATATTCGGCAACTTCTTCACCCATTAAATATACGGCTTCATCGCGACGCATTTCTTCACTCATCGCTTCGGCAATCGCTTCTCTAAATTGTATCGTTCTCATATATATTGTTTCTTAAAATCTATTTTGGATAGCAAAAGTAAAAATTTTATTTAGATTATTGGATATTTAGATTGGTAGATTGTTAGATTTACTATTTTGTTTTTAACGAAAACGATGTAATGTATTATTTTAATTGTTTAAATAGAATTTATAACAATACTTCATAAAAATTTTAAGACTCAAAAAAGTCAGAAAATAAAACTACAACAAAGTGATTAATTTATTAGATTTGTTTTGATATAGAATTTTGACACGGATTGCAAATCCGCGCTATCGAGTTTAGAGAGTAGTTGGAGATATTTTTATACCTGTAGATACTTTAACTAGTCTAGAATTATTAATCAGATAAAACTAATATTATGAAAATTTTTAAATTATTTTTAATTGCTATTTTTAGTTTATCACTCGCAGGTTGTCCAACAGACTCATCTGAAGATAATCCTGAAAATTATATTAAAGTTACAAATTCATCTAGCGAGGACATTTTTATTCATATTACCATGAATAACGAGGTCGTAAATGCTGACTATTTTAATGAAAAACCAACAAAATTAATAATGGTTAATCAAACTTTCAGTAACGGTTTATCTGATTATTTTTTTAATGATAATAAAAAGCTTTGGATTTTGTTGTATAAGAAAAGTACAATTGACAATAACACATGGACTCAAATCCAAGATAATAACTTATTTGATAAAAGATATGAGCTTACTTTAGGCGAAGTAGAAACTTTTAATTATAATATTGTTTATAATGGAAATTGAGATTATAAAATTATGAAAAAATAATTTACTCGACCATACAGATATATTCCACGGTAGATAGTGTAGAATTACATCCCAAACCCAAAACAAAATAATTCCAAACAATAACCAATAAAGTTTCGAATAATTTGCATCAAAATTTTCTTGAATAAAAAAACAATTCATTTCAACTCCACCTGAATTCATCTAAATTTTTAATTCAACAAAAGTTAAATCTTCTCTTTTGGTTTCAAGTAATATCAGCGAAATCGATATAATACTGACTTTTTTTAAAAAAATAGTATGCACGCATACAAATATTCGAAATATATTTTATACTTTTACACTCAGAAAAAACTTTTAAAAAATATATAATGAAAATATTAGTTTGCATCAGCCATGTGCCTGATACTACTTCAAAAATCAACTTCGTGAATGGCGATTCTGAATTTGATACCAACGGAGTTCAGTATGTTATCAATCCAAATGATGAATTCGGATTAACTAGAGCTATTTGGTTTCAAGAACAACAAGCAGCTAACGTAACGGTTGTGAATGTTGGCGGACCAGATACAGAACCAACTTTAAGAAAAGCATTAGCTATCGGAGCGAACGAAGCGATTCGTGTAAACGCAACTCCAACTGATGGTTTCTTCGTTGCAAAACAATTGGCAGAAGTTGTAAAATCTGGTGGTTATGATTTAGTAATTTGCGGAAAAGAATCATTAGATTATAATGGTGGAATGGTTCCAGGTATGTTAGCTGGTTTATTAGGTTACAACTTTGTAAATTCAGCTGTTGAAATGACCGTTGACGGAACTTCTGCAAAAGTAGGAAGAGAAATTGATGGTGGAAAAGAAATCGTTTCGGCATCATTACCATTAATTGTAGGTGGACAAAAAGGCTTGGTTGAAGAAAAAGACCTACGTATTCCAAATATGAGAGGGATTATGACAGCTAGAACTAAAGTTTTAACTGTACTTGAGCCAGTAGCAGCTGACAATAACACTAAAGCGGTGAAATTTGAAAAACCAGCAGCAAAATCGGCAGTGAAATTATTTTCAGCTGACGATTTAGATGGATTAGTAAGTGCTTTACACAATGAAGCGAAAGTGATCTAGTTTCGGGTTGCGAGTTTCGGGTTGCGAGTTTTAAAACTAAACTCTCAAACCTTTTAAACTCTTAAACCTTTTTTTAACCTTTTAAACTAAAAAAAATGTCAGTATTAATATATGCAGAATCAGCAGACGGAAAATTCAAGAAAGTAGCTTTCGAATTAGCGTCTTATGCAAAAAAAGTTGCCGAATCAATTGGCACAACAGTAACCGCTGTAACAGTTAACGCAGGAAATGTTTCTGAGTTATCTAAATATGGTGTAGATAAAGTTTTAAAAGTAACTAACGATAAGTTGGCTAACTTTAACGCAAAAGCTTATGCCGATGTAGTAAAACAAGCTGCACAAAAAGAAGATGCAAAAGTAATCGTGCTTTCATCAACAACAGACAGTTTATACCTTGCTCCTCTTGTATCAGTTGGATTAGAAGCAGGTTTTGCATCAAATGTTGTTGGATTACCACTATCAACTTCACCATTTCAAGTAAAAAGAACCGCTTTTTCAAACAAAGCATTCAATATCACAGAAATTTCAACAGATGTAAAAGTACTTTCAATTAGCAAAAACTCTTTTGGTTTAGTTGAAACTGCTTCCTCTTTATCTGAAGAAGATTTTGCACCAACATTAAACGATGCCGATTTTTCTGTAAAAGTTGAATCTGTTGAGAAAACAACAGGAAAAGTAACTATTGCAGATGCTGATATCGTTGTTTCTGGTGGTCGTGGAATGAAAGGTCCAGAAAATTGGGGAATGATTGAAGAATTAGCATCAGTTCTTGGAGCAGCAACAGCTTGTTCTAAACCAGTATCAGATATTGGATGGCGTCCTCACAGTGAGCACGTTGGTCAAACAGGAAAACCAGTTGCAAGTAATTTATACATCGCAGTAGGAATTTCTGGTGCAATTCAACACATTGCCGGAATCAACTCTTCAAAAGTGAAAGTGGTTATCAACACCGATGCTGAAGCGCCATTTTTTAAAGTAGCTGATTACGGAATTGTTGGTGATGCTTTGGACATTGTTCCAAGATTGACTCAAAAATTAAAAGAATTTAAAGCAAATAATAGCTAAAAATAAAACTAACTCAAACGTGATAAGCTATCTGAAATTATTTTTAGGTAGCTTATTTTTTTTGTTTAAAAAAGAGAAAGTTTTTTGTTACTTTGCAATCAATACAAATACAAAGTATTATTGTTTTCCAAATTTGATAAAATATAAAAATGAGTTTAGTAAAACTTACCATAAAAGGAATTTCGTACAGTCAAACCCAAAATGGAGCTTATGCCTTGATTTTAAACGAAGTTGATGGAGAAAGAAAACTACCAATCGTTATTGGAGCTTTTGAAGCACAATCCATCGCAATAGCTTTAGAAAAGGAAATCAAACCTCCAAGACCATTAACGCACGATTTATTTAAAAGTTTTGCAGACCGATTTGATATAGTAGTTAAACAAGTCATCATTCATAAACTAGTTGATGGTGTATTCTATTCAAGTATCATTTGTGAAAGAGACAAAATTGAAGAGATTATTGATGCTAGAACTTCTGACGCTATTGCATTAGCATTGCGTTTTTCTGCACCGATTTTTACCTATAAAAACATTCTTGATAAAGCCGGAATTTATTTGAATGCCAATCCATCTGAAACTGAAAATACAGAAGATGAAGGAGCACTTTCAACACCAGAAACTTTTGGAATTGAAAGCGATTCAAATACTGAAAATTCCTATGCTAAACTAAGTTTATCTGAACTTCACGAACTTTTAGAAAGCGCAGTTCAAGACGAAGATTACGAGAAAGCTGCAAGAATAAGAGATGAAATTTCAAAAAGAGAATCGTAACTCATAAACTTTTAAACACATAAACTTTTAAACCTTTTTCAAAGTGAAACAATACCACGATTTAGTAAAACACGTTTTAGAAAACGGAACTCAAAAAGGCGACCGCACAGGAACAGGAACCAAAAGTGTTTTTGGTTATCAAATGCGTTTTGATTTAGCTGACGGTTTTCCGATGGTTACAACTAAAAAGTTACATCTAAAATCGATAGTTTACGAATTACTTTGGTTTTTGAAAGGCGATACCAACATAGGCTATTTAAAAGAAAATGGCGTAAAAATTTGGGACGAATGGGCTGATGAAAATGGCGATTTAGGTCCAGTTTATGGTCACCAATGGCGCAATTGGAACAGTGAAGAAATTGATCAAATCACTGAATTAATCGATACTTTAAAAACCAATCCAAACAGCAGAAGAATGTTGGTTTCAGCATGGAATCCATCGGTTTTACCTGATACATCCAAATCATTTTCTGAAAATGTTGCCAATGGAAAAGCAGCTTTACCTCCATGTCATGCCTTCTTTCAGTTTTATGTTGCCGACGGAAAATTATCTTGTCAATTGTACCAAAGAAGTGCCGATATTTTCTTAGGTGTTCCATTTAATATTGCTTCTTACGCATTATTTACCATGATGATAGCACAAGTTTGTGATTTAGAAGTTGGCGAATTCATTCACACATTTGGTGATGCACACATTTATAACAATCATTTTGAACAAGTGGAATTGCAATTGTCTCGTGAACCAAAACCACTTCCAAAAATGATTTTAAATCCGAATGTGAAAAATATTTTCGATTTTACTTTTGAAGATTTTACTTTAGAAGGTTATGATCCTCATCCACATATTAAAGGAATTGTTGCTGTATAAATTTATATTATGAAATCGCCACTAACAACAAGTTTATTGCAAACAAACACCAATGATTAAAAAGGCGATACCATATGTTACCTCTAAAAAATAAAATTTAAACATATGAAAAAAATTATTCTTTTCTTTCTGCTTTTTTCAAAAATGGTTTTTGGACAAGAAATGATGTCTGCAATTAAATATCTTGATTCCTTAGGAAAACCAGCTACCAAAGAAAATTTTTTCAAATATGAAGTATTCAAAAAAGAAAATTTGGAGCAAGAGAAGTATACTTTACAAACATTTGACAAAGAAAACCATTTAATTCAAAGTTATTCTTACTCCGATGCCGAAGCACAAAAACTTAATGGCGAATCCATCACCTATTACAAGAACGGTAATAAGCGAAGTTTAATTACTTATGATAACGGAAAACCTGTAGGTACTTTTTTTACATGGTATGAAAATGGAAATCCAAAAGAAGAAAGTTCCTATTTTGATGTCTCTTGGGGCTCAGCAAAACATCAAAAAATGATTAATTACTGGAATGAAAAAGGCGAAAAAACAGTTGACAATGGTAATGGTTTTTTAGAATCTAATGGTGAATATTTAAATGAAAAAGGAAATTATAGAAACGGTTTTAAGGATGGAAAATGGACTGGAAATTCATTAAAAAATACATTCAGTTATGAAGAAACTTATACTGATGGTGAATTAGTTTCTGGAGTAAGCATTGAGTCTGATGGTACTAAAAATGAATATACAAGTCTTGAAGTTAAACCAGAGCCAATTAAAGGAATGGGACACTTTTACAAGTATATATCAAAAAATTTTAACGCACCCAATAGTGCTTACAAGAACAAAATACAAGGTAAAATAATTGTAGCTTTTGTTGTAGATAAAGAAGGTAAAATTACAGAACCAAAAATTGTAAGAAGCCTTGGAACAGAACTAGACAATGAAGCCATCAGAATATTAACAAGTTATGAAAACTGGAAACCAGCGCTGCAAAAAGGGAGAAAAGTAAGATGCTCATTCAATATCCCAATCCAACTAGATTTTAGTAGATAAAAAAATCCGCTTAACAAAATTGCCAAACGGATTTTTAAACAAACAAACTAAACCTATACTTCTAAAACGCTGTTTTCAGCATTTGCGAATTCATTCCAACGATAGCTATCTGCCTCTGGTTCGTTTACATAAGAACCATCAACGATGTATCTAAATTCAAATGAATTATCTTTTGGTAAATCGAAAGCCGCTTTGAACGTTCCGTTTTTTAACTTAGATAATTCTCCTTCTGATGGATTCCAATTATTGAAATCACCAACAACAGCAGCTGCATTTGCTTCTTTTGCTTCTAGTGAAAAAGTAACTTTACAAACTGGTTTTGTTTTTATAAATTGTTTCTTAATTGCCATAACTATTTCATTTATAGATTAATGCAACAAAGTAAAGGAATAAAAATATAGATTTTACATCGAAATGACGAATTATTATTTTATCATATTTGCTCAAAAAAACAAGATACATTCTTAATTTTTAAGCAGTTAAATTTTGATATTAAAATAAGAAAACGTTTTCTTAATAAATAATATCCATTTACCATTTTTATAATTTCAAAAATATTTGTATCTTTAAATTCAAATTTTCGACTTATGAATACAGAACAACACGAAATGTATGAATACGCACGAAGAAGAATTAAACAAAAAAAAGGATTGTATTTTCATTTTGTTTTATTTTTCCTTGGAGGTCTTTTTATATTTGCATTGAATAAATGGATGAATGTTGGAGAACCAACAAATTGGTATATTTGGGTTATAACAGCATGGTTTTTCATCTTTATTTTGCACTTCATCAAAGTCTTTATAACAGATAGTTTCATGAACAAAAACTGGGAAAGAGAACAGATTAATCGTTTGATGACCATGCAAGAAAAAAAAATAGAACAACTTAAAAACGAAGTTGAAAATAAAAAAATTGTTTAATGATAACTCTCATAGCAGCTGCAGCTGAAAATAATGCTTTAGGAAAAGACAATCAATTAGTTTGGCACTTACCTAACGATTTTAAACGTTTCAAACAAATAACTTCTGGTCATTATATTATTATGGGTAGAAAAACATTTGAAAGTTTTCCTAAACCATTACCCAACAGAACTCACATCATTATTACAAGACAAAAAAACTACAAAGTTGAAGGCTGTCACGTTGTAAATTCAATAGAAAAAGCAATTGAAATTAGCCCAAAAGACGAAGAAGTTTTTATCATTGGCGGTGCAGAAATCTACAATCAATCTATTGATTTTGCTGACAAAATTGAACTAACAAGAGTTCATGCTAATTTTGATGCAGATGCTTATTTTCCAGAAATCAATCTCAACGAATGGGAATTAATTTTTGAAGAATTTCACACCAAAGACGAAAAACATAATTTTGATTTTACCTTTCAAACTTTTGTAAAGAAGTAGTTTACTCAGAAGCAAATAATTTTAACACAAAAGTCACAAAAGTTTTTGTCCTTAATTTTATTTGATTCTACTAAGTAAATTTATTTTAGTCAATAAGAAAATATCCTTATGTGACTTTTGTGTTTAAAAAATCTATAACTTTAAATTGTATTTTGTTTAATGCACTTTCAATTTTTATTATTTGTACTTTTGCACCCTAAAAGCGCTGAAAATGTCAAAAAATGTTACTCCATATAAAGATTCTACTTTAGGAAAAAAAGAACAAGTTACTCAAATGTTCGATAACATTTCAGAAAATTATGATGGTTTAAACCGTGTAATTTCTTTTGGAATTGATGTAAAATGGCGTAAGAAAGTTTTAGATCTTGTAAGTGCGAAAAACCCTGAAAACATTTTAGACATTGCTACAGGAACTGGTGATTTGGCAATATTAATGACCAAAACAAAAGCCAAAAAAATCATTGGATTGGACATTTCTGCTGGAATGCTTGAAGTAGGAAAAAAGAAAATTGCTGAAAAAAAATTAGACCATATTATCGACATGGTAATAGGTGATTCTGAAAACATGCCTTTTCCAGACAATCACTTTGATGCAATAACAGTTTCGTTCGGAATTAGAAATTTTGAAACACTTGAAAAAGGACTTTCAGAAATCTTGAGAGTACTGAAACCACAAGGAATTTTTGTGATTTTAGAAACTTCTGTCCCAGAAAAAACACCTTTCAAACAAGGATATAATTTTTATAGTAAAAATATTTTACCTATCATTGGAAAACTTTTCTCGAAAGACAATGTTGCCTACGGATATTTATCTGAATCTGCTTCTGTTTTTCCTTATGGTGAGAAGTTAAACAATATTTTGAGAAAAATTGGGTTTATAGATGTTGAAGCAATGCCACAAACATTTGGAGTTGCAACCATTTACAAAGCATCAAAAAAATAAAAATAGGTACGTTTGATTAAGTTCAAGCCAAATTAAAATGAAGAAACTACTTAATATTATACTATTATTACTTAGCATTACGACGCACTCGCAATCTAAAGGAATTTTTTCTAAAAACCCAATTTTGAATTTAGAAAACTTCGACAAACAGCGAGTTCATTGGGGTTATTTTCTAGGATTTAATATCTATGATTTTAAAATTGATTATTTAGACACGCCAGATGTTGATATTGCAGTAAAACGAAATACTGGTTTTAATGTTGGTTTAGTAGGAAACCTGAGACTTCATGAGCACATTGATTTAAGATTTGAACCAGGTCTTTATTATTCACAAAGAAATCTAACTTACTCTGGTTTTATCAAAAAACTTGATGCCGAACGAGAAGTAAGATCTACTTATATTGATTTTCCATTATTAGTGAAGTTTTCTTCATTAAGAACTGGAAATATTAGACCTTATCTTGTAGGTGGAGTTTCTGCAACATTAAACCTTGCAAGTAATTCAAAATCTTTGGACGATAACTACCAACAGCGTTTTAGAGTGAAACCTTGGACACAAAACTATCAAATTGGTTTTGGAGTTGATTTATATTTAGAATATTTCAAATTCTCACCATCTATTAGAGGTGTTTTTGGCTTGAATGACGAGCTAATTCGTGACAACAACCCAAATAGTCCTTGGACAGGAAATATCAAATCTATGCAGTCTCGTGGAATTTTTGTAAATTTTACTTTCCACTAAGAATTCCTTTTAAACTCACTTAAGAAAATTGCGGTTGCTGTTGCTACATTCAAACTTTCTGTTTGTTGTAAATCACCAAATCTTGGAATAGCCAATCTATCGGAAACTAATTTTTCTATTTTTTCTGAAATTCCGTTGGCTTCATTACCTAAAACTAAAATTCCTTCTTGAGGTAAATTTTCTTTGTAGACATTTTTTCCATCCATAAAAGTTCCAAAAATTGGAGTACTTGCTCTTTTTAGATATTTTTCTAAATCTAAATAAGCTACGGAAACTCTCGAAATCGAACCCATTGTTGCCTGAACCACTTTTGGATTGTAAACATCAACTGTTTGTTCACTACAAACCATTTGATCAATGCCATACCAATCACACAATCTAACAATTGTACCTAAATTTCCAGGGTCTCTAATGTCGTCTAACGCAACTATTAAACCCTTATCATTTCTTGGTTTTTGCTCAGGAATTTGAAATAATGCCAAACAATTATTAGGCGTTGATAAACAAGATATTCTTTTCAAATCTTGATCCGAAATTTGTGTTTTTTTATCAGAACTTATTGTTTCAAAAATATTCTGTGTTACATACAAATGTTCTAGCACAAAATTTGATTGTAAGAGTTCTTGGATTACCTTTACACCTTCAGCAATAAACAATTGATGAATTTGTCTGAATTTTTTTTGTTGTAAACTCGTAATTAGCTTTATTTGGTTTTTACTAACCATAAAAAAATGTACTTTTGAATTAAATTTTCCAACCCATTGAAAAAACACGTTACAAAAATATCATTATTTATTTTAATCGGACTCATAATTGTCTCTTGTAATGTCACAAAAAAAGTGCCTGCTGGAAAACGACTTCTTGTTAAAAACGAAATAACCGTTGATAATAAAGAGACCAAGCAAGAAGATGTGTTTATTCAATTGTATCAAAAACCCAATAGTTCGATTCTTGGCTATCGTTTGCGTTTAAATTTATACAATCTGGCAAAGAAAAACGCCGACACTTCTTATGCAAAATGGTTGGCAAAAAAACCTAATCGCAGAAAAAATCTAGCCAAATTACTATCTGAAAAACAAGTTGATCGCCTTGGAAAATCCTTTTTAGTTTCTGGATTTAGTAATTTTTTGATGAAAACTGGTGAAGCTCCAGTGGTTTTTGATACAATTAGCACAAAAAAATCACTTAGAAGATTAGAATCTTTCTATTACAACAAAGGTTATTTTGATGTCAAAGCAAATTACACAAGAGATACTAGTGTTTCTAAAATAATTGGTATTAAATATAATGTTGATTTAAAAAAACCTTACATAATTGATTCTCTAAAAACCGTAATTGAAACTCCGGCGCTAGATTCATTGTATCAAACAAGAAAAAGCAATTCGATTATTAAATCAAATGTACAATACAATACAGAAGATTTTAATAATGAAAGAAATAGAATCACAACCCATTTTAGAAATAACGGTGCGTTCCTTTTTCAACAAAATTATATTACTTACAAGTTAGACACTATTGACACTAACAAAAAAGTAAATGTAAAATTACTCATAAAAGATTATTCTTACAGAGAAGATGATTCTTCTAAAACCGCTCCTTTTAAATTATATAAAATAAGTAAAGTTGCCATTTATACTGACCACACAACTAACAAGAACGATATAAAAATAAAAGATAGTCTAGAATATAAAGACTTTTTCTTGTATAGCGAAAACAAATTAAAATACCGTCCAAAAGCAATTACAGATGCAGTTTTCATTACCAAAGGAAGTCTGTATTCTGATAATTCTAATGTGCTTACCACTCGATATTTGAGTAATCTAAAAGTATTTAACTATCCAACAATTCAATATAAAGTTGACCCTAAAGATGAAAATGCTTTGATTGCAAATATTTTCTTAACTCCAAGAAAGAAATATACTTTTGGAGCATCTGTAGATTTCACACATTCTAATATTCAAGATTTTGGTATTTCTGGAAACACTTCTATGGGAATTAGAAACGTATTTAACGGAGCAGAAACTTTTGAACTTGGATTTAGAGGAAACGTTGGAGCCTCAAGAGATAATGCTAATCCGAACAATACTTTTTTCAACATTTCAGAAATTGGTATTGATGCTAAGTTGAATTTTCCGAGAATTTTCTTCCCATTTAATACAGAAAAAATTATTGCAAAAAGTATGATTCCATCTACTTCTATAAGTGTAGGTTTTGCAAAACAAAGAAACATCGGATTGGACAAACAAAACTTTACAAGTGCTTTTTCCTACAATTGGACACCAAAAATAAATACTGCATTCCGATTTGATATTTTGAATATTCAATTTGTTAAAAATGTAAACATTGGAAATTATTTCAATATTTATCAATCTTCTTATAATGTTTTGAATCTTCTAGCAAACAATTATCCAAGTAATCCAAACTATTTTGACAATAATAAATTGATTATTGGAACAGGAACAGATGGTTTTGTAAACGATGCTTTATTTGGTCCTTTATCAAGTTCTATAAGCGCAAGCGATTTAAAAACCATTAGAAGTATTGAAGAAAGACGAAAAAGATTAACCGAAAATAACTTGATTTTTGCGACGAATATAAGCTACTCTAAAACCACTAGCAAAGGTCTAAACGACAATAGTTTCTATTCGTATAAAACTAAAATTGAATCTGCAGGAAATCTACTTTCAATCTTGGCAAGAGCTTCTAAACAACTTGAAAATCAATCTGGCGCCAACACTTTCTTTGAAGTAGAATATTCTCAATACATAAAAGGCGAGTTTGAATTTATTAAACACTGGAATTTTGGTACAAAAAAAGTTATTGCTATGAGAAGTTTTGCTGGAATAGCTGTTCCTTATGGAAATTCGAATAGCATTCCTTTCTCTCGAAGTTATTTTTCTGGTGGATCAAACGATAACCGTTCTTGGCAACCTTATAGTTTAGGTCCAGGAAGCAGTGGCGCTATCAACGACTTTAATGAAGCCAACATGAAACTAGCTTTTAGTGCGGAACTTCGATATAATTTATTCGGAAAATTCAACAGTGCGATTTTTACTGATATCGGAAATATTTGGAATGTTTTTGACAATGTTACCGACGAAGCAAATAAATTTAAAGGATTAGAATCCATGAAAGAACTTGCTGTAGGAACTGGAGTAGGTTTACGATACGACCAAGGTCTTTTTGTAGTGCGATTTGACCTCGGATTTAAAACCTATAATCCTTCAAAAATTGAAAATGAAAGATGGTTTAGAGAATTGAATTTTTCTAAATCAGTATTAAATATTGGAATAAATTATCCTTTCTAATTTTAGAAATTATTACTTTTGTAAACTTAACTAAAAAACATAACTACAAGATGTCACACAATATCAAACCTGGAGTTGCCACTGGAGATGAAGTTCAAGCAATTTTTGCTTATGCAAAAGAAAAAGGATTCGCGCTTCCTGCGGTAAACGTAACTGGTTCAAGTACCATCAATGGTGTTTTAGAAACAGCAGCCAAATTAAATGCACCTGTTATCATTCAGTTTTCAAATGGTGGAGCACAATTTAATGCTGGAAAAGGACTTTCAAATGCTGGCGAAAAATCGGCTATTGCTGGTGGAATTGCTGGAGCAAAACACGTTCATACTTTAGCAGAAGCTTATGGAGCAACTGTTATTCTTCATACAGACCATTGTGCAAAAAAATTATTACCTTGGATTGATGGTTTATTAGATGCTTCTGAAAAACATTTTGCAGAAACAGGAAAACCTTTGTATTCTTCTCACATGATTGACTTGTCTGAAGAACCAATTGAAGAAAATATCGAAATCTGTAAAACTTATTTAGCTCGTATGAGTAAAATGGGAATGACTTTAGAAATCGAATTAGGAATTACTGGTGGTGAAGAAGACGGAGTTGATAATTCTGACGTTGATAGTTCTAAATTATATACACAACCTTCAGAAGTTGCTTATGCTTATGAAGAACTTTTAAAAGTAAGTCCAAGATTCACAATCGCAGCTTCTTTCGGAAATGTACACGGTGTTTACAAACCGGGAAATGTAAAATTAACTCCAAAAATCTTGAAAAACTCTCAAGAGTACGTTCAAAACAAATTCAATACTGGTGCTAATCCTGTTGATTTTGTATTCCACGGAGGTTCAGGTTCTACATTAGAAGAAATTAGAGAAGCTATTTCTTATGGTGTAATCAAAATGAATATTGATACTGACTTACAATTTGCTTTCACTGAAGGAATTCGTGATTATATGGTAAACAATATTGAGTATTTAAAAACTCAAATCGGTAATCCAGAAGGTGCTGATTCACCAAATAAAAAACATTATGACCCAAGAAAATGGGTTCGTGAAGGAGAAGTTACTTTCAACAAAAGATTAGAGCAAGCATTTGCTGATTTAAACAACGTGAACACACTTTAGTAATTTTAGAATTAACTGATAACTGAACACTGATAACTGAATACTGAAATTATGGCTTGGTTTAAAAGAAAAGAAAAAGGAATTACTACTGCAACTGAGGACAAAAAAGATGTTCCTAAAGGATTGTGGTACAAATCGCCAACAGGAAAAATTATTGATACTGACGAATTAGCAAGAAATCTTTGGGTAAGTCCAGAAGACGATTTTCATGTTAGAATTGGAAGTAAAGAATATTTCGAAATTTTGTTCGATAACAACGAGTTCAAAGAGTTGGATGCTAAAATGACATCTAAAGATCCTTTAAACTTTACAGATACTAAAAAATATTCTGAACGATTGAAAGACGTTATGGACAAAACCAAATTGAAAGATGCGGTTAGAACAGGCGTTGGAAAATCTAAAGGCAAAGATTTAGTGGTTTGTTGTATGGATTTTGCCTTTATTGGTGGATCAATGGGTGCGGTTGTTGGAGAAAAAATTGCTCGTGGAATTGATTATTCTATCAAACATAACGTACCGTTTTTAATGATTTCAAAATCAGGTGGTGCTCGTATGATGGAAGCGGCTTTTTCATTGATGCAATTAGCCAAAACCTCAGCAAAATTAGCTCAATTAGCCGAAGCAAAAATTCCTTACATTTCATTATGTACAGACCCAACGACTGGTGGAACTACAGCATCTTACGCTATGTTAGGTGATATTAATATCGCTGAACCAGGAGCTTTAATCGGATTTGCTGGACCAAGAGTAGTTCGTGATACCACAGGTAAAGATTTACCAGAAGGTTTTCAAACATCAGAATTTTTGTTAGAACATGGTTTCTTAGATTTTATTACTCCAAGAAAAGAACTAAAAGACAAAATCAATCTATACATTGATTTAATTTTGAATCAAGAAATTAGATAGATTTTAAAAGATATTTAAAAACAAAAAACACAAAGTGATCGCTTTGTGTTTTTTTTTGTATATATTTATTTTAACCTTCGTACTTCTTACTTCTACCTTCGTACTTCCAAATTACATTCCACTACGAATAGCTTCTACTGGGTCAAGTTTTGAAGCTGAGATGGCTGGTAAAATTCCTGCAATTAATCCAATTATAATAGCTAAACCTGAGCCTAGCATAATGTTGCTTAAACTCAACACAAACTCAAAGTCGAGTAATTTTGTTAAGGTAATTGCAATAATCCAGACTAGAAAAATTCCTATCAATCCGCCAATTAAACACAAGATTACGGCTTCAAATAAAAACTGAAATAAGATGAATCTATTTTTTGCACCAAGTGATTTTTGAATTCCGATTAAGTTGGTTCGTTCTTTTACAGAAACAAACATAATGTTGGCTACACCAAAACCTCCAACCAAAAGAGAAAATCCTGCAATAACCCATCCGCCAAGATTCATAAAACCAATTACGCCATCAATCAAATCGGTAAATCCAGAAAAAACGTTCACAAAAAAGTTATCAATTTCACCAGTTTTAACACCACGAAACGTACGTAATTTTTGTTTTAAGTCGGCTTTAAAGGCTTCCATATCAATGCCTTTTTTGGGTTTGATAACTATTACAGGCGTCATCGAATCGTTATTATCGCCATACATTCTTCTAATGAAATTCACAGGAATAAATGCCGAAGTATCATCGTCACCAAACATTCCAGCGCCTTGTTTTTTCAACACGCCAATCACAGTAAAACGTTGTCCGTAAAGTCTGATTTCTTTTCCGATAGGATCAATATTTTCAAAAAGACTGTTGGCTAACTCGTGTCCAATTACCGTTACAGCAGCACCAGAATTCGATTCCGACTCGTTGTAAAATCGTCCATCGGTAAATTCTAAACCTTGAATATCAATAAACTCATAAGAAACCGGAACCACATTTACATTACTAACCGATTTCTCTTCATATTTTACGGTTTCCCAACTCAAGAAAATCTGAAAAGCTAATTCTTGCGCGTCTGGAAGTGATGATTTAAGATATTCATATTCTGTATAAGTCACATCTGGAAATTGCTCTCGCTTCCATCTTGGTACTTCTGAAGGACCAAAACTACCTTTGAATAAATAAATAGTATTTTTATCTAAACTACTTAACTCCTTTTTGATTTTTTGATCTAACGAATCGACTGCTGCTAAAACAGCAATAATAGAAAATATTCCAATCGTTACTCCAAGCAGCGAAAGAAGTGTACGCAACTTATTGTTTCGCAACGCATTCATTGCAAAACTGAAACTTTCACTCAATAATCGAAGGTAAACAAGCATATCGGTTTTATTTTCTAGGTCAAATTTAAGATATTAGTAAATAGAATGATGTAATTGTTACAGAAAATAAAGTGAAATTGTAAGTTGTCATAATATTTTTGAAAAATCAACTAATAACTATCATTTTATAAACCTAAAAAACATCCAATTTTGTTAAAATATTCTACAAAAAACTAAAATAAAATCCGATAAAAAAAACTACTTTTGCGTGCTTAACAACACAACACAATGAGCACTACAAAAACAATTCAATCTGCTCTTATTTCGGTATTTGATAAAACGGGATTAGAGCCTATTGTGAGACAACTTCACAAACAAAACGCAACCATTTATTCTACTGGAGGAACCGAAGAATTCATTAAAAATCTTGGTATTCCTGTAGTTCCTGTAGAAGATATTACTGCTTTTCCAGAGATTCTTGGTGGAAGAGTAAAAACATTACATCCTAAAATTTTTGGTGGTATTTTAAACCGTCAAGACAATCCAACCGATGTGGAACAAATGAAACAGTTTGAGATTCCGCAAATCGACTTGGTCATTGTTGATTTATATCCGTTTGAAAAAACAGTAGCTTCTGGTGCAAATGAAACCGATGTTATCGAAAAAATCGATATTGGTGGTATCTCCTTAATTCGTGCTGCTGCAAAAAACTTTAAAGACACCGTAATTGTTCCCTCAGTTGCAGAATACGAATTGTTCTTAGGAATGATTACTGAAGGAAACGGCGCAACAACATTAGAACAAAGAAAATATTTAGCAACAAGAGCGTTTCACGTTTCATCTAATTATGATACGGCTATTTTCAATTATTTTAATACAGAAGATACTTATTACAAAGAAAGTATTGCTAATGGACAAGTATTGCGTTATGGAGAAAATCCACACCAAAAAGGATTCTTCTTTGGCGATTTTGATGCTATGTTTACCAAACTTCACGGAAAAGAATTATCGTACAACAATTTGCTAGATGTTGACGCTGCTGTAAATTTGATTGAAGAATTTAAAAACAACGAACCAACTTTTGCCATTCTAAAACACAATAACGCTTGCGGATTGGCAACAAGACCAACAATGAAAGAAGCTTATCTTGCTGCTTTAGCTTGTGATCCAACCTCTGCTTTTGGCGGAGTTTTAATGGCAAATGGTCATATTGATACTGACACTGCTACAGAAATCAATTCTTTATTTTGTGAAGTAGTAATTGCACCAAGTTATGATGACGAAGCGTTAAATATTCTACAAGAAAAAAAGAACCGAATTGTATTGACAATAAATGATGTACCTTTACCTCAACGCCAAGTAAGAACTTGTTTAAACGGATTGTTGGTACAAGATAAAAACAACGTCACAGATACTAAACAAGACTTAAAAAACGTTACTATAACAATACCTACAGAGCAAGAAGTAGAAGATTTATTGTTTGCTTCTAAAATCTGTAAAAACACCAAGTCAAATACTATAGTTTTTGCCAAAAACAATACTTTAATTGCTTCTGGAACGGGACAAACCTCTCGTGTAGATGCTTTAAAACAAGCCATTGAAAAAGCAAACACTTTCGGATTTGATTTACATGGAGCTGTGATGGCAAGCGATGCTTTCTTCCCATTTCCTGATTGTGTAGAGATTGCAAATCATGCTGGAATTACGGCTGTTATTCAACCAGGAGGTTCTATAAAAGACGAATTGAGCATCAATTATTGTAACGAAAATAAAGTTGCAATGGTATTTACAGGAACACGTCATTTTAAACATTAATTTTATTATTTTTGTAGGCTGATAAAAAATTAACAAACTAAACACCCTTTTTTGAATATGGGATTTTTTGATTTCATGACCGAGGATATAGCAATTGACCTTGGTACCGCTAATACACTAATCATTCACAACGACAAAGTTGTTATTGATAGTCCTTCTATTGTTGCAAGAGATAGAATCACTGGAAAAATCATCGCAGTTGGTAAAGAAGCCAACATGATGCAAGGTAAAACCCATGAAAACATCAAAACCATTCGACCATTAAAAGACGGAGTTATTGCCGATTTTGATGCATCAGAAAAGATGATTAGCATGTTTATCAAAAGTATTCCTGCTTTAAAGAAAAAAATGTTTACTCCTGCTTTACGTATGGTGGTTTGTATTCCATCAGGAATTACAGAAGTAGAAATGCGTGCGGTTAAAGAATCGTGTGAGCGTGTAAACGGAAAAGAAGTTTACTTAATTCATGAGCCAATGGCTGCAGCAATCGGTATTGGTATCGATATTATGCAACCAAAAGGAAACATGATTGTTGATATTGGTGGTGGAACAACAGAAATTGCTGTAATTGCTCTAGGTGGAATTGTTTGTGACAAATCGGTAAAAATTGCCGGTGACGTTTTTACAAATGATATTATCTACTACATGAGAACACAACACAATTTATTTGTTGGAGAAACTACTGCAGAGAAAATCAAAATTCAAATCGGTGCCGCTACAGATACTTTAGATTCTCCACCAGATGACATGTCAGTTCAAGGTAGAGATTTACTTACAGGTAAACCAAAACAAGTAGAAGTTTCTTTTAGAGAAATTGCTAAAGCTTTAGATAAATCAATTCAACGTATTGAAGATGCTGTGATGGAGACTTTATCACAAACTCCGCCAGAATTAGCTGCTGATATTTATAATACTGGTATTTATTTAGCTGGTGGTGGTTCGATGCTACGCGGATTAGACAAACGTATTTCTCTTAAAACAGATTTACCAGTTTACATCGCTGAAGATCCTTTGAAAGCAGTTGTAAGAGGAACAGGTATGGCGTTGAAAAACATCCCAAAATTTAGAAGCATTCTTATAAAATAGTATTTAAATACAAATACTAAAAACTGAAAACTGACCACTGAATACTTTAAAAGATGCAGCAAATATTTAATTTCATATTTAAAAACAGCTATCGTATGCTGTTTTTGCTGCTTATGATAATAGCTGTTTCTTTAACCATTCAATCGCATTCCTATCACAAAAGTAAAGTTATTAGTTCTGCTAATTTCTTCACTGGAGGTGTTTATGAAATGACGAGCAATGTGGAAGGTTATTTCAATTTAAAAGTACAAAACGAAGAACTTGCAAAAGAAAATGCTCGTTTGAAAGGATTGCTTTTTAATATTAAAGACTCTACAAAAGTCCCAAATTTAGATTCTATTAAAGGTGTTAAGAAAACCGACATCATTATTTCGAAAGTTATCAAAAACTCTTATAGCAATCAGGTTAACTTCTTGACGCTAAACTCTGGATCTAATCAAGGTGTTAAACCAGAAATGGGTGTAATCAATAGTTTAGGAATTGTAGGAGTTGTAGAAAATACCTCAGCAAATTACAGTACTGTATTGAGTATTTTAAATACAGAATCTCCTTTAAATGCTAAAGTTAAAAAATCTAATCATATTGGTTCATTAACTTGGAATGGTAAAAATACTGGTTTTGTTCAACTAACAGACGTCCCAAGATTGGCAACTGTTAGAAAAGGTGATACTATTGTTACCGGAGCACAATCTACCATCTTTCCAGAAAACATCGGAATTGGAACCATTGAAAAAATTTACATCGACAATGAAACTAATTTGTACATGATAGACGTAAGACTTTTCAATGATATGACAAGTTTAGGTCACGTATACATCATCAGAAATAAAGATAGAGAAGAAATCATTAACTTAGAAAAGAAGACTCAAAAAAATGAATAGTGCTATGTTGTTCAATATGGCCCGTTTTATTTTACTGCTTGCGGTACAAGTTGTTATTTTTAATAATTTCAATTTCTTAGGTTATATCAATCCGTTTCCTTACATCCTTTTTATTATTCTTTATCCAGTTAATGGAAATAAATATGCTTTACTAATGTCAAGTTTTTTTCTAGGTATTACGATGGATTTATTTTGTAATTCTGGAGGAGTCCATGCTGCAGCTTGTCTACTATTAGCATTTGTAAGGCCATCTATTTTTAAATTTTCATTCGGATTAAGTTATGAATATCAAACTGTTAGACTGAATGATACTTTAACACCAGAGCGTTTTTCATTTATCCTATTAGCAGTAATAATACATCATTTAACACTTTTTGTTCTTGAAGTTTTTACTTTTGAATACCTTTGGGATATTGTTCTTAGAACTATTATTAGCACCATTTTTACTATTATAATTTGTATCTTAATTATTTACTTAATCAAGCCAAGTAAACGATGAGAAAAGCATTATTACCTTCTGTAGTAATTATAGCAGCATCTTTGTTGTTGCTAAGAATTTTTTATTTGCAAGTTATAGACGACTCTTTCAAACTAAAGTCGGAGAATAACGCCATTAAAATCAAATATGATTATCCTGAAAGAGGTTATGTATATGATAGAAATGGAAAATTATTAATTGCCAATCAACCATCCTATGATATTATGGTTGTGCCAAAAGATGTAAAAAACATAGATACTTTAGAGTTTTGTTCACTACTTGATATTAGCAAAGAATTTTTTATCAAAAAAATTAATAAAGCTAAAGTCTATAGTCCAATGCTTCCATCTGTTTTTTTACCTCAATTAAACAAATTGGAATATGCTGCTTTTCAAGAAAAAATTAGAAAATTTGGTGGTTTTTATATTCAAAAACGTTCGTTAAGAGATTATCAAGTTGATTATGGTGCCAATGTTTTTGGATTCATCACTCAAGTAAATGAAAATATCGTTAAAAAAAATCCATACTACATTGGAGGTGATTTAATTGGAAAACAAGGTATCGAACAAAGTTATGAAGAATTCTTAAGAGGTCAAAAAGGTGTAAAATACATTTTAAGAGATAAATTCAATAGAGAAATTGGTTCTTATAAAGAAGGAAAATACGATACGATTTCCAAACAAGGAAGCGATTTAACTTTAACTATTGATGGAGAACTTCAAAAATATGGTGAAGAATTAATGATTAATAAATGGGGTGGAATTGTGGCAATCGAACCAAAAACCGGTGAGATTTTAGCATTAGTAAGTGCTCCAAGTTTTAATCCAGCTTTGTTAGTAGGTAGACAACGTTCAAAAAATTATACTTTGCTTCATAATGACTCTATAGCAAAACCATTATACGACAGAGGTCTTTTGGCAGAATACACTCCAGGTTCTCCTTTCAAAATTCTAACTGGATTAATTGCCTTACAAGAAGGTGTTGTCACTGATAGTACACGATTTTCATGTCATCGAGGTTTTAGTTATGCTCGTGGACGTTTTATGAAATGTCACTGTTCTGGTGGAGCAGTTCAATTACACAGAGGAATTTATCAATCTTGTAATACCTATTTTTCTAATTGTTATATCAAATTGATTAATAAATACAAAGACCATAGTTATGCAGTTGACAGATGGGCAGACCATTTAAAAAGTTTTGGTTTAGGCGCTTTTATGGGTTATGATTTACCAATTGGTAAAAAAGGAAACATACCAACTTCTAAAACCTATAATAGGGTTTATAATGGATGGAATTGGGATGGAAAAACCATTGTATCAAATGCCATTGGACAAGGAGAAGTTTTGATGACTCCTATTCAACTCGCCAATTTTATGGCTACCGTTGCTAATAGAGGTTATTATTATACACCTCACATTGTTAAGAGAATTAAAGGTAATATTATTGATAAAAAATACAGAACCAAACATACTACTACGATTGATAGAAAATATTTTGAGCCAATAATCACAGGTATGAATGCAGTTTATGGTCCAGGCGGAACAGCTTCAGGACTTGGAGTTGCAGGAATTGAAATCTGCGGAAAAACAGGTACAGCAGAGAATTATTTGAAAGTTAATGGTAAGCGCGTCAAACTTCAAGATCACTCGATTTTTGTCGCTTTTGCTCCAAGAGACAATCCGAAAATTGCAATTGCAGTATTTGTTGAAAATGGATATTGGGGTAAACGTTGGGCTGGACCAATTACAACTTTGATGATTGAGAAATATTTGAACAAAAAAATCACTAAAGTTGATTTCGAAAAAAGAATGTTAACTGGAAGTTTGAAAGCTCAATACGACAAGTTATATCCAAGAAAACATCAGGATAGTATTTCATTAATTAATAATAGAATTAAAGATAGTTTAGCAAAAATTAAAAGAACAAGAGATTCAATAAACGGAGTTTTGAAAAAAGAAATTAAAATTGATACTTTACAAAATCCCTAGTTTAAGTTAAAAATGAGAAACCAAAGTGTAACCAATAATATCGACTGGATTAGTATTGTCATTTACATTGCATTAGTTGTAATGGGATGGCTAAATATCTATTCGTCATCATTGTCTACCGTTTCAGAAGATGCCTCTATTTTTGATTTTACTCAAATTTATGGAAAACAATTTCTTTTCATTGCCTTCTCCATTCCTATCATTTTCATCGTTTTATCAGTAGAAGCTAAATTTTATGAAAAGTATTCTATAATTATTTTTGCAGTAGCACTTTTATCATTAATTGGATTATTCCTTTTCGGAAAAACTATTGCTGGCCAGCGTTGTTGGTATGCTATTGGAAGTTTTACCTTACAACCTTCAGAGTTTGCAAAAGCTGCGACTTCACTAGCTTTAGCTAAATACTTAAGTGATGTTCAGGTTAACTTAAAAGACGTTAATAGGCAAATTCAAGTTTTAATCATCATTTTCCTTCCTGTGATGTTGATCCTTCCACAACCCGATCCTGGAAGCGCCTTAATTTATAGTGTATTCTTTATAGTGCTTTACAGAGAAGGTTTGCCTGGTTGGTATTTACTTACTGGTTTTATTGCCATAGTTTTATTCGTTCTAACTTTAGCAACAAATAACCCATACATTGTAATAGGAATTACAGCTTTAGTATTAATTATAAACTATTTTAGAAGCAGATTAGTTGACAGAAACATTATTGCAAGTGCTATTCTTTTGATTGTTATTACTGCTTTTTCATTTTCTGTAAATTTTGTTTTTAACAATGTGTTCAAACAACACCATAGAGATCGTTTCAACATTCTCCTTGGTAAAGAAGTTGATATGAAAGGTGTTGGATACAACACAAATCAATCTGAAATTGCTATTGGTTCGGGAGGATTTTTTGGAAAAGGTTACCTAGAAGGAACACAAACAAAAGGAGGTTTTGTACCAGAACAGCACACCGATTATATTTTTACAACCGTTGGTGAAGAATGGGGTTTCTTAGGCTCTATCTTCGTTATAGGATTGTTTGTTGGATTGATTTTAAGAGTAATATATTTGGCAGAACGACAAAAGACTAAGTTTAGTCGAGTCTATGGCTATTGCGTCGCCGGAATTCTTTTTATTCACTTTTTTGTAAATATAGCAATGGTTGTAGGTGTATTCCCAACAATTGGGGTTCCGTTACCTTTCTTTTCATATGGAGGTTCCGGACTTTGGGGTTTCACAATATTGTTATTTATTTTCTTAAAAATGGATGCAAATAAAGTAAACGAATGGTAGTTTAATTAAAACTCCAAGATTTGTAATCGCTACTTTTTTCCAAACTATTCTCAATTTTATCATTCAAACTCGGATAGAAATCAATTCCGGTCATTTTTTCTATTTCATCAACCGGAACAACAAATTCGTAAAGCGGCTTATTACTATCAACCGCCGGAACCAAAAAGCCTATCATCTTATACTCACTTCTTGAAGTATCTAATAAAACTTTGTAAAAATATTCAGGAACAGCAACATCTTCCTCTCCAATAGTTTTTAAATTATCATTCAAAACACCTCCTGTTACAACATAAATCCCATCATATTTTGATGCCCAATAACGAACTTTTTGTTCTAAAGTATTCCAGATTCCATCATTGAAGTCATGTTTTTGCGGAGATATATTTGATGTTAAAAAAGTTTCATAATAAGCTTCTTTAGAAAATTTCATATCACCAGCCGGACATAAATGACCTTTATCATAACCAGAACGTTTGTAATTTCTCCAATCAGCAGAACCAGTATTTACCTTTTCATCTTCAATAAAAAAAGGTCTATCATAATCGGAGGGCACTGAAAAACATCGTTTATTTTGATTAGCACCGTTTTTTAGAGAATAAAAAAACGCTTATAGTAGGATTTTATACATCCGTTATAAGCGTTTTACTTTTTGCAACTGTTTTTTATT
>NZ_JBIISA010000037.1:0-27307 GCF_044341265.1 Flavobacterium sp.
TTGAACTTTAGCTAAAAAACAAACCTCTATTAAATCGCTTTAAAAGAGGTTGTTTTTTTATAATTTACGATTTTATTTTTAAAAAATGGTGGTTGTGCAACGGTTACCGCTGTTAGTGGCTGGCATAATATTTAATCATAGTCTTCGTCTACGCTTTCTATATCCAATAATTGGAATTCCTCTCCATGAATACATTCTTCTATTTGATGAGTATATTGTTTGTCGATTTTCTCTTTCTTTTATTTGGTCTTGTTTTCTAAATTCATTTATGAATTCTTGAACACGAATAGTCCATTCGCCATTTGTGGTTGTATTTATAAAAGCTTTACGTGAGATTTCCGCAACTCTAGCATGACTACCAACTTGCGGAAATAAACAGTAAAGATTATTTCTCAAGCCTTCAGAATCAATAATTGAGCCATCTCCTAGAAAATCAAAGATTACAGGCACAGAACTTTTAAGCCAAGCTTCTGGAAAACAAAACTCTGGAAACCAAACCTCAAATATTCCTGATTTCTCAGTGTGACGCACTTCACTAATTCCATCTCTTTTCCACTCTTTTAAAAAACGAGGATAATCTCTTTTCAGCCGTGTGCCATCAACAATCCAAACCATGTTTTTATAAAACCGCTCTCGTGAAATTCGTTCTTGAGGATTAATGTTCGAATGTTGAAACTCTATGACAAGACTATGATTTGTACGAATATCTGCAATATGTTTTTCTTTTGTACTAATATCCAACAAAGATATTTCTTGCCAATCAGATGGATAATTATTTTTCCAAGTTCTGTGCCATTCTGTTTCTGGTTCCCACCAATTATCACAATCTGTTTTGCTTTTATGTGCCCAATGCCAAATTTTTCGTGTGCCACATTTTGCAATAACTGGTTTCGAACAACAGCAACACAAACCGTTAAGTTTCGGTTGAGCTTCTGTTCGATTGTTATCAATTAAAGCAAAGCGCATATTTTAAATTGTATGGATATTTGTCCTTTTTTGCAGATTTCGTAAATGCTTGCCACTAACTTGTATATAGACGCTACATTATAGCGGCAATACACCCAAATAAGGTAGGATTAGCGCCACTCGATTGCGTATTTTATTCAAATCTACAAAACTAAAGTTTACTTTACAATATAAAATCAAAAGTTGTCTAAATTAATTTAAACGATAGGCGATGATGTTATTTTCTGCCCACAAAGTACCTCCAAAATTGGTGATGAATCCAGTTGTGTTGAAGGTTACAACATTTCCTCCTACATAGTAGAAGGTCAATGGTCCACCTGATGTGTTATTGATGATTATAGTACCTGTTAGCAATCCATAATAATTAGATCCGGGAAGATTACCACTTATTAAAGTGGAACCCTCAATATATATTGATGGCAATGGGCTAGCTAATGGGCTATCAGAAAAAGTAGAACGAACCCAAAAGGAAGAATCATTTGCTGTTAAAACTATAGGAAATCGAGCCAAAAGCATAGTCACATTTACCGCATAACGTCCAGATGGAAGAGTAATTGAGGCTCCAGTTTGTAGATATGGACCTGTTGTACTAGTAATTGTAGCTCCAGTTGCCGACAGTGTTCCCACAACATTATTTATGCCGACTGGTTGCCAAGTTGCAACACCTGTTGCATTTGAAGTTAAAACTCTTCCAGCAGCTTGAGTACCATCTACAATTCGAACAGCTCCAGAAGTACCACTATTTACATGTAATAAATTACTCGGAGCTGGCGCACCGATTCCTACATTTCCATTTCCGGCAATGGTCATCCTAACTGGCACTGATGCTATTGCTGTTCCAGATGCTGGATTTGCAACATTGGTAGTTTGAAAAACCAATCCGCCAGACGATTGATCAGTATTGATAATCGATGTAAAACCTGAGCCAGCCATAGAACGAATGGCTCCGTTGTAATAAGAGTTGAAATAAATTCCGGGCCAATCGGCAACCATAGAAATACCTTGACTTGTAGTGGAGTTACCTCTAAAAAGTGCTGTGGTATTTCCTACCATTCCATCAACTTGAAATCGCGCCAGAGTAGGAGTTTGTGTATTAATACCAACATTTCCACCCATAAAAATTCCGGCACTTCCTAAACCATTTCCATTGGCATATAAAGCCTGATTTGTACTAGATAAAATTGGAGCAGTAGTTCCTAAATGAGCATAAACACCAGTGGCAAAAGCACTATTTAGACTATTTCCAATTCCCATAACACCATTTGCAAAACCTATTTGCGTTGCTCCACTTCCTCTACCAATTCCTTTTATTGCAATATTTTGAAAATTAGTTGTTGTGATTACTTGGCTTACTTCACTAAAAACAGCACTTTTATTTGCATTAGAGTTGTCAAGTACATGTAACTTTTCAGATGGATTTGTAGTTGCAATGCCAACATTACCGGAAATTGGTTGAAAGCTTATTGGATCTGCTGTTGAACCATTATATCCTGACTGAAACCATGATGCAAAATTACTTGCGCTGTCACCTTTACCAATATCTAAACCTTCATTAAAGCTTCCAATTCTGAACATACCGTTTGAAGTTATATCAGGAATTGCAGGAGACAAAAAAGCGCTCGCAACGGATAATCTCGCAGGCGGTGTTGCTAATCCAATTCCAACATTTCCGGTAGTATTTTTTACTCTCATTCTTTCAATGTTATTAGTTCCAATAGTTACATCATTATTGTCAGTCGTACCCATAAAATTTTCAGTAGTTCCGATGGTCGATGTTCCGTAAATAGCTGGAACTGCTGGTGAGGTTATAGCTGTGTTTCCGTCTAACTCCCAACCAGAAGTTGCAGCTATTGGAATCCAACGAGAAGCTGTATTATTCCAATAGTAAAATCCAGCAATTACATTGTTAGGAGCAATTCCAGCAGGCGCTATGTTGTAAACTAATGTTGAGGTTACTAATGGTCCAGCATTTGGATTTATGATAGTGGTGTTGTCTAAAATTGAAGTCAATTGAACTCTAGGTATCAAAACGCCATTATTGGCCGATTGGACATCAAGCGCTGCATTTGGCGTGGTTGTATTTACTCCAACCTGTGCGATTGTAAATAGTGGAAAAGCCAATAAAAGTAATGCTAATTTTTTCATGATTATTTCTTTTTGAAAGTGGTTTTTTTAATCAATTTATTTTGGTTGATGATATTTAGTTCATAATCGCCTTTCTCCATATTCTTTACATTTATGTAAATCTTATTGAATGGCAATTGTTCAATTTTAGACTCGTATGTGATTTTCTTTTGGGGCATTTGAATATTAATTAGCAAATTGAATTCTAATCGGGAAAAATGAAATACTTTCTATGCGCGTGTCATCACTACAATCATCGTCTGTGCTAATATCGTTTCCACCAGTATCACCAACAATTCTCATTTGTCTTATAAAGTTTGTTGGCTCTGTTATAGAAACAGTATTGCTAGAATCTCCTACCGGACCTATAAATTGGGCACCAGCGCTTTGTGAAACAAAATCAATAGTAGTTACGTTATTTGAGAGTATTTGAGAAATTCTTCTACCTCTTGGAGCAGTAAACACAATTCGTCGAAAGGTTTCGCTTACTTGACTAAAATCAGAAACTGTTTCTGTAGCTGTAAATCGTATTTCGGCTTCAATTTGATTTCCGTTAACAACATTCAAAGCTATCCTTGTAACTATTCGCGGACCATTGCCATTAAATTCTCTATCGCCTTGGGTTAGTGTTTTTGGACAAAGTATTTGATTTATGTTATATAAAAATACATGTGCTTCATTGTCTGTATTTCGATAAGGTGTATTTGCTCTTGAAAGCACCATAAATTTTGCATTAACAGGCATGTTAACCCTATTCTGATTAAAAATTTTCCAACGGCTTCTGTTGTACCAAACACCGGTTGGATTTGTATTAGATACGCCTTGAAATAATGGTGTAGTAAAAACTAGATTGTTTCGACCATCATTAGTTGTTGGATTGTTTATAGTAAAATTATTTCCTGCTGTTGGAGCTGCATTTGCAATAAATATTGTATTGTCGATAACTACATTAAAACTAATATTACTAGGAAATAATGATAAATCAAGATTTAAAATTGTCCATTTATTTATTGAAGGTGCATAAGCAATACCAACTTCAATTGGTGTTCTGAAGGAAGCTTTTGTTATTAAAAATTTAGCATCCGGATTGCCATTTAGCAAAGGATGGTCAATTGTTGTATAATTTCTTGAACTAGTTCCAGAAGTATGCACAAAAGCATTGTCTCCTCTTGGAACAGCTAAGACGTTAAACTTAGTGTTTTCTGGAATTCCACTTGCTATAGGAGTATTAATAATCCATTTATCAGCATAATAATAAACACTATAAGAACCAGTAAAGTAAGGACCAATAGTTCCATAATCTGGAGTCACAATTAAAATTAAATCAGGATTGTTATTTATTAAAGGATTATCGATAATACAATTTGAAGGAAATTCTCCCATACGAATTGCTCTAAATTCATCATCAGTATAAGTGGCAATGTGTTTGAAAGAAATTTGGGCTTGTAATAATGAGCAAGTAAATAAAATTAAAAGTGTAATTAGTCTCATAATGTTGTTGTTTTGATTGTTAAACAAGACAAATGTCTAACAAACAGTAACTAATCATTATGAGTATTGTAACAACAATTATAATAGATGTAACAAGTTGTTACAAGCCAGTAAAATCAATGGTTTTGGAAGTAAATTATTTGTTTTCCATGTACTCTGTTGGCGTACATTGATACATTTCTTTGAAGCATTTTGAGAAGTAAGACACATCATTAAATCCGACAGAATAGGCTATTTCTGAAATGTTACCATTGCCTTTTTTTAATAATTCGGCACCGACTTTCAATCGTTCGTTACGTAAAAATTCGGTTGAAGAAACTCCAAGAAGCGATTTTAATTTACGATGTAATTGCATTCTGCTCATACCAATTTCTGATGCGAAATCTTCGGAAGTATACTCCGAATTGGAAAGGTTTTTATCTAAGATGTTTTGCAAACGTTCAATGAATTTTTCTTCTTGCGAATTAATTTTTATGTCAACTGGTTTTAAAACCAATTCCTGACTGTAACGCGCATGTAGTTTTTTGCGTTCGGCTATCAATTGTGAAACAGTTGCTTTTACAATTTCATTATTGAATGGTTTTGTCAAAAAAGCATCCGCAGTACTTTTTAAACCTTCCAAATGCGCTTCATCAGAGGTTTTCGCAGTTAGTAAAATGACAGGAATAAATGATGTTAACTCGTTATTTTTGATTTTTTTGGTGAATTCAAATCCGTTTAATTTTGGCATCATCACATCCGAAATAATACAATCCGGAATTTCTTTTCGCGCTAATTGTAACGCTTCTTCACCATCTTGTGCTTCCAAAATTTGATACTCGTTTTTGAAAACTTCCTTTAAAACAGAACGAATTTCAGCATTGTCATCTACAATTAATAAAATAGGAAGTTCAGTTTCAGAGGTAACAGCATTCTCTATAGTTGTACTTTCAATTTTGGATGGAATTACAACTGCATTTTCATTTGCAACCGCTAAAGGTAAATTTACAATAAATGATAATTCTCCATGTTCTAAAGATGTTGCAATCGTTCCTTTGTACAAATCGACCAATTCTTTTACCAAAGCCAAACCAATTCCAACACCTTGTTGTGCTTCATTTTTTTGATAAAAACGTTCAAATAATTTTGGTAAATCTTCTTTTTTGACATCACTTCCGGTGTTGGAAACGATAAGTTTTAAATTAGAGTTTTGTACAGAGGAACTAAATCTAATCGACTCATTTTGAGGTGAATATTTGAAAGCATTCGATACCAAATTGGTCACGATTTTTTCAATTACATCTTTATCAAAAGCATTGTTTTCGTTAGTTTTTTGAATGTTTGATGAGAAATTAATTCCTTTTTCTTTAGATTGAAATTGAAAAGGTTCCATAATGGAAGTTAAAAATGCACTAATGTTTCCGTCTTTCAAAATAAGTTTCAAATTACCACTATCAATTTTGGAAAGTTCTAGTAATTGGTCTACTAATTGAAGTATTCGAGTTGAATTAGTTTCGATTAATTGCAATTTATTCTTTTGATTGGTGTCCGAAATTTCACTTTGTAAACTTTGCACTGGACTTTTAATCAACGTTAAAGGCGTTCTGAATTCGTGCGAAATATTGGCAAAGAAACGCGATTTTAATTCGTTCAACTCGTTGAGTTTTTGAGCAGTTTTGATTTTGTTACGATAGGCGTAGAATAAACTTCCTCCAATTAAAGCGAGCAATCCCAACAAACCAATGTAAATGTATTTTTGTTTTTTGGCTAATTCGTTTTGAGTCGATAAGAGTTTGATTTGTTGTTCTTTTTTTTCAGTTTGGTATATGATGTCTTGCTCGTTGAGGTTGGCTAAATTTGTTTTTTCATTATATTTATTAAGATAAAAATCTCTTTGGTTTATCGATTCTAAGGCAGCTTCAAAGTTTTTAATTTTTTTGTAGTATTCAATTTCGGTGGTGTAAACATCAATATAATCTATTGTCACTTCTTGTTTGCTTAACAGCATTTTAGCATAATCAATATCTTTTTTGGCTGCAGAATAATTATTTTTCTTAATATTAATTTTTGCGTTATTTGTTAAAGCATTAATTAAATAAACAGAATCTTGTAACTTAGTAAATTCTCGAACAGCCATTTCGGTATACAAACTTGCTTTACTCAAGTCATTGATTTCTTGATAGGTTTGTCCCATTAATAAAGCGATATCATATTTATAAGGTATAGTTTTAGCGGTATCTTTTGGATTTAAAATCTGTGTGAGATAGCTCAATGATTTCTTATAATTTTTGTTCTTATATTCTATTTCACCCATTTTAAAGTTTGTATTCACAACTGTTATGGGATGATTTGTCTTTTTAAATAATTGTAGTGCTTTTTTGATGTATAAGTTTGCTTTTTCTTTGTTTTTTAGATCGGTGTAGAATGAAGCAATCTCTAATAAATCACCAATTCTAATAGAAATATCATCTGAAAATTTATACTTAAAATATTTATCCGCTAGAATTAAATTTTTAAGGGCTAAGTTGTTATATCCTTTTCTTTTGTAGAGTTTTCCGTAGAGGTAATAAATACTATTATAATAATCTGTGTAGTTGATTTTTTTGGTAAGTTCGAAGTACTTTTTCAATTCGACTTCTGCCTCGTCCATTTTATTTTTATTGACATAATGATTAATAAAGTGCATCATGGCGATAGAATAAAAATCATAATCTTTAATTCTAAAAGATCGGTCGGTACTTTTTTTATAGTACATTATTATTTTGTCTGAACTATCTGATGACATTGAATAATACCTTGCTTGTAAAAAATCGGACATCGCTTCACACTTTTCACAGGAATTATTTTGATTCAGATTTTTTAGCTCATTAATCTTACTTTGTGCTTTTGGTAAATCGGTCGTAATGTAAATTTGAATTAATTCTCTATAACTGTTTACTTTTATCTGAATGTCTTTAGTTTTAAGAATAAGTCGACTTAAGGAATCAATTTCTTTTTCATATTGTGAAAATGAAACATATGGAATGATTAGTAAGGTTAGGATGTATTTTTTCATAATTTCATTTTAATAAAGATTTTATTTTTTTACATATATTCAGAAGGCGTACACTGATATATTTCTTTGAAACATTTGGAGAAATAGGATACATCACTAAAACCAACGGAATAAGCAATTTCTGAAATGTTACCATTGCCTTTTTTTAATAATTCTGCGCCGACTTTTAGACGTTCATTTCTTAAAAACTCTGTTGATGAAACACCAAGAAGTGATTTTAATTTTCGGTGCAATTGCATTCTACTCATACCGATTTCTGATGCAAAATCTTCGGCTGAATATTCTGAATTGGAAAGGTTTTTATCTAAGATGTTTTGTAAACGTTCGATGAATTTTTCTTCTTGCGAATTAATAACTATATCAACAGGACGCAAAACTAATTCTTGACTGTAACGTTTGTGAAGTTTTTTGCGTTCAGCAATTAATTGATTTACAGTTGCTTTTACAATTTCATTATTAAATGGTTTTGTTAAAAAAGCATCAGCAGTACTTTTTAAACCCTCTAAATGGGCATCATCAGAAGTTTTAGCCGTTAATAAAATTATAGGTATAAATGATGTTAACTCGTTGTTTTTGATTGTTTTAGTAAATTCATAACCATCCATTTTTGGCATCATAACATCAGAAATAATACAATCTGGGATTTCTTTTTCGGCTATTTTTAGAGCTTCTTGTCCATCTTGAGCTTCAATAATTTTGAAATCGTCTTTAAAAATTTCTTTCAGAATCATTCTAATATCTGCATTATCATCTACCAACATTAATAATGGTAATTCATTGTTTTCAAATTCTTTAGTTGTTGTTTTGACCTGTTCTTTTTGTTCGTTTACAATGATTGCATTTGAATTTTCTTTAGACAGAGGAAGGTTAATTTTTATATGTAATCTGCTAGAAATTAGTTTTGTTTCAATTGTGCCTTGATATAAATCAACCAGTTCTTTTACAAGTGTCAATCCTATTCCAAAACCAGAAGTATTACTATCCTTTTGATAAAAATAATCAAACATTTTTACGACATCTTCCTGCTTTAAATCGGCTGTTTCATTTGAAATTTCTAATGTGAGTATATCATTCTCTTGAATTGATTTTACTTCAATCGTTCCTTTTTCTATTGTATATTTTATTGCATTTGTTACCAAATTGGAAACTATTTTTTCTAAAACATCTTTATCAAAATAATTACTTTCTTTAGTTTTTTGAATTGATTTTTTGAATTTCAGTTGTTGCTCTTCTGCCAATAATTCAAAAGGTTCCATCATGGTTGACAAGAAATTGCTGATATTTCCTTGTTTGAATAAAAGTTTCAAATTGCTACTATCAATTTTAGAAAGTTCCAATAATTGGTCTACTAATTCAAGCATTCTATCCGCATTTTTATCAATCATATTTAGTTTCTTGCTTTCAGATTCTGAATCAGATTTTGACTGTAATAATTGTAATGGACTTTTGATTAAAGTCAATGGTGTTCTGAACTCATGAGAAATATTTGCGAAAAATTTTGCTTTCACTTCACTTAAATTCTGGATTTTAATTTTTTCTTTTTCAATATGTAATGTTTTTATGTGAAGTGCATAAGTAAAAAACAAAATCTCTAAAAGTGAGCCAATTAAATTGTAAAAGTGATTGACTAATTTGGGTCCGTTGATAATATTAAATACAACATGAAGTAGGTAGGACAAGGTTAATATTAAACTACCAATAAAAATATATTTGATATATTGTTGGTTGTAATTTTTAAGCAGTTGAAGCAAAATAACTACTGCAAAAGCTAATGAAATAATTCTAAATAAAAAGGCGATTACAATATCGACTAAAGTTACATTAAGTAAATTGTAGATAGAAGCAATTATGATGTAAATGATGTAAGTAAACATGAACGTTAAGTAAATAACAAATGTTTTTTTGATGGTATTACTAACATTTAGCAGCATTGATCTTACAAACATTGTGTAAAAAATAAACGAAAGTGTATAAGTAGCTTCTTGAATTAAGGAATAGTAAGCTAGAATATTGCCAATTAAATTATACTGAATTCTATCAATGATTAAGCAGAGATTTAAAAAAGTAAATAATAAATAGGAAGAATAGTAGAGATACGTTTTTTGCTTTGTTTTTATATACATGAAAACATTGTAGAAAAAAAGCAGAAATAAACCACCACTTAAAAGTGCAAACCATAAAGTAATGGAATGATTGTCTTTATAATAATTTAAGAGCATAGAATCAAATTCATTGGCCGTGTAAAGTGTGATTTTACCAATAACATCATCGGGTAAAAAAATATCGGTAATAAGAAGTATTTGCTTTTCTTCATTTGGAAAAAGTTCAAACGACATAGCGTTATGTAATTCATTAGAAAGAAGTTCTTCTTTTTTTAAAACTGTTCCAATATTTTTCTTTACTATTTCTTTTTCAGAAGAGAGAATGATTTCTGTTTTGAGTGATCTACTTGTAGTTAGAATTAACTGAATTTTATCGTTTGTAGTATTTTTAATTTTACCCTTTAAATACAATTTTTTTGGCATTTCAAAAACAGAAAAATTTTCGTAAGTGAAATCATCAAAGGGTTTAAATCTTTTGTCAGATTTTAGTAAATCATTGTCATCAATTTTTTCAGCGGTAAATAGGTAGGAGAGTTTATTGGTCAATGACTCTCTTATGGATGTGTTGCTGTTAATTAAAACAACTTCTTCTTTTTGTTGTGAAAAAAGAAAATTTGAAACAAGCAGAATAAAAATTAGTAATATTTTTTTCACGATTGATTTTGAATTGATGCTACTTTTCAAATGATGAATTAAGTAAAGTTATACAATAATAATCAATAATTATTTGTTTGGTCAAAACAATTGTAACATTTTAATGATACATGATTCTTTCTTAAATGTTATTTATTAATCTCTTGTTGTCTGAAAATTAGTCAGTTAATAAAATGTTAATCCCGACATTTTTTCATTTTTAAACAATAAAAAACTAAAATTAAATGTCAAATTGACTTAGAAAACCAAATGGTATATAATTTGTTTTTTGGGAAGTATAACTAATAAATGTTTAATTTAAAAATATAAAAATTATGAACTTAATTAAAAGAAACACCGTTCCATTTCCATCAATTATCGATGAATTATTAAAACCAGATTGGTTAGGAGGCATCCAAAATTTTAATACTAATGTTCCAGCAGTAAATATCAAAGAAACTGATACAAGTTTCGGAATTGAATTAGCCGCTCCAGGAAAGAAAAAAGAAGATTTCAATATCGAAATTGATCACAATGTGCTAACTATTTCGTCTGAAGAAAAAACAGAAAAAGAAGAAACGGAAGGTAAATATACTCGTAAAGAGTTCAGCTATTCGTCTTTCAGAAGGGCCTTCACTTTGCCTGAAACGGTAAATACAGAAAACATCAACGCTACTTATGAAAATGGTGTTTTGCATGTAGCACTTCCTAAGAGAGAAGAAGCGCTTCCAAAACCAAAACGCTTGATTGAAATTGGTTAATTAATTGTTGGTTAGAATGAAAAACGCAACCTTAAAAAGTTGCGTTTTTTTTATAATTTATTTTTGAAATTGGATATTTTAGTTAAAGTTCCGTGGCCACTTACTAAATACATATCATTATTTTTAATATAAATATGATTAAATTTAGTCCAATCAATTGTCGATAAAGTGTTGTTATTCAAAGTTCTGATATTTTCAACACCATTTTTAAATAAGGTAATTGTTCCATTTGAAAGTTTATATATACCTTCTTTATTAACAATTGCATAAATATCTTGATTAGAATCTACTGCTATGTCAAGTATATCTTTGTAATAAAGTATATATGGTGAACTGACAGGATAACTCGGTACAGAACAATCAATTTTTCTAATATAATTTTCGTCAATTATGTAAACAGAATTATTGAAAGATATTGCTTTACTAAACCATGAAAATCCTGAATTTAAACCAATTCCATCAGTAATCTGATGGCTTCCAGAACCAGCAATAACAGTTTCTGTGTTAAGATTTGGATAATATCTTTTTATCAATTTAGAGTTGTTATCAAGAATAATGAAAGTGTCATCAGGTAAACTACAAAAACCATCCATTCTAAGATTCCATTGAGACGCACCTTGCATAGTGTGATAACTTAATTGTTGAAAATCATCAGAAAAATTATAAATTTTCCCTTGTAAGTCACTGTTTGTCATAAATATTTTTCCTTCAGAATTATTCGCTATTTTCGGCCAGGAAAAAAAAGCAGCATCCCTTTTATACAATTCAGTAGAAGTACCTGAGGGATTAACTTTAATAAGCGATGTCATTTCAGGAGTTCCACCAACTGTTGATAATACATAGGCATTATTATCTGTATTTATGGTCAAATCGGAAAAGAAACCCAAATCAATTTTATAATCAACTTTCAGGTAACCTTCATCAACAAACTCATCTTTAGAGCAAGCACATATAACAAAGAGAACAGCTAGTAGAAGTAAACTTTTAATTTTTTTCATTTTTATGTAATTAAATAATGTACGAAGATAAAATACTTAAGATAATACCAAAGCGATTCTTATCAGATTTAACATATTTTAATTTATAATTTTTCCTGTAATGCCTTTATTTCATCACGAAACTTTGCAGCTTGCATAAAATCTAAATCTTTTGCTGCTTTTTCCATAGCTTTTTTAGCTTCACGAATTTTCTTTTCAATTTCAGGTTTTGATAAGTATAAACTTTCAGGTTCTGCAGCTTTTAAAACTTGATTTTCGTAGTATTGTGTCGAAACCGAATTTCCTGCTAAAGCACTTCCCAAACTTTTATTTAAAGCTTTTGGTTCTAAACCGTGTTTGGTATTGTAATTCATTTGTTTTTCACGACGGTAATTCGTTTCGTCAATGGTTTTTTGCATCGAAGCTGTAATTTTATCACCATACATAATTGCTTTTCCGTTTACGTTTCGAGCCGCACGTCCAACGGTTTGCGTAAGTGAGCGATGACTTCTTAAAAATCCTTCTTTGTCGGCATCTAAAATTGCAACTAATGAAACTTCAGGCAAATCCAAACCTTCACGAAGTAAGTTTACTCCAATCAATACATCAAACAAACCTTTACGCAAATCTTGCATGATTTCTACACGTTCCAAAGTATCAACATCAGAATGAATATAACGACAACGAATGGAAACTTTCGTCAAATATTTGGTCAACTCTTCCGCCATTCTTTTGGTTAAAGTGGTTACCAAAACACGTTCGTCAACTTCACAACGTTGTTGAATTTCCTCAATTAAATCGTCAATTTGATTCAAACTCGGACGTACTTCTATAATTGGATCCAATAAACCTGTTGGACGAATGACTTGCTCAACATAAATTCCTTCTGATTTTTGCAATTCATAATCAGCTGGCGTTGCTGAAACATAAATAACTTGGTTTTGCATCGATTCAAATTCCTCAAACTTTAACGGACGATTGTCCATTGCCGCAGGAAGACGGAAACCATATTCCACCAAATTCTCTTTTCGACTTCTATCGCCACCATACATGGCGTGAACTTGCGAAATTGTTACGTGACTTTCATCAACAACCATCAAGAAATCGTCTGGAAAATAATCTAACAAACAGAACGGTCGTGTTCCAGGTAAACGCCGGTCTAAATAGCGTGAATAATTTTCAATTCCGGAGCAATAACCTAATTCACGAATCATTTCTAAATCGAAATTGGTGCGTTCTTCCAATCGTTTTGCTTCTAAATGTTTGCCAATTTCTTTGAAATAATCGACTTGTTTTACCAAATCTTGTTGGATATCCCAAATAGCAGCTTGCAAAACATCAGGAGAAGTCACAAACATATTCGCTGGATAAATATTTAGCTTTTCGTACTTTTCTAAAACTTGTGAACTTCTGGCATCAAAGGCTTCAATTTCTTCGATTTCATCGCCAAAAAAGTGAATTCTAAAAGGTTCGTCGCCATAACTTGGAAAGATTTCAACGGTATCGCCTTTAATTCTGAAATTTCCTGGAGTGAATTCGGCTTCAGTTCTTGAATATAAACTTTGAACCAATCGATGTAATAATTTGGTTCGAGAGATTACTTGATTTTTTTCAACGGAAACCACATTTTTCTGAAATTCCACTGGATTCCCAATTCCATAAAGACAAGAAACAGAAGAAATTACAATAATATCACGACGACCAGAAAGTAGGGCAGAAGTAGTACTTAAACGAAGTTTTTCTAGTTCTTCATTGATAGATAAATCTTTTTCAATATAAGTTCCTGTTACAGGAATAAATGCTTCTGGCTGGTAATAATCGTAGTAAGAAACGAAGTATTGCACCGAGTTATTTGGAAAAAACTGCTTAAATTCTGAATACAATTGCGCCGCTAATGTTTTGTTGTGCGCCAAAACTAGCGTTGGTTTTTCCACATTTTGAATTACATTGGCAACAGTAAATGTCTTTCCTGAACCTGTAACTCCTAAGAGTGTTTGGTATTTTTCGCCATTGAGAATTCCGTTTGAAAGTTTTTCAATGGCTTGTGGCTGATCGCCTGTAGGTTCGTAAGAAGAGATTACTTGGAATTTCATTTTGGCAAAATTTCAGAAGGGCAAAGTTACAAAGTTTGATAGTTATTCAGCAGAAAACTTCCACTCTTTCTGTTGCTTTTCGCTCAAGAAAGTCCATGCTACAAAACGACTTATTTTTTGTCCTTGAGCCATTTCAATTGTTTTAATTTCAACGGCTCCAACTTTGTTTAAAGTTTTGTAAATGCTTCGTAAATTATCTTTTTTGGAAACTAAAGTAGTAAACCAAAATACTTGCAACGGATATTTTACACTTTCGTAAATCATTTGAGTTATGAATCCAATTTCACCACCAGTGCACCAAAGTTCGGCGTTTTGACCACCAAAATTCAGAATAGGTTTAATAGATTTAGTATCTTCCAAATTATTTACTTTTCTCAAAGAAGCTTTAGTTGCTTCGTCTTGCGATGCATGAAATGGAGGATTGCAGATTGTAAAAGCAAATTTATCTTCAGGAAGGATAATATTTTTAAAAATAAATCTTGGTTCCACTTGTAATTGAAGACTTATTGCTTCAATCAAATGTGGATTTTTAGCAATGATTTTTTTGCAATTTTGAAGTGCATTTTCATCGATATCAGTTCCAACAAAACTCCATTGGTATTCATGATTTCCGATTATTGGATAGATGCAATTTGCACCAATGCCAACATCTAAACCAATTACATTTTCACCTTCAGGAATGATTTTGTTATTTGAATCAGCTAATAAATCGGCTAAATAGTGAATATAATCAGCTCTTCCTGGAATTGGTGGACACAAATAATTTTTGGGAATTTCCCAATATTCAATTCCGTAATTTGAAATTAATATAGCTTTGTTTAATGCTTTTACCGCTTCAGGATTTGCAAAATCAATAGTTTGCTTCGCCTGTTCGCTTTTGTTCGGGTCGACATCGTGTTCATTGACGAAAATATAATTTTTTAAAATGGGATAATTGTAAATTAATTTTTCAAAATCGTATCTAAATCTATGTTGATTTCTTGGATGTAATGTAGTTTTTTCTTGGATTATTTTGTTCTTCATTTTGTCATTTCTCTATATCAAATATAGGAAAAAATACGTTACTTTTATAAGAAAATAAAATAAAAATAGTCATGAAGAAAATCAAATTTAGAAAGCGCTATATTCTTTACTTTGTTATGATTTCCTATTTGATTATTTGCCAATCTTGTATGAAAATGCGAATGAGTAGTAAAAAAACAAAAGCATTTTTTACAACTTCAAAAATTGAATTTACTGATTCTATTATAAAGTTAGACGAGCATAACGTTCATTATATTCAAACAGGTCAAAAAGATTCTCCTACCTTATTTTTTATTCACGGTTCGCCTGGAAGTTGGGATGCCTATAAAGAATATTTGAAAGATACGCTGTTATTGAAAAAATACAGAATGATTGCTATTGATAGACCTGGATTTGGTTTTAGTGATTTTGGTTCAGCTGAAAATTTACAAGTTCAATCGAAAATTATATATGATTTTATTGAAAAAGTTGCTAATAATAAACCAATTATTCTTGTTGGTCATTCCATGGGTGGACCAGTTGTAACGAAATTAGCCGAAAATCATCCAAAAAAGTTTCAACATTTAGTTATTATTTCGGGTTCGGTTGATCCAAAAGCTGAAAATCCGGAACTTTGGCGGCCTTTTATCATGAAAAAGCCAATAAGGTATTTAATTCCTGGAGCTATGCGACCATCAAACGACGAATTGTGGTGGTTGAAAGAAGATTTACAAACCATGAAATCTAATTTGAAGAATATAGTTTCTAATGTTGTGATTATCCATGGAACAAAAGATAGATTAGTTCCTTATTCGAACATGTCATTTATGCAAAAGGAGTTTATTAATGCCAAGAAAGTAGATACATTATCAATTAAAAATGCTGACCATTTTATACCTTGGACGCATTACAATATTATTCGAGATGCGTTGTTGGAAATTAAACTTTAGTATTTAATCAAAACATTCCATCAAAAGTAAATCGCCATCAGAATGTTCGATTTTTACAATTCCATCTTCGATTACATGGTTGCTGCTTCCTGTTCGATATCCAATAGTAAGTTCTTCATTATTTAAAGGATAGAATAAATTTTGAGTGGAAATCCCACTTACTTTTCCAATTGGTATTAAAGAAATTGGTGTGTTTTTAGTGTACCATTTTTCAAATTTATTAGGCAATAAAAACACTTTAGAATGGTCGTCAAGAATTACAATTTTTAATTTGTTTCTATAACTAACAATATTCGTGATATTTGTAATAGTGTGATCGGCACGTTTTCCTGTTGCCCAAACTACGTTTACAGCTTTGTGACCTTTTTCAATTAAATAATCGAACGCTTTTTCTAAATCGGTTTTGTCTTGATTTGGTGTGTGAACAATTTCAAGTGGAAACTGTTTTTCTTTATAAATTTCGGGATTAAAATCATCATCAAAATCTCCTAAAAGCACATCAATTTTTATGTCCAATTGTAAAACTCTGTCAATGGCGTTGTCTAAAACTACAACTATTGGCGACCATTCTAACAATTGTCCTAATAACTCAAAACTACACGAAGCTCCATTTGCAATAATTAATGCTGGTTCTTGATCGTCGCGAACTATATGGTGTGATGACATTTTTAGATTTTATTGAAAATCAAATATAAGCTTTTCTATTGAACGGTATAATTCAAAGTATCAATTTCTGATAAATGAAAATAACCCAATGGATAATTATCTTGGTTGTTTTGGTTTATAATGTTTCCTCTCAATGTAGCTGGTGGAGTTGTAAATGGACTTCCTCCGGCACTTCCAGCAATGTTCAATAACTTGTTCATGTAATTGAAATAACGAGTTGAAATTCCTTTCAAGCTAAAACTTAGAACGTCTCCAGATTTTAAATCACTATCAGTGTAGAATCCGAACATTTGATTTCCTTGGAAGAATTCATCTTTGATAACCCCAAATTCAGGTAATAATTTTTCCGAATTTTTTACTCCAATTAAATAGTTATTATCTTCTAAACCATTGTCTTGATAGAAAAATTTTACTTGAATTTCATCTCCTCCAAAACCTTGTACAGTTGTTTGTTGTGTGCTATCAATGGTTGGTGTTGCTAACAACTTTTCGGTTGAAGTATAGGTTTGTCCTGAATATTGAACGGTTAAAGTATAATTTTCATTAATAACAGGAACAAAATTTGAACAAACATACTCGCCAGTATTTGGAATTTCTATGAAATTGAAAACAGTGTTAGAACTATTTGTAACAAAAACAACTGCTCCAGAAACAACAGGTATTGTATTGCTATAATAATCTGTTGTAAGAGTAAGTTTTATTTTTTGATCGTTTCCTATGGTTCCTTTTTGCCATAAAATATTGGCATCAATAACCAATTTAGGATTAGCAGTATCTAAATCAATATTGACTTTGTCTTCGCAACTTGCAAAAAATAGTAGAGCTAAAATGTAAATTATATTTTTCATTTTGTTAGAATTTAAAGTTGTAAGAAACTGCAGGAACAATTCCGAAAATAGATAATTTTATGGCTTCATTTTGTCCTGAATCTTGATTCTGTCTAAAACTTATTGAAGCAGCATTTTTTCTTGCATATAGATTATAAACGCTGAAAACCCATTCGCCTTTCCAACGTTTATTTTCACTTCTTTTTGGGGTTAATGTTGCCGAAATATCTAAGTGATGATATAAAGGTAAATTGTTTTCATTACGTAAACCATAACTAGGAACTGTAATGCCTTGATAAGTATATTGTCCGTTAGGATAAGTTACAGGCTGACCAGTTTGAAGCACAAAGTTGGCTCCAAAATTCCATTTTTTATTTAATTTATAAGAGCTTGTTATGGCTAAATTATGGGTTTTATCGTAAGCAGAACGGTACCAATTTCCATTATTGATTCCAGTTTCATTGGCAGTTCTTCCGGGAGTTCTTTGTTCGGAACGTGAAAGTGTGTAAGAAATCCAACCGTTGAATTTACCAGTATTTTTCTTGAACATGACTTCTAGACCATAAGAACGCATTTCACCATTAAGGATGACTTGTTCGATGGCTTCATTTGCAATTAAATCGGCACCATCAATGTAATCCATTCTGTTTTTTACTTTTTTGAAAAAACTTTCTACTTCGAGAGAATAGGCATCTTCTTTAAAATTCGCAAAATATCCAACAGCTATTTGATCAGCTATTTGTGGTTTGATGAAATTATCACTAGGTGTCCAAACGTCCAATGGAGTAGGTGAAGCGGTATTAGTAACTAATTGTAAATACTGAACCATTCGGTTATAACTAGCTTTAACCGATTTGTTTTCGTCCAATTCGTAAGCAACAGAAAAACGAGGTTCTAAATTATTGAAATCAGCAATTACTTCGTTTTTTCCAAAAGATTCAGTTCCAATTAGAGTTGCTTTTTCATAGATTTTCAAATCATTATCAAAAGTTACTGCTTGGTTATTGGCATAAATATTCTGAGTAGAATTTCCTAAACGATAGAATAAACTGTACCTTAATCCGTATTCAATATTGATATTGTCTGTTAGTTTTTGTTCGGCTCCAGCATAAAAAGCAGGTTCGAAAGCATATTTCTTTTCCAATTGGCGGAAGTTAATTCCTGAATCACTTCTTGATGGTTCAATGGTTCCTGGGTTGAAATCATAATAAATACCATTTGCACCAAAATTCATTTTAATTTTATCAGATAAATAATATTTGAAATCGTATTTAATATTATAATTTTTTATTCCAGAATCCCAGTTAAAGCCAACAAAATCTAAGTTAAGACCGTAATAGTAATCGCTATAAATCAAAGACAAATTAGAAAATAATTGGTCTGAAAATAAATGGTTCCAACGCAGATTTAATGTTGAATTACCATAGGTATTTGTAAAGCTTTGATTTAATGAGAAAACATCTCTACCAAAATATCCAGAAAGGTATAAGTTGTTGTTTTTGTTTAGTTTATAATTCAATTTGGTATTTAAATCATAGAAGTAAGCTGAGTTTTCATTATTAGATAATTTTAGAAATAAATGTGCGTACGAACCACGACCAGCAACAATAAAGGAACCTTTGTTTTTTACAATTGGACCTTCGGCAAGTAATCTGCTCGATATTAAACCAATACCTCCATTCATATGAAAACCAGTGCTGTTTCCGTCTTTTTGATAAATATCTAATACTGAAGATGCTCTTCCACCAAATCTTGCAGGAACTCCACCTTTATATAATTTCAAATCTTTAATTGCATCTGGATTAAAAACAGAGAAAAAACCAAATAAGTGAGAAGAATTATAAATAGTTGCTTCATCCAAAAGCACTAAGTTTTGGTCAGCTCCACCACCTCTTACATTGAAGCCAGATTGTCCTTCGCCAGCATTTGTTACACCTGGAAGAAATAATATGGATTTAATAATATCAACTTCTCCCAATACAACAGGCATCTGTTTTATTGTAGCAATAGACATTTTATTGACACTCATTTCAGGTTTTCTAGTATTTGTACCAACTTTTTCTTTTATAACGACTTCTTGCAACAATTCGCCACTTTCAATTAAACTGTAATTTTTTTTGATGTTTTGGTTTAATGAAATTTTTTCGTCGATAGTTTCATAGCTGATATAACTGATACTTATTTCATAATCGCCTTTGGGAAGTGTAAGTGAGTAAAAGCCATATTCATTTGTAATTGCAGATGATTTGGTTCCTTTTACAATAACGTTTACACCTATTAAAGTTTCATTATTTTTTTTATCTGAAATGGTACCACTGATGGTAAACTTTTCTTGCGAAAAACTTGACATTGAGGTAAGAATAAACAAAAATATTGTCAATAATCTATTGAAAGGCATAGTCTTTGATTTAGTTTTGCAAATTTGATAATTTATTAGGCTTGTTGTTGCGTAACGAATGTTAATGTATGGTTAATAATTAAAAAAGGGTATTTCTTTTTTGAATATATTTACACTTTAATTAGATATGGTAAGGATTGTTTTTTTTGTATTATTTTTAATTTGTTTTTCTTTTAGTTCTCATGCACAATTTGAGCAAACTAAAAGAAAGGTAAATATTAGTGCGATGCCAGACAAAGCTAAAAAGAAGAAAGCTATTTTACCAGAAACTCCTCCTACTACAGTTACACCAGAAATAAAATTTGAAAGCCAATATTTTAAAAAAGAGGATGATATATTATTGAGAAGTTTGCCTAAATTACCTAAAGTAGGTGAGGTAGAAACTCCAAAAACCTATGAAGTAAGAAGCGTTTCTGAAATTTACACTGAAAAAGTGCAGGCCAAGATGGCTCAAGAAGGAATTTCAAGAGAAATTCTTAATAGCGATATTTTTCTTGGAGAATATACAGTTTATACTAATGAAATTAAGATATCTGCAAGAGATTATAGTGCCATCGATGGAGATTTAGTTAGGATTTGGTTAAATGGTGAAATAGTAACTAAAGTAATTGATTTAGAGTCTGGCTATCAAAGATATGATTATGTTTTGAAGGAAGGTTTAAATGTAATTCAAATTGAAGCACTCAATATAGGTTTGTCATTTCCAAATACAGGACAATTTTCATTTGTTGATGGAAATGGTAAAATGATAACAGAACAGTTTTGGGGATTGAATGAAGGTTATCGCGCAACCATAAAAGTATATAAGAAAAAAGGTTTAGAAGAAGAGAAGGAGAATAAATAAAAAAGACGACCTATTGGTCGTCTTTTTTATTTCTAATTTAGAAAATTATGCTAATTTTTTATCTAAATTTTCTTTGATAGCTGCTAAGAAATTTTCTGTAGTTAAGTAATCTGCAGAGGTTAATCCCTCTGGTTTTACTAACATTGCTAAATCTTTTGTCATTTTACCACTTTCAACAGTTTCTACACAAACTTCTTCAAGCTTGTTGCAAAAATCTATTAATTCTTGATTTTGATCTAATTTACCTCTGTGTTCTAAACCTCTTGTCCAAGCAAAGATAGATGCAATTGGGTTTGTTGAAGTAGCTTTTCCTTGCTGGTGTTGACGATAATGACGAGTTACTGTTCCGTGAGCAGCTTCAGCTTCAACTGTTTTTCCATCTGGAGTTACTAATACAGAAGTCATTAATCCTAATGAACCAAATCCTTGCGCAACTGTATCCGATTGAACGTCTCCATCATAGTTTTTACAAGCCCAAACAAATCCACCATTCCATTTCATTGCAGAAGCAACCATATCGTCGATAAGTCTGTGTTCGTAGGTCATTCCGTTAGCTTCAAAATCAGCTTTGTAATGTTGTTGATACACTTCTTCAAAAATATCTTTGAATCTTCCATCATAGGCTTTCAAAATTGTATTTTTTGTTGAAAGATATAAAGGCCATTTTTTAGTCAAAGCCATTTGAAAAGATGAATGTGCAAATCCGTAAATACTTTCATCAGTATTATACATAGACATTGCTACACCATCACCTTTAAAGTCATAAACTTTCCACTCAGTAGTTTCACCAGCTTCATTTGTAAAAGACATGGTTAATGTTCCTTTTCCTTTAATAACTTTATCAGTTGCTTTGTATTGATCTCCAAAAGCGTGACGACCAATAACAATTGGTTTAGTCCAACCTTGAACGTATCTAGGTACATTACTCATAATAATTGGTTCACGGAAAACAGTTCCACCAACGATATTTCTAATAGTTCCGTTTGGAGATTTCCACATTTCAGAAAGGTTGAATTCTTTTACGCGCTCTTCATCTGGAGTAATAGTAGCACATTTAATACCAACATTGTATTTTTTAATTGCTTCTGCAGAGTCAATTGTGATTTGGTCTTTAGTTGCTTCTCTGCTTTCAATTCCTAAATCGTAGTATTTGATATCTAAATCAAGATAAGGAAGGATTAGTTGTTCTTTAATGAAACTCCAAATAATTCGTGTCATTTCATCGCCATCCAATTCAACTACTGGATTGGCTACTTTAATTTTTGCCATAATGTATAATGTTTTGTTGTTTGTTTTTATAAAAATTCGCGGTAACAAATATAAGAATAAGTAGTTAATTTTATTATAGTTGAGCTACGAAATCGATTGATTTATGAATTTGATATTTTAACGAACTTAAATTATGAATTTGATAATTTAGAGTTATTTTTTTTGCATAAAAAAAGCCTCGATATCATCGAAGCTTTTTTTATTGATTGAAAGTTTAGAATTATCTTCTTCTTTCTTTGATTTTTGCTTTTTTACCAGTAAGTTCTCTAAAGTAGTAGATACGAGCTCTTCTAACTTTACCTCTTTGGTTCAATTCAATTTTTTGCAAAGCAGGCATGTTAACTGGGAAGATACGCTCTACACCAACTGCACCTGACATTTTACGGATTGTAAAAGTTTCAGTGATACCAGCTCCTTTTCTTTGAATAACAACTCCTTTAAAAAACTGAGTTCTTGTTTTTTCACCCTCTTTAATTTCGTAGTAAACTGTGATAGTATCACCAGCTCCAAACGCAGGGAAATCTTTTTTTGTTGATAATTCGTTATTAACGAAATCTACTAAATTTGCCATTTTTAATGCTAATTATGGTTTAAAATCTGAGCAACATTCACGGTTTTCGCCAGAGGTTGGTCAAATGTGGGTGCAAAAGTAATAAATATTTTGAATTTTGAATTAAAATTTCGAAATTATTTTTAAGATAGAAAATGATTATTAATCCTCTAAAAGATCTGGTCGTCTATTTTTTGTATGTTCAAATGCCATATCTTCTCTCCATTTGTCAATTTTGGCGAAGTGGCCACTAGTTAAAACTTCAGGAACTTTCCACCCTTTATAGTCTGCAGGTCTAGTATATATAGGTCCTGATAGAAGTCCGTCTTGAAAACTATCTGTCAGTGCCGAAGTTTCGTCAGATAAAACACCTGGTATTAAACGAATTATTGCATCACAGAATACTATTGCACCAATCTCACCACCACTTAATACATAATCACCAATAGAAATTTCTTTAGTAATAAAATGGTCTCTTACTCGTTGGTCGACTCCTTTATAATGTCCACATAAGATTATAATATTTTCATACATCGATGCTGTATTTGCCATCTTTTGATTTAAAGTTTCTCCATCAGGAGACATATATATGATTTCATCATAAGTTCTTTCGCTTTTCAAATGCGTTATGCAAGCATCAATAGGTTGAATCATCATCACCATTCCTGCACCTCCTCCAAACGGATAATCATCAACCGATTTCTGTTTATTAGTAGTATAGTCTCTCAAATTATGGAAATGTACTTCAACTAATCCTTTATCAATAGCACGCTTCATAATGGATGCCTCAAATGGACTTCTAAGTAATTCAGGTAATAAAGTGATAATATCTATTCTCATTTTATAAAAATTATTTGCAAAGATACAAAGTTAAAGAGTATTTGACTTTTGAAATTGTAGAATGTAGAGCTACACTTTATGTTAAAACGAAAAACACGTATTTCTACGTATAAATTTTAAATGCTTAGAAGCTAAGTTTGTAAACTCAAAATAGGTTTTCGTTAAACGATGTGAATTTGTTTAATCTTAAATCTAATTTTGTAAGTTGATTTTTAGCGATAAAATATAAGTTGTTGTTTTTTAATCAGTTGCTGATTTGTTGTTTTTGATTGAGTTATATTTTAAAGAAAAAATTAACGAATGTTAAGCGTTTTATGCTAAACAACGATTTTTAAACACTTTTCAACGTTTTTAATTTTTTGTTGAAAAGTTATAATTTAAGTTTGTTGTAGAATTAATTTGACTTTAATAAAGTGAACTCTTTAATAATGTTTTTTTAATTTTATAACAAAGTAAAAACAAAATTTTTAAAATATAACATAAGTAGATCTTGGTTTTTTTGCCCCGAAAATTAAGATTAAATAAACTTAACCTCATAAGTATTCAAATTAAGTTTTGAATTTATGTAATGCTATATTTTAATTACAAATATTTAAAATATAATATTATGAGAAACAAAGATTTAATTCAGCCAACAGAAACATCTTTTTTGCAATCAATAAGTATTGTGAGAAATACCAAAATTGCTTTTGCACTAATCATGATGATGTTTTCATTATCAAATGGATTTTCTCAAGCATCAAATCAAAGAGCTCAAATTATTACTAAGGATGCTTTTTTGAATTCTTTGTCAAACTCAAGTACAAGATACTCTTCAACTGAGTATAACAATGTACTTGGTTTATTGAATAATTCAAATTCTTCATTATATCTAAGTAATGGCCAAGTAAGAACTTATGGTCAAATACCTGTATGTATGTATACAGATCTTACATCGCTAAGTATTGCCGATAGACCTGACCTACCAACAAACGATATTCAATTAGTGACTATTAAAATAGGAAGAGCTTCTGAAATTACTGGTCCAATTGATCTTACAACTATCTGTAATTATAAAAATGTAAAGTACATACATATTAAATTAAATTTTGATATGGAGGCTTCTCAGTTGACAAGATTGATTAAGAATTGTAATCCTAAATGCGTTGTTTTCTTCAGCGTTGAAAAAATATCTTAAAGTTACTTTTTGAAAAAAAATAAATATCTTATTATGAAAAATTTATACTCAACCCAAAATACAAAAAAGCAAATTTATTTTTACTTTCTTCAAATAGTACTTTTATTTGGAGTTGTGTTTTCAGCAAATGCACAGTTAAGAGTGCCATTTACACAGAGAACATCACAGTATTCTCCTTCAAGAAGTGTTTATAATATTAAAGGAGATTTTGCAATGGTTGGAAATACCAACTTGACGCTTCAAAGTTATAGTAATGATGGCACCAATGATAATCCTATGGTTTATGTTGATGTCGATGGAGATTCAAATACATTCAATTCATCTTCAGCAAATTTAACATTATCAACTGAAAATGGAGCATTGCCTTCATGTTCGAGAATTATTTATGCTGGATTATATTGGACAGGTAGATCTTCTAATAGTAATCCTAGTAATGATATTTTTACGGTTACTAAAAATAATGTTACCAAAACATTTAATAAAAGAGTGATTTCCTTAAAAGGACCTCAGTCATCAACTTATACTCAGTTTACTGCAGCTGCTTCAGATATTTATTATCCAACAACATCTGATGGATACATGTATTCTGCTTATGCTGAGGTAACAGATTATGTTAGAAATAATGGATTAGGAAACTATTTTGCTGCCGATATCGCTTTAGTTGAGGGTAATGGTGGTGGAACTGGTTTTTACGGAGGTTGGAGTTTGGTAGTAGTTTATGAAAACTCTAAAATGAAATATAGAGACGTTACTATTTTTGATGGACATGCCTATGTTGCCGGAAGTGTTACTGCTGATTTTGAAATTCCAGTTTCAGGATTTAATACAGTTCAATCTGGACCAGTTAATATGAAATTAGGTTTAATGGCTGGTGAAGGTGATAGAGGTATTTCTGGAGATTATTTTCAAATAAGAAATCATACAAACACTAACTGGGTTACATTAAATCACTCAGGAAATGCTACAAATAACTTTTTTAATTCGTCAATTGCTACTGGTGGAAATACCAGAAATCCAAATTTGCTCAATAATACTGGATTAGATATTAGCGTTTTTAATATTCCTAATGCTAGTAATGCTGTTATGACTAACAATCAAACAAGCACAAGATTTAGATATGGAACAACACAAGATACTTATGTGATTTTTGCTGCTGTAATGTCGGTAGATGCCTATATACCTGATGTTGAAAATATTTTATCTACAACAGCAATAAACAATGTGCCGGTTACATCACCTCCATACACAGTATTGCCAGGACAAGAAATGACTTTTAATGTAACAATTAAAAATCTAGGAACTGAACCTATAAATAATTATAAATTAGTAATTCCTATACCATTCAATGCAAGTTATGTTGCAGGAAGTGCTGTTGGAAGTGTTTTCTTTACACCATTACCTACTCCTAACACAATTACATTTAATCCAAGTTTAGGAGCTACTGGTTCTATTGTTTGGGATTTCGGTACATTACCTTTACCTGCAGACCCAAATACATTGTTAGGAGCTTTATCTTTTAAATTAAGAGCAACCACTGATTGTTCAATCTTAAGTAATCCAAATTGTTTAGCGCCAATTTCTGTTAACGGATCATCTTCAGGTGTAGGTGGAATAACAGGTGTTAGTTTTAACGATAAACAATTTATTAAAGGTTATTCTCAGAATGGAAGTTGTCTAGGCGAACCAGTAAGTCAACCTTTAAATGTTGATATTAATGCTACCAATTACGTAAATACTAACTGCCAGAATACGCCAATAGTTAGAAATTTCAATTTCTGTAATTCAAGTACAACAGTTGCAGTTTCTCAAATAGCACCGAATTTTCCAATAGGATCATTATTTTATAATCAATATCCTGTTACGCAATCTGCAATTCAATATACAGCAAGTAATCCATTTCCATTAGTATCTGGATCAACTGTTACTTATTATGCAGTTCCACCTAATACCTCTGGTTGTTTCTTTCCATTTACAATTAGTAAATGTGGAGTTATTAACGCAATAAATGATAATTATTCTAATATAAATTGTACAACAACTGGATTGATTGGAAATGTAATTTCTAATGATTTATTAAATAATGTTCCAGTTCCTTTAAACTTAGTGACTTTTACTTTGTTAACAGGAAGTAATCCTAATATATCTTTTGATAGTTCAGGAAATGTTACAGTTACTAGCGGTATTGCTGCAGGTACTTATACTTTTACTTATAGAATTTGTGAAAATGCCAATGTGTCTAATTGTGATACAGCGACAATCACAATTAATGTAACAGATACAACTGCACCAGTTATTGCAACATTACCAGCGCCAAGTACAATTTCTTGTCCAGCAACGCCAAGTTTTGCAACAGCAACAGCTACTGACACTTGTGGTTCAGCTACTTTAAGTTTTGTTGATGTTGTTACAAATGGAACATGTTCAGGAAGTTACTCAGTAACTAGAACATGGACAGCTACTGATGCAAGTGGAAATACATCAACAGCATCACAAACAATCAATGTAACGGATACAACAGCACCAGTTATTACAGCATTACCAGCGCCAAGTACAATTTCTTGTCCAGCGACGCCAAGTTTTGCAACAGCAACTGCTACTGACGC
>NZ_JBIISA010000038.1:0-25997 GCF_044341265.1 Flavobacterium sp.
ACGAAGGCGACAGTCCAAATATTGTGACTTCTGTACTAACTGTACCACAAATCAACTCGATTTCTCCAGCGATAACAGGAGTTGTTGCAGGCAATCAAGCAGCTTACCAAGCCTATATTGATGCCAATCCAAACTTGTTCTCAGCACCTGCAACTGCGGCTGAGGTGCAAGCAATGGTAAATGCTGTAAATGCTTCTCAAGGCGTTCTTGCCCAAATAGGGAACGAAGGCGACAATCCAAATGTGGTGAGTTCAGCAGTAACAGTACCTCAAATCAACTCGATTTTTCCAGCCATAACAGGAGCTGTTGCAGGCAACCAAGCAGCTTACCAAGCCTATATTGATGCCAATCCAAACTTGTTCTCAGCACCAGCAACTGTGGCAGAGGTGCAAGCAATGGTAAACGCTGTAAATGCTTCTCAAAGCGTTCTTGCCCAAATTGGGAACGAAGGCGACAATCCAAATGTGGTGACTTCAGCAGTAACTGTGCCTCAAATCAACTCGATTGCTCCAGCCATAACAGGAGTTATTGCAGGCAACCAATCGGCTTACCAAGCTTATATTGATGCCAATCCAAACTTGTTCTCAGCACCAGCAACTGCGGCAGAGGTGCAAGCGATGGTAAACGCTGTTAATAGCTCTAATGGTACAGCTGTAATTAATTCTATTTCTTGCTCTACGGGTTCATCTGGTTCATTGAACAAAGGTATCGCTGTTTCAGGAGTTACCCAGACAATCACAGCTAATGTAACCACAGTTGGGTCATATAATATTTCTTCATTTGCCAACGGTGTAACCTTTACCGCTTCGGGAACCTTTGCTAGTAATGGTTTACAAGACATTGTGCTTGTCGCTAGCGGAACACCAACAGCTATAGGATCTAATACGTTTACACTAAACACTACACCAAACTGTAGTTTCGTTAGAACTACAATTAATGTGTCATCTGGAGGTTCTGCTTCAGTTATTGATATGGCTTGTACTACTTCTACCGGTATTATGGTTGCGGGCACTCAAGTATCTGGTGTTACACAAACAATATCAGTTACCGTGAGTAATGTTGGTACATATAGTTTCTCTGCAACTGCTAACGGGGTAACCTTTGCGGCTTCGGGAACTTTTTCAAGTGTGGGTACTCAAAATATTGTATTAAATGCTACAGGAACTCCAATAGAAGTAGGTAGTAATTTCTTTACATTGAGCTCTACACCAAACTGTAGCTTTAGTAGAACAACATTTTTAGTGGCACCATTGCCTAATTTTGTAACTTTAACGTCAGTACAAAATTACTTTATTGCTTCGGTATATGATCAGGACTACTTTCCGTATGCCACTCCAACGGCAGCAGCCAGTTTAACTACACTTGTTGCGGCCGATGGTATAAATGAGACTAAAATACTTAATATACAAGGATCATTAACAACAACAGGAGTAACTGTTAATATTCCATATACCTATTCAAGTAATGGAACTTTTACCTTACCTGCTTATAGTCAAACCATTACTATTCCTGCAGCTTATACTGAAGATGGTATTTCTAGAAATGTAATTTTTTCTTATGATGCATTTTCAAGTAATTTTTCTACATCAGGCAATATAATTGCAACTCTAAAAGCGGTAGGTGGTACATTGAATGTTAAAAAATTAGACATGCAAACGGGTGTTGGAAACGATTATTTAGGCTTTTTATTGGGAAGTTTTACCTATGCTAGCAACAGTACTGGTGGAACTGCAGTTTTTAATTTAAGAGCCATACCTGCAATTCCTGATCGTAACATTACCAATGTCAACTATCGTATGTTATATTTACCCATATGGGGTGCTGGAAAAACCTGGCTTAATAACAACCTGGGAGCTGATTATAGTAATTTTAATAAACCTTCTTTTAACCCCGAACAACAGGCCATTACATTTAATGATTGGAGGGCTTATGGTAGCTTTATTCAATGGGGTAGGTATACTGACGGTCATGAATTGATTAATTGGACCAATGGTGGCCCAACTCCTATAAATGGAGTTACAACAACCCAATCAATAACAGATACACCTGGTAACGTATTGTTTATAGCAAAAAATGATGGTAGTCAAGATTGGCGTAGCACACAAAACAATAACTTGTGGCAAGGTATATTGGGGATTAACAATCCATGTCCACAAGGATATAGAGTGCCAACTATAAATGATTTTGTTTCATATTTCTCAACGATAAATAATAGTCTCGCCTTTGATTCACCTTTGAAGATTTCGATTGGTGGGATAAGATGGTATGATGGACTTTATATTTTTAATTCTCCTTTTAGAGGAAACTATTGGACGAGTGATACATATTCTAATCAATCTAATACTATTAGTTTCCGCACAGATAATAATAATATTTCTAATAATAATTATTATGGTCGCGCTGCAGGTCAATTTGTTCGCTGTGTGAGAGATTAGAATTTTTATTATAACCGCTCAGCTATAACAGCTGGGCGGTTTTTATAAAAGTAGCGATCTTTGCGTCTTTGCGGTAAAAAAACTAAATGTTAAGAAGCAAAAAAACAAAATTATTAAAGAAGACAAAAATTTAATAACTAAATTTTAAATCATGAAAAAATTGTTGCTCATTTTCGCTCTATTGTTTGGGGTGTTGCTATCCGCCCAAGTAAAGATTGGAGACAATCCAACTACAATCGGTACAAGCTCAGTTTTAGAACTAGAAAGCGCCACCAAAGCCCTACTTATAAGTAGGGTTCCCAATACGGCTTCTATAACAGCTCCTGTAAACGGTATGCTTATTTACGACCTATCTTCAGGCTGTGTCAAAGGATACCAAAATGGTGCTTGGACAGACTGTATAGGATCAAATTCTCTTATCAATGCCATTCTTGTGCAAATTGGTAACGAAGGCGATAGTCCTAATTTAGTACCATCTTTAGTATCTACTACTCAGTTAAACCAATTACCAATAACAGGAGTTGTTGTAGGCAACCAAGCAGCTTACCAAGCCTATATTGATGCCAATCCAAACTTGTTCTCTGCACCAGCAACTGTAGCTGAGGTACAAGCAATGATTACTACAGTAAATAATTCTGTCGTACCAACTATAACCTCAACAACAGGTAGGATATGGATGGATCGTAACTTAGGCGCTACACGAGTAGCAACTAGCAGTACAGATCATTTGGCTTATGGTGATCTCTACCAATGGGGTAGAAAAGCCGATGGTCACGAAAAAATTTCTTGGACTAGTGCCACAGCTGGAACACCTGTAAACGGGACAACCACCATCAAAGCTGATGTACCAGCAAATGCCCTCTTTATTACTACAAGTGTCTTTCCTAATGATTGGAGAGTGAACCAAGACAATAATCTATGGACTGGTCTAGCTGCGGTTAACAACCCCTGCCCATTTGGTTTCCGTGTGCCAACTATTGCAGAAATTACTGCCGAAATAAATGCTTACGGTATTGTTAATAGTGATATTGCTTTTTCTAGCCCATTCAAATTCACTGTGCCAGGCTTCCGCGTTAACACTACTGCTGCTCTCAACGACGTGGGCAGTATCGGCTACTACTGGAGTAGTTCAGTGAGTGGTGTTGCCGTCCATTTCAAATACTTCGAATCAGGTAGCTCTAACCAGGACGATATCAACCGTGCAACCGGCTTTTCGGTACGTTGTATCAAAGACTAGAACCCTTGTTTCTTTTTGTGGTGACTCTTGGAGCCACCACTTTTTAATACCGCGTAGCGCTCTTTTTTTTATGGCGAGTATCTCTTATAAATTGCAACATCCAACAATGCAACATCTTTTATATGTATAAAGAAGGTTTTTTTTGGGTTGCGTATGAGCAAAGTACTTATTTTATGGCACGCTATAAAGGATATAAACCCACAAAAAAATATTATTAAATAGTAAAAAATAGTGCCGTAAGTAAAGGTTTTCCAAATGCAGAGAATTTGTTAAATAAATTAGAGCAAAATCATAGCACACATTCTATTTTTAAAATAACGATAACTATAATGCTATTAAATAATAATATAGTTAGTAAAAGTTTTGAAAAATGAAAGGAATATGTATCAGATAAAAACAATAAAATAGAATCCAAATGCAAATATTGAAGCTTTTGTAAAATCTTTTATGCCTTTGTGTTAAAAAAACACCCTAAGTTAAAAGTATAAAGAGAAAAACATTGAATAAAATATAAAAAAAAATAAAGAAAAATGCTCAGCGTTCTTAGCGCATTTGCGGTTATAAACACACAGCAAAGGTAAAAAACAAAGAGAAAATACAATAAATAAGAACAAAAACCTTTTATTAACTAAATTTTAAATCATGAAAAAACTGTTACTCATATTCGCTCTATTGTTTGGGGTGTTGCTATCCGCCCAAGTAAAGTTTGGAAACAATCCAACTACAATCGGTACAAGCTCAGTTTTAGAACTAGAAAGTGCCACCAAATCCCTACTTATAAGTAGGGTTCCCAATACGGCTTCTATAACAGCACCGGTAAACGGTATGATTATTTATGATCTTTCCTCAAATTGTTTTAAAGGCTATCAAGGGGGTTTTTGGTCTGACTGTGGTTTTGTTCCTGCTCCTGCACAAGTGGTTACTTCTGGCGGTACTGCTATAGTTCTTGGGTATGCTTGTGCTACCGCTGTGGCTGGAACATTAATAGCGGGCACACCTGTATCCGGCGTGACCCAAACCATTACGGCTACTGTAAATACTGTTGGTACTTATAACATCAGTACAACTAACGCCAACGGAGTGACTTTTGCGGGTAGTGGTACTTTTGCAGGAACTGGAAGTCAAAATATTGTCCTTACTGCTACGGGAACACCAACAGCAATGGGTAATAATTCATTTACTTTAAATACTACGCCAAATTGTAGCTTCTCAAGAACAACCTTACAAGTTCCAGGCGCTCCAACCAGCCCAGTTGCTACCGTAGGAAATGCGCAAGCAAGTGTTGCCTTTACGGCACCAGTTTTTATCGGAAGTAGCGCTATTACAGGCTATACGGTAACCTCTTTCCCAGGAGGTATAACTGCTACAGGAGCAAGTTCTCCTATAGTAGTTACAGGATTAACCAATGGAATCGCATATACTTTTACTGTCGTTGCAACCAATGCAGTGGGTAATTCAGTTGCATCAACAGCTGCAGCGGCTGTAATTCCTTTTGGAGCAACAAGTGGCGTGTTAGTTGCTCCTGGGGTTACCAAACAGTTCTTGAACCACAACCTAGGTGCCGATACCTCGCTTAACCCACATATACCAGTTGTAGGTTTACAAGGCGCTTACATACAGTGGGGGCGCAGAGGACCAAATACCACCGGCGACTCTCGATTAGACTGGCAAACGGCAGGAAACACCGCAGACTTTGCAGCTGCGCCTTCATCGAGTAGTCCCAATGATGCTGCAATAGCTGGCTGGAGTACCACTGCAGCTGCGAACGGCTCATGGGGCGCCACAAAAACTATCAATGACCCGTGCCCAACGGGCTACCGAGTACCTACTTCTGCAGAGTGGACAGGAGTAAACAGCAATAATACCGCAAGTAGAACGGGAACATTTACAAACAGCGCTACCAATTACGGCTCTGCCCTGCATTACGGCCCAAATGTTAGTACCAAGCTACTCACTTTGCCTGCAACTGGCTACCGCTTCGGTGCCAATGGCGCGCTCTTCTTCCGTGGCAGCTTCGGCGACTACTGGAGTAGTACAGAGAGTGGCGCTAGTGCGTTCGCTCTGGACTTTAGTGGCAGCAACGTAAACCCTGCCAACTTCTACGGTCGTACAAGCGGCTATTCGCTCCGTTGCATCGCAGAATAAATTCTATTCATTTTTTTTAAAATCCACAAAAAGCGCGTGACTATCAAAGAAATAATAGCTAAAGAAGACAAATATCTCTTAAGATGATAAGAAAAATACTAGTACCACTTACTTTGTTTATTGCCATAAATAGCTTTTCTCAATCCATTTATATGGAGTTTCCAGCTTTTGCAGGCAAGACCTACGATTTTATTATTTTTCAGGGCAGCAAGCAAGAAACAGTAATGCAAGATGCAATTCCTGCCAATGGCAAATTTACCTTAACCATTCCCAAACAATATGCACCTTATACTGGTATGTGCCGTTGGTTAATAACGAACACGGCAGATGGTGGTGGTTTAGATATGGCGATACAGGGTTATGATTTTGAGGTAAGTTGCTTGAGCGATAAACCTGATAATGATAACATTATCTTCAAAGGTTTTGATGCTGTTAATGAGCTGAATAGACTCAATACAATGCAACAAGCTATTATTGATAAATTTGAAACCATGAGTAGAGCGGCACAACTTTATGATAAAAAGAACAAACTTAATAAAGTGTTTGCCCAAGAGGCAGCCTTGCAAGTAAAAGAATTTGATGCGTTTCAAGAGGATTTAAAACAAAATACCAATTTCAATGCCCGTTTTTTGCCTATTGTCAATTTAACTAAAGGAATTCCGCACCACCTTACCGATGATTATAACCAGAAAGCCCTTTTGGTTAATGAATTTATTACACAAAAAATGAATGTGGAGGATTTTTATGTTTCGGGGCATTGGCAGGGGATTATACAAAGTTGGGTGCTTTTGCAAATCAATGTAATGAATGACAAAACTCAATTTGCACAAGATTTCAAGCAAATAAGCGATCGAATGAGTAATCCAGTTCACTATACGGATTTTGTAGACAAAGTAACCTACTACCTTACCCAATACGGCAAAGACGATTATGTAGAAGCTATTGCACACACGGTTTTAAGTTCCGGAAAAATCTCGAATTATGTGGGCAGTATGGAAGTATATTTAAAAGCCATGGTAGGGATGAAAGCTCCTGATTTAAGGATTACCGAAACTATTGGTACGGGAAGTGAACAAAAGCCAAACACCATAGTGCCATCAGCATCGTTAGATTCCAAATACAGTATCGTGTTGTTTTACCAAGCGGGATGTGGGTATTGCGAAACAGCTTTGGAGGGATTAAAAGCTAATTATAAAGTCTTGATAGCCCATGGCTTTAAAATCATCAGCATAGCAGGCGATACCGATCAAGAGACTTATAACGCCACTGCTAAAAGCTTTCCATGGTCTGCCAAATACCAAGAGGTAGCGGGGATGAATGGTATAAACTTTAAAAACTATGCGGTTATTGGCACGCCTACGCTGTTTTTGTTAGACAGTAAGGGCATTATTATTCAAAAGCCAGCCACAGTAAAGGAGTTAATAGAATGGATGGAGAAGAGTTAAAAGTGGAAAGTTTGAAAGTTGCAGTTCCGAAGCTTTGGGCTTGTTAAGATAATTTGACAACCTGAGCAACGGCATATAGTTTCGAGGCAAAAAATAGGTTTTTGCCCTTTCAATATATTCGTAATTCCTAATAATTAAGGATTCTAAAATTAGCCGTGCTTTTTGAGATGGTAAAAAATAACAAAATTATTGGTGTTTATTCAGACTTATATGAATTTGAACTCGTAAAGTCAAAGAACATTTTCTAAATCTTGATAAAAATCAAACAGAATTTGTAGAAATAACCAAGGAAATTAATCAACTTGACGAAGAATATGTCATCGAAAAAGTAGTTGGACAAACAAGTATAGACGATTGCAGTCACATAGCTTATGCAACATTTAACAAAGAAGACACTATTTGATTAGTTGGAAGTTTAAGTAAATTGTAAATGTTTTTAGAATAAGAGGTTACAATGCTATAAACATAAAAAATGGACATATTCAATTGGATATTCGTTCGCCAAAGAAATAATAACAAAGGAATACAAAGAAACAAAAAGAGAAAGATTTCACACAGTTAAATTTTTTAGAGAAGTTGAAGAAAAAGTAGCAAAAGAGACTAAAGCAATGGCTTATGCTGAATTTAAAAATACTTAAGCCAAAGAACTGTAAGATTAGCAAAATAACGAAAGACCCTATAGTCCGAACATTAGCAAACACTAGGCTAGTGCGAGGATTCTAATTATGGGCGCGAGCGTCTCGATCGCACTCAATGTCATTAAGTTAAGCATTTAATTTGCTAATAATCAGTACATACAAATAAAACAAAACAAGAAAATAAATGCAGCAATCTTTGTGTCTTTGTTTAGTAAAAAGATTGGCGTAAAACACAAAGAGAAAATACAATAAATAAGAACAAAAACCTTTTATTAACTAAATTTTAAATTATGAAAAAACTGTTACTCATTTTCGCTCTAATGTTTGGGGTGTTACTGTCCGCCCAAGTAAAGATTGGAGACAATCCGACCACTGTGGGTGCTAGTTCATTGTTAGAATTAGAGAGTACCACCAAAGCCCTGCTTATAACCAGAGTTCCTAATACAGCTTCTATAGCGGCACCTGTAAACGGTATGTTGATTTATGACATATCTTCCAGTTGTGTCAAAGGGTACCAAAATGGTGCTTGGACCGACTGTATAGGATCAAATTCTCTTATCAATGCCATTCTTGTACAAATTGGTAACGAGGGAGACAGTCCAAACTTGGTACCTTCAGAGGTAACTGTAACACAATTAAGTCTTTTAGGTGTTACTGCAATAGTAACAGCAAACCAAGGTGCTTACCAATCCTATATTGATGCTAATCCTAATAGTTTATCTTCGCCTGCAACAATAGCAGAAGTTCAAACAATGATTACCGCTGTAAATACTTTTGTTGCCACTGTGTTAACTCAAATTGGCAACGAGGGAGACAGGCCTAATGTAGTGTCTTCGGTAGTTACTACTTCCCAACTTTCTAGCTTAGGGGTTACTGGTGTTAATAGTAACAACCAAATTGCATATCAATCTTATATTGATGCCAATCCAAGCTTGTTCTCTGCTCCAGCAACTATTGCAGAGGTTCAGGCTATGGTCACTACTGTTAACACAAATATTTTAAGTATCTTAGCACAAATTGGATATGAAGGCGACAGTCCAAACTCAGTTTCGTCTGGGGTTACCGTAACCCAATTAAATCAGTTACCTGTTACAGGTGTAGTGGCTGGATATCAAAGTGCTTATCAAACTTTTATTGATACCAATCCAGATTTGTTTTCTGAACCAGCAACAGTAGTAGAAGTTCAAGCCATGATTACTACATTCAATAATTCACAAAACGTGCTGATTCAAATTGGTAATGAGGGCGATAATCCTAATTCAGTAACATCTGTAGTAACCACTACACAATTAGCTGCCATTATTGGTGTGAATACTAGCAATATTATTGAGGCAAATCAAGTTGCTTATCAAGCCTATATTGATGCTAATCCAAATTTATTTGATACTCCTGCAACAGTAGCGCAAGTAAATGGGATGCTTATTGCGGTAAATCTATCACAAACAGTTTTAGCACAAATTGGTGCTGAGGGTGACAGTCCCAACGTAATGCCTTCCGTAGTAACAATTGCACAATTAACTTCAATTATTGGGGTAAATTCTAACAATGTTATTGCAAGTAATCAATCAGATTATCAAGCCTATATTGATGCTAATCCCAATTTATTCGATGCTCCTGCTACAATAGCTCAAGTAAATGCAATGCTTGATTTGATAAACAATTCTGCAAATAACATTCTTATTCAAATTGGTAATGAAGCCGATAGTCCTAACCAAGTTCCATCGGTAGTAACTACTACTCAATTGAGCCAATTAACCGTAACAGGAGTTGTTGCAGGCTATCAATCGGCCTACCAAGCCTATATTGATGCCAATCCAAACTTGTTTGCAGCACCAGCAACTGTGACGGAGGTGCAAGCAATGGTAAATGCTGTAAATGAATCACAAACAGTTTTAGCACAAATTGGTGCTGAGGGTGACAGTCCCAACGTAACGCTTTCTGTAGTAACAATTACACAATTAACGTCCATTATTGGTGTGAACCCTAGCAATGTTATTGCAAGTAATCAATCAGATTATCAAGCCTATATTGATGCCAATCCAAATTTATTTGATGCTCCTGCTACAGTAGCTCAAGTAATTGCAATGCTGGCAGTAGTAAATGCTTCACAAGCAGTATTGATACAAATTGGAAATGAGGGTGATAGCCCTGATTTAGTGCACTCAGTAGTGACAATTGCTCAAATTAATACAATTTTACCAGCCATAACAGGAGTTGTTGCAAGCAACCAAGCGGCTTACCAAGCCTATATTGATGCCAATCCAAACTTGTTCTCAGTACCAGCAACTGCGCTAGAAGTTCAAGCAATGGTAACAATAGTCAATACCTCTAACGGTACAGCACTTGTGTCTGACTATTTTTGCTCTACTGGTTCTACAGGAAAGTTATCTAAAAACACAACCGTATTAGGAGTTACACAAACCATTACAGCTACTGTTGTTTCTGTTGGATCGTATAGTGTCGCTACAACAGCTAACGGAGTAACCTTTGCAGCATCAGGAACTTTTACTAGTACCGGAGCTCAAAACATAGTACTTGTGGCTACTGGAACACCAATTGCTGTGGGTAATAATACTTTTACACTAAATACTACACCAAACTGCAGTTTTACTAGACCAACAAACGATGGTTCATCAAATGGTACTGCTGTAGTTGCTGGCTACAGTTGTTCTACTGGTTCTACTGGTTCATTAGTATCAGGTAATGCTGTATCAGGAGTAACACAAACTATTACGGCTACAGTAACTAACGTTGGTACATATAGTATCTCGGCAACTGCTAATGGTGTAAATTTTGCAGCTTCTGGAACTTTTACTAGTACAGGTAATCAAAACATTGTACTTACTGCTACTGGAACACCAATAACTGGAGGTAATATTAGTTTTGTATTGAATACTACACCAAACTGCACCTTTGGTAGAGCCGTAATTGATAGCTCCTCAAACGGTTCTGCTAATGTATCCGCATATGCTTGTTCCACTAGTTCAGCAGGTATATTAACAAAAGGTAATTCAGTATCAGGAGTTACACAAACAATTACAGCTACTGTAAACACTGCTGGAACGTATAGTATCACTACAACGGCTAACGGAGTAACCTTTGCAGCATCGGGAACTTTTACGGGTACTGGAGCTCAAAACATAGTACTTGTGGCTACTGGAACACCAACAGTTGTGGGTAATAATACTTTTACACTAAACACTACACCAAACTGCACTTTTACTAGACCAACAAATCATGCTTCATCAAATGGTACTTCTATAATTGCTTCCCTCTTTTGTTTATCAGGTCCGTTATATACGTCCGGCACCATGACTGCTGGAGTTCCTGTTTCAAATATTACACAAACCCTTGCTGTTTACCCAGATACTCTTGGAACGTATAGTATCGCTGCAACGGCTAACGGTGTAACCTTTGCCGCTACAGGTACTTTTACTAGCTGGGGTTACCAAGAAATTATCCTTACAGCAACCGGTACACCAGTTTCTGCAGGACCTTTTACTTTTGCATTAAATACCACACCATCTTGCAGTTTTGAAAGGTTTGTTTTTGGAAACGGAAGCAATCCAGCTAATCCAGGTAAAAGTTGTAATCAAATTAAAACAAATTTTCCAAGTTCTACTGATGGGGTTTATTGGTTAGACCTAGATGAATCTAACACTTACACTCCGACACAAATGTATTGTGACATGACTACATCAGGAGGTGGATGGACGTTGGTACTAAAATCTATGGCAAACAATAATGATTTTATTTATGGTAGTCAAAATTGGTCTACAAGCGGAGCGGTGTTAAATAAGACTGATTTTAATTTATCAGGAACAACTAACTCACTTTACGATTCGTATACGGGGTTAAAAGGATCATCAATAAGACTCGATTTTTTAACTATTAGTGATATTAATATTAATTTACCTACTCAGGAGTCTGTTTTTTACTACGCAACTAGACAAACCATCATAGCTTCTTCTGTTCAGTGTCATACAACACCGCCAGCTTTTTATGAAGGTGGTCAATGGCAATTACAAACAGGAAGTACAGCTAAAGTCACAAATTTAAATTCAAATAATACAGGAGTAAGATTAGGGATTACTGCTGACAATCAAAGCAATGCTGGTGATGGCTTTTACAACTGGGATTCTTCTGTGGGTGTCGGTATTTATACAAATTCAAATGTTAGTAATTTTGGTAGTGGTGTAACATCATGGTCAGGAGACGCTTGTCCCGGAGTTTATGCTGGAGCTGGACCGGGATTTTACAAGTGTTTAGTATTTATTAGATAGGATGATAAAAAGGTTAAGAATTTTTTTATGTGTTTTATTACAAAGCCTCTTTTTTTTTAACGTTAGTAATGCTCAAGAATCGTGCATCACAAACTTACAACAACAAAGAAAAGAGGCCTTGAATAAACTGATGATTGGCACAGCTCTTTATCCTATAGATAGTTTGTCACATAAAGCTGTAGTGGTGGTATTTTACAAAACAGACTGCCCTTTTTGTGAGAAACTTATGCCTGAGCTTTTTAAATTGCAACAAAAATACGGGACGAATGGTTTTAGAGTTATTGCCATTGCCCTTGATGAGGATTTACAAGAGTGGAAATCCTATATCAAAACAAACGGCTATGATGTTTTTACTAATTTTTGTGATGGAAAGTCATTTTTGGGTAAGTTTCCAGAAGCTTATAATGTATATACCACACCAACTTTATTTTTATTAGATAATGACTGGAAACTTTATAAGAAACCCAAAAGATTGACAGACCTTGTTGAGGATATATCTGAATTGTTGACAAGATAAGCGACATATAATAGTATAGCATTGTTATAGGTAAAATTAAAAATAATAGAAGACTACATATTTTTGATATTAATAAAACAATCAATGCCAGTGTATTATCCTTATAAAAAACACCTCCAATTCGCAAATAACAATATTTAAAATATGAAAAAAATAGTTTACTTTTTATGCATAGTCCAAAGCACTTTTGCTCAAACAAGCAACAAGATTGAAGGGACTTTTGCTAATGCCAAAGAAAAAGAAATTCGACTTATGGGTTTTTGGGGTACAAAAGATACCTTATTCTCTCAAACCAAAACAGACGCTTCAGGTAATTTTATTTTAAGCTATCCCAAAAAATATATTGGAGCAGCCACTATTCAAGTTAAAGAAATAACAAACTTAATTGTTTTGTTAAATAATGAAAACTTCAATATAAATTGGTCTGATTTCAAAGATTTTGATAGGGTACAATTTAAAAATACAAAAGATAACGAATGGTTTCAAAAAGCGTATGCTATCAATTTAGAAGTTATAAAAAGATTGGCGGGTATAAACTATCTTTTGCCTCTATATAAAATGGATAGCACAAAAACGGGATGGGCAACCAACCTTGAAAAAGAAATAATTTTTGAGAATACAAGGTTTCAGGAATATCAAAAGCAATTACCTAATAACAGTTATGTTAAAGAGTATTTAAAATATAGAACACTATTACAAAAGCTAAAACAAGAAAAAAAAACCAAAGAGGAGCAATTGGAAACTTCAAGTACTTTTTTAGCAATTGATTTTAGCAATCTAAATTTATTTAACTCAGGACTAGCTAAAGATTTATTTGAGGAATACCTCAAACAAATTCTCAACCTTCAAAATAAAGAAGAAATTATCAATAAACTCAATGCTTTTTCAGAAATCATAAAAAAAAGTGCTAATTCTAATTCGCTATGTCTTAATGAATATACAGAGTTTTTGATTAAACACTTCGAACAGTATGGTCTGACAGAAGCAGCAGAAAAGTTAGCCTTATCATTGTTAAACGACAACAAATGTGTTATAGATAACCAAAGATTGCCTTTACTCGAACAATATAAAAAAATGGCTATTGGCAAAACAGCACCTAATTTAGTCTTTAGTAACCATTCAAAGTATAAATCTTTAACAGACCTAAATTCAAAATACAAGATAATAGTTTTTGGAGCCAGCTGGTGTGAAGAATGTAAAAAAGAAATACCACAGTTTAAAGAATATGCCGAAACGTTTAAAACTAAATACGATGCAGAAATAATTTTTATTTCGATAGATACGGATAAAGACAAATATCATGAATTTGTAAAAAATGTGCCATTTATAAACAGTTGTGATTTTAAAGGATGGGAAAGCCCAAATGTCAAAAACTATTTTATTTTTGCAACGCCTACGGTTTATGTACTTGATCAACAAAATAAGATAGTTTCTAAGCCATTAAATGCTATTGATACAGCCAAGTGGTTGTTTGAAAAAATAAAACATTAAGTAAATACACTTTAAGTTTTATTAGAGGTGTATTTTTTTACCTATAAAATTAATGCCAAAATTATCGTTTAAAAAGTAATAAAAACTGTATTTTAGATAAAAAATTAAAAGTTATTTATATGAAGAATATTTTATTTTTAGTGCTGTTTCTCATAATACAAAGTGCTGTTTTTTCACAAACAAAATTTGATAATCAATATAATTCCTATTGGAATAAAGCAGACCAGTGTTGGGATAAAGGAGATTCAAATTCTGTTAAGGAATATCTAACGATAATGAATAAACTATATAAAATCACTAAAGAAAATAAAAAAGATAGTTTACAGGCTTATGTCTTGTATCAATGGGGAAATGCAAATGCTCTTTTAAATAAAAAATATGACACACAATTTGATGAAGCTATTCAAATTGCAAAAAAAAACAACTTTTTTAAAATGTTGACTATGATATATAATGATTATGGACAACGTAAAACGCAACAAAGACAATTTGATACAAGTATAAATTTTTATCAAGAAGCAATAAAATATGCCAAACTTGACAATAACAAGAAAATTATAATTACTACATATTTAGCAATTGGGCAAATATTTTTAATAAAAAAAGAAGATAAAAATGCAAATAAATATTTTAAAGAAGCACTATTTTATGCCTCTAAAATTAAAAAAGGAGATCCTCTATTAGTTGTTTATCCAAGTATATTTTGTTGTTTGTCAAGATCTGTTAGTGATTTAAAAATTGCTGAAATTTATTTGCAAAAAGCTGATTCAGTAATTAAAAAAGTACCAGATTCATTACTAAATTATAAAGTTTTTTTAAAAACTCAATGTCTAGTTGATTTAAAATTTAATTTACATCAAAAAACAATAAAAGATGCTAATTTTATGTTGGCCTTCGCAAAAAAAAATGCGGATGAAGATTTAGAATTAATGGCTTATGAATTATTAATAAAGTCCAATCTAAAAATTAAAAATTATCCCAAGGCAAAAGAGTATCTTGATTTGTTTGATCATTTTGAAGTAGTTAAAGATAGATTAACTAAAAACAGAAATCTAAATAGAGAAAGAGGTGAGATTTACTTTAATACTGGTGATTATAAGAGAGCATACTACTATTTAAATACCGAAATCAAAGTTTTAGATAGTACAAGTGAAGCTAAAAGTAAAGATGCTTTAGCTGAGTTTTCTGTAAAATACCAAGTTGAAAAATCAAAAACAGAAATTGAAAAATCAAAAAATAAAATTGCTCAACAAAACTTTTTTATACAGCTAGTAATTGTTGTTGTCTTTATGTTATTAATTACATTAAGTGTCTTTATTTGGTCATTAAGAAAAAGTAGAAAATTAAACAAATTGTTAAACATCCAAAAAGATAACATTACTAAATCATTAGTGCTTAAAGAAATTCTTCTAAAAGAAATTCACCATAGGGTAAAAAACAATCTTCAATTAATTATTAGCATACTTAACATTCAAGAAAAAAGAAATAATTACAAAAATGTTAGTGATTTTTTAAAAAATGTGGAAACCAGAATTAGTTCAATGGCTATAATACACCAAACAATATATCTAAGCGAAGAGGTATTAGAAAAAATAAATTTTCAGCTATACACAGAAGATTTAGTCAATTCAATAGTCCAAACATTTGACAAAGACAAAAATAAAGTTAAAGTTAATATAAATACTAATAGGATTGTTTTAAATCTTTCAACAGCAATGCCATTAGGGTTAATAGTCAATGAGTTAGTTACTAACGCATTAAAGCACGCATTCCCAGACAACAGAAAAGGGATTATTACTATTACCATTGTTAAAGAACAAATTAATCAGTTTAAATTAATAGTAGAAGATAATGGTATTGGTTTCAATATGGATAATACAAAAACAAAGTCATTTGGTTTAGAATTAATAAACTTATTAGCAACACAACTCAAAGGCAATTTTACATTTGAAAATCTAAACACAACTAAGTTTACTATTACATTTCATGAAATAAACAACTAGTGCTATAATTTAATGATTAAACTTTAAATAAAATCTAAAATAAGCACCTCATAACAATATGAAGCACATATTCTAATACCAACTATTTTACCTTTGTAATAATATTTATTCGCAATTATTTACAAATGGAATTAAAAAAAACACAGGATGCAGATAAATCTTCAGTTGACGATTTTGTTTGTTTCAGTTTGTTTGCCGTATTGTTTAAAGAAAAGTTAATAATCAATTTTGACAATAGAAATAGAACAATAAGCATTAGAAATATTAAAAAGGTTGTAATGCTTAAAAAGAGAAATTTTCGATGGAACCTCCTTATAGGGTTTCTATTATTTACGTTTTTACTGTATTTTTTTTATTTCCAAAATCAGTTATCAAGTAGCATTAAAATAGTACTAATTACATGTAGTGTACTTCTTGCAATTGCATTTTTTTTCATAAAAGAAATCAAGTATAAGTTAATTCTTTTATTAAATGATGACGAAATAGTAATCAAAGTTAAAAAAGAAGACAAAGACAAAGCAAAAACTTTAATGTCCAAAATAAATAAAAGAATTAAAGAAACAAAACTTGTACAACAAAGTGCATAATTAAGATACAAATAACGTTAAAAAACTTAAATAATTGAAACATTGAAAGAAACAGAACAAAATTCTTTTCAAAATGATTTTGGCAGAATATCTTTAAAATCAGTAATCTTAAATCAATGCAACAAAGAATTTGGTTTTCTCGAAATTGCGTACATAGAAATAAAAGAAAAAAAAATCTTATTTGGAAAAAAATATTTTATTAGAATCATCTTCACAAAACCAGGTTCAATAGATTTTTTAGTTTCCAAAAAAAAATTAGAACAAGCTAAAGAATTTGAATTGTTTTTTTTAAAATTAAGAACTTTATATCCACAACTTGAATAAATTAAGTTTCATACAAAAATAAAATCATAAATTACAAAGAGAAAATTTTAGTTTTGTTCAGTTTTGTTTGCAATAATTACAATCTAGAATTAGTTTATAATGGAGTCAATAGCTAGTTATAAAGCAACAAACCCACTCTTAAAGGATAAAATTTCGTCAATAGTCTTTTGGCGAAGGTCTGCTAGTTTTAATGAATCAATTATTTTTTTACCCAACAATATCTGTGGATTTGGATTTACGCTATCGGGAGATTTATTAGTAAAAAACAAAACTGATTTTCAAAAAATGCCTGCATTTGGTGCCAGAAACACCCTCATAAAGCCTAGTGAGATAAAAACCTCAGGAGATTTTTTAAATATTTCAGTTCGTTTTACAATCCCAAACGGATTAAGTTTGTTTACAAAAATCCCAATGAGTAGCATTTATCAAGAAGACGCAACTTCGCTAAATGATATTTTTTCTAATCAAGAAATTAATGACATTGTAGAATCTCTTTTCGAAACTACTAATGATAAAGAGAAACTAAAAGTACTTGAACTTTTTTTAGTATCCAAATTAATTGTTTGTCATCCACCATTATTTTTGGAACTCATCACTAAAATACACGATTCAAAAGGAGAGTGCCGAGTTGCTCAATTAGCAACATTTTTCTCGGTTTCAGAACGAACAATTAATCGGTTATTCAATAAATTAGTTGGCGTTAATCCTGTCAATTACATTAATCTAATTAGATTTAGAAATGTACTACAACTTTCCTCAAGGACAAAAGCCGATTTGTTAAGTAATGCTTTAGATGCGGGCTATTATGACCAATCGCATTTTATTAAACAATTTAAAACATTTAGCACATTTACACCGCTACAATTCTTAGAAACAAATTCTTTTGAAAAAGTGTCCGATTTTTACAATATATGAATTTTTCAATATAATACATTTGTTAAATTAATCAAATATTTAACCGTATGAAAAAATCAATAATCCTTTTAGTTTCTTTAGTGTCATTATTTTCATTTTCAAAACTCTATTCCCAATGGGCTTTGCTACCTAATGCTCCTTATAATGGAGGAAAGCAAGATGGGATTCATTTTTTTAACAAAGATATAGGTTGGGTAGTTAATGGTTCTGGAAAAATCTATAAAACAATAGATGGTGGTGACAATTGGATTCAACAAAAAAATAGTTCAGGAACTTATTTTAGAGCTATTGCTTTTATTGACGATCAAACAGGATTTGCTGGCAATGTGGGGACAAATTATTTTCCGGGCGTAACAGATACAAATCCACTATATAAAACAATTGATGGGGGTAACAGTTGGTCTCCAGTCACGGCAAATATTACTGGAACAGTTCCCACAGGAATATGTGCTATTCAAGCAGTAAATGCTAATGTAATTTATGCAGCAGGAAGAGTTGGTGGGCCTGCCGTGATGATGAAAAGTACAGACGGAGGAAGTAATTGGGTAGGAACAACTTTGCCAAATACATGTAAAATGGTCTTAGATCTTCATTTTCAAACACCCGATGTCGGCTATATTTTCACCGGAACCAGTACAAATGTCGCTTCATCAAAAGCTAGAATTTTAAAGACTACAGACGGTGGTGCAACATGGACAACTGTTTATACATCTAACCGAAATTATGAAATGATTTGGAAAGCTTGGTTTCCTTCAACAAATGTTGGCTATGCTACTATTCAAAGCTATAATAGTAGTACATCAAACAGATTTATAGTTAAAACTACCGATGGCGGACAAACATGGACAGAACTGCCATTGTCTAATACAGGAGTTAGAGAATTTGGAATAGGTTTTATCAATGATAATGTTGGCTGGGTAGGTTGCGAAACAGAAGCTTATCAAACACAAGATGGAGGTGCAACTTGGAGTAGTGTATATTTGGGTGAATATGCTAATAAATTTAGTATTATTTCAAATCCAGACGGAACAAAAACCTGTTATGCTGCTGGGTTAAATGTATCTAAATATACCACCAGCAATTTGAATATTGATTACACGCCAGTTTCCAGAAAAGAACTTTTAATTTATCCAAATCCAGCTCAATCGGGCAGTTATGTATCTATATCATTAGAAAAAATTCCAAATAAAGTAATTAAAGCCGAACTCATTTCAGTTGATGGAAAATTAACTTCATTGCTTTTCAATTCCTATTTTGTAGGCACTAGCGAATCTCCTTTTCAATACAAATTACCTAATGTAACAACAGGAAATTATATCATTCAATTTACTGACGAAAAAGGAAAAAACTACACCGAAAAAATAATCATTACTAATTAATTGTTATCATTTATAAAGCAAATAGTTTTACCACATAAAAAGCATATTTATAACAAATTATAAAAGCGATCTAAAAAAAGATATAGCGAGACAACTTTTTATCTTCAGCAACATGTTTGTTGCATTGGGGTTGAATTTAGTAATCCAAAATCACTCAATAGCCTTTAAGAAATAAACAAAATTAGTAATTCTCATAATAAAATAGCATAAAACTTTTGCCTAAAGCATTATACAGGTTAATTAGAATTTAGCAATTCTTTAACCTGTTTTTTTATAAGATGAAAGCATTAGAGAATAGATAAGTTTCATTCTGCAATAAAAAAATATCTAAAACTAACATATACTGTTATTTATAAGCACTATTAACTTGTAGTAAATTAATATTTTTAACCCTAATAATTTAATTTATGAAAAAAACAATTTTATTTATGATCCTATCTGTTGTTACTCTAAGTTCTCTAAAAGCGCAAAAAAAAAGTAAAACAATGAAAGCTAATTCAAAAATAGAGGGTATTAAAGAGTTAAATAATTATCAAAATGCTACATGGAGAATTACTCCTGAAGCAAAAGCTGATGTTTTATCATGTTCCTGTAAAGAGGAGTCTTTAATGATTAGTCAAGAAGAGGCAATAGACATAGCTTGGAAAGATGCAAAACTTGTCTATAAAGATCTTACAATCTATGAGGTTAGAGCTGAGGTAAAAGAAAATAATTGGCTTATAAATTATGAGCACAAAAATAAGGAACTTCATGGAGGAGGACCTCACTATGTGATATCAGGTTCAACTGGTGAGATTGTTGAAAAAAGGTATGAGCAATAAGTCAATATCATGTTTTTCAATGAAATATCTAAAATCACTATATCCATAAGTAATAGTAGTTATGCATTTTTTTTTACCAATTATTAGAAGGAATCGCAATGTATCCTGCAAGGATTTTTTGGAACCACTAAGACCTGTTGGTACATTGCCATTGATTTGTTATCAAGGCGTTTTTTAAGCAAAGGTAAAAGCTAATCGACGTCATAAGAATAGTGATTCTTTGAAACTTGGATGTCATTTAATTAATTGTTATTCGTCTTTTCTTTTTCTTAACATAAAACAAAAAATTAAGAATGGATCGAATGGCACTTAAAAAGAGCATAATCTTCTAAAATTCTAAATATTAACAACTTATAAAAATAGATAAATAAGCATTTAGGACAGAAACTTAAAACTACATACATCCTTTTTTATAGTTTCTCGTCTATAATTATTAATTAAAAAAATACAATTATGAACACTAACAGCAAAGAAACAATCAATAACCTTGAAGAGAAAAATCCAAAAGCTTACACAGAGTATGTAGGCGAAGTCCCTCCACCTATCCAAATAAACGGTTATGGTGATGAAGTAGGTCAAATTTTATTTTCTAAAGAATTCATCACTTATGGCGAAGAAGATAAGAGTGCCATTACCAATACTTTCAAAGCTGGCGACGAAGTTTTTGCTATGGTTTATCTATCTAACAGTAAAATAAACCTAGGCTTTGAAAGAGGTTACACGGTTAGGGTGCGTGATGAAGAAGATGGTAGAGGATTTGTTGCTTCTCAAAGTTATGCAGGGGCATTTAAACAAAATGAGGATGGAACAAGTTTTGGAGATGATAATTTCCTTGACCTAGATATTTTTGTAAGTGAAGAAAATTCTGCCTTTAAAGAACTTACAAGCAATTTTTTAGAAATTCTTACTATACAACTTAAAAGTGCATCCACAAGTCTTTACGAGGTCAATGTAAACAAAGTGCATAAATTAAAAGTAGAAATAACCGCTTATGGTGGTAAAACCGTATCAGAGGGGATATTTTATTATGATCTCACCGAAGGGCATGAGAAAATATTTGAAATGTACGAAACGCACAAACAAGCTAATCTAAAAGAGTTTAAATTACCAGCATCTAAACGTGACGACCCTGCTCTTGCTGCTAAGCTAGAAAAAATAATGGTGGATGAAGGTGTAAACGTACAGAAAGTTGTTTTTACCTCAGACGATTGGGGGTATATACGTCATGAGATAAGTGGAGCCGTATTACGCCGTACTATATTTGCATTTATTATTCATAAAGACAACAAAGATGAATGTTATTATAATGAAGTACAATTTACAGAAGAATTCGTAGGTAATGACTTCACAGGAATCATCCAAAAAGCAGGCTACGGTCCTGACCATGGTAAAATTCTATTAGAAAACATCAATGACTAAAATCTTAAAATCGCTCGTTTGAGCTATTTTTCTCTTGTTTTGATTATGCCAGCAGCTTTACTATTTTTTTACTTGGTCATATATGGAAGTTATGGGCAAGTTAAAAAAACAACAGGACGTGAGCAGACAGACAAGAGAACCACAGAAAGCAATTATTCTCGACAGTTCGTAACAGACTTCAAAAGCAAAAAATGTGGAGACCAGCGACCACTTAATAAAAACGGGGCGAGACCGAAAAGCCAAACGAGTAGGACAAAAAATAAAATAGAAAAATATGAATTATTATTTAAAAGTTTTACAGAATTACGCAACATTTAGTGGACGAGCAAGAAGAAGTGAGTTTTGGTATTTCGTCCTATTCAACGTAATTATTTCTGTTGTATTTGGCTTTGTTTGTAGACTTATGCAAGTTCCACAATTAGCCAGCATTTACACATTAGCAGTTTTAATTCCATCGATTGCAGTTGGTGTTAGAAGAATGCACGATGTTGGGAAAAGCGGTTGGTTTTTATTAATTCCAATTTACAATTTAATTTTAGCTTGCACAGACGGTATAGAAGGTGATAATGAATATGGAACTGACCCTAAAGCAATTATATAACTGACAACAAGAAAATCAGTCCATAACAGCACCTACAAGAAATTGACGGTTCAGTGCTCCGCTGACACTTTGTGGTTAATCAAACATTGGTGTTTCGTATGAAGTTTACTGGTGAAAATTGCCGAAATCTTGTAGCTGCAAATCGTTAAACCTGATGTTTACAGTAATCTTGCCTATTCTATTATCTTGGCTGTTTTGGCGGGTGCTGGAGGTGCATTCTTTGGGAGTATGGGATTTATAGCAGGTACAACTTTAGTTTCTAGCACTTTTGGCAAACAAGATACGGCAATTTTAAATGTAGAATTGGTAAAAACAATTGGCTGGACTACCATCAAAATTGTTGTAATAATAACTACTGCTGTAGCTTGCTATTTGAGATATTAGGCATACAATAAGTTAGATAGAGTAAAACAAAATAACTATAAAAAAATACATTATGTTATCAAAAATTTTAGGAACAAGTTTCAACCAAGGTGCAGCACTACTATTTGTTGGGGTAATAATTGGATCAATTGCAGGTTGGATTGCTATCCTATCGGGTAATACCCTTAATTCAATTTTTAAAATCGCTCGTTTGAGCTATTTTTCTCTTGTTTTGATTATGCCAGCAGCTTTACTATTTTTCACTTGGTCATATACGGAAGTTAAACCTGATGTTTATAGTAATCTTGCCTATTCTATTATCTTGGCCGTTTTGGCGGGTGCTGGAGGTGCATTCTTTGGGAGTATGGGATTTATAGCAGGTACAACTTTGGTTTCTAGCACTTTTGGCAAACAAGATGCGGCAATTTTAAATGTAGAATTGGTAAAAACAATTGGCTGGACTACCATTAAAATTGTTGTAATAATAACTACTGTTGTAGCTATCTATTTGGGATATTGGGCATACAATAAAGTGAAATAGAGTAAAACAAATAACTATAAAAAATACAATATGTTATCGAAAATTTTTAGTAAAAGTTTCAACCAAGCCGCAGTGTTGCAAAAATTGTCAGATATCAACAAATACCTATCTGATAACCGGTTTACCATAGTGATAGTTGCTGTAGTTGTTATTGTCTGTGTCTCCTTTCTAATTGGCTATCTGGTAATACCCTTATTTAATTCTTAATGTCGCTCTTTTAAAATGACAGGAAAAACAATAGTACGCTACTTTCAAGATAATAGTTTTGCTTTTTCAAAATTTAACGGCTTAAAACTAGTTGAATTAATTGTTTGCGAAAATCCAATAACTAAAAATTGTTTGATTGTCTACATTAAGACAGTTGAAGATAAATAGTTTCAATATTTCCTTGACGCCGGAATTGGATTTTGGGAAAATACTGATGAAGAAAATTTTGATGGATTAGATATTGTATTAGAAAATTTCGAGGATAAAGATTATTCCAAAGAATTTAATATTAAAGATAAAATAATTACTAAAATCTATTGTGAACCAAAATCAAAAAATAGTCAGATCATAGTAGAATTAGAAAGCAGTATAAAAATAATTTTGCGATGTAAAAACTGTGAAGAGTTTGATAGCGAATGTGAATTTGTGAAAGAAAATATTGGCCATACAATATAGTTAGATGATTAATAAAAAATATATCATAATTAACACAAATGAATAAAATAGCATTTTACGGAAGTATTTATTCTGGTGATTATAAAATAGTTGCTTCTATCTTAAAAAAGTGGCTATTAACAGATAATTTAGACATTAAAATAAGACTCAGTGGCGAAGAAATAGTATATGATAATGAGAAAATTTACTTGTATTGTTATAATGCAGTAATTGATGAAGGAGAAGAACCAAGCTTTTTGCTGGAGGGTAATATATCCCAAACACTTGACCAAGTTAAAGCACTGCTACATCAACTTTTGCAATTGTATCGAGAGCAAGATATAAATAGTAATTTTGAATGCGTTGAAATAAATGAAAATGGAGATGAATTAAGTGAGCAATGCTACTTATCTCGTTATTATATGAAAATTTACAGGGAAAATATAAAATTATGACAAAATATCTTTATAATTTTTTTAATAACTGGTGGAAACCAATACTTTTTTGGATTATTTCCATTAGTCTTTTAGTTTTCTCTAAAATATTAAAAAACCAATTTTTTGGGTGCATTTGTTTTGGATTATTTGGACTTGGCCTTTTAGTTTTATTAGTTTCTTCGATTTATCAGTTAACTCAAAAAAAGTGGCTTAAGAGCTTTATAACTTTTGTATTGTTTAGTTTAACAATATTTGCAATAATAATTTATACAGTTGCTATGTTTTGGATAGAGCAAGAAACGCCAGACACTTGGGCACACAACCTTAAAATACCAAAAAATATCCAAATTGAAGATCCTGCCGATATTGGTATTGACGAAAACAAACCCGATAGTTTAACAAATAGAGTTGTAAAACAAACAGAATTTCAATTATATAATTCATTTCAGCCTGGACTTTATAAATATGACTTTTGGATTGGCAAAATTGAAAGCGGAAGTATATACTTAAAAGCATTTGAAATTACTCAAAATCTAGCGCTTTCCGCTGACAGATTGCCTAAAAGTAGTTCAATTAGTATTTACAACCCTACAGACAGCATAATTAAATTTGGGACAAATTCTGATTTTACAATTTATGAAGGCGATTGGGGCGACTCTTATGCTGGAAGATTTGAAGTGTGGTTTAAGCCTGACAATGGTGCGAAAGAACGAAAACTATATTCAAAGAATTATAAAATAGAAGGATGGATGAGATGACGAAAAACAAACCACCGCCACCAACACACGCTACAAGCAATTTGCGGATTAGGCTTAATTTAAGTATTGAGTTTTATCATGAGGGTGAAATTACTATAGGAATAATGCCAAAAGTTCAAAAATGAAAAATAACTATAAAAACAAAATATGACTAACTAAATTAATAAAATGAAACAAGATATTTGTAATAAAAATTATATTCTCTCATGGGATTTAGACCATCTTATTGATGTAGATAACGATGCCTGGTTGGTAAAATTTCCTGGATATGAGAATATTCAGTTGTCCTTATTAAGAGAATACAATTTACCAGAAAGAATTGAATTTGATGCAATCTTTGATGCAATTCAAAGTAGTGATTATCCTATTAATAATGTTGATTGGAATATCATGTCACAAAAAATGTTAAATACCTTACTTAGCGTAGGAAATTTTCGATATAAAGCTATTCCTATTGTTATGGTTGATTGTGAAGTTATAGGCTTAGGAGGACAAAGATCTGAAAAAGAAGACCATCGGTTCATAGCAGTTCAACTACTAGAACATCTTGATATTTTTGATTGGGAAAATTCTGTTTATGAGCCTGATCCAACTATAACAGATCTTGTTGATTCTATAGATAAACTAGTTTTAAAACAACCTCAAGATGGCTTTCCTCCAATTTTTCGTTTATCAGTTTATCCATACGTACTTTTTGTATCCGGTAAAGCCCGTATGGCATTAGAACAAGCAGGAATTAAAGGAGTAGTTTTTGAAGAAATAGAAAATTATGATTTGACAATCTAAAGAGTTTTTAAATCTATATATCAAGACAATTGATAAAATGAAACAGGATATTTGTAATAAAAATTATATTCTAAATTGGGATAGTTCACACTTTGTTGATTTAGATAGTGATGCCTGGTTGGTAAAATTTCCTGGATATGAAAATATCCAATTGGCCTTATTAAGAGAATACAATTTACCAGAAAGAATTGAATTTGATGCAATCTTTGATGTAATTCAACGTAGTGACT
>NZ_JBIISA010000039.1:0-24912 GCF_044341265.1 Flavobacterium sp.
TTTCCATCCCCAAGTTTACGCCTACACCATTAGAAAGTGATATGCTCATAGTAGGATCGGTAGCTACAAAGCTGTACCAAACATCTTGTAAAGCAGTTGAAAAACACGAAGTTGTTGTTCCTATATTTCCCGAACCACTAAAACTTCCTGTAGTTGTTACACAATTAGTAGTTGGAGTCAAACTTATTGCACCAGAACACAAATCATTTACTGGGGTTGGATAATTTTGAACACAAATTGTAAAATTGGTAGTCAATAAACTTGATTCAGCATGAAATACTCTAACAAAATACGTTTGCCCTACAGTAAAAGTATTGTTTTGATAAAACTCACTAACAGAACTAGTAGAACTATTATCACATACAAAACTAGTTCCAGAACAAGAACCAGTAATAATTTCCATCCCTAAGTTTACGCCTACACCATTAGAAAGTGATATGCTCATAGTAGGATCGGTAGCTACAAAGCTGTACCAAACATCTTGTAAAGCAGTTGAAAAACACGAAGTTGTTGTTCCCATATTTCCCGAACCACTAAAACTTCCTATTGTAGTTACACAATTAGTGGTTGGAGTCAAACTTATTGCACTAGAACATAAATCGTTTTGTGAAAAACAAAAACAAAAATTAAAAAAAATTAAAAAATAGAGGTAGTTTTTTATCATAAAAATATTTTTTTTCAAAAATAATAAAATCTTTAATTCAAAAAATAGGTTAAAAATTTAAATTATGTTAAAAATTTGACTTAAAAAAAAGTGTATTCGCAAAAATTAATAATTATTCTCTATTTAAAGGTAAATACAATTTTAAAATCAATAATTTAGTAACAAATTTATTTTATCAATGAACATAAAAATAACAGGTTCTGGAAGTTATATTCCAACAGAAATAGTAACCAATAAAGACTTTTCAAATCATGTTTTCTTGAACGAAGATGGAACGCCGTTTCCACTTCCAAATGAAGTTATTACAGAAAAATTTTACGGAATTACTGGAATTGAAGAACGTCGTTATGCTTCTGATGATTTATTGACATCTGATATCGCTTTTATTGCAGCAAAAAAAGCAATTGAAGACTCAAAAATTGATCCTGAAACTCTAGACTACATCATATTTGCTCACAATTTTGGAAACCAGAAAAAAGGAGCTATTCAAGCAGACTTACTTCCAAGTTTGGCAACTCGTGTAAAGCACGACTTACGTATAAAAAATCCAAAATGTGTTGCTTACGATATGTTGTTTGGCTGTCCAGGTTGGGTAGAAGGTGTTATTCAAGCAACTGCATTTATCAAAGCCGGAATGGCAAAAAAATGTTTGGTTATCGGTGCTGAAACATTATCAAGAGTTACCGATCCGCATGATAGAGATTCAATGATTTATTCTGATGGTGCTGGTGCAACAATTATTGAAGCGGTTGATGGTGAAGCAGAAGGAATTCTAGCTCATGAATCGGCTACTTATGCTTATGATGAAGCCAATTATTTATTCTTTGGAAATTCATTTAATAAAGACCACGACCCGGATGTTCGTTACATAAAAATGCATGGTAGAAAGATTTATGAATTTGCCTTAAGCAATGTTCCAAAAGCCATGAAGGAATGTTTAGACAAAACGGGAATCGACATCAATCAAGTGAAAAAAATATTGATTCATCAAGCTAATGAAAAAATGGATGAAGCCATTATTCAACGTTTTTACAAATTATACGGACAAACACCACCTGAAGGAATTATGCCAATGAGCATTCATAAATTAGGAAATTCAAGTGTTGCAACTGTTCCAACTTTATACGATTCTTTGATTAAAGGAAAAATTGAAAATCAAGAGATTCATAAAGGTGATGTAATTCTATTTGCATCGGTTGGCGCTGGAATGAATATCAATGCGATTGTTTATAGAATGTAAAAGAAAGTACGAAATAAGAAATACAAAGTACGAAGTAAAAATTAGTACATTTGCATCTTTAATTTTCAATGTTCATGTACGAAAAAACATTTCCCAATAAACGCTTTAAGCATACTTTAGAATTTTTACAAAAGCACGTAAATACTTCTGAAACCATATTTGATTTAGGTGTTCCCAATCCTTTTTCTAAAATCATGGAAGAGAATGGTTATATTGTAAAAAACACCAAAGGTGAAGATTTAGACAACGACCAAACGGCTTTACAGAACGAAACTTATACTGTTTTTACTGCTTTTGAAATTTTCGAACATTTACTAAATCCTTACACTGTTTTACAAAATGTAAAATGTGATAAATTGCTGATTTCCATTCCATTACGTTTATGGTTTTCTCCTGCATACCGAAGCAAAACTGATATGTGGGACAGACATTACCACGAATTTGAAGATTGGCAACTAGATTGGCTTTTAGAAAAAACAGGTTGGAAAATTACTGCAAGAGAAAAATTCACACATCCAGTTAAGAAACTTGGATTCCGACCTTTGTTACGATATTTTACTCCTAGATATTATATTGTTTTTGCTGAAAGAGTGAAAAGTAATTAGTAAATAGTGATTATCTAATGAAGTATTACATCGTCATTCCATCACACAACGAAGAAGCCTTAATTTCTTTGACACTTCAATCTTTGGTTGAACAAACTGTTTTACCTACAAAAATTGTGGTGGTGAATGATAATTCTACTGACAATACAGAGGCGATTGTAAATTCATTTGTCTCAAAATATTCTTTTATATCTTTAGTTAATAAGACTTCTGATGCTATTCATTTGCCAGGAAGTAAAGTCATTCAAGCGTTTCAAAAAGGATTAGAAACTTTGGATGAAAACTATGATTTTATTGTAAAAGCAGATGCCGATTTAATTTTTCCGAACAATTATTTTGAAACCATAATTAAACATTTCCATTCAGATGAACGAATTGGAATGGCTGGAGGTTTTTGTTACATAGAAAAAAATGGCGAATGGATTTTGGAAAATCTTACTGATAAAGACCATATTCGCGGAGCATTAAAAGCTTATCGAAAAGAAACTTTCAAACAAATTGGCGGATTAAAACCTGAAATGGGATGGGATACTGTCGATGAGTTACTTTGTAAATTCTACAATTGGAAAGTGGTTACCGATGAAAGTTTACATGTAAAACACCTAAAACCAACAGGTGCCAACTACAACAAAACAGCTCGTTACAAACAAGGTGAAGCCTTTTATTCCTTAGGTTACGGATTTTGGATTACTACTATAGCTTCCTTGAAACTGGCGATGATGAAGAAAAAACCACTCCTTTTTATAGACTACATAAAAGGTTTTTGGAAGGCAAAATCTTCAAAAAAACCACTTTTAGTTACTGACGAACAAGCTAAATTTATTCGTAATTACAGACTTCAGAAGATGAAAGAGAAACTATTTTAAGTTAAAATCTCACAACTCATAACTTAAAACTCATAACTTCTCACTATTTTTGACCATATTTTAAAACTATGATGTTAATTCGTTATTTAACGCAAATAGGTAGGTATTTTTTAATGCTGAAAGAAGTCTTCAACAAACCCACAAAATGGTCGGTTATGAGAGGGTTAATTTTCAAAGAAATTGACGATTTAGTAATTGATTCCCTTGGGATTGTTGCTTTTATTTCCTTTTTCGTTGGAGGTGTTGTTTCTATTCAAACGGCATTAAACTTAACTAATCCTTTGATTCCAAAATATCTTATTGGTTTTGCCACAAGACAATCGGTAATTTTAGAGTTTGCTCCTACTTTTATTTCCATCATCATGGCTGGAAAAATGGGTTCGTTTATCACATCAAGTATAGGAACAATGCGTGTTACTGAGCAGATTGATGCTTTGGAAGTAATGGGTGTAAATTCATTAAATTATCTAGTTTTCCCTAAAATAATCGCGCTTTTATTGTATCCATTTGTGATTGGAATAGCAATGTTTCTTGGTGTTCTTGGCGGTTGGATGGCTGGAGTTTATGGTGGTTTTACAGCAAGTAATGAGTTTATACAAGGAATTCAAACCGAATTTATTCCATTTCATATCACTTATGCCTTTATAAAAACAGTTGTTTTTGCTATGATTCTAGCTACAATTCCTTCTTTTCATGGTTATTATATGAAAGGTGGAGCGTTAGAAGTTGGTAAAGCAAGTACCGTTTCATTTGTTTGGACATCTGTAGTAATCATCTTGGTGAATTATATTTTAACTCAATTACTTTTAACCAATTAACCGATGATAGAAGTAAAGAACGTAGAAAAATCTTTTGGAGAATCTAAAGTTTTGAAAGGAATTTCGGCAACTTTTGATGCTGGTAAAACTAATTTAATTATTGGCCAGAGTGGTTCTGGTAAAACTGTTTTATTAAAATCATTATTAGGAATTTTTACTCCTGATGTTGGTACGATTTCTTTTGATGGAAGAATTTATTCTGAACTATCTGCGGATGAAAAACGTGCCTTGAGAACAGAAATTGGAATGGTTTTTCAAGGAAGTGCTTTGTTTGACAGCATGACGGTTGAAGAGAACATTGGTTTCCCATTGAAAATGTTTACTACTAAATCTCCGGAAGAAATTAGAGAACGAGTAAACACTGTAATTGATAGAGTTAATTTAGTTAATGCCAACCATAAAAAACCATCTGAAATTTCAGGTGGAATGCAAAAACGAGTAGCTATTGCAAGAGCTATTGTAAACAATCCAAGATATCTTTTTTGTGACGAACCCAATTCAGGATTAGATCCAAAAACAGCTATTGTAATTGACAATTTGATTCATGAAATTACTGTTGAGTACAACATAACAACGGTTGTAAATACTCACGACATGAACTCCGTTATGGAGATTGGAGACAAAATCATTTTTCTTAAAAATGGAATTCTTGCATGGGAAGGTTCCAAAAAAGACATCTTCAAAACTGATAATGAAGCTATAGTTGATTTCGTTTATTCTTCAAACTTGTTTAAAAAAATTAGAAAAGCACAGAATAAAGAAGAATAGTTTAGTACTCTCTTACCAAATAAACCCAACCTGTTTTTGGTTCGCTATTTTCAAAATTAATCAAATAATAATAAGTTCCGTCTGGCAATAATTTGTCACTATTCTTTTGTTGTCCATGCCATTGGTCAATATAATTTTCTTGTTCATATACAACCATCCCATAGCGATTAAAAATCTTTAATTCGCGAATTCCTGTAAATCCTGATAAATCAAAAGAGTCATTAAGACCATCATCGTTTGGAGATATCCCATTTGGTATTGTACACATGGTACTTAAAACTTCCACTGATTGAAACGTGCTACATCCATCGATATTTGTAACAACAACTGAATAAATTCCTTTTGGTTTATTTGAAATTTGAATTGGATTTATTGTACTAGTAAAACCATCTGGACCTGACCACAAGAAAGTATCTGAGCTTGAAAATGTTCCATTAGCAGGTATTGCAGTAATTGTGAAATTATTATTAATACAATTAGCTTCAATAGTAAATTGAGGAATAGGTTTTACCAAAATTGTTTTAGTTGTTGAAGAGGTACAACCATTTAAATTAGCTGTAACCGTATAATTTCCAGATAAAATTGTGGTGCTATCGTTAAAAACCAAATTCTGTGTAGTAGCCGTAAAACCATTAGGTCCAGTCCATTGATAAGTTGCATTTGGAATGGTTTCTGTAAAAAACTGAATATCATCACCACTACAATAATTAGAATCAACATCTACAATTGGATCCATCGGAATAGGATTAAAAGTAATTGATATAAAAGATTCATCTATAGCATTACAAAATCCTGAAACCGTATATTTAAAATTGTAAACTCCATAAGGTATTCCAAGTGGTAACCAGTTATTTCCTGATAACATACCGCTATTTGTAATTTCTTGCCAAACACCTCCTGTGTCGTAAGTTCCATTCAATAATGTAAATAAGTTAACTGAATTTGATGTTCCGCAAAGTACCAAATTTCCATCTAAACCAGCGTTGGGAATTGTACTCAAAGGAATTGTATAGGATAAAATTCTATCAACATAAGATCCTGGAATTGTTGAATAAATTCTAACATAATAAGTTCCTGCATCTGTAACTCCATTAAATGGATTGAATGTTAAAACATTTGTAGTACTTAAAATAGTAGTCGTATTTGTTCCTTTCCACCATTGATAATTTAAAAAAGAAAATGCCTGAACTGACAACTCACCTGATTGACCTTGACATAAATTGCTAGCTGTTATTGAAGGTTCTGGCAAAGTCGTTATATCAAATAGTCGATTAACAATATTACCACAAGTATCTTGAACTTGAAAATTATAAATTCCAGGTTGTAATCCAGAAAAAATATTTGAAGTACCATTATTTACTACAAAAGGCAAACCGTCTTTTGAAGTTATTCTATAGGTTAATGGCGGAATTCCATTGGCAATAATAATCACCTCATTACTATTATTACAAGGAAAAGTATAAGCAGAGGTAATTTTCAAACCTCCGTTAAATTCAAATTCTCTAATAACTTCAATACAATTTAGAAGCGTAGAAACACCATTAGAAAATATTTCATGTGTTTTTATTATTCTAAATGTACCCAAAGAGGCAATATTATAGTTTACTGTTAAATTAGAAAGTGAATATGAGTTTAAAACTGTTGGTAATGTACCATTTATATAAGTTGTTCCTGTTATTGGATGCTCCCATTGATTTGAAATAGGATTCCACTTTTGCAACCAATAAAAATGAGTACTTAGTTCATTTACAATATATTGCATACCTAAATTAAATGCACCGCAACTTCCTTCAACTAATATTTCATCTTGAATAACTTGGTAACCAGAAACTTCTATTGTTGTAACAATTTCTACATTACAAATATCTTTTGTGTAAAAAGTATAAGTCCCAATTGGTAATGAATTCATATAAAACCATCCATTTGAAGCAATATTAAAACTTACATCATAAGGCAATGTTTGAGTAAAAGTTGATGGTGCTGAATTAATAATTACCGTTTGCAAACCTCCATTATAACTTGCTAAAGTTAAAGAACCAACATCACCACCACAACCTTTCAAAAAAGAAACTGCTAAAGGTGTCTGAGATATTACTACAGAAACAATAGTCGTTTCAACATAAGTATTACCGCAACTATCAACTACTGAAAAAGTATAACTACCAACAGGCAAATTACCCAAAGTTAAAGAAACATTATTGGGTTGAGAAATATATTGAGATATGTCATGTGGTAAGCTATTTCCATAAGCAATTGGAGCATCTGTTACTAAGACTGTCACTAGTTCTGGCCCAGGAGTTGACATTTCTACATTTATATAACCATTAAATAAGTTACAGCCTGGATAAGCATTTCCTATTACTGATAATGTTGGTGGTATATATGGAGGCACTTCTACGTCAAAAGAAAAGGTGGCACCACAAATATTAGTCCCTGTAAAAGTATAAATACCTGAAAAATTTAGAGACATATTAAAAAGTCCTCCTGTAGGATTTGTATATGCTACAAAAGGCAATGATAAATTTGCCTGTACAGGAGCAGCAGTAATAATTACTGATGTTACTGGAGGGCTTACATTAGGAATATTGATTATACTTGTTGGACTACAATCATCAAATGGCATCAATTGAAAATCAGGAATACCATCTAATAAAGTTATTTGACTTTGAGCAACATGACCACAAGAGTCAGTAACTTCAATAATATAATTACCTAATGGCATTTCTTCATTAATTGTAGGATTATAAGAAGTTTCCCCAATAAATGGTCCAGGATGATTTGGATTAAATATAGTTGGATTAAAACCCTGAGGTGATGATATAAAATTAACCGTATAAGGTGGCACAAAATTACATAAGTTCAATTCTATACCTCTTTGACAAGAGCTTGGGCTAGGTTGTGTCAAACCTAGCGTTAATGTTTTATTAATCACACCATTGTATGTGGCAATGTTATTACACGTATCTGTAACAACAATATTGTAAGAATAGCTTTGATTATAGTAAAATGGAATATTTAAATTTACTTCAGTAACATTTACTGCACCAGTTGCAATTACTTGATTAAAACTAATTGGAGCACCACTTGGAGGTTGAACAGTAAACACAACATTTAATGGATAAGAAATTGTTGTGTTTAAAAGAGCTTGAATTAAAAAACTACCATCAATTGTATTACAATTTGTAAGTTGACAAACTGTTGAAAATGGAGAAATAGTTAAATTTGAATTTATTGAAGAAGACAATGTGTATGTTTGTACAACTCCATCTCCACAAACATCATTCACTCTAATGTTATAAACCCCAGAAATCAAATTAGTAAATATATTTGAGCTTTGTGGGCTTACAATTATTGGTCCAGAAATAATTTCATATGTTGATGGATTTCCATTTGTTACATTAACTGTTATACCACCATTATTTTGACAAGTCTGAGGTTGACCACTTAAATCAAAAGCTATCGATTCTATTAAATTATTAATTTCAATGCCTTGTTGTACAGAATTACTTAAAGCCCCTAAAGATTGTAACGCATTGACACTATAATTACCAGCATTTAAGCCAGTTAAAGAATTACTTTGAGTTACAGCAATCGGAGTAGTTACATTTGGCAACAAATAAATTGAATAAATAATTGTTGCACCAGGTGATGTATTTTGAACATTAAAACTCAAAGAGCCATTTCCTGTACAAGTCTCATCTGTTTTTGTTACAACCAAACTAAAACTTGACAATTGTGCAAATGAAAATTGGAAAAAAAATACAAGAAAGAAAATTAGATGTAATTGATTTATAGTTCTTGTGCCTTTCATAAATTGTATTTTTACATTAGATGTATAAATTTACAAAAGGTTACGCTATTTTTTATAAAATTACTTACAAATTATTTGCTAAGCCTGTTATACGTTTAATATCTTGCTCTTTAGACTTTGGATAAATCATTAAAACACCTTCTTTATCAACGATGATATAATCGTGCAAACCATCTACAACTATAATCTTATTGGCATCGGAACGAATTATATTGTTTGAAGCATTTTCTAAAATAACTTTGGCATTAATAACTCCATTATTATTTTCATCCTTATCAATTTTTTCATGCAATTGTCCCCAAGTTCCTAGGTCATTCCAATCGAAAGTTGCTGGTAAAACATATACATTTTTAGCATTTTCCATTACGGCATAATCAATTGAAACATTTTCTGCAGAAGCATAATTTTGATTGATAAAGTCTTTTTCAGATGATGTATTATAACTTTCATTTCCTTTCAAAAACAAAGCACTCATTTGTGGTTGAAATTTTTCAAAAGCTGAAGTTATTGATTTCGCACTCCAAATGAAAATTCCGCCATTCCAAAGAAAATTTGCAGCCTCTAAAAACGATTTTGCAGTTTCATAATCAGGTTTTTCTCTAAATTGATTTACTTTTTTTATGGGATTTTCATCAGATTTATCAAATTCAATATAACCAAAACCTGTATTTGGAAATGTTGGCTGAATTCCTAAAGTCATTAAAGCATCTTCTTTTTCACAAAAATCAAAACACTGTTTCAAATTATTTGTAAATTCATCTTCATCTTCAATCCAATGATCGCTAGGTGCTACAACCATAACCGCATCAGGATTCAACTTTTGAATTTTTAATGATGCATATAAAATACATGGTGCTGTATTTCGCATTGCTGGTTCTAACAAAACTTGCTCTTGCTTAACCATTGGCAATTGTTCTAATACTAAATCATTGTACAATTCATTAGTCAATATAAAAATATTTTCTGCCGGAATTAATTTTGATAAACGACTGAAAGTTTTCTGAATTAAAGTATGACCAGAACCCAACATATCGTGAAATTGTTTAGGAAATTCTGTTGTAGAAACCGGCCAAAATCGTGAACCAACGCCACCGGCCATTAATATTGCGTAATAATTTTTGTTCATAGTTATTTAGAAGCACAAAGCGACTTCGTTTTTTTTAATTAGTGCTACAAATATATTTATTAAAATATGAAATAAAGTTAAAGTCATCATAGAATACGCTTTTCTTTCTTCGAAATGAAGTTATCTATAGATGAAAATCAACCAGGAATTATTTCAACCTCAGCGTTGGCGTTAAACAAAAAAGTTCTTCCTGTGTTTACTTCAATACATTCATATCGTTTAACTCGAAGTCCTTTTTTTTGAAAAATTCTTCCATTTTTTATTCTGAACAAACTACCACTTGGTACTTCATGAATGTAATGGACATCTGGCTTTCTTTCGTCAAATTGTTTTAAAGCGAAAGCCAATTTGGCATCAGTATCACTACTAGCAGTTGGATTTCTAAAATGATTAGCTACCAAAGGCAAAACCGAATGCGGAAAAATCTCTGGTCTTATAAAAGGAACCATCAATCTTTGAAAAGTCATCTTCCACTCTACTCCATGAGGCAAAATCTTCCTTCCGTATTTTTCAAAAGCTACTAAATGGGAAATTTCGTGAACAAGCGTTATCAAAAATCGGTATTTATTCAAATTGGCATTTACAGTAATTTCATGTTTTCCAGAAAGTCCTTTTCGATAATCACCATGGCGCGTTTGTCGCTCATTAACGATTTTTAAATGCACCGAATTAGCTTTGATTAATTCAAAACACAATTCTACAGCATGCTCAGGAAGGTATTTAGATAGGACTTCGCTCATTGTTACAAATTTATTTATTTTTGTTAGAAATGCCATACATTTATGAAATGATTGATGCAATTAAAAAATATTATGACAATTTAGCTCCAACATACGATAGCAATCGATTTGAAAATTCGTATGGAAAATATATTGACCAACAAGAACGTATTTTTTTAAAGGCAATTCTGGAGAAAAACTCATTTAAAAACACATTAGATTTAGGTTGTGGAACTGGAAGATTCTTAGAATTTGCGGATCACGGAGTTGATATTAGTCCGAAAATGATTGAAATTGCACAATCTAAATTTCCAGAAGTAGTAATTAAGGAAGGTTCTGTTTCTAATATTCCTTATCCCGAAAATTATTTTGATTTGATTTATTCTCTTCATGTAATTATGCATTTAGATATTAAAATAACGGAAGAATTTTTAGCTGAATCGCACAAAAAACTAAATTTAAACGGCAAACTAATTTTTGATTTTCCATCTAAAAAAAGACGAAAATTGATAAACTATAAATCAACAAATTGGCATGCAGCTAATGATTTTTCTATTGCAGAAATTCAAAAAATGACGGAAAATAATTGGAAATTTAAAACCTACAAAGGAATCCTTTTCTTTCCGATTCATAGATTCCCAACTTGGATAAGACCTTTTTTTGGTAAGATTGACAATTTCCTTTGCAACTCATTTTTAAAAGAGTATGCTTCTTATATAATCGTTGAATTAGAAAAAAAATGAAATTAAAATCTATTATTCCGAAGCATCTAAAACTACAATTTCGTTTGGTTAAACGTTTTTTATCTGACATTACTATTGATTTTGCTAAAGCTAATAATGAAAAAACATCTCTTTTAAATTCAATTTCTACCATTCAAGAAATTAAACAAGGAGCATTTTATGACAATAAAGTTCACAACTTAAAAGTTGCTTCAAGCAAAGTGGAAACAATAATTATCAATCCGAATGAAATTTTTTCTTTCTGGAAAGTTATTGGTTCACCATTAGAAAAAAACGAATTCAAAACTGGAAGAAATATTATAAAAGGTAAAGTTTCAGAAGAAATTGGTGGCGGATTATGTCAGCTTTCGAGTATCATTTATTTTGCCGCTTTGAAAGGTAATTTAGAAATAATAGAACGTTACAATCACTCGGTAGATATTTATAAAGAAGATGAACGCTTTACACCATTAGGTTCAGATGCAACTGTGGTTTATGGATACAAAGATTTGAGAATCAAAAACAACTACAACTTTCCTATCCAATTTTCACTTTCATTTGAAGAAAACAAAATCATTTGCAAACTAAAAAGTGAAGAAGAAATTGAAGAATCCAACTTAGATTTCACAAGAAACTATAAAGAAAATCATATTGAAGTTGTAACAACAATTAATTCAAAACAACATTGTGTTTCAACTTATAAATTTATGGAGTTGAACTAGAAACCTGCAACACTTTTCCATTATAAAATTTATTTCCTGTCAAAGCAAAATTGAAAATATAATCGGACATTTCTTTTGGTGAAATTGGTGCTTCATAACCCGGAAATGCTTCTTGCAACATTTCGGTATTGACAGCTCCAAGTGCTAAAACATTGAAAGCAATTCCTTGTTCTTTGTATTCTTCTGCCAATAATTCTGAAAGTGTAATTACAGCGCCTTTACTTGAAGAATAAGCCGCTAATCCAGGAAATTTCATACTTCCTTGAATTCCGCCCATTGAACTTACTGATACCACATGACTCCCTTTTGGCATATATGGTAAACAAGTTCTTGTTAAGTTTGCAACACCAAAAACATTTACTTTGTAAACACTTTCAAAATCTTGTTGTGTCAGTTGTGAAAAAGGTTTATTGATTAAACTTCCAGCATTATTAATTAGAATGTCTACTATTTTCCAAGTGGAAGAAATAAATTTATCAATTTCTTGCATCTCATCTTCAACCGAAATATCAATGGAAAGGCAAGTTATATTTTGGTTTCCGATTAATTCTTGTGGTATTTTTCTAGAGATGGCTAAGACTTGATGTCCAGCATTTGCAAATTGTAATGCCAGTTCATATCCAATTCCGCGAGAAGTTCCTGTAATAATAATGTTTTTACTCACAATTTAAAATTGTTTTTTGGTGTTCGTGACTCGAGCTTGAAAAGCGAACAGATGAAATAATCTTCGATTTCATTTGTTTCTTTACTTGATGGTAAAGATAAAAAAACTATTTAGAATACTTTTTATAAAACTTAAATCCTTGTACTAATCCCAAAATTATAAATACTAACGGAATTATTACTTTCATTAAATATTTTGCTAAAAAATCAGTTTGGTTTGTTACATAATCTAAAGATAAAATCAAAACCAACATTCCAGAAAAGGTTCCAAAAATGGTTCCAAAAACATAGAAATATTTTCTTGATTTGGATACTTCAATATAATTTCCATTTAAAAGATACAAATTCCAACTTGTCCAAAACGGAATTTGAATGAAGTTTAAACAACTTAGAATTACTCCAACAACAAACGGAGAATAATCGACATATTTTTCTAAAACTGTTTGAGAGGATGCATCTTTTGATGCACTTGAATAGAATATATAAGCCAATAAAAACATGAAAATAATTGAAAATGCTTCAATAAATTTAATCAGTTTTTTATTTTCAATTAACTTATTTGCAAACAATAATGTAAAATAAATTACGAAAAACTCAATTGAAATAACACCAAGTAAATAGAAAATGGTTTCGTTTAATCCGAAACTTTTATAAACTTCATAACCAACAATATTCAAATAACCAAGCGGAATTGAGCCAATAAAACTGACTAAAAATCCTACGAATATGTTTTTTAGAATTTGCATTAAAAATTTACAATCTTATTACTTTGTTCCAGATGCAATCTATATTCTTTCATTCCATCCTTATGATTCAAATAAGGAAATCCTCTTTTATGATTTTGAACACTTATTTTATACATATAAGTGATATGACGAGCCAATTCTTTCCAAGCAAAAAACAAAGAATGTTTTGGGTCATAAATATGTGTTGGTTCACTTCCTGCTCCATTTATTTCAACAATTGCAAAGTTTTTTCCTTGCTCTAAATCCATCCATGAATCATACATAATATCTAATCTTCCAAAATAAAATTCAGAAATTTCTTGACACATTGCATCGATAGTTTGATTTAATTTATCTGTAATCAAATTACTCGCATCAATAAATTTTGCACCACGAGCATGATTTCCATAAGGCACAAGATTTAGTTTTTTACCTTTTTCTAAAACCTCATTAAATTGAGTTGCGAAATCTTTCTTAATATTTTCAATTTGTAATTCATAACGTGGATTAGCTCTTATCAATTGTTCCATTGTTGCTTTTCCATCACCTTCAATAATTACATATTCTTTGGATACAATTCCAGTTACTTTTCCTTTTGTTTGATTTGGAAAACGAACATAAAAAATACCAACTTCATTAGCATACGGAATCAAATCTTGGATTAAATAATCAAAATTTGCATTAGAATTGTAAGTTCTCAATTCTTCCAAATTATGAATTTTTTTCACTGCCGAACCTCGCAAACCAATATCAGGCTTTGCAATAAATGGAAATTGAATTGAGGAATTTTGAAAAACTGAAATTACTTTTTCAAAATCATTGTTTTCTAAAATCAGTTCGGTTTTTGGGTAATACTTCTGTGGAATTAAATCATAAATTTCCTTTTTACTTTCTGCCATAAATCCGCCATTCTTTATCTTTGGATTACTGGCATTAAAAAAGAAGATTGTTCGCGCTTTTATAGCATAAAAAGCCCACAAAAAATAAATAGGAATATAGACAATTTGAAACGGCCAATATTCCCAACGAAAAAGTTTATGAAAAAAAAGTTTCAACTTATTGTATTGTAATTGAATTAGTAAATTCCTCCTGATTTTGTAAATCGTGGTACGAAAGTACAACTTTATTTTCTTGAATTATAGTCTGAGTAATACTCAAGGTTTTCATTTCGTTATTTCTGTTGATAATCAATCCGTTCTCAGAATCATCATTTTTTGCATAACGATGAAATTGAAAAAGTTTTTCAGAAGAGACTTCGTTAGAAACTATAAAATTTTGAAATAATTCTGCTCTATGCTCTCGAATTTCTTTTGGATATAAAGTTGACGAAGACCAAATATGACTTTGATTTACATCTAAATTTATAGTAGATTTTTCGACTTCATTCCAACGTAATTGGTATAGTTTTTTGTCTTGAAACAATACAATTGTGAAGGGTTCAATACCAAATAAATCAATGGTATTCCATTCCTCAATGGGTGAATCTGAACTTATTAAATCAAGAACAATTAATCCGCGACTTTTTCTGTAAGATGGTTTTAATTGATGTTTTTCATCGGCACCATTTAGCAGTACTAAAACAGTTCCGTTTTCTGCTACAGCATACCAAGTCCCACCAGCTTTTTGGTCTTTTGGGAAGTAGATATTTTTGTAATTTACAGTATATTTTTGAGGTTCAATAGCACTTGGACGAGCTACTTTTTCATCACGATTGTGTGTTAAAATTGCTTTTCCGTTAGAAAAAACAAAACTTACTGTGCACATTGATTTCTATATTCAATTGTAGAACGAGCCACTCCAAAATTTGAATCAATTGTTATTGAATCATTTTGCAAAACGGCTACTTTTATTAAAGCTTGATGATGAATACAATGTTCTAAATTATATAGCAATTCACGATTGTAATTACTTTCTATTTCTAAAGTTTCGCCGTCAATAACTTGATGCAAAAGCAAATTTTTATTTGGCTTTTCAAGATTACTTTTTATGGTTTCAATAGCAGATTTTGCAGTTTCAGTACATGTTTGAATAGCATAATCTCTTTTTCTACTATCATAATTTACAACACCACTTTCATATTGATTTTCTAAACATTGAAAAAGCTCAATTATATGACGTGTATGCTCGCCAATTGTTGCATTACTCAATCCGTGACATTGACAAGTGTAATCATCAGTTGATAATTGAGACAACAAGTCACTTAACTCGTTTAATGTATTTTGAATAGAAGGAATTAACATATGTATAGAATCTTTTTAATATTTACGTTTTAAAATACAATCAAGTTTTCTAGATTTTGAATTTTAATAAATCTAATAATTTATTCTTTTGATTGTACATTAATTGTAAACAACAAAGAAACGTAATTATTACCAAATTAAAAAGTGTTCTGATATCGTTTTAACATTTAAAAAAAACATATAAAAATTAAATATAAAAACCCTTTAAGAAAAATACTTAAAGGGTTTAAAAATATAGTAAATTGAAGATTAAACTAATCCTCTAGAAATTACAATACGTTGAATTTCAGAAGTTCCTTCATAAATTTGAGTGATTTTAGAATCACGCATCATTCGTTCTACATGGTACTCGGCTACATAACCATTTCCACCGTGAATTTGAACTGCTTCATTAGCAACTTCTAAAGCAATTTCAGAAGCATATAATTTTGCCATAGCTCCAGAATGCGCAATGTCTTTACCTTCGTCTTTTTCGCAAGCGGCTTTCATTACTAATAATTTAGCTGCAGTAACTTTCACATACATATCAGCTAATTTGAAAGCAATAGCTTGGTGATTGAAAATTTCTTTTCCAAAAGCTTTTCTTTCTTTAGAATATTTCAAAGCAATTTCATAAGCTCCAGTTGCAATTCCTAAGGCTTGCGATGCAATCCCGATTCTTCCTCCGTTTAAAACATTCATAGCAAAAGCAAATCCGAATCCATCAGCACCAATTCTATTTTCTTTTGGAACTTTTACATCGTTGAATAATAAGGAATGTGTATCACTTCCGCGAATTCCCATTTTTTTCTCTTTCGGTCCGATATCAAAACCTTCCCATCCTTTTTCTACAATAAATGCATTGATTCCTTTGTGACCTTTTTCAACATCAGTTTGGGCAATTACTAAATAAGTTGAAGCAGTTGAACCGTTTGTAATCCAGTTTTTTGTACCGTTTAGCAAATAGTAATCACCTTTATCAATTGCAGTTGTTTTTTGAGATGTAGCATCACTTCCAGCTTCTGGTTCTGACAAACAAAAAGCACCAATAACTTCACCTTTAGCAAGAGGAACTAAATATTTCATTTTTTGTTCTTCGTTGCAATATTTTTCCATACCAGCACAAACTAATGAGTTATTTACCGACATGATAACAGCTGCCGAAGCGTCAACTTTAGCAATTTCAGTCATTGCTAAAACATAGGAAACGCTATCTAAACCTGAACCACCATATTTTGGATCAACCATCATTCCCATAAAACCTAAATCTGCCATCATTTTGACCTGCTCTGTTGGAAATTTAGAATGTTCGTCTCTTTCAATTACTCCAGGTAGTAGTTCGGCTTGAGCAAAATCTCTCGCAGCTTGCTGAATCATCAAATGCTCTTCGGTAAGATTAAAATCCATATTTTTGTATTAGTTTATTTAGTAAATCGATAATTTTAGTGTCCAAAAATAGCACATTTTCATCAATTTCTAAAACGTTTTCGTAATTTTAGCCAATGTTTAAAGAAACTTACAAAATTATAGGAGTTATGTCGGGCACTTCGCTTGACGGAATCGATTTAGCACACATCAATTTTACCATAAAAGACAACAAATGGCGTTATCAAATTTTGGAATCTGAAACCATTTCGTATTCTCATGATTGGTTAAACAAATTGAAAGTAGCCGTAAGTTTTTCCGAAGAAAATTTAATTGAATTAAATGAAGATTACACCGAACTTTTAGGAAACATCATTAAATCATTTATCGACAAACATCAATTAAAAAATATTGATGCCGTTTGTTCTCATGGACATACTATTTTACACCAACCACAAAATGGTTTTACACTTCAAATTGGAAATCTTCCAAAAATTGCTGAGATAATTCAAGAAAAAGTTGTTTGTGATTTCCGAGTTCAAGACGTTCAACTTGGTGGTCAAGGTGCGCCTTTAGTGCCAATTGGTGATAGAATTTTATTTTCAGAATATGATTATTGTTTGAATTTGGGCGGATTTTCTAATGTATCTTTTGAAGATAATTCAAAACGTATTGCTTTTGATATTTCGCCTGTTAATACAGTTCTGAATTTTTACTCTAATAAATTAGGATTAAATTACGACGATAAAGGAAAAATTGCTCGTTCAGGAAAAGTAAATCTAGAACTATTGAATGAACTAAACGCTTTAGAATATTATAAAAAACAATTTCCAAAATCACTCGGATTTGAATTTGTAAAAGAAATTGTGTTACCATTAATTGAAAAATATTCGATTTCAATTGAAGATAAAATGCACACTTTTACCGAACATATTGCTTTGCAAACTTCATTAGCATTACCAAATAAAACTGGAAAAATATTAATAACTGGTGGCGGAGCTTACAATGATTTTTTAATTGAACGAATGCAATTACACCTACCAAATATCCAAATCATAATTCCTGATAACAAAACATTAGAATTTAAAGAAGCACTAATTTTTGCACTTTTAGGCGTTTTGAAATTACGAAATGAAATCAATGTTTTGAGTAGCGTTACTGGAGCTAAGATGGATCATAGTTCGGGAGTGATTTTCTAAAATAGTATCATTTTATAAAAATCTAATAATTTTAAAAAAACTATATTTGCAACACAAACAAATTAACTAACTAAAACCTGCGTCTGAAACAAATTCAGATTAAATACAATGAAAGATTTACTTAAAAAATTCGAAAATAAACAACCCGAAATAATATTCAATTGGAAAGATAGCGAAACCGAAGCCGAAGGTTGGACCGTAATAAACTCACTTCGTGGCGGTGCAGCTGGTGGTGGAACTCGTATGAGAAAAGGATTAGATATGAACGAAGTTCTGTCATTAGCAAAAACAATGGAAGTGAAATTTTCTGTTTCTGGTCCGGCAATTGGTGGTGCAAAATCTGGAATCAATTTTGACCCAAATGACCCACGCAAAAAAGGCGTTTTACAACGTTGGTACAAAGCAGTTTCGCCTTTATTGAAAAGTTATTACGGAACCGGTGGTGACTTGAATGTTGACGAAATTCACGAAGTAATTCCATATACAGAAGAATGCGGTGTTTGGCATCCGCAAGAAGGTGTTTTTAACGGACATTTCAAACCAACCGAAGCTGATAAAATCAATAGAATTGGACAATTGCGTCAAGGCGTTATCAAAGTAATTGAAAACCCAAAATTCTCACCTGACGTATTAAGAAAATACACCGTTGCCGATATGATTACTGGATATGGTGTTGCAGAAGCAGTTCGCCATTACTATAACACTTATGGCGGTGATTTTAAAGATAAAAAAGCTATCGTTCAAGGATTTGGAAATGTAGGTTCGGCAGCAGCATTTTATCTTGCTGAAATGGGTGTAAAAGTTATCGGAATTATTGATCGCGATGGAGGAATAATCAACGAAAACGGATTCTCATTTGAAGAAATCAGACGATTATTTTTGAATAAAGATGGCAACAAATTGGTTGCAGAAAATATGATTCCATTTGAAGAAATCAATCAAAAAATATGGACTATTGGAGCGGATATTTTTGCTCCTTGCGCAGCTTCAAGATTAGTAACAAAAGACCAATTGGATAATTTAATTAGCTCTGGTTTAGAAGTGATTTCTTGTGGTGCGAATGTACCATTTGCAGATAAAGAAATTTTCTTTGGATCAATTATGGAAGAAACGGATAGCAAAGTGAGTTTGATTCCTGACTTTATTTCCAATTGTGGAATGGCGAGAGTTTTTGCTTATTTCATGGAGAAAAAAGTTCAAATGACTGATGAAGCTGTTTTTTATGACATTTCTGAAACAATCAAAAAAGCCATTGAAAGAGCACACGATTTGAATTCAGATAAAAAAAATATAAGTGCAACTGCATTTGAAATTGCATTAAAACAATTAGTATAAGTGAAAACCACTAGGTTATTCAAATCCTTTTTTGAGAGTGAAAAAGCTGGCGGATTAGTTTTATTAATCTGTACTGTTATTTCTCTTGTCATAGCAAATTCTTCATTTTCTGAAGATTACATTGCAATGTGGCATTACCAAATTGGCAGTCACAGTGCCGAACATTGGATAAATGATGGTTTGATGACGATTTTCTTTTTATTAATCGGATTAGAATTAGAACGTGAAGTTTACATTGGAGAGTTATCCAAAATAAAAGACGCCATTTTACCTATTTCAGGTGCTTTAGGCGGAATGTTGATTCCTGCTTTAATTTATTTTGCCTTCAATGTTGGAACACCTACAGAACACGGAATCGGAATTCCAATGGCAACAGATATTGCTTTTGCAATTGGAATTTTATCATTATTGGGAAACAGAGTCCCAGTTTCATTAAAAATTTTTCTAACTGCTCTTGCTGTAATTGATGATTTAGGTGCCATAATTTTAATTGCACTTTTTTATACCAAAACCATTTACTTTACCAATCTAATTATCTCTCTTTCTATTTTTGGAGTTCTTCTGATTATGAATCGATTGAAAGTAAATAACTTGATTTTATATCTTGTTGGAGGAATTTTTATGTGGTATTTTATGTTAAATTCTGGAGTTCACGCTACAATCACTGGAGTTTTATTAGCCTTTGCGCTTCCTTTTGGAAATGGAAGTTCTAAAACTATTTCGTCGCAATTACAACATTGGTTGCATCATCCTGTAGCTTTTATCGTTATTCCAATTTTTGCATTGTGTAATACAGCCATTGTGATTAGCAAGGATTGGATTCACAATTTTTCTGAATCCTATTCATTAGGCATTATTTTTGGATTGGTACTTGGGAAACCTATAGGAATTTTTCTTTTCACTTATTTATCTGTAAAATTAAAATTTACCCATTTACCAGAAGATTTAAATTGGAAGAAAATTATAGGTGTTGGATTCCTTGGTGGAATTGGTTTTACAATGTCCATTTTTGTTACACTTTTAGCATTTGAAGACAATCAAATAATTACTAATTCGAAGTTTATGATATTGATTGGCTCATTAATTTCAGGTATAATTGGGTTTATTTGGCTAAAGAAAAGTTTATCAAATGTTAATCCCTTGCAAGAAGAATAACAATTTTTAGTATATTTCGACGTTAAAACATATAAAACAGTACTAATGAGTTTAGATTCTACACCTGCTGACAAAAGAAAATCGCTTATAATCGCGACACTTATCTATGCTGTATTGCTATTGATTATGTTTTTCATACGCTTTTGGCCTCCATCAGATGCTGAACTTGCTCTATTAGCTGGCGGCGGTGGCGGTGGCGGAGTTACAGTTAACTTTGGCGACACCGACTTTGGCTCTGGCGCAGACTTTCAAAGTAAAGAATTAGATGTTAAAGAAGTTTCAAAAAACAATGAAGCACAACCAACTCCTGATGAAGACATAATTTCTGAAGATACCAATGCAGATAAAACGGATGCTGTAATTCCGAAAGCAAAACCGGTAAAAAACCCAAAACCAATTGTAAAACCTGAAATTAAGAAACCTGTTGAAGTAAAAAAACCAGTTAAAAAAGTTGATGATGCTTTGGCTAATATCTTAAAAGGAAATAAAAAAGGAGGTGATGGAAATAGTGGAACTTCTGGTAATCAAGGACGTGCTAATGGTGATATAAACTCTTCAGGATATTCGGGAACTGGTGGTTCTGGCGGAGGAACAGGTGGAGGAAACGGAACTGGCAATGGAACAGGAACAGGACCTGGAAGCGGTTCTGGAAGTGGTGGCGGAAACGGAAGTGGTAATGGTTTAGGAAATGGTTCTGGATATGCTTTAAATGGTAGAAAAGCTTTAAGCAAGCCTCAACCTGCTTATAATTGTAATGAAGAAGGAATTGTTGTTGTACAAATCACAGTTGACAAAAATGGAAACGTAATTGAAGCTAAACCTGGAGCAAGAGGAACAACCAATGCCGCAAGTTGTTTAGCAAGTCAAGCTAGAATTGCAGCAATGAACACCAAATGGAGCGCAAGTCCTGATGGAACTGAAAAACAAGTAGGAACTATAAAATATAATTTCAGTTTGAAAGATTAACAAATATTCAATTCAATGGCTTTATAGCCCTGATTGTAGAGAAAATAAAAAATGCTTCCATTGTTTGGAAGCATTTTTTATTGTAATGAAAAGCAGGAAAATGGATTACAGATAAATCCCGAACCATTCGCTCCTATTTAGAATTATTTGTTGCAATTACAAACTTCAATTTGTTCTTTACGCCTATTTGTAATACATCAACTAAATCTTGCACTTGCAGATTAAATGGAATTCTAACCACAACTGTCTGGTCTTTAGCATCACCCATTTGAGCTAATAATGAAGCTTCAAGTTGATCAAAAGCTACTTCTTGCTTATCGAGATAAAAACGTTTGTCTTCGGTTACTGATAAGCTTATAAGTTGCTTGTTTGTTTTTTCACTTGTTTTTGATTTTGGCAACGTCATTTTTATCACATTAGGATTTGCCAATGTGGAAATGATTAAGAAAAACAATAACAAGAAAAACATAATGTCGCTCAAAGATGATGTAGCGACTTCTGCATGAAATCTTTTATTTCGTTTTACCATTTGGACGTTGAATTATGTTAACAAAATCAAGTACTTGTTTTTGAATTGCTAAGGTAAAACTATCAATTCTACCATTATATAAGTGATAAGCTGAATAAGCAATAATACCAACAACTAATCCTGCTCCTGAACTAATCATTTTTTCATACAAACCACCTGAGATATTTCCGATACTAATATCTTCCGTTTGAGAAATACTGTAGAAAATTTTAATAACTCCAGAAATAGTTCCAATAAAACCAAATGTTGGAGCTATACCTGCAATAAGTCCCAATTGACCAAGTTTCTTTTCCATTTCACCAACTTCAATATTTGCTGCACGCTCCATATTTGATTCAATTTCTGAAATTGGTCTTCCAATTGTTAGAATACCTTCTCTAAGGACATAACCTGATGCAGTATTGCTTCTGTCGGCAACCGAAACTGCCATATCAATATTTCCTGCATTCAAATTATCACGAATATCACGAATTAAATTTGGATCAATCACTGCACGTTTATGGATATATAAATAACGCTCGATAATTATATAAAAAGTATAAAAAAGTAAAAGAGCAATTGGAATAAGAAAAAAACCTCCTTTTAAAATAAATCCTAAAACGGAAATTTCAGTTGTATTTACAGCGCCTTCAATTACTGCTCCTGTAGCTTGAGCGATAGTATCATTTTGGACTTGAAGAAAAAAATTAATCATATAAATTAGATTTTTGATTTAGTTGTTAAAAATAATCTCAAATTTGCACTAAAGATAAATTCTAATACAATATTAAACTACAAAATTGGGAAAATATTTTGTTTTAAGATTATTTTATTAAAAAGAAATGAACTATCAAGAAACCATAAATTGGATATTTAGCCAACTACCTATGTATCAAACACAAGGCGCGTCGGCATATAAAAAAGATTTAACTAATACTATATTGCTTTCAAAACACTTAAATCATCCTGAAAGAGATTTAAAATGTATTCATGTTGCAGGAACTAATGGTAAAGGCTCTACTTCACACCTACTAGCATCCGTTTTACAAGAAGCAGGCTATAAAGTTGGACTTTATACATCACCACATTTAAAGGATTATAGAGAACGAATTAAGATAAACGGCAAAGAAATTTCAGAGAAATTTGTATGTGAATTTATATCAAAAAATAAATCTTTCTTTGAAGAAAACCAATTAAGTTTCTTCGAAATGACCGTTGGACTAGCCTTTGAATATTTCAAAAAAGAAAAAACGGATATCAATATAATTGAAGTTGGTATGGGTGGAAGATTAGATTCAACCAATATAATAAATCCATTAATTTCAGTCATTACAAATATTGGTTTAGATCACACACAATTTCTAGGAAACACATTAGAAGCTATTGCATTTGAAAAAGCTGGAATAATTAAAAATAATATTCCTATAGTAATAGGTGAATATACTAAAGAAACAAAAAATGTTTTTTTAAATAAAGCTAAAGAAACCAATTCTGAAATTTTCTTCGCATCAGATTTAATTGAAAAAACTTATCCTTCAGAATTATTAGGTGATTATCAAACTAATAATAAAAAAACTGTTCTTCAAACCATTAAAGTTTTACAAAGTCAAAATGAATTTAAAGTATCCGAAGAAAACATCAAGAATGGATTTCAAAAAGTAATAAAAAACACCGGATTGCAAGGAAGATGGCAACAATTAAAGGAAAATCCAAAAGTAATATGTGATACAGCTCATAATTCACATGGATTAAAAATAGTTATAAATCAAATGAAAAATGAAAAATTCGAACAATTACATATTGTATTAGGAGTAGTAAATGACAAAGATTTAAATGAAATTTTGCCTTTATTCCCTAAAAATGCAAAATATTATTTCTGCAAACCAAATATTCCAAGAGGATTAAATGCAGAAATTTTACAAAAAAAAGCCTCGGATTTCCAATTAAACGGAAAAGTATATAATTCTATTTCAAACGCTTATCAAGAAGCATTGAAATCATCTACTAAAAAAGACTTTATATACATAGGCGGAAGTACTTTTGTAGTAGCAGAAGTTTTATAAAAAATGTTTGCAGATTTAAAAATAAGCTTTATATTTGCACCCTGATTAAGAGAAATCATAATCATGATAAAAGGGCGATTAGCTCAGCTGGTTCAGAGCACCTCGTTTACACCGAGGGGGTCGGGGGTTCGAACCCCTCATCGCCCACCACTTTTATCACATTTACTGATAATACAAAAAGCATTATCGGGCGATTAGCTCAGCTGGTTCAGAGCACCTCGTTTACACCGAGGGGGTCGGGGGTTCGAACCCCTCATCGCCCACAAAAAAAGACAAATTCATTTTTTTGAATTTGTCTTTTTTTTTGTCCTTCTCTAAAAGCAATTAATTTATTAATCCATTATCAAATCTCTTATATTAAATAAAAAAACTCCTCATTTTTGAGGAGTTTTTTGTTTTTTAATTATGTTGTCTTTTTTATCTTTTTAATGAGAAATGGGCTTTAAATTGTTTCATCGCGCCAGCTTCAGGATAGCCAACTGTAAACCAGTAATCCGTTGATGGCATTAGGTTTCCGTTGTATGTTCCATCCCATCCTTTGCTTGCTGGACTGATTTGTTTAATCAATTTTCCTTGGCGGTCAAATATATAAATTTTTGCGTTTATTTCTTTATCCAAACCAACAATATTCCAATAGTCGTTAATTCCGTCAC
>NZ_JBIISA010000040.1:0-24150 GCF_044341265.1 Flavobacterium sp.
TATTCAGAAATATTGGAATAAAAACCTTCAAAATGTTCTAATAAATATTTATCTGCGTTTTTCTTATTATATAATTGTTGTGCTGTTTTTACATCAGTAGGAACAAAACAAATAAAATACTTTTTAAATATATCTTTAAATGACAATTTTGATTTTAAGAAAATCATATCGTTTATTCTTATATTTTTCTCATTTATTTTTAATTCAAAATGTCCACTTTCATTGAAAAATAACAACTCTTGGGTTAACTTAAAATCACTTTCTTTATTCCAATAATCTACCATTCTAAATTTTGCAATTGCCATATCTTGATTAGTTAGCATAACATTTTGCTTCTTAGCATAAGAAAATAGCATCCAATATAATAAAGGCTGCAATAATTTAGAATTTTCATTTGTTTCGGTATACTCTTTTTGAAACTCATCTATAAATGTTAAAGTCAAATAAAATAGTTTTTTATATTGATTATAGCCTATTTCAACTTTTAAAACCTCAGCTATCTCTTGAGAATTTGTATTCTTATCTTTTGTAATATTATTTTCCAAAGAAGACTTATTAGTTAATGAAAAATACAAAACAGAATAGTAAGTAGCAATTAGAAAAACAAACTGCGATAGACAAATTATAAAAAAAGCTAAAAAGTAAGGATAAAAAAGACTTAATGCCCCTGGAAGCATTTTTGACAATGGCAATAATATTTGCGTTAATGAAAACATAGATATCACTATCGCAATATAGGTTAACATCCATTTCCCAAAACCTAACTCCTTATAGGAATGACTAAGCATATAACCTATTGACGCTATACAAACTATGGAAAATATTGAATCTAATCCAACTATAATCAGCCTCGACAGAAAATTAAAACTATCACCAATTTTGTCAGTTATTGTAAAAAAACAAATTACAAGTGAAAAAACAATAAAAACATTTATTACCCACTTTTCTTTTTTAACAAAATATAGAGTAAACCTATTTTTCTTTTTAATTGGAAAAAATGCTAAACTCAAAAAAAGAAAAAGATTATTCATAGAGGATAATATCCTGTCATTTATTATATAGGATAATGTAAACTCTTTTAAATCAAAAATTTTATATAAGGCAACAACCGACCATGAAAAAATAGCAAATATTACAAACAACAATCCTTGATTTATGTGTTTAAATTGTATATTTTGTCTACTTTTTTTCGAATGAGAATACCATAAAAGATATAAATAAGAAGCTATTGAAAAAGTAATTCCAAATAAACCAAGTAAATAAAACTGTTTAAATGTCATAAATGTTTATTATTATCTTTAAAAAACAAATATAGTTTTATTTTTATTACTTAACAATCAAAAATTCTGAACGTCTGTTTAATATATTTTGCTCTTCAGTACATGCATTACCACAATTAACTATTGGCTCTAATTCTCCCATTCCTTTTCCAGATATTCTGCTAGCATCTATGCCTTTAGAAATAATATATTGAACCGTAGATTTTGCTCTTCTATCTGATAATGATAAATTGTATTCATTACTACCTCTGTTATCGGTATGTGATTTAGCCATAATGACCATTTTATCATTATTTTTCATAACTTGAATCAACTTATCTAACTCAAAGGCGCCTTCTTGAGTGATGTTACTCTTGTCAAATTCAAAATAAATTGGTTTTAAAATAATCTCAGTTTCTGTTACAATAACATCTATTGGTTGCAACGGAGCATCCATTTTGTACGTTGGCCCTTTACTTTTAGTTACTGTAAAGATATTGCCTTCGAAACCATCTTTTGAAGTTTGTATCAAATAAACTTTATCACACTCTACTTTATAATTCACCTCGCCTTTTGCATTAGACACTTCAGTTGCAATTACATTTTTTTTCTCATCTAAAATAGAAACACTAGCATTTGTGAGTGTTTCACCAGTTTTTGCATTAGTAACCACGATATTGACATCAACGCTACAAACCTGGTTTACTACATAGATATCATCATTTCCATTTCTGTTACTTGACAAGAAACCAACTTTTTTACTTTCGTTAAATGTGAAAGCAAAATCATCCTTCTCTGTATTTATAGGTTTTCCTAGATTTGTAGCTTCTCCATTTGTTAGATCAATTTGGTAAACATCTAATCCTCCCAAGCCTTGTCTTCCACTTGATGCAAAAAACAAAGTTTTATTATCATCTGCAATAAAAGGAAAACTCTCATTTCCTTCAGTATTTACATTGTTACCTAAGTTTTTGGGCTCACCAAAAGAACCATCTGCATTCACAACTACTTTCCAAATATCAATTCCACCAATACTTCCTGGTCTGTTGGAAGAAAAGTATAATGTTTTGCCATCTCTACTTAGACTTGGATTACTAGTAGAATAGGTTTTGTCATTAATTGATAATGGCGTAATTTCTCCCCATACACCAGCATTTTTAACCGCTTTGAATAAATATATTTGACTTAATTTAGTGTTAGCCTTTTTGTCTTTTTCAGATATTTTTTCTTTAAAACTTTCACTTGCAAAATACATAGTATTTCCATCAGTACTTATTGTAACTGGACCATCATGCCATTTTGAATTCAATTCAGAAACTGTTGTAGGATTGATAATAGTTCCGTCTTTGTTAAAATCTGCTTTGTAAATATCTAAAAAAGGTTCATCTGTCCAACCATAGTTTTTTCGCGCACCATTTCTAGCACTAGCAAAATACAAAATGTTGTCATAAAGTACTGCCCCAAAATCTGATTTATCACTGCTAATATCCGATGATTTCACATCATATATTTTTGATTTTTCAAGTAATCTTGGAATATAATTAGGGTTTTCTTTGAAAGCTTTAGCACGATTATCATTTGGTGAAAGTGAAGCAAATTTTTGCATTTGTTTGTTCGCTTCTTCATATTTATTACTAGCTTTCAACATTTGAGCATAACGAAAATATGTCTCAGCATCTTGATTGGTCTCTATTGCTTTGGCATACCATTTAACCGCTTCAGTTGAATTAAACATGTTGTAATAAGTATCAGCTAATTGTTTGTAAACATAAACATCTGCTTTTCCGTTATCAACTAACTTTAGATATTCTTTAGCAGCATCAAGATATTCAAATCTATTGAATAATTTATCAGCTGCTTTGGTTGCTGCATTTTGTGCAGATACATTAAAACTAATGGCTACAAAAGTAATGGCTACATATAGATTTTTCATTTTTTTGGTATCTTATAAGGTTAGAAATATCTTGGTGAACGTGATACTTTTTTAGAGAAATTCAAATCAAATAATATCATAAACTCATGAGAAGCTGGCGCTACTGCCCTTAAATCAGATACAATGTTATCATATGCATATCCGATTCTTAAACTTGGTGTAATAGCAAAATTCACCATAGCTCCAAAAGAGTCTTCCAATCTATAAGTTGCTCCTAACTCTAACTTATCATAAAACATAAAGTTAGTTGAAACATCAAAAGATGTTGGTGCGTTAACTGATGATTTTATCATAGCAAAAGGTTTGAATTTTAAATTCGGATTCAAATCAAACACATATCCTCCAGTTAAGAAATAATGAATAACTTCGGTACCATATTGTCTTCCGTTAAAATCTAAATACTTTGATTTTAAAATATTTGGAACAGAAAATGCAACGTAATATTTATTGGTATAATAAAAAACTCCAGAACCAATATTTAAAAAAGTACTACTTGGGTTTGCAGCATAAAACGGATCGTTTATAGTAGGATTAGGCAGTGTTGGATAAATTCTTGCAAAATCAATTTTATGCAACGTAGTTCCAGCTTTTAAACCGAAAGCTAATTTATGTTCACCACCTAAACTTAAAGTATATGAGAAATCTCCATAAATATTATTTTCTTGAACAGGACCAACCTTATCTGAAATTACAGAAAGACCCAGACCAACATTTCTACCAACAGGACTATGGATAAAGAAGGTGCCTGTTGTTGGCACTCCTTCTATTCCAACCCATTGTGATCTATACAGCAATCCTCCTGACAAACCTTCTTTTGAACCAGCATATGCCGGATTTACAACACTCATATTATACATGTATTGCGTGTAATTTGGATCTTGCTGCGCTTTTAACTCGTTAATTACTAAAGTCAATATAGCAATGAAATATAGTTTCTTCATTTTGTGTTTGTTTGATTTTGAATACAAATTATACAAAGGGTTATTGTGTTCTATTGATATAAATCCAACCCGTTATGGCTTCTCCATTATTTCTGTCAATTACATAATAATAAGTACCATCTGGAAGTTCGTCTCCATTATCAGACTTTCCACCCCATTCGTTTGTATAATTACTTTTTGAATATACTTTCATACCATATCTGTTGAAAATTTGTAAATATTTAACACCTAGATTTGACAATTCAAAAACATCATTAAATCCATCATCATTAACAGAAATCCCTTTTTGAATTGAACAAAAATCATTTACAACAACAAATTGAGCATTATTATTACAATTATCTGAGTTAGTTGCTACTGCAGTATAAGTACCTTCATTTGTTATCACAATTGAATTCCCTTGACCAATCATTACATTATTATAAAACCATTCAATTGAGTTAATATTTTGATTTTGTTGAACAACATTCAAAACATAATTTTCGCCATCACATCCACCAGATATTGTAAACTGAGGAATTGGATTAATTGTAACCGTTAATGTTGTATTTAGTGAACATTGTCCACTGTTTGGTGTGAAAGTATAAATTGTCTGTCCAAGTATTGCATAATCTATTGTAGATGGATTCCAAGTTCCGGAAATTGAATTATTTGATAATGTTGGTAGCAATACTTGTGCTGAAACATTTCCTTGACAAGCTGTCAAACTTGTTCCAAAACCAAATGTTGGAGTTGTTTGTGGAGTTATAGTAACTACAAAAGTTGTAGTTGTTGCACATTGTCCAGCATCTGGTGTAAAAGTGTAAGTTCCGTTATTTGTATTACTTACTGTACTTGGCGACCAAGTACCTGTTACAGAGTTTGACGATGTATTTGGTAATGTAGGCACCGCTCCACCTGAACAAATACTTAATGAAGTTCCAAAACTAAATGTTGGTGTTGTTTGTGGAGTTATCGTAACTGCAAAAGTTGTGGTTGTTGCACATTGTCCAGCATCTGGTGTAAAAGTGTAAGTTCCGTTATTTGTATTACTTACTGAACTTGGCGACCAGGTTCCTGTTATTGAGTTTCCTGATGTATTTGGTAAAGTTGGAACTACTCCTCCTGAACAAATACTTAATGAAGTTCCAAAACTAAATGTTGGTGTTGTTTGTGGAGTTATTGTAACTGCAAAAGTTGTGGTTGTTGCACATTGTCCAGCATCTGGTGTAAATGTGTAAGTTCCGTTATTTGTATTACTTACTGAACTTGGCGACCAGGTACCTGTTATTGAGTTTCCAGATGTATTTGGTAATGTTGGAACTACTCCACCTGAACAAATACTTAATGAAGTTGCAAAACTAAATGTTGGTGTTGTTTGTGGAGTTATCGTAACTGCAAAAGTTGTGGTTGTTGCACATTGTCCAGCATCAGGTGTAAAAGTGTAAGTTCCGTTATTAGTATTACTTACTGAACTTGGCGACCAGGTTCCTGTTATTGAGTTTCCAGATGTATTTGGTAATGTTGGAACTACTCCACCTGAACAAATACTTAATGAAGTTCCAAAACTGAATGTTGGTGTTGTTTGTGGAGTTATCGTAACTGCAAAAGTTGTTGTAGTTGCACATTGTCCAGCATCTGGTGTAAAAGTGTAAGTTCCGTTATTTGTATTACTTACTGAACTTGGCGACCAGGCTCCTGTAATTGAGTTTCCAGATGTATTTGGCAATGTTGGCACAACTCCACCTGAACAAATCGTTGATGAAGTTCCAAAACCAAATGTTGGTGTTGTTTGTGGAGTTATCGTAACTGTAAAAGTTGTGGTAGTTGCACATTGTCCAGCATCTGGTGTAAAAGTATAAGTTCCGTTATTTGTATTACTTACTGAACTAGGTGACCATGTTCCTGTGATTGAGTTTCCTGATGTATTTGGCAATGTTGGCACAACTCCACCTGAACAAATACTTAAAGACGTTCCAAAACTGAATGTTGGTGTTACATTTGGAATGTTATCAATCACAGTGACACAAAATTGCTGCGTACAATTAGTATCCAAATCGGTTACGACGACACAATAATTTCCTGCACATAAATTGATAGCTGTTGCCGAAGTTTGAGCTTGAGGATCGTTCCATAAATAACTATAATTCCCAGAACCTGTTGTAACACTAACTGTTGCACTTCCGTTGCATGTAGAAGTAGGTGGTGTATCACAAATTCCATTATTACAATTTATCAAATTAATACTTCCTGGAATGTCTCTTTGCCATGCTCCACCGTCAGGTATTCTACTAAATGTATTTCCTGTTGAACTTAATCCTTGTAATGTAGTTTGTCCAACATAATTGATTAACGTTGGATTCAATTGATAAATAGCTTTAGCAGACAATAATGACAAACTATTTGTATTACATAATCCAAGTGAAGAAGGAATGCAGGGTGCATCATCTAAATCATCATCTGTTGTTATTTTTGAGCTTTCATTAGCGCCTACTGTCCAATAAATGGCATCTACTGGAGTTCCATTCCCATCGTTGAGAGCAACCCAACCGTCACCATTGGCTAATACAAATTGATTGATAATACAATAGTTAGACGTCAAAGTGGTATTGTAATCAATGTTTGCAAGATTTGAAGAAGCAGTAGAAGTTCCAATTACATAATGCGCTTTTGGAGCAAGAATAGTACCTGAAGGAATTAGTATTGTTCCTCCTCTTGAAAGAGTACTTCCAGGATTTGAATTTGGTCTTGCTGCTGTTGCAATGGTATAACAAGATAAATCTACTGGAGAACATGTTGGATTGTAAAGCTCAATGTATTCTGCACCATTAGCAACTAATCCTTGAGCCGTTAATGGAAAATGCATTACTTCATTTATAACTACTTTTGTCCCTGTTGGCGTACAGCCTGATGAACTTGCGCTACAAATTGTATTTGGATTTGTATTTATTCCACCTGTAATTTCTGGATTAACAACAACTGTAATATTTGTAATAGTTGCGCATTGTCCAACATCAGGAGTAAAAGTATAGGTTGTGGTTGTTGTATTGTTTATAGCTGGCGTCCAATTCCCTGTAATCCCATTATTTGAAGTAGAAGGTAAAACAGTTGCAGGAATAGTTTCACCAAAACAAAATGGGTTCGGAGTGCTAAAAACCGGAGTAATTATTGGATTTTGTAATGAGATACTTGAAGGTAAGGTCGTATTACAACTATTAATTACAAAACTAAAATTAGAATAGGTACCAATGCCTAAATTAGGAATGATAATTTGTCCAATAGCATTAGAAGTTAAGTTATTTGGTCCAATCGGTGATGAATTAAAATTATAGCTTAGTGCATATACTTCATTTGCTGTTAAACCTGAAATTGTAATACTTCCATTTGTACCATTACAAGTTGTTGGATTAGAACTGCTTATTGTTGGCTCTGCAATTATGCTAAAATTAGCTTTATAATTAGTACCTCCGTTATTCAAAATAATAGTATCATCACATTGAGAGGTAGAATTAAAATCTCCAGTTACATCATAGTATACTTCAAGTATATAATCTCCAGGCGGAACGTTGGTTAAATTTATTGGAGCATCGCATCCAGGTTGGGATACACATTGCCATTTTTGCTGACCTAGAGCACAAGGACCACCTCCAATAATAAACTCACTTGTACCAGTATTGCAATCACTAAAAAAAGATAAATTTCTTGAAGTAAATGCACCTCCAGTTCCTGAATTTAAATAATAACGATAATACATTTTGGCACCACATACATTAGTGGTTAGATTTTTATAAGTTTTTACTTCTGAACCTCTCAAAATTAAAGTTGAAGAGTTTTGAACATGTACTCCAAAATCTTTTATAAAAGTATTACCAGGCTCTTGATTAATTAAATCAACTCCAGCTCCAGTAGTATTGTAAAATTTACCATTTCCTACATCTGTACAATCATCCATCCATATTGCAGTAGCATATGCCCCAAAATCACAATTATTAACAGTTATGCTTAGCGTAGTTGTTGATGCACATTGACCAGCATCTGGCGTAAAGGTATATGTTGTAGTTGTTGTGTTGTTTAAAGCAGGACTCCACGTTCCTTGAATTCCATTATTTGATGTTGTTGGAAGTGGATTTAAAGTTGAACCAACACAAACAGGACTTGGAGTGTTAAAAGTAGGAACTACAGAAGAATTTACAACCACATCTATTGATTTAGTGTCTGTACAACCATTATTGTCAGTAATAGCAACTACATAAGTACCAGATGCCAAAGATGTGACATTGTTCAATGTTGGATTTTGACTACTACTAGTAAAACCATTAGGCCCTGTCCAAGACCAACTTGTGCCATCATTACATGTTAAATTCAATGTTCCGTTGGCACAAACTGGGGAATTACTAGCTAATGTGGCATTAAGTACACAATTAGAACAATCTAATGAAGCACCAACTGTTTCTATATAAAAAGGAGAAACTGATGCTCCTGAGCCATCAACTATGAAATAATAAAAATTTCCAATTGTTAATCCACTTAAATTAAGTTGATTATTTTTTGTAGAACCATTTGTATATTGAGGCGAAGAATAAGTATCATTGCTACTTAATGCAGGACAACCTCCATTTAGAATAGTATTATCTGTTGGTGTACAAGGATTGTTATCAGCACCTGCATTTATTGCTAAAATCTGTAAATTACCAGTAATAGCAGATATGGTTATTCCTACAGAAGACTGCGCAGCTCTGAACTTAAACCAAGCAGAATTGTTTTGGGCAGCATTCCAACTACAAGAAGCAGTGTTTGGATTGTACATATCTCCTGGTTGATTGGTGAAACCATTATTAGATGCAACTATAATCTCAGCTGAACCTAAACAATAAGGAGTAGAACAATTATCATAACTATTAAGTGTTGTATAATCTTGAACAGTGAATGGTGACTTGAATACTAAATCTACTCTGTTAAATCGTCCACCAGTTGCTGTTGATGTTTCTGTTATAGTTACTGTCCAAACACCATTTGGATCAATACCATTGAATCCTGTGAAATTATCTTGGGAACGATAGTAACCAATACTAAATGGTTCAGCGGTTCCACCATGCTCAAAAAGTCTTCTTAAATAAGTATTGTATCTAAACTTCGTATTAATTTGTTTAACAAAAGAATTTGGCAAACCACCAGTTGAAACCAAATCTATACTAGTAGTTCCTTTAGTTAAAGTTATTCTGTAGGTATTGTAATTTCTTGTATTACCATCATCGCCCATGTGAAGGTTTACTTGTACTAACTCAAAAATATTTGCATTTAAGTTTGGAAGACCAGAAACTGTTATAGTTTTTGTTAATGAACCATTCCAAGAACCTGCGGCACTGACAGTAGAATTTGAAAAAACTTGAGAAAAACTACAATAATAACTTATCAAAAGAATTAATGTGAAATAAATATTTTTTTTCATACTTAACCTATTTTATTTAAAAGATTGGCTAAAATAGTAAAGAATATTCATTACAATTCATTACAAAATAAGATTAAATATTATTATCATACATATTTTCAAATGATTTTATTTATTTCTTTTTGATAAGATATTGATTACTTATCTAATATATATAACTATATTTCAGTCTTAAAAAAGACATAATGAGATCATGGAATAAGTAAAGTACTTTATATTTATAGTTAAAATTATTAAAGTTGAATAACGAATCAATATAGTTTATAAAAAAAACTCCTTAGACAACTAAGGAGTTTTTTTATATTATTTTATGATGGCATTTGATTAACCGTGAACCGTTTCTGATTTTCCGTAATTGCTGATTAGTTCTCCTTCAAATTCTAGCCATTCTGCCCAACGTTTGTCAACATCAACTTTTTCTGTGTATTTTCTAGCAAATTTTAGAAAAGTTGTATAATGACCTGCTTCACTTATCATTAATTCTCTGTAGAATTCTGCTAGTTTTTTATCTTCAATATTTTGAGATAATACTTTAAATCTTTCACAACTTCTGGCTTCAATCATTGCTGAAAACAATAATCTGTCTATAAAAGAATCATTTCTACTTCCATCTTTTTTCATGAATTTGAAAAGTTCGTTTACATAGTGGTCTTTTCTTTCTCTACCTAATTTTAATCCGCGCTCCTTAATTATGTTGTGAACCATTTGGAAGTGTTCTAATTCTTCTTTAGCTATTTCCAACAAATCAGTAACTAATTCTTCATGTTCTGAATTATAGGTTATGATTGTAATAATGTTTGTTGCTGCTTTTTGTTCGCACCAAGCATGGTCGGTTAGAATTTCTTCAATGTTTGATTCAACTATTGTAACCCATCTTGGGTCGGTTTTTAATTTTAGACCTAACATTTTTGTATAATTTTAATTTGTTGTAAAATTAAATCTTTTCTTTGTAATTGTATTTGATATTATGCTAAAATCTAAAACTTTATTAATTATTGGCTTTGTTTGGCCTGAACCAAAATCTTCTGCGGCAGGAAGTAGAATGATGCAATTAATAGAATTGTTTCAAGCAAATGGTTATGAAATAACTTTTGCAAGTACAGCACAGAATTTAGAATTTTCAGAAGATATTTCAGTTATAGGAGTTACTGCAAAAACTATTGAATTAAATTCTTCAAGTTTTGATAATTTTGTTATAGAGTTGAATCCAAATATCGTTTTGTTTGATCGATTTATGGTGGAAGAACAATTTGGTTGGCGTGTTTCAGAAAGTTGTCCAAATGCTTTGAAAATACTAAATACAGAGGATTTACATTCTATGCGACAAGCAAGACAGCTAGCAGTTAAAGAAAATCGTAAATTTACTTCGGAAGATTTGTTTTCGGATGTTGCTAAGAGGGAAATTGCGAGTATTTTACGTTGTGATTTGTCCTTGATGGTATCGGAATTTGAAATGGAATTACTTCAAAAGCAGTTTACTATTTCAAAGGAATTGATTTATTATTTACCAATTTTTGCTGAAAAATTAAATGATGTTCCAACATTTAATGAACGTAATGATTTTGTTTTTATTGGAAACTTTTTGCATGAACCAAATTGGGATTGTGTAAAATATTTATCTGAAATAATTTGGCCTCTATTAAATAAGAAATTACCTGATGCTAAAATTTTGATTTATGGAGCTTATCCTTCACAAAAAGTTTTGGAATTAAATAAGCCTAAACAAAATTTCTATATTAAAGGAAGAGCAGATGATGCTTTAGAAGTTATAAAAAACGCTAAAGTTGTTTTAGCACCGATTCGTTTTGGTGCCGGAATTAAAGGTAAATTACTTGAAGCGATGCAATGCGGAACTCCAAGTGTTACATCTGCAATCGGTGCGGAAGCTATGTCTGGAGATTTTGAGTGGAATGGTTTTGTGAAAGACAATCCAAATGATTTTGTAGATGTAGCTGTTCGACTTTATGAAGATGAAAACTTATGGCAACAGTGTCAGGAAAATGGATTTGAGATTTTAGATAAACGTTACAAAAAAACACTTTTTGAAAAGGATTTTATTGCTGAATTTGAATCGATTTTGGATAATTTAAAGCAACATCGAAATAATAATTTTATTGGTTCTATTTTGCAACATCATTTAGTTTCTAGTACAAAGTATATGAGTAAATGGATTGAGGAAAAGAATAAGAAATAATAGCGTTTTTTTACTCTGATTTCTATTCAATACATTACCTAATTAGCCCTGATTGGAGTGGCACGAAGTAGAACGGAAAGCAGGAATATGGAAACCTAAAATGCCCGAACCATTCGCTTCAAAATAAAAAATCCCGCTCATTACTGAACGGGACTTATATTTATATCACTTTTGGCTAAGCTAACATCGTCACTGGATTTTCGATAAACAGTTTTAATGTTTGTAAAAATTGTGCTCCTGTTGCACCATCAATTGTTCTGTGATCGCATGCTAATGATAACATCATTGTGTTTCCAACAACGATTTGACCATTTTTAACAACTGGTTTTTCGATAATAGCACCAACTGAAAGGATAGCCGAATTTGGTTGGTTGATGATAGAATTGAATTCAACTATACCAAACATTCCAAGATTTGAAACGGTAAATGTACTTCCTTCCATTTCGTTTGGAAGTAATTTTTTTGTTTTGGCTCTTCCTGCTAAATCTCTTACACTTCCTCCGATTTGAGACAAACTCATTGCATCGGTAAAACGTAAAACAGGAACTACTAATCCGTCTTCAACAGCTACTGCAACACCGATATTCACGTGGTGATTGATGGTAATTGCATCTTCTTTCCATTGCGAATTGATTTTTGGATGTTTTTTCAATGCCATTGCGCAAGCTTTGATTACCATGTCGTTGAATGATACTTTGGTATCTGGCACAGAATTAATCATTGCTCTTGATTTCATTGCTTCATCCATGCTTACTTCAATGGTTAAATTGTAGTGTGGTGCTGTGAATAAAGATTCAGCTAAACGTTTAGCAATGATTTTTCGCATTTGCGAATTTTTAATTTCTTCTGTAACAACTTCGCCTGCAGGAACAAATAGTTTTGCAGCTGGAGTTGCTTGTGCTTCTGGTTGTGAAGTCGTTTGTGTTGCAGCAACTGGAGCCGAAGCTGTAAAGTTTTCTACATCACTTTTAACGATTCTTCCGTTTTCACCTGAACCTTTTACTTGAGAAAGACTGATTCCTTTATCTTTAGCTATTTGTTTTGCTAATGGAGAAGCGAAAATTCTTCCGTTATCTGAAGCTGTTGTTTCTTGAGTTGATTGAGACGCGACAACTGGAGCAGCAGTTTCAGTTTTTGCAACTACTGGTGCTTCACCACCTTTTGAATAGTTTTCAGCTATTCCTGTAATATCAGTTCCTGCCGGTCCGATGATTGCTAAAACGCTGTCAACTGGTGCAGATCCACCTTCTTGAATTCCAATGTATAATAAAGTTCCTGCATTGAAGGATTCGAATTCCATTGTTGCTTTATCGGTTTCAATTTCAGCAAGCATGTCACCTTCTTTCACAGTGTCTCCTACTTTTTTTAACCAAGTCGCTACAGTTCCTGTTGTCATTGTATCACTTAAACGTGGCATTGTTATAACTTTTACACCTGTAGGAATTGCTACAGCTACTGAAGGAGCAGAAGCCGCAGGAGTTTCAATAGCTGGAGTAGCTTCAGCTTTTGGAGCCGGAGCACCACCTGCTAATAAAGCAGAAATATCTTCGCCTTCTTTTCCGATGATGGCTAATAATGAATCAACTGGAGCAGTTTGACCTGCTTCAATTCCGATGTGTAGTAAAACACCTGAATTGAACGATTCGAATTCCATTGTAGCTTTATCAGTTTCGATTTCAGCTAAAATATCACCTTCTTTTATTGTGTCACCTACTTTTTTAAGCCATGTTGCAACAGTTCCTTCTGTCATAGTATCGCTCAAACGAGGCATGTTTATTACTGTTGCCATAATTATAGTCTATGAGGAATGAAAGGATAATTTTCTTGTTCGTACACTACATCGTAAAGTTGTTGTACTTCTGGGAAAGGAGATTCTTCTGCAAACTTTTCGCATTCGTCAACTAAGTCTTTTACTCGTTGATCCATTGCTTCAATTTCAGCATCAGTTGCGTATTTTTTCTCCTTTATGATGTCAAGAACTTGAGTAATTGGGTCAATTTTTTTATATTCTTCAACCTCTTCTTTTGTTCTGTATAATTGAGCATCCGACATAGAGTGACCTCTATAACGGTATGTTTTCATTTCTAAAAATGTAGGTCCGTCACCACGACGAGCTCTGTCAATTGCTTCTTGCATAGCTTCAGCAACTTTCACAGGATTCATTCCGTCAACTGGTCCGCATGGCATTTCATAACCTAAACCAAGTTTCCAAATATCTGTGTGATTTGCCGTTCTTTCAACAGAAGTTCCCATTGCATATCCATTGTTTTCACAAATGAAAACTACTGGAAGTTTCCAATTCATAGCCATGTTAAAAGCTTCGTGAAGGGAACCTTGACGTGCAGCACCATCACCAAAATAGGTTAAAGTTACACCACCTGTTTCAAAATATTTATCAGCAAAAGCCATTCCTGCTCCAACTGGAATTTGTGCACCCACAATACCGTGACCACCATAAAAACCATGTTCTTTAGAGAAAATGTGCATAGAACCACCCATTCCTTTTGATGTTCCTGTTACTTTTCCGTAAAGTTCTGCCATTACTTTTTTAGGATCAACACCCATTGCGATTGGCTGAACGTGATTACGATAAGCTGTAATCATTTTGTCTTTAGACAAGTCCATTGCATGGATTGCTCCAGCAAGAACTGCTTCTTGACCATTATATAAATGTAAAAATCCTCTAACTTTTTGTTGAATATATACAGCGGCTAATTTGTCTTCAAATTTTCTCCAAAACTGCATTTCTTCGTACCATTGAAGGTAAGTTTCCTTTGTAATTGGTTTCATTTTTTAATGAATTACGTTGATTAAATGTATTGTAATCGTATCACAAATTGTGAATTATCAAATTTGCGAATTGCAAAAGTAAGATATTGATAGTAGAAGTAAAAATAATTCAGAATTAAAATAGCATTTTTTAATAACTGTTTATTCTTAAATATCAACTATATCGTTATAGCTTACAAGGATGTTTTGTCAAACGAAAGCGGCAATAAATTATTTATAGAATTTGACTTATAAACTTCTCCAGATTCGCCCATAAAATAGATTTCAATTGGAGTCTCTTGTTTAAATTCATATTCAGCAATGGATTGTCGACATGCGCCACATGGTGGAATTGGTGATAAGGTAGGATTAGAATCCGATGCTGCTGTTATTGCTAATTTCACAATTTTTGCATTTGGATAAATAGCTCCAGCTTGAAAAATTGCTACACGTTCAGCACATAAACCAGAAGGATAAGCCGCGTTTTCTTGATTGGAACCTAAAACTATTTTACCATTATCTAACAATATTGCTGCTCCAACTCTAAATTTAGAATATGGTGCATATGCATTTTTACGTGTTTCAATAGCTTGATTCATTAATGTTTGAATCTCGCTTGGTAATTCATTGATTCCGTTGAAAACCGAAATAGTGGTGTTAATGTTTATTTCTTTCATTATTTATAGAGGAAAAAAAATCCAAACTTCGATTAAGAAATTTGGATTGTTATTTAATTCATTACTTTTTAATATTCATCGTATTTATCACCAAAATTAAATGTAAGTGAAAAACGTAATGTGTTTTCTAATGGGTTTTTAACTTTTGAAGCAGAAAATAAATAAGAAACATCTACCTTAACTACATTATATTTGAATCCAGCACCAAGTGAAAAGAATCTTCTAGCACCTTTTAAAGGACTTTCATTAAAATAACCTAATCTCATGGCAAATGAATCTTGATAAGAATACTCTAAACCAGCTGAATAAGTAAACTCTTTTAATTCTTCTGAGAATCCACCTGGAGCATCATTAAATGATTTAAACATTCCCGAAACCCAGTTGATTTTTTTATAATTTTCATTATTTAAATCTCTAGCGGTATTTTCTTCTTGTTGAGATATTGTTCCATCTCCATCAATATCAATTAGTTTTGGCTCTTGAGGTGTAGGAACAAGAAGCTTAGCAAATTCTACACTTACACCTACTTTATTGTATTCATCTAATATAAAATCAAAGCCTCCTCCTAAACGCATATTGGCTGGTAAAAAGTTAGAAGAAATATCATTCTGTGTATTGTCATAACTTATTTTTGGTCCCATATTTTGAAAATTGAAACCCAAACGATATCTTCCATTAAATTCGTTAAAAGCAATTTCTTCAGATTGATAGAAACCTGCCACGTCAACTGCAAAAGTGCTTCCAGGGACTGCGTCAGTATTTACATCTGCAATTTTCAAATTTGATCGTATGTATCGACCTCCAACTGCCATACTGAAATGTTCGCTAAGTTTCAATGAATACGAACCATCAAGAGCTAATTCATTTGGTTTAACAACATTTGCAGGGTCATCAAAATTTTGTCTTAATTCGATTTCACCCAAGCTAAAAAAACGTAAACTTCCTGCAAAGGCACTTTTTTCATTAATTCTATTGTAATAGTTAACTTGTCCTAACGAAATATCATTCACTAACGCCGTTAAATAAGGTGTATAGCTTACTGCGAAACCTTGTTTATCTAATGCAAAAGCATATTTTGCTGGATTCCATTGCTGAGAATAAGCATCTGCAGAAGTAGCAACACCCTGATCTGCCATACCAGCAGCTCTTGCATCTGCTGCTACTAATAAAAATGGCACACCTGTAGTAATTACTCTATCTTGTGCATTTATGTTTTGAATTGAAAAAATAAGTAATACTATTAATAGTAAATTATTAATCAAGCTTTTAAAAATATTTTTTGTGCTTTTTTGAATTTCCGATTTCATTTTTATAATATTATTATTTAACAAATATAGCATTTTCTTAAAGTATAACAAGTTTTTCTATTTTTTCTGACTTATTGTTTGAAACAGTAGACCGAACAGTCAACTTATAAATATAAACTCCTTTTCCAATTTTATCTCCAAAATCATCTTTACCATCCCAAGTAATTTCTCTTGATAAAAATCCTTCTGTAGTAACAGTTTGATTAATTGTTTTTACCACTTTTCCGGTAATTGTCATGACTTGAACTTGTACTTCTAATGGCTCAAAAGGTTTGTTATGATTGAACCAAAACTGAGTGTAACTCACGAATGGATTTGGATAATTTAATACATTAGTCAACGTAATATCACCACTATCGGCAACTATAAACTGTATTTCTGCTGAAATGAAATTATTGTAAACATCCCAAGCTTTAAAAACAATTGTATGCAATCCTTTTGACAAATTCCTGAAAGGAAATCTTATTTTACCTTTGGTATAATCGTTCAGTTCCGTTTCATAATAATCGTTTAAAATAAATGGTCTGGTTTCATCACCATCTAAAATTGCTACAATATCATGACCAATTCCACTTGCTGTATTGATTCCATGTTCATCTTCAACAAAAGCCAAAAAGAAAGGCGATTCATTTGTTATTCCACCATTCACAAAACTTTCATCATTCATATACAAACGAACTCTTGGCGGAGTATTATCTGCAACCGCATTAGTATTAATGCCTCCAACTTTTATGTCTAAATTATAACCTGTTTTATCCAAAAGAATTTGATCTCTTTTAGCATAAAAACTCACTCTACCATTTCCTAGTGGAATTTTAATATCTCTTGGAACAACAAATCCAAACTCAAATTTACCATTATTTACAGAAGCATTTCCTCTAAAAATAGTTTCGCCAAGATTAACAAAACTCATTACAGGACTATATCCATCATTATTAAAAGTTGACTTATTGTAATTCTTATCAAAAACATTTACAGCCAACTCACCATTATAAGAAGAAAGTAAATTTCCATTATCATCTTGAACTTCGCCTGATAATTTAACATAACTCAATGCTTTTAAATCATCAATAGGTTGGGTAATTGAAACATCATTTACTTTTGTCAAAACAACTTTTGGCTTTGGAATAGAAAGCATTAATGCGGGATCACCAAGATATGCTATTACTCTGGTTGAAGAATTGTTATTACTTGAACCTTTGGCAAGTCGCAATGCTTCTGCAATTGAAACATATTGATTAGACCCATAAGAAAACAGTTTCTCAGCCAAAATATCATTAAATATTTCGGCATTATATTGCCCAATCGACCTAATTGTAGTAATCATAGAAATAGCACCGCCTTTTGGATTCCAATAAGTATATTCTCCTGCAGTTGGGCGATATGGATTATCAAATCTCGAAAACTCACAAGTGATTGTAATAAATAAAGGATATCTGAAACGATTATTAAAATCATAACCATCGAATTTATCCCAGATTCTTTCACCTGTTAAACCGTCTTCACCACCATGACCTAAATAATTAAAAACTAATGCTCCTTTTTCAAAAGCATTTATGATATCTTCATTGGCTTGAGGATATCGATCACCACCAGCTGAAGTTTGTTGTTGATAAGCATCTAACAATATCTTTTTGAAATTTATGAATGGCTTTTGAGCATTAATTACATCTGTTAAATTATTTTGTTTTTCTTGAAGTGAAACGTCCGAGACCTTATCAGAATCATCAGATATAGCAACATAGTTATTTCTCCAACTACCATAAGATTTTATATCATGATACTCAATAACCTTGTTTACCATTTCCTCTGCTTGTTGAACAGATGAAACTAACATTCTTCCAACTGCAATATCCGCACCAAAAGAATATAATGGATCACCTTCGTTTGTATCCATTAACGCAAAAAAGTCATCTGAAGCAAAAGACAATTCACCAGAATAATAACTATTTGTAGCATGATAAATTGGCACCACGTTTGTGTTATTCGGAATTCTGTCTTTAAAATCAAATGATGCATCACCAAATAAATTCAAATACTTAACCCTTTGACTTGGTGAAGAAGCATTATGATATACATACTTTACAAAATTCCTGATAGCTCCAATATCTTGTTTACCACCTCCAAATTCTTGATAAATATCATCTAGATTTACTACTTTAACATTCAAATTAGAATAACTCCTATGAAAGTTGGCTAATTTTTCTGCTTGTGCATTTATTGATCTTGGTGTAATGATAAGGTAATCTATGTCTTCAAAATTTCCTTGAGCATTGTTAAATATTGTACCTTTTAAATCTTGATTTGTAACCGATGTGTTATTTTCTTTAAGTGGAGTATACAAATCTGATTCGTCAATAGCAATATATTTTTTTTCAACTCCTAAATTAGATTTGAAAGAAAAACTACTTTGATTTGTATTTTTAACAGAAGTAACATTATAAATATCGGTAATATCCCATATTTGAGAAATTCCAGTTGCATTTGAAATCTGATATTGTACAACACCAGTTTGCAGCGGCGCATTATTGTATGTAAATCTAAATTGTTTACCAAAACCCGTTAAATTACTTTTACATGAAATACTTATATAATCTAAGTAACCTTTAGAAGTTGGAACACCATTATTATTGTAGGTAAGTTTAACATTAAAATTTGAAGCTCCTGGCACGTTGGAAACTAAAGAACCGTGAGAAGCCTCTGTTCCAGAATTCAAATCAACTTCTGGCAAATTTATTGTTCCAATATTTAGCGCGTTTACAGCTATTGAAAATGAGGTATCAACGAAAGAATTTCCTCCAGTATGAACAGTTACTTTTGCTGGAGAACTTGTAACAATATTTGGAAAGTTAAAATCGAATGTTTGCTCGTCTTCTATATTGAAGTTTTCACCAAACCAAACCCTGCCTAACCTACCAATATTAGTCAAATCAACCTCGTGAAATTGATAATCATCAAACGTGGTCAAATTTAAAGTGAACCCAGCCGAAGGTTGAGACATTAAACTTATCCTTTTCCCATCATCTCCAACAACATTTACATAGTAATAAGACCTATCAGAATATAAATTTAAATGTGTTTCATTTTCTTGACTCCAATTATCAACTCCTTCTGCATAAAACAAGATATAATCATCATTACCAAAAGAACCATCTTGTTCTCCAATAACTTGAATGGCATTTTCCTCTAAGTCATCTGGATAATATTGAGCATTTGACAAAGGAAGCATTCGTCCACCATTTCCATAAATCTTAATTTTAGTTGGATTTACAGAATTCATATCAAATCCTAAACTAGAAAGAAACGACTTAGATAATTTGTAAACACCAGATTTTTCTACATAAAAACGACTCCATTTTCCGCTAGATAAAACAGAATTTGAAATACTAAATTGATTTTGAAGAAAATTAGTTTTATTAGAAACAGAAGAAATGTTATACGTATAAGTAAATGATTTTACCTTTTTATAACCAATTCCATCTTTAATAATTGGATAAAATTGCAAGACAACATATTTTTTATCTCGAGCAATAACATTTTTCAATGATGCTGAAATAGAATTTTTAATATTTTCTTTTTTTAAATCTCCTAGTTGACTTTCTAGAATTGCTTCATAGACAATATCAGAAATCATCAAAGAATTTTCATCAATTAAATCACTAACTTCTACTTTACTTGTGAAAACAATTTCTTTCTTTGCAAAATCAAAATCATAGCTATCTGTTTTAAAAACAGGAACATTAACTTTATATTCGCCGAACGAATAATTAGTTTTATCAATCCAATCGATACTTATATTTTTACTTTGCTGTGCAAAAACCAAAACACCGCTAAATAGAAATAAATAAAAATAAATCTTTTTCATAGTACATAGTAACGCAATTATTTTTCAAATATTACTGAATGTAAAAATAAAATTAATATTTGAAATACAATAATAAACACAAGTTAACGTTAATAAATAGTTCAAGAAAAAATAATTTTTACTATTATTAAAAAAGATGTTGCAATTTCAAGGTTAATTCTTATATTGCGCCTCGAAAATTTATTACCTACTAAGAGTATGAAAGTAAACAAATTTATGGCAATCAGGTTGTTACTTGTACTAGCATTAATGGCTAGTGTATCAAGTTGTAGCAAAAAATCGAATTCTAAAGGTGGATCAAAAGCCACTGGATGGAAAATTAACGACAAAAAAGGTGGATTTCAGTATGCTTCTAAATTTAAAAAGCAAGCAACTGGCCCAGGATTAGTGTTAGTTGAAGGTGGAACTTTTACAATGGGTAAAGTTCAAGATGATCCAATGCATGATTGGAACAATACACCAAATCAACAGCACGTTCAGTCTTTTTATATGGATGAAACCGAAGTAACCAACCTTATGTACATGGAGTATTTAGATTGGTTAAAAAGAGTATTTCCTCCAGAAGAAGACAATTATAAAAATATCTATGAAGGTGCTTCGCCTGATACTTTAGTGTGGAGAAATAGATTAGGTTACAACGAAACTATGACAAATAACTATTTAAGACATCCAGCATATGCTGAATATCCTGTAGTAGGTGTTAACTGGATTCAAGCAACCGAATTTGCTAAGTGGAGAACAAATAGAGTAAATGAATCTATATTAGAACAACAAAGATTTTTGAAAAAAGATTCAAAAGTTGTAGATGTAAAAGCTGATGCTACATTTGACACAGAAACTTATCTAGCTGCTCCTACTAAAACTTATGGTGGAAATCAAGAAATTGTTTTACAAAAAGGACAAAAAGGTGGCGCTAAAAGCAATGGCGCAGCTGGTGCTGGTGGTGGAACTGCTAATGCAAATGGAAATAGTGGTGCTAAAAACGTTTACGCACAAAGAACTTCAGGTCTAATTTTACCAGAGTACCGACTACCAACAGAAGCAGAATGGGAATATGCTGCAGCTGCTGATGTAGGCCAAAGAGAATATAACATTTACAAAGGTCAAAAGAAATATCCATGGTCTGGAAGTTATACTCGTTCTGGAAAAAGACAAATTAAAGGTGACCAGTTAGCAAACTTCAAACAAGGAAAAGGAGATTATGGTGGTATAGCTGGATGGTCTGATGATGGTGCAGATATTACAAATAAAGTTAAATCATATCCTCCTAACGATTTTGGTCTTTATGATATGGCGGGTAACGTTTCTGAATGGGTTGCTGACGTTTACAGACCAATAATTGATGATGAAGCAAATGATTTCAACTACTTTAGAGGTAACGTTTACACTAAAAATAAAATCGGCGAAGACGGAAAAGTTGAATTAGTTACTCAAGAAACTCAAAAATTTGATACTTTACCAAATGGTAGAGTTATGGCAAGAAACTTTATTGGGCAAATTGCTCAAGTACCTGTTGATGAAAAAGAAACTTATTTGAGACAAAACTTTGACAAAAGCGACCACAGAAATTATAGAGATGGTGATAAACAATCTACTAGATATTTTGATTTCGGTTCATCAGAAGAAGGCGATGGCAAGTTAAAAGACGAACAAAGAATGTATGATTCTCCAAAACACAATGTATCTACAGACAGTATTGGAAACATGATTCGTAAATTTGACAAGTCAAGCAAAAGAACAACTTTAGTGAATGATGATGTTAGAGTATATAAAGGTGGTTCTTGGAGAGACAGAGCATATTGGTTAGATCCTGCACAAAGAAGATATTTCCCTCAAGATATGGCTACAGACTATATCGGATTTAGATGTGCAATGTCTAGAGTTGGACCAAAATCTGATTCAAAAAAATCAGCTAGAAACAAAAAGAAAAGATAATACATTTATACATTAAACAAAAAAGCCCTTTAATTAGGGCTTTTTGTTTTCAATTCATTTCTTAATATGGACATAAAAGATATCCACAAGCTTTTTTTACTATCAAATGATATTGTAATAGACACAAGAAAAGTAAAACAAAAATCATTTTTTGTTGCTATAAAAGGTGAAAAATATGATGCTAATACATTTGCAAAAGAAGCAATAGAAAAAGGTGCTATATACGCTATAATTGACAATCCGGATTATTACATCGATCATAGAACTATTATTGTACAAAATAGTTTAGTTGCTTTACAAGAATTAGCAAAATATCACAGAAACTATCTAAAACTACCCATAATAGCTTTAACCGGTAGCAATGGAAAAACTACAACTAAAGAACTAATACAAGCTGTACTATCAAAAAAATATAAAACCAAAGCCACATTAGGAAATTTAAACAATCACATAGGAGTTCCTTTAACAATTTTATCTTTCAATAGTGAAACTGAAATTGGAATTGTTGAAATGGGTGCTAATCATCAAAAAGAAATTCAATTTTTATGTGAAATTACAAATCCAGATTTTGGATATATTACAAATTTTGGAAAAGCACATTTAGAGGGATTTGGAGGTGTTGAAGGAGTAATAAAAGGCAAAAGCGAAATGTATGACTACATTAGATTTAATGATAAAAAAGTTTTTGTAAATATTGATGATAAAATACAAGAAGAAAAAACTAGAGACATAAATAGAATAACATTTAGCACTGAAATGGACAAAGCAAATGTTTTTATAAAAAGCATTACTGCAAATCCGTTTGTCAACATTCATTTCAATAATTCAGTGATACAATCACATTTAATTGGACTTTATAATGCAAATAATATAAATGCATCTATAACAATTGGGCATTATTTTGGGGTTTCTGATGAAGATATAAAGAACTCGATAGAAAGTTATATTCCCGACAACAATCGTTCTCAATTACTCTCAAAAAACACAAATGAAATCATTTTAGACGCCTATAATGCAAATCCTAGTAGCATGTTAGTAGCATTAGAAAATTTTATACAACTAGAAAAAAACAATAAAGTAATTATTATTGGTGATATGTTTGAATTAGGTAATGAAAGTATAGAAGAACACAAATCTATAGTCGAATATTTAAAAAGTGAAGAAGAAACAATTTGTCATTTTATTGGAAAAGATTTTTACTTAAATAAAAACAGTAAAAGTAACCACTTCTTTTATAAAGACTTTGAATCATTTGTTGTCTTTCTTAATGAAAATCATTTTTCAAATAATACAATTTTAATAAAAGGTTCACGTGGAATGGCTTTAGAAAGAGTACTAGAGTATATCTAATTAAATAGATTACTACTTTTTTTTACAAGACTCTCGTAAACTCATCAGACACTCTAGAACTTAATTATTTTCACTACCAATACTTAGTATAATTTTTATGGCGTGCCCCAAGGGTCGTGCTATCCGCTATATCTTTTCTTTTTTAAGAAAAGAAGAAAAGGATGCCGCTACTATCACTCACGCAACCTTATAAAAGAACACCACTTTCAATAAATAAAATTATAAACTATCCGCAATTTGGATAACGTTTTCAAATAGATAATAACGTTTGACTATGGTTATTCACTATCATTAGCGCTATATATAGTAAACTTAAGGCATACACATCTGTTCAGATAATTTTTACTCAATTTTCCTAAACTTGATATAAAACAAAAAACCTCTATCAAATAAATGATAGAGGTTTTCAAAAAGAAGGCGGCGACATACTCTCCCACAGTTATGCAGTACCATCTGCGCAATCGGGCTTAACTTCTCTGTTCGGAATGGGAA